>JADJRO010000001.1:1922500-2522500 GCA_016712145.1 Saprospiraceae bacterium
TGCATGGATACGAGCTGGTTTCCCTGGCTTTCAAATCCACCCGCAATAATATCAAATCCGATAAAGGGATACCCTACAAGGATCATCGCAGCGGGAATCCAATAGAAAGCTATTTTAGAAATGGTGGGATTTCTCACAATTTACAATCGTTCAGATGCCAAAAATAGGACAAGTATCCTAAATGATAGGTGCTTGTTCATTTCCAGAGCCGCGGTTGAACAAAAACTATCGGGTTTTAAAAAATAAAAATTTAGCTGAATTGAATTAAACAACGAAACGTTTCAGTGCCCTCTAATAAACCCTTCGTTTTAAACGAGAAGCTCTCAATTAACGGGATCAGCCATTACATTCCCTTCAACAGGTAAATATTATTTAAATGTTTCTTAGACAAGTTCCTTGCGCAAACGGGCTACAGGGATGTTCATTTGCTCGCGGTATTTTGCAATGGTACGCCTGGCAATGTTATAGCCTTTGCGCATCAATAGATTCTTTAATTTTTCATCACTGAGCGGTTTGCGCTTACTTTCATTCTGAACCAAATCGGAAAGTATTTTTTTGACTTCCAGCGTGGATACTTCATCTCCTTCTTCCGTTTGCATCGACTCTGAAAAGAAATCTTTCAATCGTTTGGTTCCAAATTCAGTTTGTACAAATTTACTGTTGGCAACTCTCGATATCGTTGATATATCTAATGAAGTGATTTCTGCAATGTCCTTTAATATCATGGGCCGGATTTTTTTCTGATCTCCGGTCATAAAATAATCATGCTGATACTGCATGATGGAATACATGGTTTTATACAACGTATCCTGCCGTTGTTTGATGGCATCAATAAACCATTTGGCACTTTCAATCTTTTGTTTGATAAATAAAATGGCTTCTTTTTCTTGCTTATTTGAATTGCCCGTTTTCTTATGGTCTTTATAGTGCCGCAACATGTCCAAATATTGGTCATTGATCCGGAGATCCGGTGCGTTGCGGCTGTTTAAACTTAATTCCAATTCTCCGTCTCGATTTACGATAGAAAAATCCGGTACGATAAAATGACCAGCAACCAGATTTGTAGGTAATTGATCTACATATCCTGAACTGGGCTTCGGATTCAGTTTTATAATTTCATTTACAGCTACTTTCAATTGTGCTTCGGTGAGATTTAAAACGCGCTGCAATTTGGTATAGTGTTTTTTAGTAAATTCTTCAAAATATTTTTCAAGAATAAACTCGGTTAACTTTAATACTTTCAACTGAATTTTACTTGTTGCGATTTTAATTTTAACCCGAATCTGCAACAGCAAACATTCCTGAAGCGTTCTGGCTCCAACACCGGGCGGATCAAAGGATTGGATTTTATACAACAGCTCCAGTATTTCTTTTTCCGTAACGACTATGTTTTGGGAAAATAACAAATCATCGATAATCGCATTGGGTTCTCGTCTTAAATACCCATCATCATCGATGCTTCCAATCAATTGCATTGCAATTTTAAATTGATTTTCGTCTTTCAGTTTTAATAAACCAATTTGCCTGCGCAAATGGTCATGAAAGGTATTTTCAACTGCAATGGGCAAACTGCGATGTTCTTCTTCGTGTGCCCCATAATCATCGGTTTTATACTTATAGGATGCTGTATTGTCATCCATGTAATTGTTTAAATAGTCATCGAAACTGTCGCTGTTCATCAACTCATCCTGACTTTCCTTTTCATATTGCTCTTTCTCCGTCAAGTCAAATTCATTGTCCTGATCATTGACGCCTTCTTTTAAATCAGCATCGTAATTTTCATCGTATTCATTGCCTTCTTCTAAAGCCGGATTGGATTCGATTTCTTCTTGGATGCGTTGGTCGAGAATCGCTGTTGGAACCTGTAATAGTTTCATCAGCTGAATCTGCTGTGGGGAAAGTTTTTGTAAAAGACTTTGGCTTAATTGCTGCTTAATCATGTGCGCTATACTATCTGAATGAACAATCGAATCCCGGGCTTAGTTCTCAAAAAACGGGTATCAAATCCTTATAAAATAAGGAATGATTGAGATTTTGCTACCGGAAAATCGTAACATTGCATGGCAAATGTAAAGAAAATAACTACATATTATAAAAATATTTAATATATCTTCATATGACAAGCCTGATTCCTCCCCGTATTGCCGCTTTAAAAACCGTAATGAACAAGGCTCGAGTAGATGCCTACATTATCCCGACAGCGGATCCCCACCAAAGTGAATATGTGCCGGAATATTGGGCCGGCCGTTACTGGATTTCAGGATTTCATGGTTCCGCCGGAACCGTGGTGGTGACTGCCGACCATGCCGGACTTTGGACAGATTCCCGCTATTTTTTACAAGCAGAACTCGAACTCAAAGGAAGTGGTGTCACACTTCATAAACTGCTGGCTCAAGCCCAGGCCGAATATATGGATTGGATCTGCAGTCAGCTTAAATCCGGTCAGACCGTAGGATGTGATTTTTGGTGTTTTTCACTGGCTCAAATTCGTGCTTTTGATAAGAAACTAACCGAAAAAGGACTACACTTGAAAGATTGTGGAGATTTAATGCAGGATATTTGGGAAGATCGTCCTGCGCTGAGCCCCGAACCCATTTATGAACATGCTGTAAAATATGCAGGCAAATCCCGCGAGCTCAAATTAAAAAGCCTTCGCGAACAGCTCAAACTTCAAAAAGCCGATTACATCTTGCTTTCTGCATTGGATGAAATTGCTTATTTGTTGAATTTACGAGGAAAAGACGTGCATTGCAATCCGGTATTTACTTCCTATTTGCTGGTAACCATGGATCATTGTGATTTATTCATTCCACCAGACAAACTTCCGGAAGCCTTGGAGAAAAAACTGGCAGAAGACGGAGTCCATGTAAAAAACTATTTTACGATAAAATCGGTGGTTCAAGCCATCAAACCGGGTAAAAAGATTTTAATAGATCCATCTACGATGAATGCGAAACTCGCCATTCAGTTTCCTGAAGGCAGTCTTCTCAGCGATGTCAGTCCGGTGATGAAAATGAAAGCCATTAAAAGCAAGCCGGAAATTGAACACATTCGAAAAGTCATGGAAAAAGACGGAGCTGCACTGGTAAAAGCCTTTATATGGCTGGAAAATCTGTTGAAAAAATCCAAAAATTGCTCAGAACATGAATTTGCCATGAAAATCATGGAATTCAGAAGTCAACAGCCTTTGTATGTGGGGGAAAGTTTTGACGCCATCGTTGGTTATCAGGCAAATGGTGCCATCATACATTATAAACCGGATGCCAAAAAATCGGCCACCATCAAAGCCAAGGGCATCTTATTGGTAGATTCCGGCGGACAATACCAGGACGGAACAACGGACATCACCCGGACCATTGCTTTGAGCGCTCCGGCGCCAGAAGTAAAAAACAATATACCGCAGTGCTCATGGGACATATCGCCCTGGCAGATGCCATTTTTCCGGAAGGGACTAAAGGTATCCAACTTGACATCCTGGCGCGTCAATATTTATGGAATATGTCCTTGAATTACAGTCATGGAACCGGACATGGGGTCGGCTATTTTATGAATGTACACGAGCCTCCTCAGGGTTTTGTCACCAGCTGGAATCAACGCGGCCAAAGTGAAATGCTGGAAGGCATGCTTACTTCTAACGAACCCGGATATTACGAAGAAGGATCCCATGGAATCCGAATTGAAAATCTGGTGATCAATAGCCTCCACACTAAAAGTGCAAAGGGCAATTATCTAAAATTTGAAACGGTTACTTTGTTTCCAATTGATTTAAAACTGGTGCACAGTCCGATGATGACAAAACAATGCATCAACTGGTTAAACAATTACCATAAAGAAGTTTATAACCGCATCGCACCTCATTTAGATGCGAGTGAAAAGAAATGGTTGAAGGAAAAATGTAAGGCGATTTGAGTTTAAATTCATTCTAATTTTTCAATTTAAAAACATTTTATTCCTTACAATATTTTTAGGATATTAATTATAATTCTGCTTATTGATGTAACATGGTCAGACAAGGAAATATTTGGTAAGCTATTCATTTTATTGAATTTCAAGAAATGAATTGGTATATGAATAACGTAGGGGCCTACTTTGATTGTATTGAATCTAATAAAAATAAAAAACTAATGGTCCTGGCAATTAATCATTATAAAAACCTTTGTTCAGAGTGCACTAATGAAGAATGGCAACTTAATGCTAGGATTGGAATAAGAATGGATGTTGCTCCATTAGCTTTAGATTTACCATTTACTGATTGTCCCGATGAATAATATTAGACTCATTATATTTTGGGGATTTTTAATAAATGAAATCCAATCTCAATCAATATTTTGCTATTCAAATAGCGATAGTAGTTCTCATGAACAAATTATGCATATTGATGAAAGCAAAGATGGCAATCTGGTTTTTTGTTCTATAAATTGGGATTATAGTTTAAATCCTTCATTTAGATATTCCAAATTGGTATTAATAGATTCAAGTTGTAATTTAATTAAGGAACTAAAAATTGAATACCCTTTATACAATTCCAAAATTTTTAGAATTTTTAGTTTGGATTCTGGAAATATAACTTTAGGGGCATTATCATTAAAATCCAAACCAAATCAATTTCAAATACAAATACTTAGTTTAAACTTTAAATTTGAAATTACTAAAGAATATATCATCGACTTACCTGCCAATATTGAGCCCTATTGGTTCATGGGAACTACTTTAGAGAAAGATGGTATTGTAGCATCAGTCAATTTATCCAAATATCCAGCACCAATTACTGGTGGTATATGGTTAAATCTTTTCATCCATTTAGATTGGAATCAAAATTTTATTAATTATAAATTTTATCAACCAGGAATTTCCAGCAGTATGGCTGATGACATTGACAAAGATAAAATTTCAGAGGGCTTTATTGGTTCTGGGTCTGTTAATTTGAAAATTGATAAGAATTTGAATGTTATTGATTCTATTGAGTCTCCCTGGTTTTTTAAGCAATGTGGTCCAACAAGTCTATTTGTTCCTAGTTGGAGCAATTCATTTTATTTTGCTGTTACAGGATGTCAATCAGATACTCAAAGTGTTGAACTCTTTAAACTAGATTCCAAATTTAATATTCAAAATCAAGCAAGAACTTACAATGGCATTAAAGAAACATGTTATTGGGGTGAAAGTATGGATGGTTTAATTAACAACAGAATTTATCTCGGAGGCATGAGCAACTCAAATAAATGATGAGTCGGAATAAATAATTAAGATGAAAAGCTTATTTTTATTCCGATTTCATCCTTTTTAAAATCAATGAACCTTAAAATTCTAATTTTCCTATTAATTGCCGGAGGCACAGTAGAGTCTCAGGACCTATTTAGTAAAGTTTATACTGTGCCAGAGGATGGTACAGGTTTAGTAAATCAATGGCCTAATTATCTAACCGCAGTTTTTCCTACTGATAGTCTTATTTATGCATTTGGTTATTCAACTGATACGACATACAAAAATATTGAGGGGACAGCTTTTTTTGTTTTTGCTCTTAATGGCGATCTCTTGGAATATTATCACATTAAAGACTCTGAAAAATACAATTATTTCTACCCAGAAGGAATCCATACTTGGGATGGGATTACTTTCTATACCTCATTTAATAATTTTTACCGCGAGCAATCAATCCTCAAATTTAATAGATTCACCAGAAAACAGGATGTTTTAGAAATTAAAAATAGTAAAATTAATAACGGTGATATTTTAAGAGGAAATTTGGTTGCCACAGTTGAAGATTGTTTGATAACTGCAAGCGATATAGCAATTGATTCAGCAGGTTATAATTATAAAATACAAATCACGAAAATAGATACATCTGGAAAAATTATTTGGCAATCAGTTATAGGAAAAGAGCCATTTAATACTTTTAATAATCATTGTTTTTCTGCATATTCAGACCTGAGTGGCAATATTTATGTTGGAGTAGGATTTAATGATTATACTGGCGTTGGCTGGAAAGCAAAATATCAAAGTTTACTTTATAAATTAGATTCGGATGGAAATATTAAGAATGTTTACACTTCCAGTTTGACAGAAGAAGGATTTAATCAAATTTATGATATTGTTGAAAATAAAAAAGGGTGGTTATATCTTTCCTCTAATTACAATTGGAATGAACCTCAATATCCCTATGCTAATATGGGTTATGGAATAATTCAAATCTTAGATTCCGACTTTAATTTCATGGGATATATTAATTTGAACTACGATACAAGCTTGAGTACCCCAGCGTCACTCAAAACATTTGAAAAGGTTATTAATTCGAATGATGAAAAAGGCATTATTGTAGGTGGCTTCACGGTTAGAAAAGATACGATTATTAACTACATTGATTCTTTAGCTCGGCTTGATACATCATTGATAACACATTATGTTCTTACTATCCTCAAAATTGATAGTACCAATCAAATTGGATGGAAAAGATATTATAGGATAAGAAATGGTTATGATCATGGTTTGCTACACGATATTAAATCATTCCCTGGCGGCGGATATATTATTGGCGCGGAGTCATTTAATGGAGAAGCTTACGAAAAATTTAAAGAACCCTACTTCATGCCCTGGCTTCTTCGAGTAGATGATTATGGCTGTTTAATACCCGGATGTGACATAGTAAGCACTAAAAATCCAGGATCGAAAGACGAACTAAAAATATTTCCAAATCCCGCAAGTAATTATTTTGTACTTGTGAATTCATCTGATGAAAAAACCAAGTATCAGATTATTTCGAGTGATGGGAAAATTATGGATGAATTTTCTTCTTATCTACAAGGGGAGCAAGTAATTATGCCGCTGCACAATTACAAGGCAGGTTCATACTTTATCAAAGCAGAAAATAATTCCGGTAGGAGTTCAACCTTATTTATAAAACAATAGTTTTGAAAATTGACATGCAACAAATGAAACTTACCAAATTCAATTTTATTTAAATCAAAGAAGCTATTCAGGTAACGATCTATTTATTTTATACTCATAGAATGAATGAGATCAGATTAATTGATTTCCTGGCGGACTGATTTATTCTATATTTATTGAATCCTTGAAATATTTGCATAGCGCGTTAATTGTACGAATAAATTGACACTCAAATAAATAATAAAAACATTATGACCCTTGTATAATAATTAAATATTAATTTACTTTGCGGAACTAAAAGCAAATCATGGAAATCCAGCAATTGAAAAAGGGCAGTAAAGGAAAATGCTTTATTTTTTTCCTGTTGTTCCTTTTCTTATTTATAAGCCTCCTGGTCTATATCTACAATAAAAACTTCCAACTGAGCTTCTAAACCGGCTCAATCTTCCTCATTTTCAAACAATAGGATTGTAGCGATTTCGTATTGCCCTTCCTTTACATAAAGGTCCGCACTGGCCTTATTTAACAGGGCTTTGGTGGTTACCATCGCTTCAATCCCGTTTTTAACAAGCTGAAGTCTTTTGATCTCGGCCTTGTAAGCGTCGGCCAGAGACATGATTTTTTTCCATCCTTGCATAATTGTATTTTTACAACAGAACAAATTTATATATGTTTTTTTGTTAATATGTAATTATTTTTAAATTATTTTTTTCAAATAACGATTTAAGCTCAATTTTATAGGCAATTCGTTCAAATAATGGGCTTAAGTTGTCATATAAATTACACATGCGTCTTTTTCAATATGGCTAATTGCCTGAAAATAACATTTCAAGGTCTGAGAATCAGCTCCAAATGCTGGATTTTAATGTTTTCAGACTTCTTGCTATTAATTTTAGGATGTAAAAGGCCCTTTTTTTAGTTTTTTGCTTGGTTTACAATTCTTTTTATAAGGCTTGATTCATGAATGAGTGGATTCATATAATTGGTTGGCAAGGTTAACAAGGTTTTTAAAACTTCCCTTTAGCTTATACTCAAACAATTTCCAGGAAAAACAGATCTTTACAAAAAATACCTTCCATGCGTTTAATCAGGATACTACCGCTTGCTTTTTTTCTATTCTTGGGTTTTTATTCCGTCCAAGCTTCCCGAATTTGGAATGAAATGCAGGTCCTATTGAAGAAGAATCCTGAATTCCACAAAATGGAGCTTTTGCAATCTCTTCCAAATTTTAAACGCCCTGATTTTGTAAAATCCATGCCCGGGTCTTCTTTCTCTACACTTCAAAATACTGCCATCCAGGAAGTCCTCACAAAAGCACCTGCTTACCTTCAATTTGAACTTCAGGACGGCCATCAGCAAAAACTTGAACTGTTGTTAATTCGTCAGGACATTTACAGTCCGGATGCTGGTGTCATTAGTTCAGATCGACCCGATCTCAGAGAACCTATGCCTCAGCAGGCCCTATTTTATAGAGGTATTATTCAAAACAGGCCGGGTTCTTTTGCTGCCATCACAATTTCCGGAAGTGAAATTATGGGGGTGCTTTCCATACCTGAAAAAGGAAATCTGGTTCTCGGAAAATTGATTCCTCAAAATTCAGTAACAGAAAATGAACCTGCTCATGTTCTCTATTATGAAAACGAATTGCCGGTCAACTCGGGCTTCCAATGTGGTTCTGATGCATTGCCTGAATCACCAAAAAACTTAAAAAATCTTCAATTTGTTCCAGACAGTATGTTTGACAATGCTTGTAAAAGTGTCAAGGTTTTTCTGGAATGTGATTACAGGATGTACACGGATCGCAGCAGTCAAAAAAACCAGGTCACCACCTATATTTCCGGACTGTTCAATGTGGTTAAAACCCTTTATTACAACGAGTACATTACACTGGAAATTTCTGAGATCTTTGTATGGACCACTCCGGATCCATTCTTACACACCGATTTACAGTCCATTATTTTTCACTATACCTCCTATCGCAAAAATAATTTTACCGGAAATTTAGCCCAATTGGTATCGACCTATCCTCCTCAACAACAAGGGGGCATCGCCTGGTTGGGTACCCTGTGTCAACCCTACAACGGACAATCGGGACCGCATTCATTTGCTTTCGTTTATAATTCGTATTCCGTTTTACCTACCTATTCCTGGAGTGTGGAGGTGATGACTCATGAAATGGGTCACAATTTAGGCTCCCCTCATACACATGCCTGCCAGTGGGGTCCTAACCGGAATACTGCTTTAGATAATTGCCAGGCTCCGGAAGGCAATTTATGTGCTCCTGGGCCAACTCCCAATGGAGGGGGGACCATCATGAGTTACTGCCATCTTACCGGAGTTGGAATTAATTTCACCAAAGGATTTGGAATAGAACCCGGAAATCTTATTCGTTCAAATGTTGAAAACAGATCCTGCCTGTCATACCGGATTGTTCCGGATATTGTAGAAAGTCTTCCAACACCTTATTTTGAAGGAGATACCATCTTATTAAAGGCGCGACCTTTAAAATCACTCTATACCTACGATTGGTTTCATTACGATTACCTGATGCCCTTACCAAAGGATTCAATATTAAAACCAAGTTATAGTGGAATTTATAAACTGGCTGTTTCTGATCGCTGTACTGAATTTTCTGAACCTGATACTATTATTATTTCTGACTTTTTGGTAAATCTGGGTTGTCCAATAATTCCTGGTCAACGAGATTCTTTTGTTGTTAGTGTCACAATGAATGCAGATCAGGGTGTACAATCTGATAGTTTGTTTGTACCGGATAGTTTGTATAAAAATGTTCCGCAATGGGGACGGGATGTATTGGTTGAATTGCAAATGAAAATTGAGCCGCAAGGCACTTCCTGGACGCGCGATATCATTGCTGCGTATCAAAGTCCGCCAACAATTGATATATCCAATGCCCGATATACACCCAATGCATCAGAACCCGCTACATTTAAAGGAATTAAAACTTATAAACGGATTCTGGGAAAATTCAATCCTAAAGGAACCTGGTATTTTACAACCAATGACAATAAATTTGATAATGGGGTGGATGCAAAAGTTCAATTCAGCATCGTGATTTCCTGGCGCAGCAAAGATTCCGTTACAAGTTGTGATATTCCTGTATGTGATGGGCAATCAAAATTATTTGATACAAAAATCCGAAATGCAAAATATAACTGGTCAACCGGTGATACCACAAAAAGCATTTCTGCAAATCAAGTGGGTCCACTTTCCGTAACAGTGACCCGTGGAAATCAAAAAGCAAGTCACACCATAAATCTATATCATTACAATACCCATTACCAACAGGAATTTACCATTTGTGATGGAGAATCCATTTCCGTTGGAAAGAATGTATATACGAAAAGTGGTTTGTATACGGATAGTTTGTTTTCTTACAATGCTTGCGACAGCATCGTTCAAACACAATTAAACATTCTGGATAACAAACGAAGCGATCACCTGGAATTTATTTGTTATGCTGACAGTTTTAGAAATGTCGCCTATACTAGAGATACGAATTTGCAATTTCATTTTCAAGCAGTAAATGGTTGTGATAGTACAGAATATGTAGAATTAAAAGTGAATCCTGCACTGGATATAGAATTTATTACTACACCTGCATGTCCTGAAGTTGGCGGTTCATTGGAAGCAACTGTACTAGGTGGTAGCGGTCAAAATTATCAATACAATTGGTCTAATGGTAAAACGGAAGCACGAATCACCGCACTGCCATCCGGTACCTACCATTTGAGTGTACAAGATTCCAGTGGTTGTAAATTTGAGAAAGAGATTGAATTAAAAAACCTCGACTCGGTAAAAATCAGTTCCTTGGTTTTTGACGTCAGTTGTTTCGGAAAAGAAGATGGAAAATTATTTATTGATTTTATTTCCGGTGCTTCACCCTTTTTAATAAACTGGAGCCATGGTCCAAATACTACGGAATTGGTTGATTTGAAAGCTGGTAAATATACGGTCTTCGCCAGAGACGCCAATGGCTGTCAAACCACCTCAGAAATTGAAGTCCGTTCACCTGAATTATTATTTGTTCAACTTGATATAGTTGGGAGCAGTGGTCAGAATGGAAGCGCTAAAACAACGGTAAATGGTGGTACGATGCCTTATACTTATTTTTGGAGTACCGGAGAAAAAACAGATTCTATAATGAATTTGGCACCAGGAGATTACTGGGTTTATGTCTATGATCAAAATGGTTGTGAAACCCGTCTTGACTTTACGGTTCCTGTTATCATTCGAAATGAGGATTTGAAAAAAATTGAATCCATTCTGATTTATCCGAATCCTGTAAAAAATAAATTGCACATTGAAATTTTAAATAATTCGAATCCTGATATCACCTGGCGCTTGTTTGACATTCATACGAATTTAATTTCAAAAGGAAATCAATTGCACATTCTAACGGAAGAATTAGCTTCCGGAGTGTATCTATTAGAATTACATTATAAAAATCGATTGTATAAAAAAATATTTGTAAAATAATTCCATGCTCCAAATACTTAAAAGTATATAATTAGGTATTTGGAGCTTTCAATTCATTTTAGAATAAATCTACATTTTACTGAAAGCAAAGCCCTTCGACTTAAAAATTTATCTGGATCAATTGGTTAGTCAATTTAATCAAAGCGATTTTATTGAACTGGATCCGATCTCAATTCCCAAACGATTTGAATTAAAACAGGATATTGAAATCAGTGGTTTGTGGATCGCATTATTGGCTTGGGGAAATCGCAAATCCATCCTCCAAAGTGGTACAAAATTATTGGAATGGATGGACCAAAAACCATATGAATTTATTATCCATCATACTGAATCAGAAAGAAAGCCCTTTTTAAAATTTGTACATCGCACGTTTAATGGGGAGGATGCATTATACTTTTTAGAATTTTTTCAAAACTATTATAAGGAACATACCAGTTTAGAATCCGCATTCACAAACGGTTCGTTACAAGATGAAGAACATGTCGGTCCATCACTCATTCGATTCAGAGCAAATTTTATAAAATATTGCAATCCGGCAAAACGATGTTTAAAGCACATAGCATCCCCGGAATCCAATTCAAAATGCAAACGGTTGCTCATGTTTTTACGTTGGATGGTTCGATCGGATCCCCAAGGAATTGATTTTGGAATTTGGAAAACCATAAAGCCTTCACAATTATTAATGCCTTTAGACGTTCATGTCGAGAAAAATGCCCGAAAGTTGGGTATGTTAACCCGCAAACAATCGGATTGGAACGCTGTTTTAGAATTAAGTGCCCATTGCAGAACATTGGATCCAATGGATCCGGTGAAATACGATTTTGCACTATTCGGACTGGGCATTTCAGAAAAAAAGACATCATCTACGAAATAATTCGTAGATGTGATGTAATTTTGCAGGAGACAAGGTAGTTAAAAATTTATATTAAATAAAAATCATATGCGTAATTATTTATTAATCTTAATTTTGGCCTTAAATTTTGGCCTGGTTTTCGGCCAAGCAGGCAAACCATCCAAAGCAGGAAAAGCAGGTCCTGCTAAAGCAAAAACAACTGCAATGGATTATTCAAGCATGCCCCCTGGTTTTACGAAAGGTGCAAGCGTTGAAGGAATTACCGAGTACTTTTTACCCAATGGCTTGCAGGTATTATTGTATCCTGACCAATCCAAACAAACAGTGACCGTAAACATTACCTATAAAGTAGGTTCCAGACATGAGGGCTATGGAGAAACGGGTATGGCCCATCTCTTAGAGCACATGGTTTTTAAAGGAACTCCCAGACATCCGGACATTCCAAACGAATTATCAAAACATGGAGCAAGACCAAACGGTACTACCTGGTATGATCGTACGAATTATTTTGAAACCTTTGCAGCCACTGATGAAAATCTGAATTGGGCATTGGATCTCGAAGCTGACCGGATGGTTAATTCATTTATTGCGAAAAAACATCTGGATACAGAAATGTCTGTGGTGCGCAATGAATTTGAGAGTGGTGAAAACGATCCAGGAAGTATTTTAATGGAACGGGTCTTATCAACAGCTTATCTCTGGCATAATTATGGAAAATCAACCATCGGAGCGCGTGCCGATATTGAAAAGGTACCCATCGAACGTTTACAGGGATTTTATAAAAAATATTACCAACCAGACAATGCCGTTTTAATGGTGGCAGGTAAAATTGATGAAAAGAAAACCTTGTGGTTGATTCACAAATATTTTTCACCACTTAAAAAACCAAGTCGTGAATTAATACCTACTTATACCGATGAGCCGACACAAGATGGAGAACGCAATGTCGTATTGAAACGTGTTGGTGACGTGCAAGTCGTTTCTTGTTTATATCACATACCACCCGGATCGCACAAAGATGCAGCTGCTGCTGACATCCTTGCTGACATCATGACCAACGAACCTTCCGGAAGATTATACAAAGCGTTAGTAGAAACCAAAAAAGCGTCTAGTCAATTTGGTTGGTGCGCTAC
The DNA here is from genome assembly GCA_016712145.1 of Saprospiraceae bacterium. NCBI lineage: Bacteria > Pseudomonadati > Bacteroidota > Saprospiria > Saprospirales > Saprospiraceae > Saprospiraceae bacterium. The sequence goes on from JADJRO010000001.1 coordinate 1,935,869, forward strand.
ATTAAAAGAACCCGGCTTTGTTTATTTTGGCGTTCAGGTACGTAAAGAAAATTCACTGGAAGAAGCTCGGACCATTCTCCTTAAAACACTTGACGACATTCGTACAAATCCACCAACCAAAGAAGAAGTGGATCGTGCAAAAAACAAACAGATTAAAGATTTTGAATTATCTTTTAGAAACACCGAATTTGTTGGTAGGTCTATCAGTGAATACATCGGAATGGGTGATTGGAGGTTGGCCTTTATTTATAGAGACAACATCCGAAAAATTACACCTGAAGATGTACAACGCGTTGCATCAACTTATTTTAAACCAGACAATCGGACCATTGGAATGTTTTATCCAGAAGCAAAACCTGATCGTGCTGAAATTCCTGGAGCGCCTGATATTAAAGCCTTGGTAAAAGATTACAAAGGAGATCCTTTGGTTGCACAAGGTGAAGAATTCGATCCATCTCCAGCTAATATTGAAAGCCGCACCCATCGGGGTCAAGAAGCCAATTCAATTAAATATGCTTTGCTTCCAAAAGCAACAAAAGGAAATGTAGTCAATGCCAACATCACCCTTCGATTTGGCAATGAAATGAATTTAAAAGGCAAATCAACGATCAGTTCTTTTACAGCCAGTATGTTGGATAAAGGCACTACAACAAAATCCAGACAAGCTATAAAAGATGAATTTGATAAATTGAAAGCACGTGTTGGATTTTTTGGTTCAGGGGGCACTTTAAGTGTCAACATTCAAACAACTAAAGAAAATTTACCAGCAGTTATGAATTTAGTAACGGAAGTTTTAAAACAACCTGCGTTTAATGAAAAAGAATTTGAAGAATTGCGCAATGAAGAATTGGCTGGAACAGAAGAACAAAAATCAGATCCTCAGGCATTGGTTGGCAATGCCATTCAAAGGCATTTAAATCCTTATCCAAAAGATGATGTTCGATATATAAAAACAATTGAAGAAGAAATTCAAGCAATTAAAGACGTTAAATTGGAGGATTGTAAACAATTCTATAAAGATTTTTATGGAGCTAATAATGCTACCATTGCCATTGTAGGCGATTTTGAAGAAGCCGAAGTAAAATCAACCATTTCTAAACAACTAGCCAATTGGAAAAGTGCAAATGCATACAAACGTCTTGAAGATGTTTATGTAGACGTTAAACCAACCAATGAAAACATAGAAACTCCTGATAAAGCAAATGCCATGTTTTTAGCTGGTATGAATCTGAATCTTCGTGATGACGATCCGGATTATCCTGCATTGGTACTTGGAAATTATATTTTTGGTGGTGGGTTTTTAAACAGCCGACTGGCAACCAGAATCCGCCAAAAAGAAGGAATTAGTTATGGTGTTGGCTCCCAGCTATTTGCTGACTCTCAGGATAAAAGCGGCGGATTTATGATTTACGCAATTTATGCTCCTGAAAATCGCGATCGCCTCGAAGCTGCTTATAAAGAAGAGTTGGAAAAAATGCTTAAAGAAGGATTTACCGAACAAGAATTAAAAGATGCTAAATCCGGTTACCTGCAATCTCGTAAAGTGGGCAGATCTCAAGATGCTCAACTTTCAGGTACTTTAAATTCAATGTTAAATATTGGCAGAACTATGAAATTTACAGAAGATTTTGAATCCAAAATCAACAACCTGACTCCAGAGCAAATAAGAATGGCAATGAATAAATTTGTAGATCCTGCTAAAATGAGTGTATTTAAAGGCGGTGATTTTGCGAATAAAATGAAAAAACCCTAGAGGGGATATTTAAGAATTAAAAATTAAAAATTAAGAATTAAGAATGCCACAAGTACCAATTCTTAATTCTTAAGGGAACCTCTAATAACTTCTTAGACGAGGCTTGCGATTTTTTTAAACGCTGATTTTACTACTGTAAATGAGGTGTTTAAAAAAATCGCATAACGAAGTATAAGGAGTTATTAGAGATTCCCTTAATTTTTATTTTACAAAAACATCAAACTGTACGGTAAGAAAATGTTCCGATACAGATCCTGGAAATTGTCGCAAATTGAATTCCAGTTTTAATACAAACTCCTCATTTTTTATTAAATCTTTTACATCCGCAAGGCCTGGTAATAAAACCAGCTCATCATCTGAACGGATGTTATCGTATAGATCCCCGATGGGTAACAATCCTCCCGGATCATTTAGATCATACATGGAAGCATGAGCTTCTGATATAATACCATAACTGATGGCATTGTTAAAAACGGGTGATAGAATCACTGACCTGGGCCTGATTTTTAAAATATCCGTTTGACTGAGATTGTGAGCTGCTAAAAAATTGTTCCAGTCGGAAGCAATTGACTTTTCAAATACATGGGTAAAAAGCGGATTTGCATCCGGTGGCAGTTCGAGACTCATTCGATATTCCAATTGAAATTGTCCTTCTTCTTGTTTTGAGCAAGAAAACACCAAAACCAAGGAAGTTAAAATAAAAACGTTTTTAAGCATATTCAAAGATACAACGTCAGAAGACCCCGTTCCTATTTTGTAAAATGAGCCCCGAAGCTTAATTTTGCCGCCCTATTTCCAACTCTAACGATCAATTGATTGTTTGTTTTAGGATAATCGATCCTGATGGAATTCAAAATCAATTAAACCAATAGCCATTTTATGAATACTTCCCCATTTGATATAGATATGCTCAGAAGCCATTACGCCCGTCTGAGTGAACGCATTGATTTGATAAGACAAAGCTTGGGCCGACCCTTAACGCTTACAGAAAAGATCCTATACAGCCATTTACACGAAGATTCTCCATTAAAAGAATACCAGCGCGGAAAAGATTATGTCTTTTTTGCCCCGGATCGCGTGGCCATGCAAGATGCAACGGCCCAAATGGCCTTATTGCAATTTATGACCTGCGGTAAAAGCAAAACAGCGGTGCCCTCAACGGTCCATTGCGATCACTTAATTCTTGCTGAAAATGGGGCTAGCAGAGATTTAAGTACTGCAAATAGTGAAAATAAAGAGGTCTATGATTTTCTGAAATCGATCTCCAATAAATACGGAATAGGATTTTGGAAACCTGGATCTGGGATTATTCACCAGATTGTGTTAGAAAATTATGCATTTCCTGGTGGGATGATGATTGGAACGGATTCTCATACACCCAATGCTGGAGGACTTGGCATGGTTGCCATAGGAGTTGGTGGTGCGGATGCTGTGGATGTAATGACCGGTATGGCCTGGGAATTAAAAATGCCTAAGATTATTGGCGTTCATTTAAAAGGTAAATTATCGGGTTGGACTTCTTCCAAAGACATTATTCTAAAGGTTGCCGGAATTTTAACTGTAAAAGGGGGTACTGGTGCCATTGTAGAATATTTTGGAGACGGTGCTCGTTCACTTTCCTTCACCGGGAAAGGAACTATATGCAATATGGGCGCAGAAATTGGTGCAACGACTTCAACATTTGGTTATGATGAATCGATGGGCCGCTATTTAAGGGCAACCCATCGTGCAGAAGTTGCGGATCTTTGTGACCGAATTCAAGATGATCTCACCGGAGATCCGGAATGTTATCAAAATCCGGCTACTTATTTTGATCAGGTTATAGAAATCGATTTAGATCGTTTGGAACCTCATATTAATGGTCCGTATACACCCGATTTAGCCTGGCCCATTTCACAATTTGCAAAAGCGGTAAAAGAAAACAACTATCCGGATAAACTAGAAGTTGGATTGATTGGATCTTGCACCAATTCATCTTATGAAGATTTATCTCGTGCAGCATCTCTTGCGCAACAAGCAGTTTCTAAAAATTTAAAAGTTAAATCAGAATTTACAGTAACCCCTGGTTCTGAACAAATCCGATATACCGTGGATCGGGATTCAATCCTTGAATCTTTTGAAAAAATGGGTGGCGTGATTCTGGCAAATGCGTGCGGCCCGTGTATCGGTCAGTGGAAACGACACATGGATGATCCCAACCGAAAAAATTCGATTATTACCTCATTTAATCGCAATTTTTCAAAACGAAATGATGGCAATTCCAGTACGCATGCTTTTGTTGCTTCCCCTGAAATTGTTACGGCGCTTGCGATTGCAGGCAGCTTAAGCTTTAACCCATTGACGGATTTCTTAAAAAATGAAGACGGCGAATTGGTTAAACTGGACCCACCATTTGGTGTAGAACTTCCAGTGTTTGGATTTGAAGTGGCTGATGCCGGATTTGAAGCTCCCGCTGCCAATTCGGAATTTATTGAAGTCCTGGTCAATCCTCAAAGTCAACGAATTCAACTACTACAACCCTTTCAACCGATTCAATCGTCAGAATTGTTAAATATGCGCATTCTGATAAAAGCAAAAGGAAAATGTACTACCGATCATATTTCAATGGCTGGCCCTTGGTTAGAATTCCGCGGACACTTGGAGAATATTTCCAACAATTGTTTTATCGGAGCGATCAATGCTTTTAATGGCGAAAGTAACAAGGTATTAAATTTTGTAAGTAATGAATATTCGGCCGTTCCTGATTCGGCGCGATTGTATAAAAAAACAGGTATATCAACTGTCGTGTTTGGGGAAGAAAATTATGGTGAAGGTTCATCGCGTGAACATGCTGCTATGGAGCCCCGCTATTTAGGTGTTAAAGCTGTTATTGTGAAGTCCTTTGCCCGGATTCACGAAACCAATTTGAAAAAACAAGGCATGCTGGCTTTAACATTTATCGATCCGGCAGATTATGATAAAATAAGACAGGATGATCAAATTGATTTAATTGGATTGGATTCTATGACTCCAGGTAAAAACTTTCAAATGGTATTGAAACATTCTGATGGTTCAGAAGAATCGTTTGATCTTGCGCATACCTACAACCTTCAACAAATTCAATGGATAAAAGAAGGCTCTGCCTTAAATAAAATTCGCCAGGAATTGGTGAATTCATAGTCAAATTGTTTTTTAACTGTATTTTTGAAGAGTGGCTCTTTAATTTAAAACATAGATCATGTTTAAAGAATTTAAAAAATTTGCACTTCAGGGAAACTTGATTGACATCGCCATCGGTTTAGTAATGGCTACAGCATTCGGAGGAATTACTTCAGCATTTGTTGATGGAATCATCATGCCATTGGTTGGCCAAATTTTTCAAATGGGTGATTTAGCGCAAGCCAAATGGGTCTTGTCGCCTGAAATTTTAGGTCCGGATGGTAAAGTGACCACTTCAGAGTCTGCCATTCTTTATGGACGGATGATTTCAGCATTCATCAATTTCCTTATTATCGCATTTGTAATGTTTTTGATTATAAAGTTTGTAAACCGAATCAAATTTGTAGAACCTGTTGGTTTGCCTAAACCCACTACAGACGATCTGTTGACTGAAATCAGAGATTTGTTGAAAAAATAAACCATTTCCATTGCAGCCTAAACAAATCATAGATTTATCGGTTTTGTATTAAATCGATTAAGGGTCATGCATTTTTACAAAATTCCGGTCTCAGAAAAAACCTTTGAAACCAAAGATTCCGTCAGCTTACATTTCAAAGCAATTGAATTACCTGAAGAATTTAATACATTTCATCCGGGTCAACATCTGACTCTTAAATTAACAATTAAAGACAAAGAATATCGCAGATCCTATTCGATGAGTTCTGCCCCCGGTCAGAATGAAATCAGTATTAGCATTAAGAAAGTAGATGATGGCATTGTTTCAAATTTTATTTTTGATAAACTTAATGCCGGTGATTCCCTGGAATTATCAGGTCCTGAAGGTCATTTCTTTATTAAACCAGATTCAGAAAAAAGACAGAATTATTACTTCTTTGCAGCAGGCAGTGGTATCACTCCTATTTTTTCAATGATCCAATCTTTGTTGGAAAATGAGCCAAAATCAAATGTTTACCTGTTTTATGGAAACCGAACCGAAGAAGACATTATGTTTCATAAACAGCTGATTGATTTAAGCAAAAAGTATCAGGATCAGTTTTATGTTGAATTTACATTAAGCAGATTAAAAGGAAATTTACTTCCTTTTTTAGCAAGTAAAAAGAAAATTTGGGAAGGATTAAAAGGTCGCATCAATAAAGATTCTATTCAGAAATTCTTCGAAAAATATCCTCCTCGCAATTTAAATTCCCAATACTACCTGTGCGGTCCTGGTGATTTTATAGAAGGTACTAAAGAAAATTTATTACTTTCCAATATTGATCCTAAAGCGGTGCATGCAGAATACTTTACAATACCGCTGCATCCATCAAGTGATTCTAAAATTTCAAATTTAAGTTCAGTTCGCTTAATTGTACATTTAAATAATAAAACACACGAACTTCAAGTTCCTGGTAATAAAAAGATTTTAGACAGCATTTTAGATGCTAAATTAGATCCACCTTATTCCTGTTCCAGCGGTGCGTGTTCTACCTGCATGGCTAAAATTATTCAAGGCAATGTGCATATGGATGTTAGCCTGGCACTTGAACCAGAAGAAATCGAACAGGGGTACATACTTACTTGCCAATCCAGGCCTTTAACAGAATTAATTGAAATTAAATATTAGGAATTTGTAAGTTCAAATTTTCTAAAATTTGAAGCATAATAAGTCCGCTTCTTGAATTACTGGTTTTTCAAAATCACCCAATTCGAATAACCAAATAATTGCTTGCCGCCTAATAATTTTTGTTCAATCCAACTGAGTATTTTGTATTTGATTTTTTCATGTTTTAACAAAGCCCGTTTTGGTTTGTAATCCTTTGAATAGTTTAACTGTTCTGCCCAATTAAATTTTTCAATAAATGAATGAATAACTGCAGGATGGCTTTCCTTAAAACGTGTGAGTTTGCTCATATTTCCATAATCAAAATGCATCGGTTTGGCATTGTAACTGGCTTGTACCTTTTGTTTATCATGGTAAAAACCGTCCATCACTTTTGATTTAGTTTGCATGCATTCAGGAGGTCTTACCCATCCATAATGATAAATGGAGGCGGGTATTTTTTTTACTTGCAACTTTCGGGTTCCTATTTTGGTTCGATAGTTTACATAATCAAAATGTTCAATTGATTTAAAAGACTGTGCATCCCCGTACGAATGAATATCCTTTCGATTGCGAATGATGCGAATTTCTTGTGGATACCAACAATGCGATTGAATGTAATGGTTGTAATCCCCCCAAAAATGTTTGTAGTCAAATAAAAATCCTTCAATCGAGGAATCCATTAAATAGTTCTTACAATGTGTTACAATGGGTTCCAAATAGTTTTCATGAACCACTTCATCTGATTGTAAGTAAAACAACCAATCACCGGTACAAGCTTCTTTTGCCAAATCCGTTTGTTGCGCATAGATGGTTCCATTTTTATACTTATCCAAATCCCAAAACGTCTTGATAACTTTAATTTTATCAGAATTTAATCCTCGTACCAAGAATTCTGTTTGATCATCGGGATCGTTATCTCCCATCGCGATTACAAATTCATCTAGAATGGGTAATATCGATTGGATGGATTCCAGAAAAGGGTAATACAAAGTACTTGTATTCCTCATGAAGGTGAATCCACTAATTTTCATGGTTTAATAAAGCAAAGATTGGACGAAATTAGAATCAACCTCTCCAAATCCATTTGCCCAATTCTTTTATACTTGCTTTTTTACCATACATTAAAATTCCGGTACGATAAATCCGTGCAGCAATCCAAATCATAAAATAACTAAACGCAAAAAGCAAGACCAATGACAACGCAATTTGCCACCAGGGTGGATCGAAAGCCAACATGGCAGGCATTACAATTGGACTAAAAAATGGAAACAAGGATGCAAACATTGCTAACGAACTATCTGGCAGCCGGATTGCCTGAAACATAACATACATAGCCAATAAAATGGGAATGGTAACAAGTATGGTCAAGGATTGTGCATCATTTATATCGTCTCCGGAAGCTGCACCGATCGCTGCAAACATAGAGGCATAAATAAAATAACCGCCTACAAAATAAAATACAAACAAAACAGAAATACGCCACCAATTCATGGCGCCTACTTCGCGAATGATTTGTGCCAGCTCATCCGTATCCATGGGTGCCTGTTGGCCCATTGTTTGACTCACTTCCTGCAATTGTTGTGTATCAATCCCTGCAATGGACATTCCCAGAAAATAAATCAGCGGAATTAATACCAACCAAATTACAATTTGAGTCAAGCCAACCAAACCAACTCCTATGACTTTACCCAACATGAGTTCAACCGGTCTGGCAGAAGAAATGATTACTTCAACAATACGACTTACTTTTTCATCAGCCACAGAACGCATTACGGAAGCACCGTACAAAAAGATAATAAAGAAAATTACATAACCCATAATGCCTCCTAACATGGTAGCTATTTTATCCGTATAACTCGAACGATCTTTTTCTGTATCGGATACCGGTTCCGGATCAATCGCAATGTCAGTTTTCAATTTTTCCAATTGTTCATTTTGTAGATTCATCAATTGGATTTTGTAATTTCTTACGCCATCTTGCAAATATTTTTCGAGACTGGACTCAATTTCAATATCCATTGCTTTATCGGAATGATAATATACCGTATAGGCATTCACATCAACTCCGGAAAATTTAGGCAAAACCAAAATCCCATCCAACTCACCATTTTTATATTTGGTCTTTAATTGTTCAAGAGTCTCCGTTGTTTTAATAAAACTAAATTTCTTGGTTGAATCCGGAAATTTAATATTCATTTCACTCTTATCTAAAAGCGCGATGCGATAGGTTTTCGAACCTTCATAACTAAAAATTACACCTATTACTATAAAGAAGATTAAAAATCCTAAGGGTGTTAGCAAGGTTGTAAAAATAAAATTCTTGTTTTTAACCTTGGTAAGATATTCGCGTGCTATGATCAAGCCCAATTTATTCATGGCTGGTTTCATTTACAGTTTTAATAAATATTTCATTAAATGTTGGTAACAATTCATTAAATGAAACTAAATTGATTTCATGATGCAATAGCCAACTTAAAATATCATTCGTTGACTGCTGTTGTTTTAGTTTAATAAGGTAATGTCGTTCCTTTTTAATACTGCATTCAAATTCTTCGAAAAATTCTTCTGGAATGGTATTGGAAGTAGTGAGTTCAAAAATATTCTCTTTATATGAATTTCGAACCTCATTCACTTCCCCATTAAGGACTATTTTACCTTTATTGATTAAAACAATGTGTTCACACATTTCTTCCACTTGTTCCATCCGATGTGTTGAGAACAAAATACTTGCACCCTCGTCTTTTAACCGAATGATTTCATCTTTAATTAAATTGGTATTGATTGGATCCAAACCAGAAAAAGGTTCATCCAAAATAATTAATTTCGGATTATGACTCACGGTAGCGATGAATTGAACTTTTTGAGACATCCCTTTTGATAATTCATTTATTTTTTTGTTCCACCAGGATTCAATTTGAAATTTCTTCATCCAAAAAACCACGTTTTTTTCTGCATCTTCTTTGGAAAGACCTCTCAGGCGGGTTAAAAAAATAAGCTGTTCTCCAACTTTCATTTTCTTGTACAAACCCCTCTCCTCTGGCATATATCCAACGGAAGGATCCTTGATTTTGTAAATGTCTTTCTCATGCAACAACACATTTCCAGAGTCGGCTTGAGTAATTCCTGTAATAATTCTGATCAATGAGGTTTTCCCCGCTCCATTTGGACCTAATAAACCTACAATTGAAGATTCGGGGACTCTAAAACTCACATGGTCAACGGCTTTAAGGTTGCCGTATTCTTTGACTACATTTTCAAGCCTTAATAAATCTGCCATCACATCCTATTTGGATGCGAATATAGTTAGAAATAAGAGTCTGTAGATAGGAGTCTTACGGAAGAAGAGGACAAAGAATTCTGCAATTCTACAATACTGCAATGTTGAAAATTTATGAACTTGGTTTTTAGTATGCTTTCATCTGACTGTTAACTCCAAGCTAATCAGCTTTATTGCTTATTAGCTTCTTCATTTTTTGACTGCAGACTGCTGATTACCCTGGCTAGGCACAAGTTGAACCTACATCCAATTTCTAATTTTTATACAGTCTTTTACCTGCTTAACAACGAATCAGCTTTATGGTTTATTAGCTTAATAGCTTTACTGCTAAATAGCTAAAAACAAAAGACTCCTATAGACTAAACAGCGCTTTACAGCTAAATAGCTACTATTTGGGAATTGATAAATCAGGACATCGCAGTTTACCAAAATAATAAACCAGATTGATTCCTAAAGATACAAAGGCATCTTTGTCTTTTGAATCTCCGCGTTGTGTGCCGCTCAAACCAATTTTAGAATTATCCACCGTGACTTCCGAACGATCTGCTAATTGCACTGCCACATCGCCCCGGTTATTTAAAAGTTCGATATAATCCGGATAAAAACCACTGACATCATCTAAGAAATCTGTTTTTGCTTTTCTATAAGCTAGTTCAACATTAATACTCCACGCCGCATTTAGGTCAAACTTGACACCTCCTCCCACCAACCAAGCGGTGCTAATTTCATTGTATTCTTGTCCGGGTAATTGGCCTTCCGTGCCTAAATTTCTGAGACTGTAGGTTTGTCCCTGGTAATTCGTCTTTGGACTAAAATAAAAAACGCTGAATCCGGCCATGAGGTAGGGTGTTAAATTATCATCCTTGGAGCCATGCTTTAAACTAAAAAAATTGAATTCCATACTTGGAGCGATTTCAATTACATTTGAAAAGAAACTTAGATTTCTTCTTAAATCAAAAGCATTGTTTGATTTCGAATCCTGAGCCCGAAGTCGTAAATAGTTTAATTGCAATTTGGTACAAATCCTTGTATTGTAATTGTAACGACCCATAATTCCACCAGCCAATCCGGGTTCATTGAGACGGTATAAATTATTTAAATCACCAAAATAGTTGGCGGAGCCGGCCCAAACCCCTGCTTCAAAGCCCTTTTGCGCATTTAGTACGAATGGAAGGGCAAGAATTATTAAATAAATTTTGTATTTAAAATGCATCCGGCTGAATTATCTACCAACAAACGATTTATTTTCAATCTTATTTTATCCGAGACCAGCTTGTGCGGAGATTTCCAGCATTCGATCAATGCTTTTGCGAGCTTCCCGGATTACATATTCTGATAATTGAACTTCAGGCAATTCATATTTCATACAAAGGTAGAGTTTCTCCAGAGAATTTCGTTTCATATGCGGACATTCATTGCAAGCACACAGATTGTTTGGAGGCGCTGGAATAAAAGTTTTGTTGGGGCATTTCAATTGCATTTGATGAAGAATGCCACTTTCGGTTGCAACAATAAATGAGTCGGATGCATTGGATTGAACAAATTTTAATAAGCCACTGGTTGATCCGATATAATCCGCCAAAGCAAGTACCGGTTCTTCACATTCAGGATGTGCAATGATTTTTGCTTCCGGATGTTTTATTTTAAGCTTGGTAATTTTCTCTCTTGAAAAAATTTCATGCACCATGCAGGCTCCATCCCATTTTACCATGTGTCTTCCGGTCACCTTTTCAATGTATGCAGCCAAATTTTTGTCTGGCGCAAAAATGATTCCGCGATCTTTAGGAATGCTATTTACTACATGGACTGCATTGCTAGATGTACAACAAATATCCGTAAGCGTTTTTAATTCAGCAGTACAATTAACATAACTCACGACAACATGATCCGGATATTGTTCCTTGAATTTAGCAAACACAGGAGCCGGACATGAGTCTGATAAAGAACAGCCCGCTTTTAAATCCGGTATGACCACTTTTTTTTGAGGAGATAAAATTTTAGCCGTTTCCGCCATAAAATGAACTCCGGCAAATGCGATCATGGCTGCAGGCGTTCGTGCTGCTTCCTGAGATAATTGTAAACTATCTCCAACAAAATCCGCAATATCCTGGATATCGGGATCTTGATAATAATGAGCTAATACGACTGCATTTTTTTCTTTCTTTAATTTATTAATCTCTGCAATTAAATCCAATTCAGGATCCACTTGAATATCAAGATATCCTTTGATAAAAAGATCAGCTTCTATTTGTAAGTTAGATTTAAATTCCATGGTTTGTATCAGGATTTAGATTCAACAAGGACTTTACCATTCATTTCAACTGGAATGGGCAAGGCCATAATTTTTAAAAGGGTTGGAGCTATGTCTGCAAGAATCCCATCATGAATTTTTAATGCCGTATTGTTGGAAACAAGAATACAAGGTACCGGATTTTTAGTATGGGCCGTATTCGGCGAACCATCTTCATTTATCATGTATTCTCCATTGCCATGATCTGCCAGAATAATAATTGCATAATCCTTCTTCAATGCAAGTGGAATAATTTTTTCTAAACAAGCATCCACTGTTTCTGCTGCTTTCATTTCAGCGGCAAAAACACCCGTATGCCCAACCATATCTGCATTTGCAAAATTCAAACAAATAAAGTCTGGCAATTCATCTGTTATGATTTGACTGGTTTTTTCTGCAAGTTCGAATGCACTCATTTCTGGTTTTAAATCATAGGTTGGAACTTTAGGTGAAGGAACTAAAATTCGTTTTTCTCCACTAAACGCTTTTTCACGGCCTCCTGAAAAGAAAAAACTGACATGGGGATATTTTTCAGTTTCTGCAATCCGTACCTGGGTACAACCATAACGTGAAAGCATTTCTCCAAGGGTATTTCGAACATCTGTTTTATCAAATAATACAGAGACCTTTTCAAAAGATTCATCGTATCGGGCCATGGTAACATAATGCAGCTGCAATTTTTTCATTTCGTACTCCTCAAAATCAGTTTGACTTAATACCTGAGTCAATTGCCTGAGCCGATCGGTCCGGAAATTGATACATAAGACAGCATCGCCATTTTTAATGCATCCATCCGGAGTATCTAGGATTCGAAAAGGTTCTATAAATTCATCTGTAATTCCTGCGGCATAGGATTGTTCAATTGCCTCTATTGCATTGTCAACTTTTGTTCCTTTGCCTAATACATACAGATCGTATGCTTTTCGAATGCGCTCCCAGCGCTTGTCCCGATCCATTGCAAAATATCGCCCAATCAAACTTGCAATTTTAGTTCGCTTGTCTTTGAGAAATTCCTGCATTTCAGTGACAAAATGCACGGCACTGTGTGGATCCGTATCCCGTCCATCTGAGATTATATGGAGATAAACCGGAACCCGGATATGCTGTTCTAACAAATCAATTAATCCAAAAAAGTGGCTAATGTGGCTATGAACTCCTCCATCGGACAACAGGCCAATCAGGTGACAGGGCTTTTGATTGGAATTGCAATACTCGATCAATTTGACAAATTCGGCATTGGTTTCAAGTTGACGGTCCTGGATGGCTTTGTTGATTTTTACTAAATCCTGATAGACGATTCTGCCTGCTCCTAGATTTATGTGGCCTACCTCTGAATTTCCCATTTGTCCGTCAGGCAATCCTACAAAAGCCCCATGGGTTAATAATTGAGCGTTCGGGTAGTTTTGGATCAATTGATCATAAAATGGCGTCTTGGCCTGTTGTATGGCATTTGATTCAGGCACTTTTCCAATTCCCCAACCATCGAGAATTACTAATAAACTTCGTTTAAACACAATATTCCAACAATTTTTTGGATTGCAAAGTTGCCTCCTTTTCAGCATTCTTTAAAAAACTATTCTGAATAAAAAAACAGCCGTTTTCATTCATTTAACTTAATTTTAAGGCAATTAAGGAACGCACCCCGGTCTAAATGGTACTAATAAATAAAAGATGATGAGAATCTTAAGAATCTGTGTATTTCTGTTTTTAAGTCAATTGGCCTTTGGTCAAAATATTAATGGCGTTTTTGAAGCAATTCGCAAGGTCGACCTGGTTGCCTTAAATGTATTATTTGACAATAAAATGGAATATTGTTATGACAATCAAATTGAATTTGTGGATAAAACCATCGCATTAAAAGCTCTTAAAGCTTTTTTAGAGCGAAATGCTCCAAAATCCATGACTCCAATGCATAAAGGAAATTCAAAAGGGGATGACTCCAATTTTGCAATTGCAATTATGGAATCCACCAATGGTAAAAAATTCCGGTTTTACATTTATGCAGAGACCATTCAGGGGAAAACCCTCGTACAGGAATTGCGAATTGATAAAGTTAATTAAGGAGAAGGCTAATTCTTTCTTACTAGAACACGCGAATGCAAATTGTTTTTCTAATTTTTAATGCTTGAGGTGTTTGAGCTGGATAATTTCTTTATCTGTTAAGTGACGAAATTTTCCGCGCGGTATATTCTTTTTGGTAAGTCCTGCAAAATAAACCCGATCTAATTTAATGGTTTCATAACCGAGGTGTTCAAATATGCGTCGAACGATTCGATTTTTACCGGAATGAATTTCAACACCAATTTCATTTTTTTTATCATTGGCGTATTCAATTCCATCCACTTCTGCAATGCCATCTTCTAATTTCACGCCCATTAATATTCTATCCATATCCGCTTTTGTTAAATTTTTATCCAACGTGGCGTGATAGATTTTTTTCATCTTATGTGATGGGTGGGATAATTTTTGTGCGAGATCGCCATCATTGGTCAACAACAATAAACCTGTTGTATTGCGGTCTAATCTTCCGACTGGATATACGCGATCCTTAATGTCTTGCTTGATCAAATCAAAGACCGTTTTGCGTCCGCGTTCATCGTTTAAAGTGGTAATGACATTCTTGGGTTTATTTAACAAGATGTAAAAAAGGGTTTGACTAAGTTTGATTAATTTATCCTCATAATACACCTTGTCTTTTTCCTGTAATTCATATGCCGGATTGGTTTGTACGGCATCGTTTACTTTGATTTTACCAGACTTAACCAATTCAGCCGCCTCCCGTCTCGAACAAATTCCACAATGAGCTACATATTTATTAAGTCTGAAAGGAAATTCGCGTTCAGCTTCAGGTTTTTTAATTTCTTTTTTAGAATGGAATTTCGTCTTCTTCATTCATTTTGGACTGTTTGATAATTACATTTGGAACGGTCGTGGAGCCAAATGGATCAAAGTTTTGTTTCAAAGGTACAAACTTTGCAAAGTGGTCAATAAACTTCATTCCAACCGTTCCGGTAGCACCGTTACGATGTTTTGCAATAATCAATTCGGTATAGCCTTTTGGCATTTCATAATTATTCTCTAATTCGTAGGTATCCGGACGGTAAATAAACATAACCATATCTGCGTCTTGCTCGATCGCACCCGATTCCCGAAGGTTTGATAATTGGGGTCTGCGATTTTCCCTGCTTTGTGTTTCAGCTGCACGGTTTAATTGTGACAGTGCAATTACCGGAATGTTGATTTCCTTTGCCAGACCTTTAAGCGCTCTGGAAATTGTAGCAATTTCTTGTTCCCTGTTTCCTTTTTTATCGTTGGATCCTGCGGTCATTAATTGCAAATAGTCAATGATGACTAAACCAATTTTATATTGTTGATGGAGTCTGCGGCATTTTGCACGCAACTCAAATACGTTTAAAGAAGGAGTATCATCAATGTAAATTTGTGATTCTCCCAGTTTATTGATCACTTGATTTAAACGGGTCCAATCGTCATCATCCAATTTTCCATTTCGCATCTTAGTACCTTCAATTTCTGCTTCCATAGAAATTAAACGGTTTACCAACTCGAGATTATTCATCTCCAAAGAAAACAAGGCCACCGGGGTATTGTAATCCATGGCAGCATTTCTACCCAGTGCCAGGGTAAAGGACGTTTTACCAACACCCGGACGAGCTGCTACGATGATTAAGTTTGATTTTTGCCAACCCGAGGTAATCGCATCCAATTCAGGAAATCCGCTTGGGATGCCTGATAAACCGGATTCATGATGCGACATGGTTTCCAGTCTTTTTTGTGCTTTTATAATGAGTGAACCCACCGATTCATATCCACGTCGGAGGTAATTGTCTGTTATGTCATATAAACTTTGTTCTGCAGAATCCAATAAGTCAAACACGTCTTTGGTATCTTCAAAACAATCCTGAATGGTTAGGGTCGAAATTTTAATCAACTCACGTTGAACAAATTTTTGGGCTACAATTTTTGCATGGTATTCCAGGTTGGCAGACGAAGCCACTTTATTTGCCAATTCAAGGACATAAGCTAATCCGCCTACTTCTTCCAAAATCTGAGACTTATGGAGGATTTCACGAATCGTCAGGGTATCAATCGGTTGATTGGATTGAAACAACTGAATCATGGCTTTATAAATCTTTTGATGGGCCGGTTTATAGAAACTATCCGCTTTCAAAATGTCCATTACAACTGAAATGGCATCTTTATCCAGCATAATAGCCCCCAAGATGGCTTCTTCCAATTCAACCGCCTGAGGTTGAATTTTTTCATAAGCCAGACTGCTCAGATCAGCTTGTCTGGGTTTAAAGCCCCCCCGTTGTATAGATAAAGTATCTTTAATGGATTCCGCCATAGTCAATAGCCCTGGTTCTTGTTGTAAACAGGCACAAATGTAAAATACAACAAATAATAAAAAATATTTATATGAAAACCGAAAATGTTTAAAACAGGCTAAAATCCTGTGGAAAAACTGTTGAAAACTAGTCCGGTTGAAACTTGCCTCTAATGTACATATTATAAATAAAATAAATATTATTTTATTTTGATGTGTCTGGTTTGGGAATCAGGGACTTATTAGTTAAAGCTGTAATATATCCGGAGCTAATTGGTAAAATAAAAAAAGCCCGGAAAGGCCGGGCTGTATAAAAAGGATGGATTCCTGTGTTAATAAAATTTGTAAAAAATTATTCATGCATTGCGACCGCCTTATTTTCCAATCTTACTCAGTTTTTGCTGCACGGCTTCAACTGCCTTGGTTTGATTAGCGATTTCTGATTTAGTCAGGTCCTGATTTTTTTCGTTGCTTATGATGTTAGCTTCTGCTTTCTTAATTCGTGCATTGGCTTCATCAATATCTTTGTGGTAACTTTTATTATCGGATAGCAGATCGCCCATTTTCTTGTTTAGTTTTTTAAGCTTGTCTTGCTCCTCCTCTAAATCCATGCGGGTTTTTTCTCGTTGGACTTCATAAGAAAATTCCTGCATAAATTCAAAACTCCTTTAAATTCCATAGGATTGTTCTCAGAATTTAAAAAACCATTTTTTAAATCAAAAAATGCAGTAATGCTATTGTCCTCAGTAGAAACATAAACATCCATGGCATTTGAGCCATGAATAGATTGAATCACAGCCCCTTCAATATATTCCTCCTTGGCCTTTTTATTTCGAGCCAACTTTCCATATCCTTTTGTGTACTTTTTCCAAACTTTGTCAATTAAATCTTCATCAGCATCCGGAATGGTTACACTCAAGCCATTTTGAATGCCTAAACTCATTTGAAGCTTATTTTCTCTGGGCTGGGCAAAAGAAAATACGTGTATCAGTAAACTGAAAAAAAAGCAAATTACAAATTGTTTCATAAAGCGGGTTTATTCTATTAATACACAAAATTGATACATTAAATTCCCAAATCAGTTAAAATTTTGGTAAACTATGCGTTTGGTGGTGGGTTAGGTTAGAGGCTAAAGGCTAGAGGCTAGAGGCTAAAGGCTAAAGGCTAGAGGCTAAAGGCTAGAGGCTAGAGGCTAAAGGCTAGAGGTGGACGTCCTCAAATAACTGGACACAAAGTTAAGTCTCTAGTCATAAAACATTATTTTTATGATTATGAAAACTCGAAGAAAATACGACAGGCAATTTAAACTTGAAGTTGTAAATAGGAGCCTGGAATGCAATAACATTGATAAATTAGGTGAAGAACTATCAATTCACCCTGATATGATTAGTAGATGGCGTCGTGAATTCCTCAAATCAGGTGAAAAACTAAGTTTTCCTGGAAATGGAAAAGAGGCATTGAGTCAAGAGGAACAAGAACTTAGGAGATTGCGTAAGGAATTGGCGGATTCTCGATTAGAGACCCAAATTTTAAGAAGGCTATCCACATCTTTTCCTTGGGAGACACAACCTCTATCAAATGATTCGAGATAATAAATGGGGAGTTAGTGTTGAAAAGATGTGCAATATATTTGGAATGGGTAGATCTTCCTACTATGCTTGGCTTAAACGAGTACCTGATTCAGGTTCGGAATTAGAAAGCAAGATTAGGACTATATTTTACAAAAGCAAATCTTCCTACGGAAGCCCACGAATCGTTGAGGAATTAAGAGATCAACATATTAAAACATCTAAATCCACAGTGGCACGGATCATGAACAAACTTAGATTGGTAGCAAAGCCTAAGAAAAAGTTTGTAGTAACAACTGATTCTAATCACGACAACCCAATCAGTGAAAATATCCTCAATCGAGAATTTTATGCAAGTAGGGTTAATCACAAATGGGTTAGTGACACCTATATTGCTACCAGACAAGGATGGTGTTATTTAACAGCCATCCTGGATTTGGCTGATCGAATGGTAGTTTCTTGGCATCTAAGCAACACATTAAATGCCGAACATACCATTGTAATAGCTATGAACAAAGCACTGGAAAAAATAGAATAGGCAAAGCTGATTTTTCACTCCGATCGTGGAATTCAATATAGTTGCTTGGTTTTGGCACCTTTTAAATAAAAATAAAAACATACAACAAAGCATGAGCAGAAAGGCAAACTGCTGGGACAATGCAGTAGCTGAAAGTTTTTTTAAAACTATTAAATCAGAATGCATTAAAAATCAGATATTTGAAGATATTTATGAAGCTAAAAAGCACATATTTGATTATATCGAAAGATGGTATAATACTCATAGAAAACACAGTTCAATTGGTTTTATGAGTCCTTTACAGAAAAATAAATTATTAACTAACAGACTAGATGTTTAGCTTTTTGTGTCCGGTTTTTTGAGCAATTCCAAGGTCCACATTCACTGACTACTGACTGTTAACTACTGACTACTGATTTTGGGGTTAGAGGCTGAGGAATAGTTGGTCGATGAAAGTTGAAAGTTGAAAGATGTAAATTTGGCTTACTAGTCATTTGGGACCTCTCCATTTCTTTGCGCCTTTGCGTCTCTGCGAGCATTTGATCGAATTGTAATGGAAAAAACCTCTTTACCTCCAGACGGCCAGACCTTCAGACGGTCAGACCTCCAGACGGCCAGACCTCCAGACGGCCAGACCTCCAGACGGCCAGACCACTATCCACCCAAATTATACTTCAAAATACAATAAATGGCCCTGAAACCGTCCTTCCAGTTAATTTTTTTCCCTTCAAGGTAGGTGCGACCGTAATATGAAATGCCGACTTCATAGATGCGAAGGCCTTTGATCCGTGCAATTTTAGCGGTAACTTCTGGTTCAAAACCAAAGCGCTTTTCTTTTAGAGTAAGTCCTTTCAGGATGTCTGCTTTGAATAATTTATAGCAGGTTTCCATATCGGTCAAATTGAGATTGGTAAAGACATTTGAAATAAAGGTTAAAAATTTATTTCCAATTGAATGCCAAAAGAATAAAATCCGGTGCGGATGTCCGCTCGTAAATCTTGACCCGTATACCACATCTGCATGTCCTTCTAAAATGGGTTTAAGCAAGTCGTTGTATTCCCTGGGATCATATTCTAAATCAGCATCCTGAATGATGATGTAATCTCCCGTTGCTTGTTGAATTCCGGTATGCAATGCAGCTCCTTTGCCTTTATTAATTTCATGGGCAACGTACTTTAAATTTTGAGTCGGATTGCTTTCCATATAAAATTTAAGCGCTGCTTCCGTATGATCAGTCGAACAATCATTTACTAAAATAATCTCTTTTTGAATGTTATTGCTCAATTTGACTTCTGCAATTGCATGCAATATCAAGTGAATGGTCCGCTCTTCATTATAAACTGGAATAACTATGGATAAGGTTTGCACGTTGGCTATTTTTATTAAAGATCGTTTAAACTATTTGAATGTCTGGCTGATAAATAATCAAAAATTGTATCCTAAGAATCAGAAGAACCCATTCGCATGCAATTGGTAAACTATTTAAAATTGCAAGTGATTTAATTCAAATAAAAAACCCTTCATGCACATGAAGGGTTTTTTATTTGAATTACATTTTAATCATCGCTTAATTGAAACTTCGTAATTGTCCAAATTGTCGTTTGCAGTAAACGTTAAATTGTCGATTGAAACAGCAAAATAGGCCGTACCGTTTTTAACAACAAAAAAATCTCCTTTTGCCAGGACTTTGGTATCAATGGATCCCACATCATTTGATCCATTATCAAATAAGTAAATGATATCTTCCTGGTAGGTAATTTCTGCAAAGCTCAATCCTGCACCTGGATTTTTAACAATCGATCCGTTTCGAGGCGTGAATTTTTTAACCCATAAAAAATTAGATTGTGGATCAACAACTCCGTAATCTCTGACATGGGCATTGGGATCGTTTCCTGAAACCACTTTTGCTGTAAATAAATCCAGACCTCCTTGTCTGGGTCCGGAAAAATTATATACAATCAATCCGCTGGCTTTTACTGAAGCCGGAATGGCCGTAAATATGACTGAAATGGATTTAACAGTTAAGCTGTCCTTGTCATCTGCGATGGTAAATTCATAGGTTATGGTATCTGGTTCTGTGGATGTTTTAAATTCATAGGTATTGCTAATCCCATCTTTGTCGGTGCCTATCAATAAGGCCGGATTGGCAGGAGCGTCCACTCCATTCACTTTAAATTCCAGAGGACCCAAAGAAATGCCATCTACCTTAATCTGAATGTATTTTAATTGCTGACTTCCTTTAACCGCTGACAGGCTCATTTTTATCGGAGTATAGATTGGAACTGAAATGTCACTTGAAATTAAGTCCGTTCCACTTGTAAAATTAATACCCGGATTTACATGGATTGGATCATCCTCTTTGCAAGAACTTATGGTAAATACAACTGCCAGAGCAAGCAAGAATAAATAATTAGAAAACTGCCTCATAATTATGGTTTTTTATTGTGAATGAATGATTTTGAAGGTAAATCGGATGCAAAATAAACAAAAATGCAATGCCCTTTGCCTTGGAAACCAAATTTTTTAATTCAAACTATTGACATAAAAAGCCTTGTTTGATCAAACTAGTTGATATTCTACCTATTGAATTACCTTGGCTAATATAGTTTCGAAACAAATTGATATTAATTTATAATCCTGTTAACTTAAGTTACATTTTGTAAATTTGTTAGCCACGAATGCACGAATGATTTTGAGTTAAAATGGTATTTGTTTAACTAGGTAACTTAGATATACTACAAATTAATATTCACTATTCATTCGTCCTTAATTCGTGCATTCGTGGCGATAAATAGAATTAATACCACGAATACATGATGAATAAATTTAAGTTAATTGAGAATACTAAAATTACTCTTTTTTGCCTAATTTAAATGGTATATATGTCTAGTAAAAAATCCAGAAGCTTGTTATAATATTTATTTATCCTCTCAATTCCCTACGCAAAACTTTTCCAATATTTGTCTTAGGTAATGATTCCCGAAATTCAATGGCTTTTGGAAGTTTATAATTTGTAAAATTTTCACGGCAATACCGTTCAACTTCTTCTTCATCAAGGCTTTTGTCTCGTTTTACAATAAAGACTTTGACTACCTCCCCCGATTTCTCATCTGGAATACCAATAGCAGCAACTTCAAGCACTTTCGGATGTCGGGATAAAACTTCCTCAATTTCAGCCGGGAATACATTAAAGCCTGAAACAATGATCATGTCTTTTTTGCGATCCACAATTCTAAAATAGCCATCGGCATCCATGGAGCCTATATCTCCGGTACATAACCACCCATCAATAATGGTTTTAGCAGTTTCGTCCGGTCGATCCAAATAACCCAGCATGACTTGTGGTCCCCGCACTTGAATTTCTCCAATTTCTCCAAATCCACACACCCTGCCTGATTCATCTACAATCCTGACATCCGTGGAGGGTACCGGCAATCCAATCGATCCCGGTTTGCCATTCCCATCAATGGGATTCAGACTTACCACGGGCGAAGCTTCCGTCATGCCATACCCTTCACTCAAACCGCATCCTGTTAAAGCCTTCCAACGTTCCGCTACACTGGATTGCAAAGCCATGCCTCCGGCAACCGTGACTTTCAGCGAACTAAAATTGATCTTGCCAAAGTCCGGATGATTCATGAGGGCATTGTACAAGGTGTTGACCCCAGTCATCAAGCTGATTGGATGCTGCCTAAAAGCCTTGATAATCGAACCAAGATCCCGGGCATTCAGAATCAAGACAGTGTTAGCCCCAATGGTCATCATGGCCATCAAATTAACCGCAAAAGCAAAAATATGATACATAGGGAGTGGGGATAAAGTCGTTTCCTTGCCATCCTTCAGATAATAGCAAATGACTGCCCGGATTTGCTCGATATTGGACAATAAATTATGATGGGTCAGCATGGCTCCTTTACTGACTCCGGTAGTACCTCCTGTATATTGTAAAATGGCGATGTCGTCTGGTTTTACGGTAAATGCTTTGATGGATTGTCTGGCTCCTTGTCTTAAAGCAGTAGAAAAATTGACCGTATTGTGCAGCTTAAAGCGCGGAACCATCCGCTTGATGTATTTTACTGTAAAGTCTATGATGCTTCCTTTCAGTCCGCCCATCAATTCACCTATTGTGGTAGTAATAATGACTTCAATCGCAGTTTTAGATAGTATTTTTTCCAAATTGGATGCAAAATTTTCGACAATCACAATGGCTTTGACCTTGGAATTGACAAACACAAATTCCATTTCCCGAGGAGTGTACAATGGATTGGTATTTACGATTACAACCCCGGCCCGTATGGCACCTAAAATGGCAATCGGATATTGAAATAAATTGGGCATCATCAAGGCCATCCGATCTCCGGGTTTTAGTCCACGATACTGCAAATACGCTGCAAATGCATTTGACTTGTCATCCAATTCCTTATACGTCATGGATTGACCCATAATCGTAAAAGCCTTAAGGGGAGCAAATTTGACAAGGCATTCTGCTACAAATTCTCGTAAAGAGGGGTATAAATCCGTTTTCACATTAGCTGGAATGCCGGCAGGATAATTTTTAAGCCAGGGCCTTAAGTCGGACATGCTGTTAATATTTTTTGTGAAAGTAATGGAAACTGATGAAAATTAGCTTACCCGGTTGAAATCATGTATTTGAGTCTAAATTATCAGCTTAATCAGGCGGATTTTCAAAAAAACATTAGAGCCATTCCTCAAAAAAGTATTAATTTCGCCCCGCTAAAAAATTATTTCTTAACCTTTTAAAAATTCCAAAATGTTGGACGAAACAAATTTAATTCCTGACAATGATCCCGAAATCAAGGACGACGAGCTCCTTCAAGCCCCTAAAAAAGAAGAAGCTGTAGTCAATTTGCTGGAGGAAGTTATTGATTTGGAAACCCTCGTTGAAACCGATGATTTTTCCGGTGCGCACGACGAGTTCGACTGGTCTATCAGTAACAAAAATACCCTGAACTACTCACCTGAAGATCAGGAAAAATACATTAAAGACTACGATAAAACCTTCCGTACCATCATCGATGGTCAGGTACTTCAGGCCCGTGTGGCGGGAACTACTGGAAACAGCGTAATCCTTGATATTGACTATAAATCAGACGGACTGGTTGCGAAAACCGAATTCCGTGACCTGGATCCAAAAACAGGGGATCATATTGAAATTTATGTAGAAAAAACAGAAGACGAAAAAGGACACCTGGTCCTCAGCCGTAAAAAAGCAAAATTGCTTCGCGCCTGGGAAAATCTGGTGGATTCTTACAAAAACGGAACCATTATCAAAGGTTCGGTTATCAGTAAAACCAAAGGCGGTCTGATTGTAGATTGTAACGGTTTGGAAACCTTCCTTCCTGGTTCGCAAATTGACATTAAACCCATTACGGACTACGATGCATATGTCGGTAAAGTCATGGAGTTTAAAGTGGTAAAAATCAATGAAACCATTAAAAATGCAGTGGTTTCTCACAAAGCCCTTATTGAAGGTGACTTACAAGAACAAAGAGAACAAATCATTTCCGGTCTTGAAAAAGGCCAGGTATTGGAAGGTACAGTTAAAAACATCACCGATTTTGGAGCATTCCTGGATCTGGGTGGTGTCGATGGCTTATTATACATTACCGATATTTCATGGGGTCGTATCAACCATCCAAATGAAGTTTTAGAGAAAAATCAGAAAATCAATGTGGTGGTATTGGACTTCGATGAGAATAAAAAACGAATTTCTCTGGGTCTGAAACAATTACAACCACACCCATGGGAAGTAATGCCTGCCGATATCGTTGAAGGTTCTACTGTTAAAGGTAAAATCGTCAATATCGAAGATTACGGCGCATTCCTTGAGATTCAACCAGGTGTTGAAGGGCTTATCCACGTTTCTGAAGTAAACTGGAACAGCCAACCGGTACATGCGAAGGATTTCTTCTTTTTAGGCCAAGAGTTTGAAGCTAAAGTAGTTACCCTGGATCGCGAAGAGCGTAAAATGTCGCTTAGCTTAAAACAATTGACTGAAGATCCTTGGACTACCATCCAACAAAGATTTCCGGCAGGTTCCCGTCACTCTGGTGTGGTTAAAAACCTGACACCATACGGTGTTTTCGTAGAAATGTCTGAAGGAATTGGTGGTATGGTCCATATTTCAGATTTATCCTGGACTAAACGTTTTAACCATCCATCAGAATACACCCGCGTTGGAAACAATCTGGATGTTATGATCATGGAAATTGATGCGGAAAGTCGCAAATTGTCTTTAGGTCATAAGCAATTGGAAGAAAATCCATGGGATACCTTTGAAAATGTATTCCCAGTTGGATCTTACCATGAAGCGACCGTACTTAAAAAGACGATCGGGGTTATACGGTTCAGTTACCATATGGTTTGGAAGCTTATGCTCCAGCTAAACACATGAAGAAAGAAAACAATCTTCAGGCAAACGTAGAAGAAATTCTTACTGTAAAAGTGATTGAATTTAACCGCGACGATAAGAAAATCATGGTTTCACATGCTAAATATCTGGAAGATGTTAAAAAAGAAGCTGATGACAATGTGAAGAAAGAGAAAGACGTCGAAACCGTAAAAGTTAAAAAGGCGGTTGAAAAGCAACAATCAAAAATTGAAGCGACTACCCTGGGTGAAATTGAAGGCTTTAGTGCACTGAAAGAACAGTTTCAGGAAAATGCAAAAGCTAAATTAGCAGCAGCGAGTCCGCTAGCAAATAATGCAGAGCAAAAAGTTGAACCTGTAACTGAATCTGTAGTTGAAGCAACAGCGGAAGCAGTGGTTGAAACGCCAGCCCCTGTTGCTGAAACCGAAGCTCCCGCTGTAGAAGTTTCTGAAGAAATCAAGAAACCTACAAAAGCTTCTAAAGGAGATGATTTAAAACTTATTGAAGGAATTGGACCAAAAATTGCTGAATTGTTGATTGCAGATGGCATCAGTAATTTCAGAGAATTGGCAGATGCTCCAGTTGATCGGATTAAGGAGATCCTTGAAAAAGCAGGTGCGCGTTACAAAATGCACGATCCAACCAGCTGGCCTCAACAAGCTGGACTCGCAGCAGATGGAAAAATGGATGAATTGAAAGTCCTCCAAGACCATCTGAAAGCTGGAAAAGCAGAATAGGATTCATTCGAAATTTAATAAAAAGCCTCTGATTAAGCCCAGAGGCTTTTTTGTTTAACTATTATTATAAAAAGTTTAAACAAAATGCCGAAAGTTGTGGTTTACCTTTAGTTATGCCTGAAACGAAAAACATTGCCGTAATTGGTGCCGGTATTTCCGGAATGGCAGCTGCTATTCAATTGGCAGCTAAGGGCATGCAGGTAAGCATTTATGAAAAGAATGCTTCTTTTGGAGGAAGGGGTCAGGCATTTCAAAAAGAGGGTTTCTTTTTTGATATGGGACCCAGCTGGTATTGGATGCCCGATGTGTTTGAAGATTTTTTTAATGAGTTTGGGAAAAGCTGTGCAGATTACTTTCAATTGGTTCGCCTGGATCCCTCATATCAAATCTTATTTGAAAACGAACCAGTTGTTGTTCCGGCACAGGTAGAAGAAACCTATGCCTTGTTTGAATCCATTGAACCGGGAAGCTCCATTTTCTTGCGAAAATTTTTAGACCAGGCCCGAATTAAATATGAAACCGGCATGAAGGATTTTGTAAGAAAACCTTCCTTACACTGGCATGAATTTTTTGAATTGCGCTTGTTGAAAGCTGCATTTCAAATTGAATTATTTAAATCATTTGAAAAAAGTATTTTTAAGAATATCAAGGATTACCGATTGCGGCAGCTATTGTGTTTTCCTGTGTTGTTTTTAGGCGCTAAGCCTTCTGATACACCGGCATTGTACAGTTTAATGAATTATGCGGATTTGGTATTAGGAACTTGGTATCCTATAGGGGGTATGCATAAATTATTTGAAGCCTTGTATCAATTAGCTCTGGAGAAAGGGGTTCAGTTTCACTTTAATACTGCCATCGAAAAAATAAATATCGAACGAGGAAGAACCGTTGGTATTCAAATTCAAAATCAATCAATTTCCTGTGATGCTATTTTATCTGCTGCAGATTATCATCATACAGAATCCGCATTAATTGATCCGGCCTACCGTCAATATTCCGATGCCTATTGGGAATCCAGAAAAATGTCTCCTTCCGCTTTAATATTTTATTTGGGTGTATCAAAAAAACTGGATCAACTCTTACATCATAATTTATTTTTTAAATCAGATTTTAATCAACACGCCGCAAACATTTACGATCATCCAGCCTGGCCGGAAAATCCGTTGTTTTATGTTTGCGTACCAAGTAAAACAGATGCTGGTGTCGCTCCCACAGGGATGGAAAATCTATTCATTTTAATTCCATTGGCAGCCGGGCTTCAGGATTCTAAAACCGAGCAAGATTCCTTGTTTTCATTTGCAATTGACCATCTTGAAAAACATACAGGTCAGTCTATTCGGGATTATATTGTTGTCAATGAACGAATGTCTGTAGCAGATTTTTATACTGCATACAATAGTTTCAAAGGAAATGCGTATGGATTATCCAATGCCCTTTTGCAAACCGCTGTTTTAAAACCACGCATTCGTTCGAAAAAAGTTAAAGGGCTCTATTATGCCGGACAACTGAGTCATCCCGGTCCTGGTTTACCTCCCTGTTTAATTTCAGGTCAGATAAGTGCCTTACAATTACTAAAAGATCTTAAGTTATGAGTTCAATTCAAATGTATCAGGATTTTAGCCGTCACTGCAGTAAAGAGATAACACATCGTTACAGCAGTTCCTTTTCTTTGGGCATCCGGATGTTTGCAAAGCCTTATCGAAGTCCGATATGTGCTATTTATGGATTTGTAAGATTGGCCGATGAAATTGTTGATACCTTTTATAAAACGGATCAGGATTTTTTATTGAAACAATTTCGGGAAGAAACTAAAAATGCCATTCAATATCAAATTAGTTTAAATCCAATTTTACAAAGCTTTCAGGAAATTGTAAACAAGTACCAAATTCCAATGCATTTAATCGATGCTTTTTTAGACAGCATGGAAATGGATTTGCATAAAAAAACATTTTCAAGAGAAGAATTAAAAATATATGTCTATGGATCAGCTGAAGTGGTTGGATTGATGTGTTTATGCATATTTGTAAATGGCAACACGGCGCACTATGAAAAACTTAAAACCTATGCAAGCAGCTTAGGTTCTGCATTTCAAAAAATAAATTTTTTAAGAGATATCAAATCGGATTTTGAGGAGCGGGGACGCGTTTATTTCCCAGATTTACAATTACCAAATTTTAGTCATTCTGACAAACGAGCGATTGAACAAGAAATTGAAGACGAATTTAAAGAAGGTTTAAAAGGCATTCGTCTGTTACCTACTCCAGTCAGGCTTGGTGTGTATTTAGCGTATACTTATTATTGGCGATTGTTTTTAAAAATTCAACACGCAAAACCGGAACAATTACTTAAAAAAAGATTTCGAATTCCGAATTTTCAGAAACTCATGTTGTTGAGTACATCCTTTGTAAAGGTTCGATTGAATTTAAATTTCTAGCCTGGATCTAAAATTGGTATCCATCTTTTAAGAATAAAGCATTTTCGAACCCTTTTTTTAGATCCCATTAATTGTTGTTCTTAAACTTAATTACTTTTACAGGATGGATTCCAAACGTATTGAAGAAATTTGTTGCAAAGCAGTGGGCATTGTCAAAGATGCAGCTTTATTTATTAAAGCGGAATTAGGCCAGGTACAAGATGATCAAATCCTTGAAAAAGAAAAACACAGTTTAGTATCCTACGTCGATATTGAAACAGAAAAAAAACTGGTTACACAACTTCGATTACTGCTTCCAGAAGCTGATTACATCACGGAAGAAAACACAACAGATTCCTTGCCACCCGGAGAATTAAAATGGATCATTGATCCATTGGACGGGACTACTAATTTTTTAAAGGGAATTCCAATTTTTTCTATCAGCTTGGCTTTGGTCAAAGGAGAAGAAATTTTAATTGGCATTGTCCATGATATTATGCAAGATGCATGTTTCTACAGTTGGTTGAATGGTGGCGCGTATTGCAATGGAAAAAAAATTCAAGTAAGTGATGTTAAGCAATTAGAAGAAGCGGTCATTGCAACCGGTTTTCCATACCAACGAAAATGGATGGATAATTTGGCTCAAATTCTCATAACCATATTAAATAAATCAAGAGGTGTGAGGCGTTTGGGATCTGCTGCCATTGACTTGGCTTACACAGCATGTGGCCGGTTTGATGGGTATTACGAAACCCGATTAAATTCCTGGGATATGGCTGCCGGCATCTTATTAATTCGGGAAGCTGGTGGTAGGGTCACTAATTTTGAAGACCATCCGGAAGGCATTTTAAAATCACACCATATTTTAGCCAGCAATGGCAAAATTCACGATGAATTAGCTGTTTTAACTAAAAATGCAATTCTCGGACAATAAACCGATTTGGTCGAGCGCAATGTATCGGTGATCGAAATCCTGGCAAGTCTAGGCCTTGTCTTGTATCTTTGAATACCGGATGAATTACTTCGAAATTTTTTTACTAGCCTGGTCCAATGTTCGCGCCAATTTATTGCGTTCTATTTTGACCTTGGTGATTATAGCACTCGGGATCATGGCCTTGGTGGGTATACTTACTTCCATTGACAGTATGATATACAGCATGAGCAGTAATTTTTCATCATTGGGTGCCAATAGTTTTAATATTTCAAGAAAATCCACTGAGTTTCGCAGGCATGGCCGAAACAATAATTACAAAGAATCTCCACCATTTACATTTCAGCAAGTCACCGATTTTAAAGATCGGTTTTCTGATCGCGCGACCGTGACCATTTCATTTAATGGAAGCTCAAACGCTGTAGCACAATATCTCGATAAAAAAACAAATCCGACAACGCGAATTAAAGGAATTGATGAAAATTTCTTTAAGGTCAATGGATATGAAATTGAAAGCGGCAGAAATTTCTCAAGTCATGAATTGGAAGATGGAAATCCCAAAGCAATTATTGGAGCCGAATTGGTTAAACGTCTGTTTGATGAAGTACCAGAAAAGGCAATTAATAAAACCATCTTGATCAACGGACAACATTTTCAAATCGTAGGCGTACTAAAATCAAAAGGTGCCAGTATGAATGAGGGTGCAGACCGGAGAATTTTTATTCCATTGCTTCGTGCAAAAATGAATTATGCCAATGCCTTTTCAAATTACAACATGGATGTGGCCGTTTCCAATCAGTTGGATATGGATAATATCATTTCTCAGGCCATTGGAATTTTACGTGTCATTCGAGAATTAAAAGCTTACCAGGATAATAATTTTGAAATCATCAAAAGCGATGGCATTGTTGAATTTTTAAAAGACAATACCGTCAAACTTCGAGGCGCTGCCATTGCCATTGGATTGATGACCTTACTAGGTGCCGCTATCGGACTAATGAACATCATGTTGGTTTCCGTAACAGAGCGGACCCGTGAAATTGGTATTGCAAAAGCATTGGGTGCAACCCGTCAAAATATCATTTATCAGTTTTTAACCGAAGCCATTATTATTTGCCAATTGGGTGGTATTCTGGGAATCTTACTTGGAATTCCGGTAGGCAATATTGTATCCATCATTATTGGGGGCGACTTTTTAATCCCTTGGGCCTGGATTATTTTAGGTTTAGTGGTTTGTATGATTGTTGGCATCTTATCCGGAATTTATCCTGCATTAAAAGCAGCCGGATTGGATCCGGTTGAAGCTTTGAGATATGAGTAATTGTAATTCTGCAAAATTTCAATGCTACAATGCTGAAATTTTAGTCTTTAGAAAAGAAGTTTATAGTCTGAAGGAAATGCTGCAATGCTGCAATTTCAGTCTTTAGAAAAGAAGTCTTTAGTCTGTAGGAAATGCTGAAATGTTTATTAATAGCTGGACGTAAGTTGAACCTACGTCCATATTTCCATCGAAGTATTATTAATTTTAGAATTCAATAATAAATGTAACAACTAGTTACCGAAGGCGTCCCCGCCGAGGTTAGAGGATATTTGCTATTGTGAATCATGCAGAAGTCTTTAGAATGGAAGAATCCATGTAATAAAATAAGGCTTAGTTTAGGGTTGAAAATTCTCAATTTAATAATCAACTTAAAACCAAGCCTATGACAAATTTACAAGTAAAAGCGGACTTTACTGGCCGCATTATGTTTATCGGTATCGACATACATTTAAAAAATTGGCATGTTTCATTATATTATGAGCAGAAACTTATAAAGAGTTTCCGGCAAGAAGGATGTCCAAAGACGTTGTCAAATTATTTAAATGAGCATTATCCAGGTGCGAAATATGTATGTGCATATGAATCCGGATTTAGTGGATTTTGGGCACAGCGTCAATTGGAGCAGTTAGGAATTGAGTGTATTGTGGTTCATGCAGCAGATGTACCCCAGACGAACAAAGGAAAGCATTTTAAAACAGACAAAATGGACTCCAAAAGGATTGGAGCTGCATTGGGAAGCGGTATGTTGCGAGGTATATACATTCCCGAAGCAGAAGCAGAATCAGACCGTCAATTAGTTCGATGTAATGTAAAATTGGGAAATGATGTTACAGCATGTAAGCATCGCATCAAGAGTATGTTATACCAACTTGGAATATCAATACCACAACAATATAATAATGGAAACTGGAGTAATAAATTTATGACATGGTTAAAGGATCTTCGCTTTGAAAATGAATCAACCAGACTAGCTTTAGACCTATACTTTCAAACCTTACTTAACTTGCGACAAGAAAAGCTAAATGCTTTGCGACAGATTCGGAGGCTACAGAACAAGGATCGGTATTCAAAATTATTTAAGTTATTAACGAGTATTCCAGGCATAGGGCCAATGACAGCAATTACTTTGCTAACTGAAATTGTGGACATGAAACGATTTAACAATTTTGATGAATTAAATAGTTTTATAGGATTTTGTCCAAATGAATATTCCAGCGGAGACAAAGAACGCAAAGGAAGAATGTCTTTTAGACAGCACAAAAGACTCCGCTCATTGCTAATTGAGAATGCCTGGATAGCCATTCGTAATGACCCCGCTCTGCTGTTATATTATAGTGAAACTAAAGCTAAATTGGGAGAAAAGAGGGCTATTGTAAAAATTGCACGAAAATTAGTATCCAGAATCAGAATGGTTTGGAATAACGAAAAACCATATGAGATAGGTGTTGTGGCCACCAATAAAATCAAAAAACAAAATCAAATTAAACAGTAAAAAATAAATCTTAGCTTTACCATCCCAGAAATGAATAAAAGTTAAAAAATGGTAAGACCGCTCACTATAGACTGTAGTTTAACCTACGCAATGAAGATTGCGGCTTACCATTCTTTACATAACTAATTAAGATTCTTGTAGCGAAGAGAGATTTTCGACTACTAATAGGAGTTTGATGAGTAAAGAAAAGATTATTTGAAGAGACAACAAAAATCCAAAGGAAGTGGAATGGTTAATTTATGCCATTCTACTTTCAAAGGAATTTATTAGAAAACAAGGGAATTGGCAACCTCCTGCATATTTTATTCATAGGAGTCTATAGGGAAATGCTACAATCTTGCAATGCTGGAATGGATTAAATTTTAAATGTTTTAATTGAATGTAACAACTAGTTACCGAAGGCGTCCCCGCCGAGGTTAGAGGATATTTGCTATTGTGAATCATGCAGGAGAGTCTTTGGAATGGAAGTCTATAGGGAAATGCTACAATCTTGCAATGCTGCAATTCTATAAATCTGAAATACTTGCCTGACTGATTCTAATCCAACTCTTATAATTGAAAATTAATCTTCAATTGGTCGGTCAGGTTATTCTAAATGTATTTTAATAATAAATTTTTTTGCATTCATTAATTTAATCGGTTGCTACACATTACAATTTATTCCATAGATATAACATTATACAATTTTAACATTATTACATTGCAGTATTGCAGCATTTTAGCATTGATCATTTATTGTTTCCAAAAAGCATTTAATCGTTGTTGTGCATTCTCACGAACGTTCATGTAAAAAATATTGAAATCTCCTCTGTGAAAATTTGAAAAGGGGTACAAGAAACTTCCTTTAAATTTTGGTTTATCAACCCATAAGATCGTTTTGAAAATTTCTGCTCCGGACAATCCTGGGACCGGTGCTTCTTGAATATTGTCAATGACAGAGCCTTTGTTTTTTGATTTATCAGAGTAAACGCCTCTTTGTGTAGTCCAATCCAATGGATTGGTTATGACGATGGATTCTTTTTCAGTTTCAAGAAATTTGGGTTCGTGTCCAATTTTATAAGTTCTCCAACTGCAAATACATCCGGTTTCATTTGAGTCTTCGCATGGTTTTAAAAATTTATACAAGTCTGTCGGAATTGGAAATCCTACTGCATAACATACAACTAATTTTCTTCTGAGAATATTATTGTCAAAATAATCTTGCATCAAATGAATCAGATGTCTTGCTCCCTGGCTGTGTCCTGCAAGTATGATCGGCCTTCCGTTATTGTAGTGTTCCAGATAATATTCAAATGCTTGTTTTATATCGTTATAAGCTAAATCCAATGCTTTTTTTGAAGAGCTTGTGTCTTTGGAAAAAAAAGCATATAAATGTGCCTGACGGTATCGAGGGGCATATATTTTTCCAACATTGTTAAACAAACTTGCCTGATATAAAATACTTCCCAAATCGGTTTTTTTATTAATTTTTTCGTCGTTCAGAGCTGCATTCCAGGTATTGTGCTTTTTACCGTCCAGATAACTGGTGGGATGTAAAAAGAACACATCAGCCTGACTGAGGAGTTGGTCGTCCCTCAAACCTTCTGGCGTTGAATCGGCCGGATCGGTTTTTTGAGGTAAAGCCGCCCAGGATTCAGGTTTGGAATAATCCGGAGCTGCGGGTATGGGAATTTGCTCAAATACCTTTTTAGGCCGAAGGCTACCACAACTGATAAAAACTAAGGCTGTGAGTGCCAGGAATTCAATTCTAATTTTCATAAACTGATGCTAACATAGTAAATACGAACTGAAATGGGATATTGTTTTCAAAATTGACCAATACTCTGTATTATTTTTGTGGACGATGCTTGAGAAAAAAGATTTATTGAATGTTCCTAAGGATAAATTGTTTGAAGAACTTTTAACACAGGGTTGGGAAAAATACCGTTTAAAACAATTGGACGAATGGCTTTGGAAACATGCAATCCGCGACATTCAGGCCATGAGCAATTTATCGAAAACGCAAAGGGCTTATCTCGACGAACATTTTTATATACCTGCCCTGATTGAAAGTAAAATTCAAACCAGATTAGATGGAACGATGAAATTCCGTTTTAAACTCTTTGATGGACCATTTATTGAATCAGTTTTGATTCCAGTGCCTGAAGGAAATCGATTTACAGTGTGTGTTTCCTCTCAGGCTGGATGCAGCCTTTCCTGTACATTTTGTGCTACCGGACAAATGGGTTTAATCCGACAACTGACAGCCTCAGAAATTTTTGACCAGTATATTTTGGTTAATAAAAAATGCATCGAAGTATACGGCAAACCGCTTAGTAATATCGTATATATGGGAATGGGAGAGCCCTTGCTCAATTATAAAAATGTAATACAAAGCATTGAAAAATTGACTTCTCCGGATGGACCCATGCTCTCCTCAAAACGGATTACTATATCCACAGCGGGCATAGCTAAAATGATTAAAAAATTGGCAGATGATGGATTGAAAGTGAATCTCGCACTATCCTTGCATGCTGGAGATGATCTTAAACGAAATAAAATGATGGCTATTAATGAAACAAATAATTTGGCCAGTCTGATTGAATCGTTGAAATACTTTTATAAAAAAACCGGTAATCGCATCAGTTATGAATACATAGCTTTTGATGGTTTTAATGACCAAATATCGGATGCTAAAAACTTGATCCGCTTGTGCAGTCAATTTCCAGTGAGAGTCAATATCATTGAATATAACCAAGTGCCGGGTATGGACTTTACCAAATCCACTGAGGATCAAATCAATCGATTTGCTCAAGAAGTTCGGAAACATGGTATCATGATTACGGTTCGAAGAAGCAGAGGAAAGCCATCGATGCAGCCTGCGGACAGTTGGCCAATCAGGAGGCTTAATTTGTTAATAATTTGTAAATATATAATCCTAAAACAACAATATTGTAAAGTTTACTTTATATAATGTAAAGTTTAATTTACAATTATGAAAATCTTGTTGTTTTTTCCTCCCTGGACCCGTAAACTGGGTTGGTATCTATTAATTCCATCCTTTTTAGCTGGATTGTATTGCATTTTCACGGATTTTGAAGTGGATTTTTTAAAATTACCCATGTTTGCAATTTATCAGGATCAATTTATGGGTCAAACCTCCTATTTCAGTTTGGTTGAGGATAATCTCACCATGGAATTAATTGGCGTTTGCTATGTTTTGGGTTTGTTGTTCACCGGTTTTTCCAAATTGCAAATCGAAGATGAGTTTACCATTCAAATGCGATACAATGCATTGATGTGGTCTACTTTGATGAGTTGCTTTTTATTAGGATTCACCTTGTTGTTTTTTTATGGAACTGGATTTTTTATTTGTATGATTTTTAATATGATTTCCATTCCGACGATTTATGTTCTGCGATTTAGTTATTTAATTCATCGCTCAAATTCAAATGCCGAATGAAAAATCAACTGAAAGTATTTCGGGCCATAAAAAATATGACTCAGGATGAATTGGCCAAAGCGGTATCTGTCAGCAGACAAACGATTTATGCAATCGAATCATCAAAATATGTTCCATCCACTATATTGGCATTAAAACTGGCTGCAATTTTTGAAACAGCGGTAGAAAATGTATTTATACTTGAGCCGTCTGATTTTTCTAACAAAGACTCATTTTAATTTGTAGCAAGGGTAAGTTCATTTACATCAAAGGTGGAGAGTTGTTCAAATTGCCGAATTCTCTCGTGAATTTGCTCTTGCTTTAAATTACGGAGGTTATTCAGACTAAAGTCTTCCACACAAAACGAAGCCATGGTAGACCCGTAGATGATGGCGGTTTTCATATTGACAAAACTGGTATTATCGGTCCGTGCCAAATACCCGATCATACCACCTGCAAAACTGTCGCCTGCTCCTGTTGGATCGATCACGTCAGCTACCGGTAAACCGGGTGCAAAAAATATTTGTCCGTTGTGAAATAACAAAGCGCCGTGTTCCCCTTTTTTTATTACAAGGTATGCCGGACCCAATTGATGAATTTTGGCTGCAGCTCTTACCAGGCTGTGTTCCCCAGACAATTGACGGGCTTCTTCATCATTAATGGTTAGGACATCAACCCGAGCGATTACTTTTAAAAGGGTTTCCAGGGCATTGTTCATCCAAAAATTCATCGTATCCAAGACGATAAGTTTCGGTTTTTTAGTTATTTGATCCAATACCGCCATTTGGATATCCGGGGTCAAGTTTCCAAGCATCACGTATTCACTGGCTTTATAAGATTCCGGAAGTTTTGGGTCAAAATCTGCCAATACATTTAAATCGGTTGTCAGGGTATCCCGACTGTTCATATCCTGATGGTATTTTCCAGCCCAAAAAAAAGATTTTTTACCAGGAACCCGCACCAATCCATCCATATTGACCCCTCTTTTTTGAAGTGCCTGGATTTCTTCTTCAGGGAAATCGTCTCCTATAATTGAACATAATTTAATGTCATGATACCAGTATGAAGCAGCCCAACTGATATAAGTACAAGCTCCGCCAATGACTTTAGGGGCATTACCAAAAGGAGTTTCAATACTGTCGAAAGCCATGCTTCCAATCGTGAGAATGCTCATAATCAAGATTTTAAACAAAAATGAAAGCCCAACAGGTAATACCTCTTGGGCTTTTTTGCGCCTCCTCTTGGGCTCGAACCAAGGACCTGCGGATTAACAGTCCGACGCTCTAACCAACTGAGCTAAGGAGGCTTATTAAAACGGACTGCAAATATAAACCCAATGTGCAATTCCGGAAAAAAAATCTACTCTGAACTAAGGCTTGCCTGAATTAAGGCCCGATTCATCCGTGCTATATTTTCAAGGCTGATCTCTTTAGGACATTCTGCTTCACAGGCTCCTATATTGCTGCAAAAGCCAAAGCCTTCAGCATCCATCTGCTTAACCATATCTTGTGTCCGCCTCAGATGTTCGACTTTACCTTGTGGCAACAAACCCAAATGTGAAATTTTAGCAGCTGTAAACAACATGGCCGAACCATTTGGACATGCTGCAACACAAGCCCCACAACCAATACAAGCAGCCGCATCAAACGCTTTAGAAGACTGCTCTCTGGAAACCGGTATCGCATTTCCATCCTGTGCCTGACCTGTATTTACCGAAATAAAACCACCTGCCTGGATGATGCGATCAAAAGCAGAGCGGTCCACCACCAAATCCTTAACAACAGGAAACGACCTCGCACGAAATGGTTCAATGACAATATCATCTCCATTTTTAAAATAGCGCATATGCAATTGACAGGTTGTAGTCCCTCCATTTGGTCCATGTGGTCTTCCATTGATCACCATACTGCAAGCTCCACAAATTCCTTCTCTGCAATCATGATCAAAAGCTACCGGATCTTTTTTTGCATCAATCAATTGTTCATTCAATACATCCAGCATTTCTAAAAACGACATGTGTTCATTAGCAAGCACTTCGTAATTTTCAAAAGCACCTTTTGCTTCACTATTTTTTTGACGCCAGATTTTTAAATTAAGTTTCATTTTAGATAGTTGATAGTTGTTAGTTGACAGTTGTTAGTTGACAGTTTGAGGTGTTAGTTATTTTAGGTTTGAATTTTTGTAATAATTTATCAGTCCCTGAATTAGTTTTTTACATTCTGTAACTAAATCTATCATTCTTAAAAGATGATTTGCATCAATCAATTCCTTATCCGCAATCAAAAAAATAAGTGTTTCTGTTTCATTTAAAGATGCTTTTGATATGGACAAAAACTGAATGGTTTCTTTTTTGTATTGTCTTCCAATACCCTCAGCTATATTTGAAGGTACCGACACCACTGCTCTTGAAAGTTGATCTATCAACACCCGCTCTTTAAAAATTTCAATCGTATTAATGATTTCATAAACATTCTTCACAAGCAAACGACTTTTTTGCCAAACAATCAGGTCTTTGTAATCCATCAAATTAGTTTTAAAATAATTCGTACTAAATATTTTCAAACTATTCTTGACAAACTAAATAAGCCCCAATTTTATTTATAATTTATCTTCTCCCTAACACCTAACATCCATCTCTTCAAACTTCCAACTATCACCTAACAACTATCACCTATCAACTATCACCTATCAACTATCAACTATCAACTAACAACTATCAACTATCCCCTATTTATAGCTTCTGCTTGCAATTTTTACATTTTCAAATTCCAATTTTTCTTTTATTAATTCCGGTTCGTTTTCGAGATTTGGCCAGAACCAGGCAGCGACATAGGCAAAGTTTTCATCGTCGCGTAAAGTTTCACCTTCACCCGTTTGGTATTCTTCCCTAAAATGGCCACCGCAAGATTCATTTCGATGCAAGGCATCTACAATCATTAGTTCGCCCAATTCAATAAAATCTGCAACGCGACCTGCTTTTTCCAATTCTGGATTAAATTCATTTGTTGATCCTGGTACGAATACATCTTTCCAAAAATCCGTGCGCAATTCCTGAATCAATTTTCTGGCTTTTTGCAATCCTTCTGCACTTCGTGCCATTCCGCAATAATCCCACATAATTTTTCCAAGACGGCGATGAAAGGATTCAACAGATGTATTTCCTTTTATGCCAATCAATTGATTTAATCGTTGTTGAACCTTTTCTTCTGCACTTATAAATGCAGCATCATTCGGATCAATTTTTGCAGTGCGGATATCTTCTGATAAAAAATTACCAATGGTATAGGGCAACACAAAATAACCATCTGCGAGTCCTTGCATCAAAGCCGATGCACCCAGGCGATTGGCTCCATGATCAGAAAAATTGGCTTCTCCCGTTGCAAATAAACCCGGAATATTGGTTTCCAAATTATAATCTACCCACAATCCACCCATCGTATAATGGACAGCAGGATATATTTTCATCGGTGTTTTATATGGATTTTCACCAGTAATTTTTTCATACATTTCAAACAGATTGCCGTATTTCTCTTCGACCTGTTTTTCACCCAATGAACGAATGGTTAATTCATCGGGATTATGTAAACCCAAAACATGTGCTTTTGATTTTCCATATCGTTGGATCGCGGCAGTAAAATCAAGATAAACCGCAAGTCCGGTAGGACTTACACCCAAGCCTTTATCACATTCCACTTTTGCAGCACGGGAAGCCACATCTCTGGGAACTAAATTTCCAAATGCAGGATAGCGACGTTCTAAAAAATAGTCACGATCCGATTCTAAAATATCATTTGCTGATTTTTTTCCATTCCGAATGGCTTCAGCATCCTCTTTTTTGGCTGGTACCCAAACGCGACCATCGTTTCGAAGCGATTCAGACATCAGCGTCAATTTGGATTGATAATCGCCAGATACCGGAATACACGTTGGATGAATTTGTGTAAAACAAGGATTTGCCAAATAGGCTCCCTGGCGCACTGCTTTCCAGATGGCAGTTGCATTAGAACCCATGGCGTTGGTAGATAAGTAAAAAACGTTTCCATAACCGCCCGTTCCTAAAACCACACAATGCGCTCCAAAACGTTCTAGTTTACCATTCAATAAATTACGCGCAATGATGCCTCTGGCTTTCCCATCAATTAAAACCAATTCCAACATTTCATGGCGATTGTACATTTTTACATTCCCCAAAGAAATTTGTCTGCTCAAGGATTGATAGGCACCAATTAATAATTGTTGTCCGGTTTGTCCTCTTGCATAAAAGGTACGACTCACCTGAACCCCACCAAATGAGCGGTTCTCCAACAAGCCTCCATATTCTCTGGCAAAAGGAACCCCCTGTGCTACGGCTTGATCTATAATGGCTGCACTGACTTCGGCCAAACGATACACATTGGCTTCGCGCGCACGATAATCCCCTCCCTTGATTGTATCATAAAATAAACGATAGACACTGTCTCCATCATTCATATAATTTTTAGCAGCATTGATTCCACCTTGTGCAGCGATGCTGTGTGCTCTTCTGGGACTGTCATGAAATGTAAAACAATGGACCTGGTAACCCAATTCACCCAGACTGGCAGCTGCTGCAGCTCCTGCCAATCCAGTGCCCACCACGATGATGTCTATTTTACGTTTATTGGCCGGTGATACTAAAGGTACTTTAGATTTATAACTGGTCCATTTCTTATCAAGCGTTCCTTCCGGTATTTTTGATTGGATGGTTTTCATATTCAATTAAGCCTGCGTTAAATAAATATAGATCGGTAAAATTGCAAATCCCAATGGAACTAAAATAGCATACAGCCATCCAAGAGTCCGAATGAGTCCGTTGTATTTTTTATGATTAATTCCCAATGATTGAAATGCTGAATGAAATCCATGGATTAAATGCATCGCAATGAATATCATAGAAACAGTATAAAAAATTACATACCCAATATTTTTATACACTTCAACAACCGGAGTATATAAATCCTGATAATCATGATCATGGCCCGGATATTGTAAAACAGGAACAGCCCCTAATTTCATTTGCAACCAAAACTGATACATATGTATCACTAGAAATACTAAAATTAAAAGTCCCAAATGAATCATATATCTTGCAAAAAAACTGTCACTGGTATTTGTTGAAACCGCATACTTGCTTCCTTTGGCTTTTCGATTTACCCAAGCCAGATAGATTCCCTGAATGCTGTGAAGTATAATGGTAAAATATAATGAATACGAAATCAATTTAATCAGCGGATTGTGCGTCATAAAATAGGTGTACAAATTAAATTGCATGCCCTGATCATCTCTGAGCAATTGCAAATTACCCAATAAGTGTACGATCAGGAAAAGCATTAAAAAGATCCCGCTCAGACTCATGACCACTTTCCGGCCGATCGATGATCGAAATAAAAAATCAATGAACCATTTCATAGATTAGACTGGTTTTCAGCGGCAAAGCTATGATGGAAATGCCAATAATGGAATGCCAAACTGCATTATAATTGAAGTCAGCAACAACGTAAAAAAACCAAATAATAAAATTAATTACTGAGATTGTACCTAATAAAAATTTGGAATTTCAGGCATTTGCTTAAATGGCTTGTTCGAGGTCTGCTATCAAATCACTTACATCCTCCACACCAATACTTAATCGAATCAAACTGTCGGTAAGTCCATTGGCGAGCCGATCCTCTTTTGGAATTGAAGCATGGGTCATGCTGGCAGGATGACCGATTAATGATTCCACCCCTCCAAGGGATTCTGCACAAGCAAAAATTTTGGTTTTTGAAAGGATGCCTTTAGCCGTTTCAAATTGACCATCTTTCAAATCAAATGAAATCATTGCTCCAAAATCATTCATTTGTTTTTTGGCTATCACATGTCCCGGATGATCTTCAAACCCCGGAAACAGGACTTTAGAGATTTTGGGATGTTTTACTAAATAATTAGCAATCTGATTTGCATTATCGCATGAACGTTGAACTCTTAAATGGAGGGTTTTAATGCCTCGCAATACTAAAAAACAATCCATCGGACCCGGAACGGCCCCACTGGCATTTTGGATGAATTTAAGTGCCTCGTACAATTCTTTGGTCTTGCTGATGATCGCACCATGGACCACATCGGAATGTCCTCCTAAATATTTTGTAGCTGAATGCAACACTAAATCTGCACCTAAGTCTAAAGGTGTTTGTAAATATGGAGAAGCGAAGGTATTATCAACACAAACTAAGATATTTCGTTGTTTAGCGATTTGGCAGATGGCAGCAATGTCAACAATATTTAACATTGGATTTGTTGGCGTTTCTATCCAGATCAATTTGGTGTTGTCTTTAATTTGGGATGCAACAAACTGAGCATCTTGCATGGGTATAAATCTGCTATCAATTCCAAATTGTTTAAATATTCGCACAAGCAAGCGATACGAGCCTCCATACAAATCGTTTGTTGCGAGCACTTCATCTCCACTTTTCAATAATTTAATGACTGCATCCATAGCGGCCAATCCGCTGCCAAAACAAATTCCACCAAAACCATTTTCGAGTGCTGCCAAATTTTCCTCAAGCACTTGTCGGGTTGGATTTTGAGTGCGTGCATATTCAAATCCTTTATGATTGCCCGGGCCATCCTGAACATAGGTAGACGTTTGAAAAATTGGGGTCATGATTGCCCCTGTTGAAGGATCCGGATGTACTCCTGAATGAATCACTTTCGTATTGAATTTCATTAATTTTATTATTAATGGTTTAAATAAAAAAAACCACAAAGCTTATAGTAAACTTTGTGGTTTATAAGTCTAGAGTATGAATTACTGTTTATGGAGAATATCAAATAATAAGGTTTTTTTATCTAAAATTACCTGTACAAAATAATTTCCAGCCGAAAGGTTTTGAATTGCGATCGGTTGATTTTGATTCCTATTAAAATTACCTGAATCCACTGTCTTCCCTTCTGAATTAATCAAAGTATAAACTGCCTGATCATAATCAATTCCGTTGATTTCCATTTGAAAAAAATCAGTCGCTGGATTTGGAGTTAAGTTTAGTTTTGGAATTATCTTTTCTATAGTTTCACCTGCAACCAATTCTTGTTTATGAAGGAAGCGAATGGTCGTATCATTTTCTATTCCTGTAAAAATGGATTCTGTTTCACTGATTGTAAACTCAGCA
This sequence comes from Saprospiraceae bacterium, assembly GCA_016712145.1. NCBI lineage: Bacteria > Pseudomonadati > Bacteroidota > Saprospiria > Saprospirales > Saprospiraceae > Saprospiraceae bacterium. The sequence goes on from JADJRO010000001.1 coordinate 1,978,232, forward strand.
ACCGGACCAACAATTCCAGAAGCATACCAATGATGGTATTCAAAGGTAGAACTACCGAATGGTATTCCCGAAACGGTGATTTCTGTAATTTGCTTTGTTTTAACTTTTAATACAGGGTAAGTTCCTTCGTTAGTGGTTAGCATTCCACATCCATCTGCATTTGCATTGGATTGAATTTCAATTTTTCCTGTGGTTGTCCCCTGAGTTACGTCAGCTTCTGTTCCATTTTGAAAATTTTGTCCAAAATTTAATGGAAATGGAACAAAAATATATTTGTCTTTCCATACTATGGTTGTGCTGGTATCGTAAGAACCCAACCAATAAACTCCGTTACTATTCACTTCTACCATGGTAAAGCTTGTGTCTGGCTCATCCAGATCTATAGATGCCATATTTGCGGTAGGAAATAGGTTTTTAAATGGATACGCATCAATAGAAATAAAACCTTCATTATATCCGTCCACGTCCGGACCTGTAACATTCCATGTTTTATCTGAACCTGCTTGAGTCAAGGCATTTAAATCGATCCCCTGAAGATTTTCAAGAAATTTATATTCTGATTTGTGACCCGGTTTTGGTGCATTGGCCGAGGTATAGCTTATTTGCGAAAACGTAATTCCGCATAAACTCAGTGCTAAAAATGTAAAAAATGACTTCATAGGCTGTTTTTATAATTATTTAAGAGTAAGCTGAATTTTAAACTGGTGCTTACGTATATTTTGTGCAAATATCTTAAAAATATCTATCCAAATCTAGCATTTTACAAAACTGTTTACCGAATCACTACAAAATCCTTCATCAATACCGTATCTCCGGATTTTAAAATAAGACGATAATGACCCGTTATAAATGAATGAATATCTACTTTTAAAGAATGCTGACATTCTTCCAAACTGTTTACTAATAGCTCCTTAACTAAATTTCCTTGAAAATCATAAAATCTTAAATAAGCAGGAAACGCTTCAAGCCCCTTGAGTTCGATATACAGTTCATTACTCGCAGGCACTGGGTAGATATCCAGATATTTTTTATGTTGAACTACCCCTTGCAATTCACCATCCTGATTCGGTATGTCTGCAAAATCAAATGCATGATTTGAATTATTGAGATCCGATTTCCCTTTCAGTGTCGCACCGGTTGGAATCTTACTTTCTGCGGCATTAATTCCTTTAATGGTGGTTCCACTGATTAAATTCAGATTATTTGTAGTCCCTGATCCATGCAGATGGGTAACATCTGAATCGTACAAAGGATCATTTGTCATAAATGGAGAACCAAATGAAAATCCAGAAAGATTTTCAAACTTTACATAATAAGTTCCTGGTGGAACACAATCAAATGAATAATATCCATCGATTGAAGGGGTTCCTGGTTTAGGACCTGTCAATTGTACTGCGTATAAAGTTTGATTTAAATTGTTGTACAAACGCACCAGTAAACCATTGATTCCGCGTTCAGAAGGGTTGTAAACTGAATTGTAATTTACGTCATTCCAAACCGTTCCGAAAATAGATGCACATTGATACAAGCCCCCATCTAAATTGGGGTTTAATGAATTGATACTTAAAATTAAATTAGCACTGGTATTTAATCCGTTGCTGTTATCAATATCACTGTCTGTTAAATCAGTATCTGCATTTGGAATTGTGAATTTGGAATTTGCTGGTGGATTGACCTTCACATAATAGGTACCGGATTTTAATTTAGAAAACAAATACCGGCCATTTTGATCTGTCAATGTAGTTTTCAATTGGGCTTTACTTACTGCATCATAAAGTAAAACCTGAACATTTTTAATTCCTGGTTCGCCTAGTTCTTGTACTCCATTTCCATTTTTGTCTTCCCAAATAAATCCGCCTAATGATAAAAATGGAACAATGGCAACATCCAAACTGTCATAATTTGTGCCTGAATTAATAAGCACCGATTGACTAACTCCTGTTGACCCCACATCGCTGTCAATTTTACGATTTGTCCCTATCATTCTTTTACCAAAATAATAATTTGTAGCTGCTGTGCCCAGCTGTACAAAAATGAAATATTGCCCTGGATTCAAATTAGTAAATTCATAGAGTCCATTTGCATCCGTGGTATCCTTTGCAATTAAACCACCGATTACATTATATAAACAAACAACTACATTGGGCATTCCAAGTTCTAATGGATCCTGCAGGCCATTATCATTTAAATCTCTCCAAACAAAATCGCCAATTCGAGCAACCACATCAAACCCTTCCACATCGTGATCATCCTCATCGGTATTGTCTAATTTAAAATGACCGGAAATATTATTATTGTCTACTGAATTTTGAAATACGGATCGTTCTTTGACTGTATTAGAACCCAGATTTGATTCCGCCTCAATGATGTTCATTACCTGGAATCCTTCTGCGCTATATACTTCTGCATAATTTAACCAACTATCTGATTTACGAATTGCCGGATTGATATATTTTAAGTTTAAGAAAATGCAGAAGCTGTCATTTGGCAAAATCGTAATTTGGATTGTTGTAGTTAAGACAGAGTCATTTAGTTTAATCCAACTACTATTTAACATGGGATCAAATTCAAATCCATTTGGAAAATAATCACGAACAACCACATTCGATATTGGGGTATTTCCCTGATTGTAAACGGCCAATTTAAAATTGATTAAATCTCCATATACAAAGGGTCCGGAATTCGTAATTGTTTTCCTTAATGCAACATCTTGAATCAATGGGAGTGCAATATCAGATGCATCTGCATCATCCAATCCATTTCCACCGAGAAAATCATCAAATGGAGAAAATGGAATTCCTCCATTGTCATTGCCAGGTATGGTATCATACTGACTGTCAACATCCTGAATTAAACTGCTGTGAACCCCCTTGGCATCTGAAATTTCTGCAATGTTTAACCAACTCAATGCACCAGTTACTGAAAGCGGATTTATTTTGAATTTAATTAATACATATGCACTGTCTTCTGGAATTACTGGACCAGGTATTATGGTCTGCATCAAAGTTCCTGTAATAAACCAGCCTGGATTAATTGCAGGTAAAAAGCTGTATCCTGGACTCATGTAATCACTGATCAAAATTTGATAGGCAGTATCGCATCCTTGATTTACCACGGTAATTTTGTAGGTAATCGTATCTCCAAATTTAGTACCGTTTGCCATTGGCAAGGTCTTTTTTAAAGCAAGGTCAAATTTTGGACAAAGCACGGTTATTGTTTGATTGGCTGTATTCGTATTGCCGCAGTCATCGGTCACCAACCAGGTTCTGATGATTGTACCAGAACCATTGCATCCGGTCAGATCAATAAGATCATCATAATCAATTTTTGGCCATCCGCAATTATTAAAAAGGATGCTGGCATCTCCTGTAATACTTAAATCATTATAGTTTTGGGTACATGAAATTGTAACATCTGCTGGTGGTAAAAACACAGGTCGGCTGGTATCCTGCACTGTGATCGTTTGAACACATACCCTGCTGTTGTTGCATAAATCAGTTGCTGTCCAGCTTCTTTGGATCTGGTAATTATAAATACAAGTACCATCCACCCGATTGTCAGCATGACGTAATACCACAAATTGTCCACCGCAATGATCAGAAGTCTGGGGAATACCGGTTTGGCTGGTATCTGAAGGAGCTTCACAATTAATTGTCAGGGAAGGCGGACAGGTAATCGCTGGACCCGTTAAGTCTTCAACTGTAATTAACTGGGTACAAAATGCCTCATTGCCACAAGCATCGGTTGCCTTATAAATCCGATTGATTAGAAACCTGTTTGTACAAATAAAATCACTGATCGAATCTTTATGATGAATAACACCTACATTGCCACCACATCCGTCTGTTGCAGCAATTGCCATTGCATTTGCCGGGGGCACTTCACCAGCACATAAGACTGTTACATTTCCTGGACAACTAATACTTGGAAGTGTAAGATCGTTGACGGTAAGCATTTGAGTGCACAGTTGGGTATTCCCACTTAAATCAGAAACCCGATAGGTTCTTGAAATCGTAAACCGATTTGGACAAATTTGATTTGAAATGACATCCCCATTAAAATTGACATTTACCTGACCGACGCAATTATCATTTGCAATTACATTTCCTATGTCAGCCATTGGAACATCTCCTGCACAATTTAAATTTACATCCCCAGGGCAAATAATTGTTGGTGGAATTAAATCGCGGACTGTAATTTGTTGACTACAGGTAATTGAATTGTTGCTTCCATCGGTTGCCCGATAGGTACGTGTAATAATATAATTATTTGCGTTTATAAAATTGTTTACAACATCACTTAAAAATAACACGGTTACCGTCGAACTGCAATTATCAGAACGCAATAACAAATTTGGATCCGGTGGAGGTACTAATTCCGCACAATTAATTGTCAGATCGATGGGGCAGGTAATACTAGGCGGAACTTCATCCAATATAAAAATCTGTTGTGTGCATTCAACAAAATTGCCACAGGTATCTGTTGCGCGATAGGTACGCAAAGTGGTATATTTATTTTCACCTGTTTGATTGGTGATGATATCAGATATATGATTTACCCGAACAGGATTTGTACAAAAATCAAATGCAAATGGTGCATTCACATTGGCAGGAGGTACATTTCCTGAACACATTACAGTAATATTTGTTGGGCACGTGAGGATTGGTGCCACGTAATCTGCTACAATAATTGCTTGGGTACAAGTTGAAGTGTTTCCACAAAGATCTGTTGTTTTAAAACTCCTGAAAATACTAAATCGATTGAGGCAAGTTTGTCCTGTTAAAACATCATTCATGTGTTCTACAATCACTAATCCCCCACATGCATCGTTAGTTAAAACTGCATTTTTACTGTCCATAATGCTTGGCACATCTTTCGAACAACTGATAACAGAAGTAGAAGGACAATTTACATCCGGTCCGGTTTGATCATTGACACTGATTGTTTGTGTGCAATAATTACTATTCCCACAAATATCATTTGCCTGATATATTCTTGCGACAGTAAATCGATTCGGACAAGATTGGTTATAAATACTGTCCTTGACATGACTAATTGTAAACATTCCGGCACAATTGTCTGATGGGATTACGCTGTTTAGATTTAGTTGTGGAATTAATAAAGCACAGCTAACATTTAAATTCATTGGACAAGTCAAAACCGGTCTGGTTGTATCCTGAATGGTGATGGTCTGAATACAAGTTGCCGTGTTTGCGCATAAATCAGTTGCAGTCCAGGTTCTGGTCAGCGTTTTATTATTCTGGCAATTCCCGTTTGTATATAATTCATGAAATAAAATACTTGCAGGAACCGGATTACAGTTGTCCGATCCAGTCGGTATTCCCGTATTCGCCGGTGCTGTAGAAGCATCACAATTTATAGTAATATCAACAGGGCAAAAAATTATTGGTCTGGTCGTATCGACTACTTTATAATTCAAAACACAATTTACTGAATCGGTACCAGATTTAATTTTATAGGTTCGTGTTAATCTGCTGGTATCAAATGCGCATCCGGCACCTACATTCCAGCTATCGGTATTTGAAAAACTTAAAACTCCGCAATAACTATTGATCGTGCCACCTAATCCTATAAATCCTGCTTCATTCGTAATTGCAGTTGGAACATCCGGTCTGCAAGGATAAATGACATTGCTGGATTGTGGACAACCCACAGTCAATACAGGGCTGACTCCACTTACAGTTTGCGTACAAGTTCCCCCGGCAGAAATTGTAAAATTGTAATTTGAACCAATAGGATATACCAGGTTAATCACACCATTGACAACCGGATTGGGATCTGCTATGTTTGTAAATTTTAATGGATTCGGATTTGTTGAAATGGAGCTTGCCAAACCCGTATTGTCAGTAACAGTAAATGTGCCGTTTATGCCGCTGACATAGCTTGTAACAGTATAGGTATTAATTGCATTGCAAATTGCTTTTGTAGAATCAACATAGAGTAAACATGCATCCGCATTACCACAGCCCAATCGCGCTTTAAAATTTACAGAAAAATTTGCTGGATTGCAATTGCTCTGATCCCAGATTGCAAGATATAAATTGCTGGTTTTACTAAATACTGGAGTTGCTTTTGTCAACCAGGAAGTATTAAATTGATTTCCGCAAGCATAAAGTTTTAAATTGGAACAATTACCAGACAAGCTGTCAGGACCACTTACACTTTGCGTGGGATTGAGAGAATAATACAAAGCCCAACCAATATTATCTGAAGTTTCAACCTGAAAATCATAGCTACCAGCTAAAGCGCGCACATCAAAATTCAACCAAATAATTTTACATCCCAAGCCAGGTGTTGAAACGGCCACAGCATTTCCGGTTGTTGGGTTAAAACAAGTAATTTGAGATAAATCGATTGTAAATTGAGAAGGATCATACGTACAGGTTCCTGGACCAATATTCGTTTGGCTACTGGCAGAACCGGAACAACTTATAATACCATGCGCACTGGGAGCCATAATACCATCATCAATTGATCCATCCGAATTCCAGTGCGATCCTCCGGTCCAACGCTGCGTGCATTCACAGGGACTATCGTTTCCGATCATAAATGAACCTGTAGAATTAAAATGAATTCCATCAGTTAAATCTAAATGAAAGATCCCCTGATCGTATTTAATTTCACAAGAATGATTCTTGACAGAATCTCCTTCATGGGTTCTGGATATTTTTGAATTTATAGGGGGAACATAGTTATAATATGCCTCAGCGTGCATTTGAGCGCTGGTTAATAAAAATAGTAAAAACGCACTATTGTTCCTCAGACTGAATAGTGAAAACATGCTTCGGTTTTTGATTGGTTCTAATCTTCGCTAAAACAAAAGTATTTAGAGCAATCCAGAGCTGTAGCCGTAATTAATAAAAGATAATTAATATTTATTATTGAAATTCATAGCTGACTATAAACTACATTTATACAAAATGAAAAAAAATGTATAGATGAATTTACAATATCTGAATTTATAGTTTTAATCTTCAAATTTCAATGCGACGTTTTGAATAGCTCCACCCAATTGAACTTGTTTATAGAGCGTTAGTTGGCAATTTTCAACGCGTGAATCAAAACGTTTAACGGTCTGAAGAACCCGCTTTGCAATATTTTCCAATAAGGCTTCAGGTTGTTTCATTTCAGATTGTATCAGCGTATAGATTGTTTCATAATTGAGGCTGTCATCCAAATTTAAGAGCTCTTTATCGGGAATTTTAAAATCCAGTCTAAGGTCCATTTTTAATTCTGTCAAAAGCATTCGTTCTTCGGGATAATATCCATAATGACCGAAAAAGCGCATTCCTTCTAAAACCAGGCTAATTTTTTTCATTTATCCTTTTATAATATTAACAAGCTGTTTCATTGCTGCAGGCTGAGTCTTATATAAATTTGTGCAAAATTGACGAAAAGAAAAGACATGACATCAAAAACCAAAGGATTGGATCGTTACGAAGGTCATGATTATTACCAGATCGACGAATTGCTCAGTGAAGAACATTTATTGGCCCGCCAAGCGGTCCGGGAATGGGTAAAGCAAGAGGTAAGTCCAATCATTGAAGAATACAGCAATAAAGCAGAATGCCCACAGCATTTGTTTAAGGGATTGGCTGAAATTGGTGCCTTTGGGCCCAGTCTTCCCCGCGAATACGGGGGTGGTGGCATGGATGAAATTGCATATGGGGTTATCATGCAAGAATTAGAACGGGGAGATTCTGGAGTGCGGTCAATGGCTTCGGTGCAAGGATCCCTGGTCATGTTTCCAATTTATAAGTTTGGCTCTGAGGCCCTTCGGAAAAAATACCTTCCCAAACTGGGTTCTGGTGAATTTATTGGTTGTTTTGGACTTACAGAACCTGATTTTGGCTCCAACCCCGCTGGAATGATTAGTACCGTTAAGGATGATGGCGATAGTTATATACTTAATGGTTCGAAAATGTGGATCACCAATTCCCCGGTTGCGGATCTTGCAGTAGTTTGGGCTAAAAATGAAGCTGGAGAAATTCTTGGAATGGTCGTTGAAAAAGACTCCAAAGGATATTCAGCACCTGAAATCCACGGGAAATGGTCTTTACGTGCTTCCATAACCGGAGAATTGGTCTTTGAAGATGTACGGGTACCCAAATCAAATGTGTTTCCAGAAGTAAAAGGTCTAAAAGGTCCACTGTCCTGTCTTTCTAAGGCGCGTTATGGAATTGCATGGGGCGCATTGGGAGCAGCGTTGGATTGTTACGATACAGCCCTTCGCTATGCCAAAGAACGGATTCAATTTGGCAAACCGCTTGCTGCCTTTCAATTGACTCAGAAAAAATTGGCTGAAATGATTACTGAAATTACCAAAGCCCAGCTCATGGCCTGGAGATTGGGTGTATTGGCCAATAATGGTAAAGCCAGTCCTGCACAAATTTCTATGGCTAAAAGAAACAATGTCCATACCGCTTTGGTTATTGCAAGGGAAGCTCGTCAAATCTTAGGAGGAATGGGAATAACCAATGAATATCCTATAATGCGTCACATGATGAATCTTGAAACCGTTTTAACATATGAAGGGACTCATGACATTCATTTGTTAATTACCGGAATGGATATTACTGGAATTAATGCATTTGAAAATTAATATACAATATTCTGCGTATTGATCGTTTTACACTAGCAATTTTAAATTGAATTTTGGAAACTACTTTACATTTTTCAGATTATAAATTATGCAAGCTTTTTGCTTGTGTTTGTATAGTGATCTTTTGCTGCACTCAAGTTGGATTTACTCAGGTTCAAAATACCAATGACATCTTTCTTCAAAATGGATCTTTTGAGGGAATTCCTAAATGTTGTGAACCCCCGAATGGATGGATTGATTGTGGATTTAAAGGGGAAACCCCACCCGATGTGCAACCTGCTCTGGATGATAAAAATCAACCCTTCTTTAGCGTTACGAAATCAGCTTTTCATGGAAATACCTATCTCGGGATGGTGGTCCGTGAAAATGATACCTACGAACGCGTATCTCAGCGATTGATAAAACCCCTACTTAAAGGGACTTGCTATTCTTTTAGCATCATGCTGTGCAGATCGAGTACGTATCTGAGTGCTTCCAATAAAAATGAGCCCACCAATTTAAAACAATATACAACTCCGGTGATTTTAAGAATTTGGGGGGGTGAAGCATTTTGCAATCAGAAACAATTGTTGGCTGAATCTCCTTTAATTGATAATACAGACTGGAAAAAGTTTGAATTTGAATTGGAAGCAAAATACGATTTACAGTATCTTGAATTGGAAGCCTTTTACAAAACACCTGTACTGTTTCCATACAATGGAAATATTTTGTTGGATAATGCGTCTCATTTAACGGTCATACCCTGTCCAACAGATCCGGCATATGATAAATACAAAAAAGAACGCGACGCGACGAAATCAAAAAATACGGTAACGGTTGCAAAGCCCAAAGAAAACGCTAAAACTAAAACCACCAATGGAAACGGGACGACCGCCAAACCAAAAGAACGTATTTTAAAATACCTGGATAATAGCAAATTGAGTGTTGGTCAAGTAATGAAAATCGAAAAATTGTATTTTGAAACGGATTCAGCCAGATTTAAGTCCGAATCAAATACTGTACTGGATGAATTATACGAATACCTCAATAAAAATAAAAAAATCCGGATTGAAATTGGGGGCCATACCAATAATAAATGCGCTGAAAAATATTGTGAACGCTTATCCTTGTTACGTGCGGAAGCAGTAAAAGAATATCTGGTAACAAAAGGCATTGATACCAAACGAATTAATTGCAAAGGATATGGTGGAAAAAATCCGGTTGCATCCAATTCAACAAAAGAAGGTCGGGCATTAAATCAACGCGTAGAGATTAAGATCCTGAGTATCGCAGGCTAAGCGGCTCTTTTGACAATTGGTCGCGGCTTAACTAATTTTACACCCATGTTGCAAACTGAAGGCATCGTTTTTCGCACAACCCGCTTCCGCGAAAGCAGCCTGATCATGGATATCTATACTGCTGAAAAAGGATTGCAATGTTTTATTGCCAATGGGGTTTTTTCAAAATCAAATCAACGATTGGCTTCCTTATTTCAGTTGATGAATGTATTAGATCTCTTGGTTTATTACAATGAACAAAAAGAAATTCATCGAATTAAAGAAGTGAGTCCTGCGATACTTTATCAACGCATCCCATTTGATATAAAACGTTCTGCCATTGGCACTTTTATCCTTGAGGTTTGTCGAAAATCAATCAGCGGACACCAAACCAATCCAGAATTATTTCAATTTATTAAAAATTGTTATCAGCAATTGGATTATGAGCAGCAAATAAGTCCTCAATTTGCTATCGATTTTTTATTGGATTTATCATCTTTTCTGGGATTTAGTCCATTAGATAATTATTCTGAAACTGCAAATTCTTTAGATTTATTAAATGGTTCATTTTGTCCATTTGAGTTATCCAACAAATATGCTGTGAATCCTGAAGACAGCCAGTTACTTTTTTTATTAATCCAAAAAAAGACAGGTACTGACTCCTTCAAAACCTTAGAACAACGAAGACGCATCCTTGATTTATTATTGTTCTATTTTAAGTTACATTTAGAACATTTTAAAGATATAAAATCGATTGAAGTTTTTAAAGGGATCTTTTAATTGGAATGTATTTAACTCACAAACTAAACCAGAGCAATTGCAAACGATGTTGACACCACAAAAAATTCAATACAAGCGTGGCAATTATACAAATGCTGAATTAATAGATTTATATAATGCCCTCCTTTACCCACGACTCATCGAAGAAAAAATGTTGCTTCTTTTGCGTCAAGGCAGGATTTCCAAATGGTTTTCGGGAATTGGCCAGGAAGCCATTTCAGTTGGATGCACTGAAGCCCTGGATCAGGATGAATTAATATTCCCACTGCATCGCAATCTTGGCGTATTTACTTCAAGAAAAATGCCTTTAGATCGATTATTTGCTCAGTGGCAGGGAAAATCTCAGGGTTATACCAAAGGTCGCGATCGCTCGTTCCATTTTGGAAATTTGGACTATGGCATTGTGGGTATGATTTCACATCTGGGTCCGCAACTCACTTTAGCCAATGGTGCTGCTTTGGCATCCCTTTTAAAAAAAGAGCAAAAACTGAGTGTCGCATTTACCGGAGAAGGTGGAACCAGTGAGGGTGATTTTCACGAAGCACTCAATGTGGCTTCTGTATGGTCACTTCCTGTAATTTTTATCATTGAAAACAATGGCTACGGTTTATCCACACCAACCTGTGAGCAATACGCTTGTAAACGATTAGCAGATCGCGCCATTGGATATGGAATGGAAGGAATTACCATCGATGGGAATAACATTCTTGAGGTACATACTACCATCAACAAATTAGCAAAAAGCATCCGGGAACATCCAAGACCGGTGTTGGTGGAATGCATGACTTTTCGGATGCGTGGACATGAAGAAGCCAGTGGTGTAAAATATGTTCCGAAACAATTATTGGAAGCATGGGCAGAAAAAGATCCAATCACCAATTATGAAAACTGGTTAGTTCAAGAACAGATTATTCAAGCGGAAGAAGTTACACACATTCGATCTCAATTAAAAAAACAAATTCAGGAGGAAGTCGAAAAAGTATTTGAATGGCCAGATGATCCGGTCGTATTGGAAGATGAATTGGCGGATGTTTACAAAGCATTTGACTTTAAAGAACTTTTACCACCGAAAGATGCCGCTGTAAAAAACATTCGTTTTATTGATGCCATACGCGAAGGATTGCAACAAGCCATGCGAAGACATCCTGATTTGGTGTTGATGGGCCAAGACATTGCTGAATATGGGGGTGTTTTTAAAATAACCGAAGGTTTTCTAACAGAATTTGGAAACCACCGCGTGCGCAATACACCCATTTGTGAAAGCGCGATCCTCGGTGCTGCGTTGGGCCTAAGTCTTAAAGGCATCAAATCAATGGTGGAAATGCAATTTGCAGACTTTGTAAGCAGTGGATTCAATCAGGTAGTAAACAATCTGGCAAAAATTCATTACCGATGGGGTCAACAAGCAGCTATTGTAATTCGGATGCCTTGCGGAGCAGCAACTCAAGCCGGTCCGTTTCATTCACAAACCAATGAAGCCTGGTTTGCCCATACAGCCGGATTAAAAATTGTGTACCCTTCCAACCCCTATGATGCAAAAGGACTTTTAATTAGTGCATTTGAAGATCCCAATCCAGTCTTGTTTTTTGAACACAAAGCCCTGTACCGCGCTGTTAATGGACTTGTCCCGGATGCTTATTACAACATTCCTTTGGGTAAAGCTCGACTTGTACATACAGGCAATTCAATGACCATTATAAGTTATGGCCTGGGCATTCAATGGGCGCAGGAATTGTTACAAAAAGAATCTTTTGATGCCGATTTAATTGATTTGCGAAGTTTGGTTCCTTTAGACTACGATACCATACGGGAAAGTGTTTTAAAAACAGGAAAAGTGTGTATTCTACAAGAGGATAATCTGTTTTGTTCTATTGGTTCAGAAATTGCAGCCTGGATTCAGGAAAATTGTTTTGAAGCATTGGATGCGCCTATACAGCGTTGTGCATCCTTGGACACACCCATCCCGTTTGTAAAGCGTCTGGAGGATCAATACCTGGCTGTTACCCGATTAGAAGAAAAACTTAGATATTTGCAAGCTTATTAAATGAATGTATGGTACAAATAGATCAGATTATTGCAGTTGGAAGTAAAGTTGGATTATTCAAACTCGTTGCATCACGTTCGAATGGATTGATTCTGGAAGATTTACTGACTCACAAAACGAATTTTTATTCATCCCGAAGCTTTCAATTTTCACCATTGGAATCCATTGGAATTTATACCCTGTCCGATAACATTCCTTTAAAAGATGTATATACCCGTTTTTTAGAAAAAGAAAACGAATTGACTCCACCGGATGAAAACGCTTCAAATGAGGATTACAAAACATATTTTGAAACCATCTTACCAGAATACGATCGCTACCGTGTGCATCTTAAAGACATGCAGAAATGTCTTAAATGGTATTATCAGTTAAAAGCATTGGGATTTATAAAAACAGATGAACCCTTGATCGATTCAAGCATTGAACCTTCTGTTGCTTAGTTGAAATTGCATGTATAAACAAAAAAAAGTGGTGGTGGTATTGCCGGCATACAATGCGGCTCTTACCTTAAAAAGAACATTGGATGAAATTCCAATGGATTTGGTGGATGAATTAATCCTTTGTGATGATGCAAGCAAAGACAGCACCTTTGAATTGGCAAAAGAATTGGGAATTCAACATTGCATTCGCCATGAAAACAATCTGGGTTATGGAGGCAATCAAAAAACACTTTATTCAAAAGCACTTGAAATTGGCGCAGACATCATTATCATGTTGCATCCCGATTACCAATACACTCCAAAATTAATTCCAAGCATGGTTAATATTATTGGAGAAGGACTTTATCCGGTCGTTTTAGGATCCAGAATATTAGGCAAAGGCGCATTAAAAGGGGGTATGCCCTATTACAAATATTTATTCAATCGGTTTTTAACTTTGGTACAGAACTGGATGGTTGATTATAAATTATCGGAATATCATACAGGCTATCGTGCTTTTTCAAGAACGGTATTAGAGCAAATTTCATTTGCAAAAAACTCCAACGATTTTGTATTTGACAATCAAATGTTATCACAAATCATCTATAAAAAATTTGCTATTGCTGAAATTAGTTGTCCAACCAAATATTTTGATGAAGCTTCTTCAATAAATTTTAAACGGAGTGTTACATATGGGATGGGTGTTTTAGGGGTAAGTCTAAAACATTTTCTTCAGCGAAAAGGAATTATGAGATTTGAAATTTATTCTTGATGAAAGGAATTTCACTCCAAGATCACTGAAGAGGAATGCGGAGGAGGAGGAGATTAGCTCTGTATTTCTTTGTGCGTATATTCTTTGTGTGCTTTGCGTTATAGGATTTTCACGCAGAGACGCAAAAAATGCAGTGTTCTTGCTATCAACTGACAACCAACAACTATCAACCAAGATATTTCACACTAAGATCAAAGAGGTGGAACACGGAGGAAGAGGAGATTAACTTCGATTTTATCGTGTGTTTTGTGATAAGAGATTTTCAACCGTTTAAAGCCTACCCAAACTATTTCGGGATGTTAGCGAATTAAAATGCCTTTCAAAATAATTTGATACACATCGTTTAAATTTTTTTGCAAAATTTTATCCACTTTTTTAGGAGTGTTATATCTCCAACGGAGTGCTGCCAATAAAATTTGCAAAATTAAATCCGGATCTGTATCTATAAATTTATTCTCGTCGATTCCTTTTTTAAGAATAATGAGTATTCTTGACTCAAACTGGTTGCGCAATTTTTTATACAATTCCAGATTTTTATCTGAAAGATGTTTATATTCTGTATGTACGATTTGAAATGCGTCCCAATGATCTACCTGGTATTTAAGATAAAAACGGATAAACGTTTCTAAGCGTGCCATGCTGGTGCGACGCGTCATTACAATTTCGTCTACTTGCGAATTCATGTGTTGCAATAGATTCAAGCAAATAGCCGCTAAAATTTCTTCTTTTGATTTAAAATGATTGTATAAACTGGCAGCTTCGATTCCGACAGCTGAAGCGATTTCTCGCATCGTTGCCGTACCAAATCCCTTGTTATAAAACAGGACTTCTGCTTGCAGTAAAATTTGATTTTTAGTCATAAAAAACGCAGGTCTCTTGAATCTGGTTAAAGCTTAAAAATACAACCATAATATTTTCAGTACTCGCCCTCAAAAAAAAATCGCGTACAAAAATAATCTGCACACGATTCTTCATTTATTCTTTAAGGAAATTCTATTTCATTTTTGCAATATGGTGCATTAAGCTGCTCTTGATATTGGCAGCTTTATTTTTATGCCAAGTATTCTTTTTAGCCAGTTTGTCAATCATTCGAGCAACTTTAGGCATATAAGCCAAGGCAGTGGATTTATCAGAAAACTCCCTCAACTTCTTAATTGCGGTACGAGTAGTCTTTTTGAAATAGCGGTTTGCGATTCTGCGGACAATATTTTGACGCATTCTTTTTAAAGCCGACTGATGATTTGCCATATACTTAATTTAAAAAAGGAATGCAAAGATAAAACGCATACTTGGTTTAAATAAATTTTTAACAATTAATTGAAAATTACAATTAAAAAATTTATTGTCAGCATATTATATATTAAATAAAATTATAATTACTTCATTTTTGCCATTTTCATCAGCACCCAGGTCTCTAAAATGGTAAATAAAAGATAGGAGGAAATGAGGGGTAAGACCAATTCACGAGGCTTGATACCCAGTACTTTAACTAATAATAACCAACATGGAGAGGAATACAATTTTCAAGCTAATGCTCACCATGAATACCCGAGTGAATAAAAAAGGATTTGTGGAGCGCACGGCACGTTCTGATATTTGAAAAATCAGGCTGGTAAAAAAAACAAAAAAACCAATGATTCCAAAGCTGGCATTTGCAACCAAGTCCGAAATATCTGTTTTGGGTGCATATAAACTAATAAACAGACAGGCTACCGCGGTAAGCACCAAAAATGAATAAAACTTTAAGACACTCATTTGTCCATCCTTTTAAGGTCATAATTTAACCAAACCATAAAAGCGATTAGCATAAACATACTACACAATGCGGTTAAAATGGGCTTTTCTAATTGCAGTTTTCGATCGAGAACGCTACCAAACCAGGCCGCAAGCCCCATTGAAACAAACAATTGTGTGGCAAGACCCGAATATTTTAGGATCTTATTACTCTTCAGGTCATATTTAGCCATCTGTTTGGGAGGCTTACATTTTAATCATATCCGGTTTTACCTGCGGCATCGGATTGACTTTTGCAGAAGTAGATCCCATTTTACTGGTCACATTAAATTTAGCTCCGGGGCTAACTGCCAATTTATCTGTATTAATTTCTCCATCTACGATCGCGGTCTCTTTCACTTGCAGTAAATCTTCAATTTGTACGATCCCTTTAAACCGACCTTCAATGGTTGCATTCTGAGCTTTAATTTCTCCTTCAATACTACCTTTCGGACCAATGATGACTTTCCCTTTACATACTAAAATACCCTTTAGAAATCCATCAATTCGAATATCACTTTCTGCTGTAATGGTCCCTTCGACCTGGGTCCCTACGACCAGACTGTTTAAAGCTCCTTGTGGCAAGGGCCCTACAGATGATTTAGTTGCTTCATTTGAAGCGTTTTTACTCCCAAACATATCCATTGTTTTTGGTGGGTAACAAAAATACGATTTAATTAAATAAATGAACGGAAAAATGGAGGAGCAGTCTATAGTCTATAGTCTATAGTTAAATAAATACTTCCATCTTAGGATGGTTCATTATTGCGAGAGTGAAATTAACTTGAAGCAATCTGCTTTAAGTTGTTAAGCCAGATTCTTTTCTAGAAATTCGGACAATAGATTCCACGGCGTTCTGGACCGCAGATATTGTATATAAAAGACAATTCGAAAGAATTATTTCCGGCATTGGCTTTTTTCAACGACGACGTGTTGATATCGTAACTCAGTCCGAAACCATACTTGCTGTAATCAAAGCGGGATGACAGAATGAGTGCATCCATATGAATCCCTGATGAATTGTCGGTTTTGTATTTGTTGGCCAGACGTGCCCAAAGTCCTAATTGGAAGGTGGCTTCATTGGTACGGCTGTTACCAGATCCAAAACGGAAACTGGTACCTCCATTTAATTCAAAGGAGGGTCCCTGAAAAAAGGCTACCATTCCAGGTACGATCGCATTGCGGCGATTCAATCTGAATACACCACCCCCGTGAACGGTTAATTTTGAATATAAAGGAGCAGGTACATATCCATTGTTGGGAATGTCTGTAATGTTGTTTTGTAAAGGTTCATTTAAATGACTATAGGCACCACCAATATAAAAGTTATTGTATTTGTCTAATACGGAAAACCACAATGCACCTACAGAAACGTCTGCAAATAAAAAGCTTGGATCAAAAACTGCCGGATCTTTTTGACCGTTTGGATCTACACCATTTGAAGTTATCTGTGTACCCCAAATTGCATTGTGGAATTTAACGCCTCGTTGATTTAAACC
Organism: Saprospiraceae bacterium; assembly: GCA_016712145.1. Classification (NCBI taxonomy): domain Bacteria; kingdom Pseudomonadati; phylum Bacteroidota; class Saprospiria; order Saprospirales; family Saprospiraceae; species Saprospiraceae bacterium. The sequence continues at coordinate 1,995,398 of JADJRO010000001.1, forward strand.
AGCTTCGGCACCAAAAACCAAATAATTAGAGGAGGTTCTTGAACCAGACATCCGTTTACTATAGGAACCTGAAAGTTTAAATTGAAGGGTACTAAAATCCAATGAACCCGCTTTATCTCCCCAAAATGTGCCTCCAAATCCAAAATAATCATAACGACCTACAGGAATTTTTTGATCGAATGACATGTTATAGGTATTGAAAGAATTTGCAAATCCAATTACTGGAGCCCACTGGTTCCGGTAATTTGCAACAAACCGCATCTTACAATTCATAACCCCCGTTAAAGCAGGATTTAAATTGGTCGGTGACATATAAAACTGAGAAAAATGAATGTCTTGTGCCTGGATTCCCCAGCTCAAAACGATTGAGAAAAGAATAGCTAAACGCTTCATGCCTACTACTTTATAAGTGCATAAATTTATGACCTTTCCCTCAAATAATATTCCCATTTGCTTAAAATTTAACAAATATTAAAAAAAACAATGTTTAATCGCTTAATCCACACGAGTAATAGCTCCAAAATTCTTTATCAGTAAATCATCATATGCATTGGCTTTTTCAAATAAATACTGAAAAATCTGACTGCCTAATTCAGGTTTGAACGAGTGATCAAAAATTTGCAATGAAAGAATGATGTCCTGATTCTGAATACTAAAACATAGACCCTCTAACTGACTATTCTGCTGCAAGAGGTACACGTAAATTTCCTTAATATTTTCCTTAGGCAGCGAACAAATATAAGCATCTCCTGCAATCATTCCAGTATCTTCATGATACGAGAGTAATATTTTTGCAGAACCGTGTTCGATTTCCCAATTATAGGGGCCTCTTCGAGTTAAGTTTACATCGTAGTTGAGTGCTTTTAATGCATCTTCTATCTCTAGTTTGATCCCTTTTGGTTGATAATCTTCAATTTGGGAGATCATCTGAATTTTCGAACCACAAAAAGGGCAGTATTTTTTTTCAGGATTGGGTTCAAATACAATATTGGCACATGAAATACACCGGACCCCTGATTTATCTCCACCTGCTTTAAATTCATCCAATGCTTGTTTAAGATATCTGGCTGGCAATGAGAATCCGATACTTTGACCATTTTGAATAATAAAGGTATTAACTCCCAATATTTCACCGGCATCATTTACCAAAGGTCCCCCACTGTTACCTGGATTTAATGCAGCATCGTGCTGGATATAATATAAATCATCTTGCTGGTGGCTGGAATTTGAAATAATCCCCTGAGTCGCGGTGTATTTTAAGCCGAATGGATGTCCGACAGCAATGACGGGATCTCCTTCTCTAAAATCCTCTTGATCATGTAATTTGACACTCATCCAAGGATTCGCTTTAGGACCTTGTACAAAGGCCAAATCAAATTTTGGATCCAAATATCGGACGGAACTCAAAACACGTTGAACGCCTTTGCCTTCAACAACCACATCTTTGTTGTTTCGGACCACATGTTCATTGGTTATTATTAAATCATACTCCTTGAGGTAAAATCCGGTTCCAATTGAAAATGGAGTCGCAATTTGTATAACCACACCTTTATATTGTTCGATCAGTGCTCTCATGTAAGGGGCAGTTCTTTAATAAATACCAAAAATTCTTTTAGAAATAGATTGGGTGTTGAATCTTTAAACTTTGCTTTAGGTAATTCATCTGAAAATGCATTCGGAAATTTATCCAGAATCGTTTCTATTTCATCATTGATTTCATTATAATTTAGGGTGCGTTCATTTTTCCAATAGTTCATCGGAAATCCGAGCGACTTAAAATACGAATCAAATGAAATTTCAAAATAAAGATGAAATAAACTTCGGACCGGTTCAGGCATTGCAAAATTGTACATGCAATATCCAGCAATGTAATTACAAATTGCAAGGCAAATCCCTTCGTGTTTGTTTTCTTCATACCATTTTATGGCTTGAAGCTCGGCCTCAATAAATTGAGCTATGGTTGGTTGTTTTACCGGACTGGTAATTCCAAAACTGGCAATGGCTTCGTACAATTCTTTTGCCAGATCTTCATCTTTCATCTCAAGGATTTCTTTCAATCCCGTTTCAAGAATAGACACTTTTAATTCAGTGTTTTCCGGAGCTGTTTCAAAATAACGAATGTGCATGGAACCTAATATATCCATCAGTTTGCCTTCTGGTTTCACTAAATAATCCAGATCATAGACTACGGCTAAATAGACATAGGTCAAGGCCCCTTGAAATCGCCTCGGATTAAGGGTTCCCAATACATTTGGTTCAAATACTTTTTGGATCTGAGCACGGATGAATTGAATTTTAATGGCTATAATTTCCGGACTCAAAGTTTTTATATGATGATTCTGAATGGGCTCCAAATATTCAAATTCATCCAACAGAATATCATCGTCCTTATCTGCCTGTAAAGCCAATTCTTTCAATCCGTAATACAATTTATAAGGCGAAGCATCCGCAAGCAAACTATCAAATATCAAACATAAATTATCGTCTGCATCTAAAGCAAATCGTGCATAGTTTAATCGAAAATTATGTTCCACCGCTTTTCGTAAAAATCCTACATTGAGTTCTTTACAATGGGCTACCAGGCAAACTGCTTTAAAAATCCGCTCATCATACGTACAATGAATCTGCTTCGATCCCTGATATAAAATAAATTTGCCCTCCTGTTCAATTATTATGTTATCCCCTGACTGGTTTTTTAAATACTGCAAAAGATGTTTAATAGCTTCTCTGCAGTTTTGTTCTTCAAATAACTTTAAGCTGGCATCCCATTCTGCATATTGTTCTTTTGATTTGTAGGCATCTGAAAACCGGCCGAAAGAAATTTCAGGCGCTGCAATTTGTTGTCTTGATAAAATTTTATCCCAGAATCCCATAGAATTTTTAAGCGGCTCAAAGGTACTAATCCATCTTCTTTAATTTGGAATAAAAATTCTACAAAAGCTTAAACTCATTTAAATTTGCACTCTTTATGTACACTAAAACGACGTTTCCGTTTTTCGAGAGTGCGTTTAAAATTCGACACAATGATTTGATTTATAGTTGTGGCAGTTGCTTTGCAAGTGAATTAGGCGATCAACTGGATTCACTCCGATTCAAAATCATAAGACATCCATATGGAATTGTTTACAATCCGCTTAGCATTGCACAACAATTTGATAAATTGCTTGCTCAAAATTTTTATACAGAATCAGATCTTATCGTTCAGAATGGACTTTTCCATTCAATGGAACACCATGGTTCGTTTTCATCGCCCCATAAAAATCATGTTCTTGACCAATTGAATCGTTGTTCTGAAGAAGCGTATGAACAATTAAAAAATTGTCGTTTTCTGGTCCTGACACTAGGTTCCTCTTTTTATTATCGATTAAATTCTAATCAGCATGTCGTTGCAAATTGTCATAAGCTACCATCCAATTTATTTATCAAAAAACTTGCAAGCCTCGAAGAGATCTATAAACGATTACACCAAGTCATTGAACGTATATTAATATTTAATCCTTCGCTACAGATTTTATTAAGCGTAAGTCCGGTGCGTTATTTAAAAGATGGATTTATTCAAAATCAACGCAGCAAATCTAGGTTATTGCTGGTATGCGAACAATTATGCAATCAATTTGAAAGTTGTGAATACATTCCAAGCTATGAAATTTTTATGGATGACTTGCGGGATTATCGATATGTAAAAGACGACTTAGTTCATCCGAATCAAATGGCAATTGATTACATCTTCAATTATTTTGAACAAGCTTATTTTAATCAGGACACAAGGGTATTGGTAGCTAAAATTAAAAAGTGGAATCAACTTTCCAATCACAGGGTCTTGCATGCAGAGTCCGAGTCATATGCCAAGTACTGTTTGCAATTGGAACAGCTGCAAGCAGAAATAGAACTTGAAATTGCACATATAAGCTGAAACATCAAAACTATAGAAGCTGTAAAATCCCCAGACTCATTGGAAGGAGGTTTTGATTCTAACAATGCATAATATCCCTTTGAAGGGCTTTGGGGTTTAGAATTGCTGGATAGACAAATTAATTTCCTTAAATGCAATAGAATATTATTCAATATTCATATTGGTCTATTGCTTTATTTTATGCCTATTTAAAAATTCATTTTATTCTAAAGAGTATTTAGATGAATGGAAACTCATAAAATACAAAGTCCACGGAAAATTAGTTTTAATTACCGTGGACTTTATTTTATTTTATGTTAATTAAATTAGATCATTCAGTTTTAGTTTGAACAGCTGTGCGATAGAGTATAAATGCAAGCGCTGCAAAAAACAGAACGCCTAAAATTTGATAGCCTCCTTCGCCGATTGCACCTGTCAAACTATGTTCCAACGAGATTGCATTTATTTTGGCAGCAAACCCTTCGTTTACATTTAATAAGGCGACGATGACTCCTGCCAGCGCGCCTCCTGCTACCAGACCGGTTGCAAACAAGGAGCCTTTACCCAATTCGTCATCCTCAGATTCTTGATTCTTTTTCTTGTTGTACCAATCAACGACTCCTTTGACTGCACCACCAATGAAAATCGGCAAGGTAGTAGCCAAAGGCAAATAGGCTCCCACAGCAAATGACAGTGCTTTAATACCACATAACTCCATCACAATTGCGAGAAAAACACCAGCAATTACAAATTGCCAATCGAGATTAAAAGATAAAATTCCTTTGATCAAAGTAGCCATCAAGGTTGCTTGAGGTGCATTGTATTTTTCTCCAATTGCATGTTGAATGCCTTGAGAAATCATGGTTGAATCCGGGGTGTCCAATAATTTAACAGTCCATCCGATGACGATCGAAGAAAAGACAGCCCCTATAAACAATGCCAATTGTTGATACCTTGGAGTTGCCCCAATGATGTATCCAGTTTTTAAATCCTGGGATGTAGCTCCTGCATTGGCTGCAGCAATACAGATCATACCACCCACTACCAAAGCCATGGGTTCGTATATTTTGCCACTCCAGCCGACACCGATAAACACCAGACAGGTTGCCATAATCGTCGCAATGGTCATCCCCGAAATCGGATTGTTTGATGAACCAATAATTCCAACAATCCTGGATGATACCGTGACGAAAAATGCTCCAAATATGACGACCAGTAAGCCTACCAATAATTTAGAAACAAAGCCCTGGCCAGGAATTATTGGGAGCAATGCCACCATTAGAATTAAACCTAAACTACCAAACAAAACCACTTTAATATTGAGATCTTTTTCAGTCCGTATGACACTTGATCCGGCTCCTTCTTTTACAGCACCCATAGAATCTTTAAAAGAACTCACAATGGTAGGGATCGTTTTAATCAAGGTGATAAAACCACCTGCTGCTACTGCACCGGCACCGATCTGTCTTATATAGACCCGGTAGATAGCCTCAGCAGAATTCGTAAACGTGTGGCTGGCTTCATCCCAGCCAAATCGAACTGGATTAAATCCTAATTTGAGCACTTGTTGATAAATAATATCCCCAGGAACGAGTGTAGCCAATAAAGGAATGAGAACAAAAGAACTCAATACACCACCGGCAACCAATACGCCTGAAATTTTAGGTCCGATGATGTAACCGACCCCTAGATATTCTGGTGTGATTTCACCATGAATTCTACCTGCAGGCCAGTATTTATTAGTCAATCCGGTAACATAAGTAGGGACTTCAGCGATCAGGTGTAAGACTTTTTGCAACATAGCATACAGGATGGAAATTCCCAATCCCATAAACGCCGTTCTTGCAAAATCACCGCCTTTTTCACCGGCTACCAATACGCTGGCACAGGCGGTGCCTTCCGGATACGGAAGACTTCCATGTTCTTTGACAATCAGAGAGCGTCTTAAAGGAATCATCATGAGCGTACCGAGAATACCTCCCAATACTGCCAATGTGAAAATCGTCCAATAATTGAATGAGCTAATCCCATCACTTTCAGCTGAAAGAAATAAAAATCCGGGCAGCGTAAATACTACACCGGCTGCAATTGATTCCCCAGCAGAACCTGTAGTTTGAATAATATTATTTTCAAGAATGGTCGTCTTAAAAAAACGCCTTCCCAATGAAATTGCTAATACTGCTATTGGAATTGATGCCGATACAGTCAATCCTGCTTTTAATGCAAGATAAACGGTTGCAGCTCCAAACAGAATTCCAAAAAAGATTCCAAGTAAAATTGCTTTTATTGAAAACTCTGCAATGTTTGTAATCTCCGGTGAGATATACGGTTTAAACTCTTTGTGTGGTGAACCTTCCATATAATTCGAATTGTTTTGTTTGAATGTTAATTTGAATTTTTATCGAATGCCATGCATCCAGGTTTGCAATTTTTTAGAAAGCAAGAACATCACGATTGAAGCGATACCTGCCATTACTACAAACAACAAGAAGAAGTCATAGGTATTGGCCATTGCATATCCTAGAAACGAACTGGGTTTTCCAGTTTCTGGATACAAAGCAGATAACATGCCTGCAAATTTATTTGCAGTAGCATTTGCTAAAAACCAGACTCCCATTAGAAGGGATGCTAAACGTGCCGGTGCTAATTTATTGACCATGGATAATCCGATAGGTGATAAACAAAGTTCGCCAATGGTATGGATAAAATACAAACCAGTCAACCAGATCATACTCACTTTTGCAGTTCCTTCCACTCCGTTTACACCAAAGGAAATGTATAAATAGCCCAATGCCAATAATCCAAGTCCCATAGCCTGTTTTGTCAATGATGCCGGTTGCTTGTCATCCAATTTTAACCAGATGGCTGAAAGTACTGGAGCAAAAATTACTACGAATGCAGCATTGTAACTTTGAAACCAGCTTGCGGGCATTTCGGTCATTGTAAAATCATTTAGATAGCCACCAAAATGCAAGGCTGATAATAAGGCCGCGGAACCTAATGCATAATAAATCGAAGATTTTGGTGAATGTTCAAATAACCAGGCGATAAATTTTCCTAAAAAATAAACGATTCCACTCAAAACCAAAACCATAAGCCACCAGGGTATAAAAAGGTTCATGGACCGATCGGTTTGCTCGTCTGCAAAAAAGGTAAGGGATGCTCCAGCTTGTTCGAATGCCGACCAAAAAAAGATAACAAAAAACGCTGAAATAAAAATGACCCAAATCCGATCTTTTTCAATTGGATTTAAGGATGGATCTAGAATGATGGTTGCTGGAATGCTTATAGCAAATGCAAAAATTGCAGCACCAAATACATCAAAGCCAATCAATTTATAAAATATAACAAATAATATAAGGGAACCTGCTGTTATGGCAGCCAATTGTTTATTGTCAAATTTTGAATTGCCTGCTGAGTCCCCTTCTTTGATTCTATTTTTATTCGGTTCAACACCGATTTGCTCACCGGTCGGTGAAAGGAGGAAGCGATTCTTTAGCCATTGAAAAGAGGCAACACTTAATAACATACCGATGCCCGCTGCCAAGAAGCCCCATTTAAAGGCAACATTTTCTCCTAACCAACCACATAACAAGGGCGCTAAAAATGCACCCAGGTTGACGCCCATATAAAAAATAGTATAAGCTGAATCCAATCTGCGATCGTTGTCAGGATATAATTGGCCTACCATGGTCGAAATATTTGGTTTAAAAAATCCATTTCCAAATACCATCAAACCAAGACCTAAATACATAATAAAACTGCTGTCAAATTGCCCACTGGCAAATAACATAAACTGCCCGGCAGCCATAATCAAACCACCAATAATGATTGATTTCCGGTTTCCCCAATAACGATCTGCGAAGTACCCGCCTATAATCGGTGTTAGGTAAACAAGTCCTGTATAACTACCATAAATCCCGGATGAAAAGGATTTATCCATCAGCAGTTGTTTGGTAAGAAAAAGTACCAGGATGGCGCGCATTCCATAGTAACTGAAGCGCTCCCACATTTCTGTAAAAAACAAAAGGTAAAGTCCTCTGGGGTGACCCGTTTGTTGGCTCATTTTCGTATAAGTTTGTTAAAAGAATGGTTTTTCTAAGGCTAAATATAAATGGAATCTTTGGAATTGACTAAGAAGACAAATGTTAAACCTAGTACTTTATGATTATTTCAATTCGAAAATCAGTTAATTTATCCAACAAGCAAATTATATTTTGAAAATTAGATTCTAATATATGTTTTACAAAATTTAGTATTGCAAATCAATCTTGTTGAATCATGACTTAAATGAAAATATTTTACTCTATGATATGTTTTTTTTGATTACTCAAATCATATGAATAAAAAATTACAACTGTTAATATTTCTGGTTTATCAAAACATTATTGTAATTTAGTTTAATAATTTATAGTAGGTAATTCCTGTTTTCAATTTTTAATAGGCATAAATCTGATTTTTTAATTTCTAAAACTACTAATATGAGGCCTAATTTAAATTTTGCCCCCCCCCTATTTTATAGAATGATATTTCGTTCGAATTTAGGTAAAATCAAGTTTAAGTCAGATGTTGTAACCAAATCTTCTTTTACTCTTAAGGAGATTCAAGCAGGGTTTGTACAAAAATTTAAAACCATTTATAAAATTATCCAAATATGGTTGCTGATTTTACAAATTATTATACTGGCAAATTCAAGTTCCTTTGGTCAGTGTGTTTGCAATCTCAATTTTGGTGATAGTGAATTTAGCACATCCATATGGAGCCAATCTGGAATTGCTGGCAACGGATATGTGGTTGACAAAATAATATGCATTAAAGGCACTTTAATTATTGATGTGGATATAAAATTTTTAAATTGCCGTTTTAAAATGTTTAAAAATTCTTCAATTTATATTTCAAATAATAATAAATTTAATTCATCTCATTGTACTTATGAAGCCTGCGAAAGTTTCATGTGGAATGGAATCATTGGAACATGGGGCTCTGTTTTGGAATTTAACAATAATACAATTAATGACGCTAAAACTGGTATATATTGTTATCCAAATACTACGCTTAAGTTGATGATTCAGAATAAATTTAATAGATGTCAATTTGGACTTTATGCTCAAAGCGCAATTGTTGGCAGTCCATTTGTAGGAAACAGTTATTTTTCAAATGGTACAATGATTCCGCCTTTTCAAGGGCTTTATCCTGAAAGAGGAATGTTATTAATAAATATTGCAGGTGTAACAGAAAGAAAAGGAAGATATGATCACATGAAAATTGGAATTGAACTCATTGGCACAATTTATCAAGGAGATAAGATATTTATCCAAAATGGAGGGCCTCTGGACTTTAGTCATCCTCCACTAATATTTATTACCAGTTTCGGGATTGCAGCTGGGAATTATAGCGATTTAAAACTAACTAATTCATTAATCAGGTCATATCCAGTTGGAGTATTTAGTGGTAACTCTAATACTTTGGTTACGAATGATACCATTCGAAATGTATTATCAGGTATCCTTGTAACTGAAAATAAAGGATTAAATATTGATATTTCAAATAATAACCTAGATACTTTAAGTGAACTCGGAATAGTTATACAAAATTCAACTCCAACATTAAAAACACGAATTGCAAATAATTTAATAAATTTTAATTCTTTTTCCATATATGGCCATCCAGGTGATTTATCTATAGGGATTGATATCGAAAATGATGTGCTGCTGGATGTTGAACAAAATTCGGAGATTAATAATAATTTTATTTTTGAAAATAATTTAGTTACACCAAATTATTTTGGTATTTCCTTATTTAATGTTGGCAATTTATTGGTTACAGATAATACCTCTGTCTTTTCGAATCCAACTGTTATGCCAAAATATGGAATAAGCACAGTAAGAAGTCCAGCTATTAATATTTTCAACAATACCATGATTGGTGGTGGAGTTAACACACCAAATTCAACAGGTTACTATATAAGAGATTCAGATATAAATTTATTATGTTGTAATACTTCAATAGCAGTCGATATAGGAACTGAATTTAATGGTACCTGCCTCGATTCAAAAATCAGCGGAAGTAATTTCAATGGTCCATATATTTCAAATGCACTTTTGTTTTCATTTACCTGGACAGCTATCCAACAAATTTATCCAGGTAATAATTGGATTGGTCAATCACCAATTGATGCCAGATATATAGGTGATCCTTTTATCGCTAGTAATGATAATTTTATAGTCTCCTCGGTTGGCTTGCCATTTCATCCGGACAATCCAATCGATGGTCCAATTGACTGGTTTATTAAACCCTTAAATCCAGATCAAGAATATTTATGTTTAATTGATCCAGATTGCAATGGAATGCCTGGATCAAATTGCAATGATTTTCCAAACGACGAGTATTTACTAACAAAAGGCTATTCTGGACTACATGGAGAAGGAATTACATGGCAAGCTAGGAAAAATGTTTTGAGAAAAATGTGGCAGGACTCAAATTTTGGTTGCAATACCTCCTTAGTTGATAGTTTTAAAATAGCCAACTTAAATTCCAATTTGGGGAAATTAGCTAGAATATTAAATAATATAAACAATTCACTCGCACTTACCGCATTAGAAAAATTTACTTTGGATTCCTTAAATATTCTGAAAAATCAAATGATGTGGTCCATTTATCAATTGGATTCAATTTGGGAAATAGATAGTACTTATTATGATTATTGGTCTGCTATTAGAATTAGTCAAGTAAATCAATTAAGTTTAATTAATCAACAAATGGTTAACATATTAAATGCTTACCATACAAATAATAATAGTCAATTATTAGACATTCAAGTCGAACTAGAATCGATTAATCCAGTTAATATCATGGAAGAAAACGATTTGTTTACGACTGGAATTTTCTTGTCTAAAAATATCAATGAAGAATATATATTGTCTGAGTTACAATTGTCCAGTTTAATTTTAACTGCATCACAATGTCCTCTTGATGGTGGAGAAGGGGTTTCAAATGCAAGAGCAATGCTAAATGATCTAATGCAAGTTACTAATTTCATTTCTGGTACCTGTGATACCTTTATTGGAGCCAGAAACAATAATTTAAAAGTTAACTTAGTTGATTTTAGTATTAAACCTAACCCTAATTCAGGTAATTTTATTATTGAGGTGGTTAATAATCCTAATCATTTTAATAATACTATTTCCATTTATAATTTAAATAGCGAAATTTCTATTAGAATTCAATCTGATCAAAATATAATAAGGATTAATAAACCTCTTAAATCAGGCTTATATTTAATTCAATTGGTAAATGAACAAGGAAATTCAACCACTAAGAAATTTATGGTCCATCACGAATGAAATTTTTAAGTTATACATTATTAATCAAATTACTCCTTGTATCGAGCATCGAAGTGAGATCCCAAAAAGAGGATTTCACTTGGATGCTTGGTCGGAGTGGAATTGAATCCGATTCAAACTTCTGCAGGATTCAGTGGACTTTTAATGCTCAAGGATATTATCATGAGCAGAGAGCATATAAAGTGGATTATAGAATGGATTATACCAATGCTTCTATTTCTGACAATTTGGGTAATTTACTTTTTTACACAAATGGACATTCGATATTCAATAAAGCCCATCAAGTCATGCAAAATGGAGATGGATTAGAAGCAGGTGTTTTTGCAAATTCTGCAAAAGAAAGTGGAGCAAAATTACTTGGAGGTGCTTTAATACTTCCATGGCCCGAAAATCAAAATTTGTATTTAATCTTACATGTTACGACCGATGGAATGCCATTTTTTGGTATTCTTTAAACCTTTACTCTACCTTAGTTGATATTTCTCTAGATTCCACAAAAGGTGATGTAATATATAAAAATCAACCAGTATATACGGATAGCTTGGTCAATGGCAGCCTAAGCGCTTGCAAGCATGCAAATGGAAGAGATTGGTGGATTCCTTGTTTTAATTATTCTGGAAAAAAATGTTTTATGTTTTTGTTTGATCCATCTGGAATCAGATTACACCATATACAGGAAATTCCTTATTCTTTTGAGCCAAGCGGAAATGGTCAGGCCCAATTTAGTCCAAATGGCAATACATATTGTTTTTTTCACCGAAACAGCCAAAATTACCGTGAATTTTTATTGGCAGAATTTGATCGATGTAATGGAATTTATTCCAATATTAAATTTAATTCGATTCCAGGATATGATTTTGTTGGTGTAGCATTTTCACCAGACAGTAAATTGTTGTACATAAGTACTGCTTATGAGTTATTTCAATTAGATTTAAATGATGTGGAACCTTTTGAAAATAGATTTCGAGTTGACAGCATTGATGGCTTTACATGGATGCCCTTGTTTCCTTGTTACTTTTCCTTTATGCAGCTTGCTCCGGATGGAAAAATTTATATTAATAATGGAAGAGATCCCGCTTTTTTGAGCACGATTGAAAAACCGAATTTACTTGGTAAGGAATGTGAAGTTAGACAACATCATATCAATATTACCAGTAATGCTACTTTGCCAAATTTTCCTTATTTCAGACTGGGCCCTTTAGAAGCATCCAGTTGCGATACACTCGCTCTGGGTAGATTGCCTATATCTTTTTGGAAAGAAGAAAAAGACAATAGCAACAAATTTTTATTAAAATTTAAAGATGAAAGCAAATTTCAAATAAACAAATGGGAGTGGGAATTCGGAGATCCTGGCAGCATTGATAATAGCAGTAATTTACAAAACCCACAACATATTTTTAGTAAAAGTGGATTATTTAATGTATGCTTAATTGTAAGTAATCCGATTGGAAAAGATACATTTTGCAAAACAATAAACATTGAAACAGTTTCTACAAGTTCACATTCAAATCAAGAATTTATTACTATTTATCCAATTCCAACGGAAGACTTTATAAGCATCAAGATTGAAAAAATTTACACGACACCAATATCATTAAATTTGTTGAATGCCAATTCTCAGGTCGTTAAAAGAGCCAAATTGGTATCTGGAGAGAATCGTCTTAATGTTCAAGATATTTCCCCAGGAATTTATCTTTTAAAAATATTTACCTCTGAAAATGTATTAGTAAAAGAACTTAAGTTTTTCAAAAAATAATAATTTATTTCGATTTTTTAATCCCCAAAAAACTGAGTAATTTCCAAGACTCTATAAAAGAAATGGCAGCTAGCGGATAATTTACAATTATCCCTTCTGAACGAATTCAATAGGGGAACACATAGAATTTTCCCCCTATGTTTTTTAAATTACTATTTGCCTATGTGGTCCAAAAAAAAAAAATACTATTTGAAACACATAGAACATAGGACACAATAGAACTCACATAGAATTTTCTTCCTATTTTTTCTATATTCCTATGTGCCTATGTGGTTCAAAAATAAAATACTATTTGAAACACATAGGACATAAGACACAATAGAGAAACAAATAGAAATTCCTTCTATGTTCCCTATATCCCTATGTGCCTATGTGGTCCAAATAAAATGATGATTTGAAACACATAGAACATAGGACACAATAGACCTCACATAGAATTTGCTTTCTATTTTTTCTATATCCCTATGTGCCTATGTGGTTCAAAAAAAAATACTATTTGAAACACATAGAACATAGGACACAATAGAGGAACACATAGAATCAAATAGGTTATTCAAAATTTCTTTGTTCTTAAAGGGTTAAAAAATATTATATTCGGCTCCCGTTTGCCAATGCCCAGGTAAGTAAAAAAATGTGACGGGCAATTTTTGTTGTTTTGTTGTAATTGATTTTAAATGCATCATCTGTAACCCGATGATAATCTTCATGGACTCCACTAAAAAAGAAAATAGACGGGATTCCCTTTTCTGCAAAATTGTAATGATCCGATCTGTAATAAAAACGGTTGGGATCCAACTCACTGTTAAATGTATGATCCAATTTTAATTGAGAATACGATTGGTTGACATTGACATTTAGTTCGTGCAATAGAGGATTGATCCGATCAGAACCTATGACATAGATATAATTTTCGTCCGTACCATATTTTGGATCAATTCTTCCGATCATGTCAACATTGATTTCTGCTTTGGTTTCACTGAGTGGAAACAGTGGATTGTTTACGTAGTAAAGCGAACCCAACAAACCCTTTTCCTCACCGGTAACCAACATACACAATACAGATCGGCTCGGACCTTTTCCTTCACTTTTTAATTTTTGCAAAGTCGCTGCAATTTCCATAACAGCAGAAGTTCCACTTGCATTATCATCTGCACCATTGAAAGCTTCTTTCCCACGCATCCCGATGTGATCGTAATGAGCCGTCAAGCTGATAATTTCATCTTTTCGATCAGAACCTTCAATAAATGCAATCACATTTTGACCTTTAACCGCACGAACTGATTTTTTTTGTAAAATATCGATTTTTGCTTTTATTAAAAAAGCATTAGGCTTCCCACTTCTATTAATTTTATCTTTTGCTTTTAAAATTTTCTTAAAGCTCCCTCCCATTAACATAGAAGCGGTGGTAGTTGAAAGTACTATTTGATTGATTCCATGTATTTGCATGGTTTCACTGGTATCTAAAATTACATCCGGAGAAACGACTTCTGAGCGATGTGCATCCACATATTCCTTAAATTTATCTTCAATCACCAATACCAGTTTTGCACCATGCTTTCGTGCGGCTTCCACCTTCATGTCCAAATCACTAGACCATTCTGAGGGTGTTTTTGTCCCATTTAGTATGTAGTTACCTTCCTTATTCTTTGGTTCTCCTTTAAAAAATAAAACGGCTTTATTTTTTACATCGATGTTTTTATAATCATTGTAATTTTTATGATCAATCCCATAACCTACAAAAGCGAGTTCATTGGTATTCCATTCCAAGTTATCGTTGATTGCCGGAATCACCAGATAATCCCAAAATTGTTTATAGGGAACCCCATTAATTTTAAAATGCAGTTTATCCCAATAAATCCATTTAAATCCAACTTTTTGAAAATAGGTATTCGCTTCCCCGTGTTTTTCAATATTGTTTTTAGCAAAATGAGCCGAAATAAAATGAGCTGCACGATCAATGCCGGCACTTCCCAATTCTCTACCTTCACAAGAATCAGAAGCGAGGTACTCAATAATTTCTTTTAAATTCTCTGTTTTAATATTTTGAGCATATTGATAGGCAGAATCTGGAAATACCGCAAGGTTAGAATCCGGAATTATAACTGCACTGATAAAATCCTTTTGTGCATTTCCTGTTACCAGAAATAAACAAAACACAGATTTTAAAATGAATTTCATGGAAGATTAATTTTATCAATTCTTCGCTGATGCCTTCCACTTTCAAAAGCAGTATCAATAAATACTGCTACCATGCTGCATGCAATTTCTAAAGTAACATATCGTGCCGGAATGCTTAAAACATTTGCATTATTATGTGCTCGGGCCAACTGTGCAATTTCTTCATTCCAGCAAAGCGCACAACGTACTGCTTTGTGTTTATTGACTGTCATCGCAACTCCGTTGCCACTGCCACATAAAACAATTCCAAAATCTGCTTGCTCCAGATCGATATCATTTCCAACCGGATGCACAAAATCAGGATAATCCACTGAGTCTGTAGAATAACATCCGTGATCGGTTACCAAGATTCCTTTCAATTCCAAAAATGCAATGACTGCTTGTTTGCATTCAAATCCGGCGTGGTCACTTCCAACAGATACCTTCATATTCGTTCTTAGTTTGGTGCATTCGGATTGGCAGCATTGTATTTATTGAGCAATGTTTCCATTTCTTTTAAGAATGCACCATCCTGAAGCATTTTAGCACGGTCAATAATTTCCCTGACAGCAGATAAAGACAAACTTCGATCCTGAGAAAAGCCTTTTTCTAAATCTTCTTTCGTTAATGATTCATAAAAATTCAGCATATCGACTGTTTCTGTTGCAAGGATGCGCAATTGTTTTTTTGCAGATTCCTGATCACCTGATTCGATCAATACTTGAATAAACGGCATAATCCGCACATCATACTGAAAGTTCATATTTGGAAATGCCTCAAAATATTTATTTGCCATTCTAGAAGCTCTTGCAGTGTCTCCCATTTCTTGTAAACTGACAGCAGTCCGCATCATAATCATACGCATGGCTTGAATACTTGGAGCATAACTGTGATCAACAAATTGTTGTTCTTTGTCAAAATTACCCCAACGGAATTTATTCATGATCACATCATAACTTCTGTCAAGATCTGCTTTTCCTGCTCCATAAATGTATAAACTTGGATCACTTTTAGTTCTTACAGGAACCACCCTTAAAGCCATTCCTTCTAAATTCGTGTAATCATCCAATCCCATCAATTTTTCTCCATTACAAGTAACTGAAAAATAAATTGGGCGATCGTAAATATTGGAATTGATGATATCCAACACTGCGATATCATCTTTTGTAATATACGTTGAATTTAAACTCACAGGAATCTTATCTACAAAATTGGTATCATTGGCTGAAGCCAAACCTGCCGCGATTGCTTTTTCACGATCGATGCTGATGTAAACATTTCGCGTTGGCATGTGTGTTTCAAACTTGCGGCCATTTCCTGATTCGATCGTGTGATCTTCCCCAATAAATTTTAAAAATTCTGCGGCTGACCAAGATCTATCTGTACCGGAACCATCCGGATTTTCTGGGTTATAATAAAATACTTGATTTCTTAAACTTCCCCGAAGTTTTTCCTGTGGAATGGACATTTTCACCAAAGGGGATTCATTAAATTTTCTACGTTGATTTTCAATATACCAATCTACAGCAATCAAACTTAAATTGATTACACGCACATCCCTTCGGATTCCTTCCACTTCTTGTGCATACCAAACAGGATCCGTATCATTATCTCCGTAGGTAAACAAGATCGCATTGGGTTGACAAGATTCGAGTATATTAGATGCATAATCCCGAGCAGCAGAACTTTTCATCCTGCTATGATCATCAAAATTTTGTGTGACCAATACCAGAGGAATCAACAATCCAAATGCAGATGCACCAATACCTGATACAGAAGCATTTAGTTTAAGTCGTTCCGTCAATAAATTCGTTAGAAATAAAACTCCCATTCCAATCCAGATGCAAAAGGTTAAAAAGGAACCTTCCAAAACATAGTCCCGCTCTCTGGGTTCGTTAGGAGGTGAATTATTAAATACGCACAATGCAATACCAGTTAAAATAAAGAAACTCAGCAATGCCATGAAATCATTTCGATCTCTTTTAAAGTGATCCATGGATAAAATCCTTGTTCGGCATTCTGTCTTCCAACAAAATTCCATAAAAAATAACGCAAGTACATCCAGCCAAACTGATAGCTGAACATAAACTTCATATTGAAAGCCATGCTGGGCGCACCTGTTTTGGAACCTTGTAAATATTCCATCCACATGCGATATAAGGTAGGGCGACCCTGGTCGCTGTGACTTATCCGCGGAAATAAAATTTTATCTTTTTCGCGAAACTCATAATCATATTTTTGGTCAACTACTTTATATTTATTGCCAACCCGTCCCCAGCGGTCTTCCGATTTGGTATCAATTGGTTTTGCATCAAATATAGGACCTTTTAACAAACTGCGATCTCCGTATTGTTCGCGATTGAGATATGGAATTAATCGCATCACATCATACGGATCATTCATATTAACGGGTGTTTTTGCATTGGCACGAATAATAACAACACCAACCGTTGAATAGGATATTGATAAAAGCACCAATGTGAAGACCACTTTGTGCATTAAATCATTTCCTTTATTTTTAAAATAGCGCAAAAGATAATAGGCTGCCAGAACAATTGTAATGATGGTTGGAATCAATCCGGAATGAAATGGCAATCCAAAAGAATTGACGCATAATTTTTCATAAAAACTCCACAAATTGGGAATTCCGGTAATTATCAACATCTGAAACAGGAAGATGGCAATAATCCCTGCAAAAGCAGCAGCAAACATACCCAGCCAGCTGTGTTTTTGAAATCTCTTGTAGTAATACAAAATTGCAATGGTTGGGAAGGCCAATAAGGATAACAAATGCACCCCAGTTGATAATCCGACTGCAAATACAGCAAAAATCAACCACTTATCATTTTTTGGATTGTCTTCCAGATAATACCATTTCATAGCGGCCCACATGGTCATGGTCGTAAACATCGTAGACATGGAATATACTTCTCCCTCGACTGCTGAAAACCAGGTGGTGGAAATATACCCTGTTGAAAGGCCTGCTACCAAACCTGCACCTAAAACTGCCCAGGATTCGTTGTTTTCATTGTTGTAATCTCTTCCAAATAAGGCGACACGGCCAAACATCATGGTAATCCAACAAACAAACATGGCAGCCAAAGATGAACACATGGCTGACATCAGGTTTACTGCAAATGCGATGTAGGCTGGATTATCAGAAAATATTTCCGCAATCCAGGCAAACATTCTACCGATTATAATAAAAAAGGGTGCACCCGGCGGGTGGACTACCTGAAGTTTATGAGCACCGAGAACAAATTCTCCGCAGTCCCACAAGCTGCCACTTCGTTCTACAGAAAAATAGTAAACTATAAAAACGAGAAAAAAAACGAGCCAACCAACGATGTTGGTTTTGTTAAACTTATTATTCATCTTAAAATCAATGATTTATAAATATATATTTTATATATAATAAAAATAATTCCTGTAAAAGTATGAAATTCCTGCATAAATCAGGCTGCTGCTAATTAGGCATAACGCACACAGGGCTCGAATTTGTATGAAAGCTATATCTTTATTGCTTTAATCGATGTTTATGATTCGAATTATTGTCTTTGGATTGGCAATTTATGCCTTATACATCCTGTTCTTAAAAGATAAGACCATTATCATCCAGCCCAAAGATCCAAAGAAACCAAAAGATTCCTATTCAGATTACGAAGAAATAAAATAAAACTTACAGCTTTTGGATTCCATCCGGGACTACATTATCTATCAGGATCACCACGTATTAGTTGCCAATAAACCCTCCGGAATGCCGGTGCAGGATGATTTGAGCAAAGATCCCTCTTTACATAAATT
Organism: Saprospiraceae bacterium; assembly: GCA_016712145.1. Classification (NCBI taxonomy): domain Bacteria; kingdom Pseudomonadati; phylum Bacteroidota; class Saprospiria; order Saprospirales; family Saprospiraceae; species Saprospiraceae bacterium. Next base: position 2,014,350 of record JADJRO010000001.1, read on the forward strand.
ATTACAGGCTTATTGTAAACGGGATTTGCATTTATGCAATCGAATTGACAGACCTGTGTCGGGCATTGTATTGTTTGCAAAATCAAAAGATGATGCAGCGCTTTTAAATGAACAGAATACGTACAATGGCATGGATAAAGAATACCTGGCCTTGGTAGAGAAAAAAGTCATCGATGCGACTGGTAAATTAGAAAACCGGCTACAGAAATCTTCGAAATTTAAAAAATCGTATGTAAGTAAGGATGAGGCCGGAGATTTAGCCCGCTTAGAATATCGGGTACTGAATGAAATGGACCATTATTTATTAATCCAGGTTGCGATAAAATCCGGAAGATTTCATCAGATTCGAAGTCAACTGGCCCATGCGGGAATTCCGATAAAAGGGGATGTCAAATACGGTGCACGCAGATCCAATAAAGACCGAAGTATCGGTTTGCATGCCTGGAAAATCAATTTTACCCATCCAACGACCCATCTGGATGTAGCATTTACAGCTCCCATCCCATTAAATGATATATGGCCGGTTGTACAAACACTAATACAAAGTATATGAATGAAACGCCTTCTGATATTAAACGTACGGAAATTGCAGATTTAGGTGAATTTGGACTCATAGAGCGGCTAACAAAATTATTTGTCACAACAAATGCATCTACCATTAAAGCAATTGGAGACGATGCTGCTGTTTTTAATCCTGAAAACAAACAAGTTGTGATTACAACGGATATGATGGTCGAAGGCATTCATTTTGATTTGGCCTATTTTCCTCTCAAACATTTAGGATATAAAGCAGTTGTATCAAATTTGTCGGATGTGTATGCAATGAATGCAATTCCTAAACAAGTGACCGTTTCCATTTCTGTTTCAAATCGGTATTCAGTGGAAGCACTTGAAGTTTTGTATGAAGGCATTCGGCTGGCTTGTGAAACCTATCAGGTCGATTTAGTGGGAGGCGATACCACTGCCTCGTTGCGAGGCCTTGTAATTTCTGTTACTGCGATTGGTGTGCAAGATGCTGATAAAATCAGCTACCGGAATGGCGCAAAACCAGGTGACCATATTTATGTTAGTGGTGAATTGGGTGCTTCTTATTTAGGATTGCAATTATTAGAACGCGAAAAACAAATTTATTTATCCAATCCTGGAATTCAACCGGACCTTGAAAATCAAAAATACCTGATTGGTAAATTTTTAAAACCGGAAGCACAACGTGAAACCGTAGATTGGTTAGCAAAAACCGGTATTGCACCGCATGCCATGATTGATTTAAGCGATGGATTATCTTCCGATCTTTTACATATATGTAAACAAAGTCAATGCGGTGCTGAAATCGAAGAGGCATTGATTCCAATAAACGAACAGACCAAATGGATGGCTTTAAAATTTCATATGGATCCATTGACCTGCGCACTAAATGGTGGGGAGGATTATGAATTGCTTCTCTGTGTGAGTCCAGAAGATTCTAACAAAGTCCGCATGTTTCCCGATTTGATTTATATCGGCCAAATTAAAGATGCAGCATTTGGTGTACAATTAAAAAGTAACAGCAATAAACATCATCCACTCAAAGCACAGGGATGGGTGCATTTTTAGGAAGTCGGGATGTCTGAAAAGAGGAGGGCTGTAGTCTATAGAAAAGAAATCAGAAGGAATTTTGAAATGCTGTAATGCTGCGATACTGAAATTAAGGCTAAAGGCTAAAGGCTAGAGGCTAAAGGTTAAAGGCTAGAGGCTAAAGGCTAAAGGCTAGAGGCTAGAGGCTAGAGGCTAAAGGCTAGAGGCTAAAGGCTAAAGGCTAGAGGCTAAAGGCTAGAGGCTAGAGGCTAGAGGCTAAAGGCTAGAGGCTAGAGGCTAGAGGCTAGAGGCTAGAGGCTAGAGGCTAGAGGCTAGAGGCTAGAGGCTAGAGGCTAGAGCCGAGGCTAGAGGCTAGAGGCTAGAGGCCAGAGGCTAAAGGCTAAAGGCTAGAGGCTGGGGCTAGGAGGCTAGGAGGCTAGAGGCTAGGAGGCTAGAGGCTAGAGGCTAGGAGGCTAGAGGCTAGAGGCTAGCGGCTAAAGGCTAGAGGCTAGAGGCTAGCGGCTAGAGGCTAAAGGCTAAAGGCTAGAGGCTAGAGGCTAGAGGCTAAAGGCTAGAGGCTAGAGGCTAGAGGCTAAAGGCTAAAGGCTAGAGGCTAGAGGCTAGAGGCTAAAGGTTAAAGGCTAAAGGCTAAAGGCTAAAAAATAATTTATAACAGCCTATTTTTATTTAAATAATAAGTTTCAGCAAGAAATTACATCTAAGTTGAAAGTAATACTAATTCAAATATTGTAGCATTTTAGCAATGCAAAATTGCAGAATTGCAACATTCTTCATTATTTTTGATAAATCTAAGCAATGGAAATGAAATTAAACATGACCTTGATTTGGTTGTGCATTCTTTTATGTAGTTCTTGTCAGCAAAATTCAAATTCACAAGCAGAAAAGGGAGCACTTAAAAGGAACCAACAAGAAACTAAAAAGGTCGTTGCCAATCCGATAACCATGAAATTGGTTCCGCATTATATTTTGGATCGGGAAGGATCGGGTATGACGGCTATTACGTGTTTAATCCCGGAGGGATGGAGCATTCAGGATCGGTTGTATTGGGAGTATCAGGATGCGACTTTACCGATTCGTTATGAAGGGACTTTACAAAGTGAAAATGGACGTTTTAAAATTTTTGCATATCCTGATATAAGATCTGTTTATAGTGAAGGTCCTACGGGAAGCAGTGGATATCCGCCTCCGCAAAATATCCTAATTGGATTAAAAGATTTTATAAAACGACATCGGCAAGGAATTCAATATCAAATTACGGAAGAAAAAATTATTAACCGAAGTGGCCCATCAGATCATACCGTTCAGGGTACATCATTTCGCACCCATTCTACTGGTGGACTGGTTCGTATCCGTTACAAAGAAAATCAAAATGACATAGAAGAAGAGTTTTATGGCAATTTGGAAATTACAAATTCCCTTTCTCAAGGGTATGCTACATTAAGCGGTATTATCTGGTGGGCTTCCGGATTGTACAGTTGCAAAGCACCCATTGGGGAACTAGAAAAATGCAGACGCATTGCTTTAACTGTAAAATCTTCCAGCAAATTGACCTTAGCTTTTTATAATAAATTTATACAAGTTACCCAGTTGCTTTCTGATGCAGTCTATCAACGCATATATGCTGCCGGACAAATCAGTAAGATAATTAGTCAAACCAATGATCAAATTTCAAAAACCATCAGCGACAGCTATTGGAATACACAAAAATCAAATGAACGCAGCAATCAACAATTCAGTGATTATTTGCGCGGTGTAGATAGATATTCTGACGGACAAAATAATATACAGTTGCCTTCAGGTTATACCAATGCGTGGGTCAATGACAAAGGAGAATACCTGATGAGTGAAACACAATCCTATGATCCAAATCAAGAGTTACATGGAAATTGGAAACAATTGGATAAACGACATTAGATAAGGCAAGTTATTAACACAGAATTACAGTATTATAGCATCGTAACATTGTAGCATTGCAGCATTGTCCAGTCGTTTCAAGCCAGCAGTAGTGTTCACTTCCTTGCAATACAAAAATAGTCCAACTGTTTGCCATCCATTTCTTTTAAAAAATAATTAGCAGTACTTATATCACCAACCAGTTGGTCGTGTTGATTTTTTAGTTTATTGCGATTGAGTCGATTTAAAATATCGTATGGTATCTGAAACCAGCTAGCTGGTAAATTTTCTTCCAGATTGAAAAGATCCCAACGTTTCCATTTTGATATGCTTTTTGCATTTTTAGATTGGTAATCCATAATTTTTTCATCGCCATAGACTCCGCCAAAATAAACTTGGTCAGGATTAAAATAATGACTGATCAAATTTCTGAATTCTTCCGTTTTATATTCGCGCATGTGATACGGATTACGCGTAAGCGACATTTCTTTATTGGGTGTGGTCAGAATTAATTTTCCACCAGGCTTTAATACCCGGTAAATTTCTGACAACAAGGTGGTGTCTTCCTGAATGTGTTCGATCAATTGAAAACAAATGACTACATCAAATTGATTGGATTCCATGCCTTCCAACCAGGGAACTTCTTTTTGAATGAATTCTACCTGATCAAAATTGCGAAGGTCGGAGGGAATGTGCCGATCCAATGCCAAATATTTGGATGCATGCGGCGCAAGCAATTTAATTCCATACCCTTCACCACAACCTATTTCTAAAACAGAACCTTTAATTTCAGAAACGGCCCGTTCATAGGCAAACAATTGCCGCATAAAAACCGGCCGATCAGAAACAGCATGTTCATTGGCTCGTTCTGCCGTATATAAAGAATCTAGTAGTGCCATTGTATTTGTTAAATCGACTCAAAGATAGTTTGTTTACTATTTTTGTTGTCATATGATCAAAGTACTTCAACAATTAATTAACAAGTACGCTCAAGAGTTGCTTGTGTTTGGCATCTGTTTTTGCATTCTATTTAGTCTGGGATTTGAAGTTATGATTTATTTTCCAATGGACCAGAGTCCGGATATTCAAGATTATTTAAAGATGGCTCAATTTGATTGGAACCAAAGTCCTGTCAGGCACTATCGTATCCTTATTCCTTTAGTAGCATGTGGCGTACAATTTAGTTTTGGTTGGATGTTCGAACTTTTACATCCACTTAGTTTTGATGGAAATTTTTCCTTGTGTTTTAGTTTTTTGTTGGTTAATGTGAGCATCCTGTCGATTGCAGGTGTATTTCTGTTCAAACTTTGTAGAAACTTTGGTATGAATCATTGGATCGCGGCCTTTGCATTGATTCCATTTTTAAGTTGTCGCTGGACTATGGAAATTGCAGGACTTCCACTGGTAGATAGTTTGTATTTTTTAAGTCTGCTGTTGGTTTTGTATGGATTTTTTAGCAAACAAGACTATTGGTTTGTAACAGGAATATTCTTCGGGCCCTGGGCCAAAGAAGCTTTTGTTTTTTTTATTCCAATGATTATTTACATGAAGCGGGAACAGCTTTTTAAATGCATGGTACTAATAGGAATTTCAGGAATGCTGGTATTTGGATTTCGCTATTTTTGGGATCTCTATTTGGGGCATCCATTTATAAATAGTTTTACAAAAGTTGCTGATTCATTTTCAAGCATTCGGGATTCCATTATAAAGCTGTTTAGTTTCCATGGAATGTACGATTTATTTTCGGTTTGCGGTTTTTGGATATTGATTCCGATGTTTGTTTGGATAAAAAATAAGCCTAAGATGATTTTTAAAATAAATGAAACCCATATTGTTTGTGCGTTGTATTTATTGGCCGTTATATTCCAAATGTTGTTATCAGGAGATCTGGCAAGAATGTTTTATTTGATTATACCGCTCTATTGTTTATGGATTGGCAGCAACGTTAAATTGGTTGTTGGTTGATAGTTGATAGTAGATAGTTGTTGGTTGATAGTTGATAGTTGGAAGGAACACTTGCATTTCTTTGTGACTCTACGTCTCGGCGTGAAAATCCCTATAACGCAAAGTCCACGAAGGAAACACACACGAAGGAATACAGAGCATCCCTCCTCTTCCTTTGTGCTCTTCCTTTGTGATCTTAGCGTGAAATAAATTGGTTGTTAGTTGTTGGTTGATAGTTGGTAGTTGATGGTTGGTAGTTGGTAGTTGCTTCTTTTCTTCTTTTCTTCTTTGCTTCTTTGCTTCTTTTCTTCTTTTCTTCTTTTCTTCTTTGCTTCTTTGCTTCTTTGCTTCTTTTCTTTTTTCTTCTTTGCTTCTCTGCATGAAATAAATTAATGGTTTGTTGATAGTTGATAGTTGTTTGTTGATTGCAGGAACTCTTACTTTTCTTTGCAATTAACAACTATCTACCCTCGGCGAGGACGCCTTCAGGAACTACTTGTTACGATTAAAAGTTGAAAAAACTGTTTTCTTTGCTTATTCGCAATTCAATTCTTTCCTAGACCTGCTGTCGTTGTTTGGAAAACACATAAAGGACAATACATGATCCGGTAAATATTTTTCAAGCGTTGGATCGTACAGACCATTTTCTAAAAATTCAGTAAGGTCTGTGACTTCCTGCTCAGTCAAATTTAAAGGTTGGAAAAATCCGCTGATTTGAGATTTTGGTACTATCGGATTTTCAGGTTCAGCTTTATTAAAATATTCTACTACTTCTCTCAAGCTTTGTTTGCTTCCTCCATGAAAATAAAAACCAACTGGTTTTAAATTATACAATTGCGGTACTTTGAATTTGTATAAATCTTCTGCTTTGCCGGTAAATCCACCACGACCTTTAACGCGTTTGTCTGTTGGTCCGGTACGAAATACTTCAGTGATTTTATTTTCATATAAGTCATACACACCCAATGCAAAGAAATTAAAACTATTTAAGGATGGGCTGTTGTGACAACGGTAGCAACCTGCCTTTCCAAAAAACAAACCAGCGCCTTTCTTTTGTTGTTCGGTCATCGCAGCATGATCTCCTTTTAACCATTTTTGAAAAGGTGCTTCGTGGGTTGTAATGGTTCTGAAATAAGAAGCTATGGCAAATGAAGTAGTTATTAATGAATAACGTTCTTCAAGTGGAATTTCTGGAAAGGCTTCATCAAATAAAGATTTATATCCTAAGTAAGAAGCCAAATTTTCGTTCATAGTCATACGATGCACTTGCAATGCGCGAATGTTATTGGCTTCCAAACCTTCCAATCCTTTAAAATTGACTTCAGTCAGTGTATCCTGACGCCAAACGGATTCTGTCCCAATATTTAAACTAAAGGACCCAAATGAACCTGCCCACAGTGCATTTCTGACATAGGCTAAATTAATTGTTGGTAAGGGTCTTGCACCTTGTGCATCTACTTCGTCGCCCGTATACAATGGATTTTTATTGCGGCCGTTGCCTAAAATTCCAAAGCCTTCGGCACCATCGGCAATACCTTGAATGCGTCCAGCCGTAAATGATTTGCTGGCAATATGACAAGAGGCACAACTAAAGGAAGTCATTCCTACCGGCTTGTTTGGTAAAATTCCAATAGCTGGTTCGTGGAAGAGCATACGGCCTAATCTAACTTTTGCTGGATTTAAAATATTTTTGGGATCCTGATTAGGAATTTCAGCTAAATTTTCACCACTTACCAGGATGTAATCACGAACGTCTCCATTTGGAGATGCCGATTTAACTTGTTTAATTAATTGATCATCCAGGCTGGTAACATCTTGAGCTATTTCTCTTGTACAGGTGGTAAATACATAACCTGCAAAAAGTAAGCAAAGCAATTGGAAAGCGAGTAATTTTTTCGCGAACATATTCAGGGAGTATATTTTATTATAAAAATATTAATATTTAACTGACTCATATACAATAGAATTAATTAAATATCAAGTATTTATATGCAAATTTGGTAAAAAAATTCCAATTAATTAAAACTTCTTTAAAAAATTAGGTGTTTACCACAAACGAAGCTTCTAATGGGAGAATTTTCAAACTCCGTTCCCGAATCCGGAATCGATCGCCATTGGCTAAAACGTGGGTGGTTAAATTGCTGAGTGACATGGGCGTGCCGGGTTCTAAATCTATATAGCGGTTGTGATTCAGATTTCGAGGATCAAATAAAACCACCATACCCGTGCCAATGACTTCGCAGTCATTGCCTTTTTTAATAATGAGTCCGGTGTCTTCTGCAAGTCCGATCCCTAATTGATTCGGAAAACGGGCAACCGCTTCAGCCAACCTTCCAAAACGCCCTCGTTGGATAAAATGAGTATCTATGATAACTTGATCGAGATAGGACATCCCCCGGGCCATTTTGACATTGCCTTTTTGCATGGCATCCACCACACTTCCACCTGCAATCATCTGAAGGGACATGGACATAGCCCCTGCACTGGTTCCTGCGAGCACCAATTTAGTTTCTTCTAGTTTTTTTCGAATGATTTGATGAGCATGTGTATCTGCAAAGCATTTTACGATTCTAGATTGGTCTCCGCCTGAAAACATAATGCAATCGGCCTCTTCAATAAGTTTTACATTCTTTTTTAGCTGTGCTTCGGATCGCTTGCGGACATCGACGATCTGAACAGCCTGACAACCCAGGGTTTCAAAGGCCTGGCTGTAATTTTCACCCACTTCAACCGGAATGCTGGATGCTGTAGTGATTACCACGATTCGTGCTCCGGTCCCGCCGCTTTCACGAACGATCGCAGATAAAATTCCTTGTTTAATAAAGTCCAGACATTCTGATTCTTTCAGGCCTATTCCTTTATTTTCATTCCCCCCCACCGGTATCAGTGTTCCTTTAAATTCCATGATTTGGCTCTTGAAAATAGTTCACAAAGCTAAAGGAATGCAGATAATTGCCTAAAATTATTACCTTAAGGCCTCAATCGAACCAAAATGAAAATCCGGGAAATCAATGTCATGCGCGGACCCAACTACTGGTCCATCAGAAGACACAAATTAATTGTCATGGTTTTAGATCTGGAAGATCTCGAACAAAAACCAACCAATATTCTAGATGGGTTTTTAGAACGAATGAAAGCCTTGTTGCCAGGATTGTACGAACATCGTTGTTCGGAAGGCGAACCCGGTGGCTTCTACAAACGCGTAGCAGAAGGTACCTGGATGGGGCATGTCGTAGAACACATTGCATTGGAAATTCAAACCATGGCAGGAATGGATGTTGGTTTTGGCCGGACCCGCAGTTATGGTGAACCCGGAGTGTATCATGTTGTATTTGATTATTTGGAAGAAAAAGTCGGCGTATATGCTGCTAAAGCGGCGGTACGAATTGCTGAAGCATTGATTGAAGGGACTGTTTACGATTTGACAGATGACATTCAGGAAATGCGAGAGTTGCGTGAAATTCAACGTTTAGGGCCAAGTACCGCCAGCATCATAGAAGAAGCCATTGCAAGAGGCATTCCCTGGATTCGTCTGAATAAATATTCACTGTGTCAGCTGGGTTATGGTTGCAATCAGGTGCGGGTTCAAGCAACCGTAACCAGTAAAACTTCCAGTATTGGAGTTGATATTGCGGGTGATAAAGAAGATACCAAGTTTTTACTCGGCCAGGCTGAAATACCCGTTCCAAAAGGAGAAATAATTAAAACAGAAACCGGTCTTCAGGAAGCAGTAGATTATTTGAAATATCCATTGGTTATAAAACCAATCGATGGAAATCACGGACGCGGAGTGACTACCAACATCATGAATTGGGAACAAGCGTTGGAAGGATTTCACATGGCCAAGAAGATTTCCAATGCGGTGATCGTCGAACAATACATAACTGGTGACGACTACCGGATTTTATTGATTAATTATAAATTGGTTGCAGCTGCTAAGCGGCTTCCGGCTCAAATTATTGGAGACGGTGTTTTGAATATTGATGCCTTGATTAAAAAAACAAATGCTGATCCAAAACGCGGTTATGGGCATGAAAAAGTACTTACTTATATCACTGTAGATGATATCACCTTAAAGTTATTGGAGCTAAAAGGCTATACTTTAGATAGCGTATTAGCTAAAGGGGAGGTTTTGGTTGTAAAGGACACGGCCAACCTTTCTACAGGAGGCACTTCTGTGGATGTTACTGACATTGTCCATCCACATACTGTATTTATGGCGGAGCGTATTTCCCGAATCGTTGGCTTGGATATTTGTGGAATTGATTTTTTAACTAAAGACATCAGCAAGCCCGTTTCAGAAGTGGGTGGTGCAGTGATCGAAGTCAATGCCGGCCCCGGATTTAGAATGCATCTGGCGCCTGCAGAAGGCTTACCAAGAAATGTGGCGGCCCCTGTGATTGATATGTTGTATCCACCTGGAAAAAACAGCCGGATTCCTATTGTAGCCGTTACCGGAACCAATGGCAAAACCACAACGACCCGTTTGATTGCACACATGGCCCGAATGATGGGTTATACAGTAGGGTTTACTACAACCGATGGCATTTATATTCAAAACCATTTAATGATGCAGGGAGATTGCAGTGGACCTGGGAGTGCTGAGTTTGTATTAAAGGACCCAACGGTCAATTTTGCAGTTTTTGAAACGGCCCGAGGTGGAATACTTCGTGCAGGCTTAGGCTTTAAAAATTGCAATTATGCCATTGTCACGAATGTAGCACCCGACCACCTTGGATTAAAAGGGATCCACACCATGGAACAATTGGCAAAGGTTAAAGGTGTGGTTGTGGAATCGGTTTTACCAGATGGCTATGCCATTTTAAATGCAGACGATGACCTGGTCTATGCCATGCGAGAGCGGATTAATTGCAAGCTTGCTTTGTTTTCGATGGATGAAGACAATCCCCGGATCAAAAAGCACATGCGTGAACATGGCATAGCAGCGATCTATGAAAACGGATTTATTACCATTTGCAAAGGAGAATGGAAAATGCGAATTGTTAAAGCAGTCAATGTACCATTGACATACGGGGGCAGAGCCAGTTTTATGATTCAGAATGTCTTACCTGCTGTTTTGACTGCTTATTTTAATGGATTTGAATTGGATGATATCAAAGCCGCATTAGAATCGTTTATACCAAGTCCGGCCCAAACTCCTGGCCGATTGAATATGTTTGATTTTAAACATTTCAGTATTTTATTGGATTATGCACACAATCCAGCAGGTTTGCAGGCACTTAAGAAGTTTATTGATAAAATTGATGCCTATCCGAAAGTGGGAATTATTGCTGGAATTGGTGATAGAAGGCAAGAAGACAATGAAGGAATCGGCAAGGTTGCAGCCGAGATGTTTGATGAAATCATTGTACGTCAAGACAAACACCTCCGAGGCAAAACCGACCAGGAAATTATCGATATGCTCACAGCTGGAATTAAGCAACACGACATCGACAAACCCTTTAAAGTTATTCCAAAAGAGTCGGAAGCCATCAAATATGCCATTGAAAATGTAAAAGAAGGTTCTTTGATCGTTGTTTGCAGTGATGTAGTACCGGATGCGCTCGAATTGGTGCAACGTTACCTTGAAGAAGAAGCTAAGAGTTTATACAAATTTAAAAAAGAAGATATTCCAAATACATAAAATTGCCAAATATAATATTGGATTAAAAGTGAATTAATAACACCTTAAAATTTTCTTAGAAGTTAATATATTATAAATATTATCATATATAATGTATTGATAAAATTGCTAATTTTTTTAATATTTTAATTAATTGTTATATATATCTGATTAATTTACTATAAATTAAATAGTAAAATTTCGAATATGTATTTTTGAATAAAAAAAAATAATTTTTAGAATTTTATGAGCTTTTATTAAACCAAATATTATTTTTGCAGGGTTAAACCTGAAAGTTTTTAATTTTTTTGTATTAAGACTTAAATCCCTCTTATGAAATTTTTATCCAAATTACTATTTGGTTTAGTAACTATTACCTTATTCCTCTCAACTTCTTGTAATCAGGTAGAACCTACAGAAGGTGGAAACAACCTGATGAAATCTCAAGAAAACGAAGTGTACCATGAATGGAGCTCGGTATTTATGGAAGTTGAGCGTTATGCGGCTGCGTACAGACCCGGTCCTGCTCCCCGTGCTTTAGCTTATCTCGGTTTAAGTGCTTACGAAGCTTGTTTGGGAGGTATGCCTGATTATCAATCCTTGCAATTTCGTTTAGGTATTCAGGATATGCCTGCTGTACAAACCAATTTATACTGGCCTGAGGTTATCAATGCATCTTATGGTTACCTGATGAACAAATTTTTTGAAAACGTAACTTTTAAGGACAAAGCTGGACTTACCCTGGATAAACAACAATTTTTAAGATTAATCGAAACAAAAGAAAAAGAGCTTAGAGAGCGTTTCCGTAAAAATACAGTGGAGACCATTTTAAATAACTCAGAAGCACATGGCCGTGAGGTAGCATCTGCTGTCTGGAGATTTTCTACTACAGATGCTGAAGGATACAATGCCCATTTAAATCCATTTCCAATTGAAAACAACCCAGTAAATACCTGTGATTGGGTTGCTACTGAGCCTCAGAATTCTACAAGAGGGATGTATGCTCTTTGGGGAAAGGTCAGACGTTTTGGATTAAGTCAAATTGATATGGATGCATTAAAAGCACCTTTCACCTGTGATGATGGTAAAAATTCCATCAACTACCAACAAGCATGGGAAATGTATGTGATTGCAAATGAAGCCCGCAGCAATCCGAAAGGTGAAATGGAATGCATTGCAGAATTCTGGAGCGATGATCGTGTAGGTTGGACTTTCAGTCCGGCTCCACGTTTTATTGCTATTGCAGATCAGATTGTACAAAAAGAAAAATTAAATCTAGAAACAACCTGTGTATTGTATGCACAAATAGGTATGGCTTTAAATGATGCTAGTGTGGTAGCTTGGTATAATAAATACAAATACGATCTGGAAAGACCGATCACTTATATTAAAAGAAATATTGATCCTAATTTTGAAGTACCCTGGTTAGGTTTTACACCTCCATTTCCAGCCTATCCTTCCGGCCACTCTACTTTTGGTTATGCAGGAGCTGGTATCCTGGAATATTTTGTCGGACCAAACTACAGCTTTACAGATCATTGCCATGAGCAACGTACAGACTTCTGCGGAACGCCTCGCTCATTCAATACATTGCGTACGCTTGCTTACGAAAACGCTTTCAGTCGTTTACCATTAGCGGTGCATTGGAGAATCGACATGGAAGGTGGTGAATTTTGTGGATTGTTAGCAGCAAAACGTATTCATGAATTGCCCTGGAAAAAATAATTGAAGTTTAAATAACTTCTGAAAAGGGATCTTCATTATGAGGATCCCTTTTTTGTTAGTTGATGGTTGTTAGTTGTTAGAGGATAGTTGAAAGAGGGTTTCCTATTGAAAACTATCATTTATGCTCAAAAGCAGATTTATTTATGTTCCTTGACCAATTTTCAGAGAATGATTCAATTCAAATGACAATTAACACTCCCGTACTAACAACTATCAACCAACATCTATCAACTAACCATATTCTTATTCTTCGTATTCAATGACTTGCATAAATCGCAGGTAAAAACTCAATTCGATGGTTGTGTTTACAGTGGATTGTTCGTAACCAGGTTCGGCTTGTCCGGTCCAGGGATTGATCCGGCGAATGGTGGCCGGGACATATACTTGTTTGGATAAATCAGGTGCAATGTTGAGTTCGAGTCCGGCATGTGTCAACTTACTCATTTTGTATTCTGTGCCTAACTTGATGGAAAATCCATAATTCCATTTGCGAACCCATTCTTCGAGTTCCTGGTAGATTTCAAATTTAGTTTTTGCCGTGTATTCGCCGCGGAGTCCAATCGTATAATAGGGCTTCCAGATTCCTTTACGGATGTATCGTTTTAAACCAATATCCAAACTCAAATTGTGAAATTCCATGCCGTAGGTGCTTCCAGGATACCGATTTCCATTGATGTCGTAAAAATAGCTGACCCTGAAGGCCCCGCCTTTAACGTGGTATCCTAATTGCCCATAGATTACATTTTTTGAGTCCGAACTTTCTGAATCCATAAATGCAGCGACATGCCAGCGTACTAAGGGATCCCGCTGGCTGCCTCCACCCCATTTTTGAAATCCCATACTGGGACCAAGTTTGATTCCAAATCCATTGGCTTGGGAAACCAGTTGGTTGCTATTGCAGGCCATCAGCATTCCAATTGCAGCCAATGTTTTTAAGAATTTAATGGTAAAATGGACCTGTTTCATATTAGCATGTTTGATGTAAAATTACAACACATAGCAGAAATATTAATATCATGTCATTGTGGCATATTTTTTATTTAAAATTTGCCAATTTGGCATGTTATGAGCTAGAATCAATGCCAGAATTTACTAATTTTTAGAATGGTACATCAATTGATCTATAGCTATTATAAAACTTAAAAATTATGATGTACTCAAATTACTACTTCCCCTACCCAAAAACATTTCGCGTCAAATCAAATTGCGCGGTTGATTATAAACCAGCTGTTGATCAAAGCATCCGACCAAAAATGAATGCGTACGAAAAAGATGAACAGTTGATCATTGAATTTTCCATGCCGGGTGTGTTGAAAGAAGATGCGTCCATTCAATTGGAAAATAAGCTATTGCATTTAAATGCAAAACGCATTCAGAAGTCAGAAGATGCCAAATCATTGCACAAAGAATTTGCAGATGTAAGCTACAAACGCAGCATTCAATTACCTGAAGACATTGATACTGAAAGCTTGAAAGCTCGATTTGAAAATGGCGTATTGTATGTTCAGATGAACCGTATTAAAAAAGTAACTCACAGCATTTCTGTAAATTAATTTGTTAAACATAAAATTTTAAAACCATGAGAAATATTAATTCACTAGCACCTTTTGTTCAAATCGTTGATGATTTGATTGGTAAAACCTTCCATGATCTTAATGGAGGACAACTTTTCCGCAACAATACACCTGGTTTAAACGTGGTGGATACAGGTAAGGAATTTAAACTTGAATTGGCTGCTCCCGGATTGAACAAGCAGGATTTCAAAATTGAATTAGAAAATAATTTGTTGGTTATTTCAGCAGATAAAAAACAAGAAAACACGGAATCTAAAGAAAGTTATTTCCGAAAAGAATTCAGTTATCATTCATTTAAAAGAATGTTTGAACTTCCGGCAGAAGCAGACGCAGAAAAAATTACCGCTCAATACGAAAATGGAATCTTGAACATTCAAATTCCTAAAACCATTGAGATTGGTAAAAACAACAAAACCATTGAAATTTCGTAGTTGATTTCATATTCAGGGATTAGTAACCCGGAGGCATTTGCTCCGGGTTTTTTTTTGAGGTAACCGAACATGTATGTTTTATTTTAATCGTCAGGTATTTGGATCGCACGAACGAACTACCTTTGTTAAAAGTAACAGATCAACATTCATTGAAAACCCCTCGCATTTTAGGAATTGATCCCGGAACTAATATCCTAGGTTATGGTATTTTGGAATTCCGCGACCAAAAATCCATTGTACTGGATGTAAATACCCTTCAATTGAAAAAGTTTGATACCCATCAGGCAAAACTCCGTGAAATTTTTCTCCGGGTCCAAGAATTAATTGAAACCTTTCAACCCCAAAGTCTTTCAATTGAAAGTCCGTTTTTTGGTAAAAATGCCCAGAGTATGCACAAATTAGGACGTGCACAGGGTGTGGCGATTGCAGCCGCTATGGTGATGGGTTTGGAAATTTATGAGTTTTCACCTAAGAAAATCAAAAAAGCGATTACCGGAAATGGCAATGCTACGAAAGAACAAGTAGCACAAATGCTCAATCGTTTGCTTGATTTTAAAATTGATGAAAAATATTATGATGCTACAGATGCATTGGCAGCAGCATTGTGTTTGATGAATGAATTAAATTCACCTTCAAAAGGAATAAAATCTACGGGCAAATCCTGGAAATCGTTTATTGCAAATAATCCAAGTCGGGTGATTTAATTTTTTTTCAAATGGCTATGTTATTGAAATCGGATTTATAAATAAGATAATTTTATAAATGTGAAAACAAAAAGAGAAATTGTTGAAAATTGGTTGCCTCGTTATACCGGTACCAATCTGGATGAATTTGGAAAGTATGTCATACTGGTAAATTTCAGTTTATACGTCGAGTTGTTTGCAAAGTGGAATGAAGTAGAAGTCCGTGGACGGGATCGTTCGATGATCAATGCAACAGCCCACAACATCAGCATCATTAATTTTGGTATGGGAAGTCCGAATGCAGGAACGATCATCGATTTACTAACTGCAATTAAACCAAAAGCCATTTTATTTTTAGGAAAATGCGGTGGACTCAAATCAGGTAAAAATAAATTGGGTGATTTTATCTTGCCAATAGCAGCGATACGCGGCGAAGGAACGTCTAATGATTATTTACCTCCGGAAGTACCGGCTTTACCAGCTTTCGCCTTGCAAAAAGCCATCTCAACCACCATTCGGGAATACGAACAAGATTATTGGACCGGAACGGTTTATACTACAAACAAACGCGTGTGGGAACATCGATTGGATTTTAAAAAATATTTAATGCGTTTACGCGCATTGGCCATCGATATGGAAACCGCAACCATTTTTGTTGCTTCTTTTAAAAACCGAATTCCCGCAGGTGCTTTGCTTTTAGTATCTGATATGCCCATGGTACCGGAAGGCGTAAAAACTGAAGCCAGCGATAAAACCGTCACCGATCAATTTTTGCATTTACATTTAAAAATCGGCATCGACTCTTTGAGAAAACTAATAGAAAATGCATTAACTGTAAAACATTTGCGGTTTGAAGAATAAATGGGGAAATTTTGCAATTTTCCAATGCTGCAATGCTAAAATGTTGCTATGTTTTAATAGTTTAATGTTTTATTGGATTTTGCTTAATGTTTCAATGGTTAATTTACAAGTGAATTATAAGCTTATTTTCTATAGACTAAAGGCTTTAGACTAAAAGGCAATAGACTAAAAGGCAATAAGCTATTCCCATCGCTAGACAAAACGAAAAAATCGACTCAATAGCCCAATTTCTTCATTACTTTGGGGAAAATATCATCAGTCTTATTGAAATAAAGAACGCCCATTGCTGAATCGAAAACGAAAGCGTAGCCTTCTTCTTTTCCTACATCCTGGATGGCTTTATTGATTTTATCCAAGATGGGTTGAATAAGTTCTTGTCTTCTTTTTTCTAAAGAGCTTTGTGCTGATTGTCGGTAAGTACTTAAAGCTTGTTGTTCTATTTGCAGATCAGATTCTGCCTGACTTTTTTGCACAGCCGTAAAGCTTCCAGCACTGATATTTTGTTGGTAATTGCGTACTTTTTCCTGGTATTTGGCCAACATTTCTTCGCCAGTTTTAGTTAAAGAAGCGTCGTATTGTTTTAAGGTTATAGAAGCTACTTTGGCTTCGTTGAGGGAATCAATTAATTGTACGGAATTAATGTGTCCAACTTTTTGAGCATGGGTATTGCTTAAAAAAAGACAAATAGAACACATGAACGAAAGTGATAGGACCTTCATTGAGTATAAAATTTTAGAATTTTCTTTATTTGTTTTCTGAATCAAGGTTCTTGCGCTCAGCATCGCGCATACCTTCCCGAATCTCATTGGAGATATTGTTTTTGGCACTATTAAATTCCCGAATACCGGAGCCTAAGCCACGCATTAATTCAGGAATTTTCTTACCTCCAAAAAGCAATAAGACAATAAGCAGGATTACCAGTACTTCTGTAGAACCCAGATTGCCTAAAAATAATAAGTTCATTTTGATGTATTTAAGGTTCAAAGTTATTTTTTTAATCCGATTTCTCGTAATCGTTCGTCTAAATATGCTCCTGCGGTGATGGATTCATAGGAAGCCTGGCTGCCACTTGAAATGCAGGATTCGAGGCAACTAAGGTCCATTTCACTCCTTGGATGCAGGAAAAAGGGTATAGATAGCCTCGGAATGTGCCATTCTTGCCGTGGAGGATTCACTACCCGGTGGGTGGTGGATACCAAATAATTATTTGTTAATCTTTGGAGCATGTCCCCAACATTGACCACAATTTCATTTTCACCCGGAATGGCATCCATCCATTGACCCGTTTTGGTCAATACTTGCAGTCCACCGGAAGAAGCACCAACGAGCAAGGTGATCAGATTAATATCTTCATGTTGCTCTGCACGAATTGCTGATTTGGGTTCACTGATAATCGGCGGATAATGGATCGCTCTTAGGATGCTGTTTCCATTGTGAATTTTAGAATCGAAATAGTCTTCACCCAATTTCAAAAACAAGGCAATCGCCTGCAATAATTTCGCTCCGCTTTCTTCAAATGCCTTATACAATTTAATTCCTAAATCTGTAAATGCAGCAGGCGTTTCAACCAATACATTTTCAGGATATTCAGAGCGGATGACATCCCCATCCAATACCGTTTGCCCAATTTGAAAAAACTCCTTCAAATCACCGACCTCAGAATGTTTGGCGTGTTCTTTTCCAAAAGAGGTGTAACCTCTTTGTCCGGCCAATCCCGGAATTTCATAGCGCAATTTTTCTCCTTCCGGAAGAGAGAAAAAAGCCTTGGAGGCCGCATAAAATCCATCCACTAAATCTTTCGGAACGCCATGATTTACAACTCCAACAAACCCGATTTCATGAAAGGCTCTTCCCAATTGATCTACAAATGCATTTCGTTGGATTGCATCGCCTTTTACAAATAAATCTAAATCAACTAATGGGATCACCCGTTCCATAAAATTGTTTTAATTTAATCAAATCAAAAATCAATCCAATTCAAGTTTGATCGTCCTGTATTGGACTCATTTTTCATTCGTGGGTTTAAATCGCGATGCTCTTAATATCAGCTGGGCATCTTCTTGTGCCAACAATTCAGGAAGGCTTACTTCAGGATGCTTGCGCATATAAGCTTGCACAAGGTAATAGCCAATATAGGATCCGGTTTGTCCTGGTGCTTCCTCTGGCATACCGGGAGAATTTGGACTCGGATTAATATATTTATTGAATTGTAAAAATTCCGTAGAATACAACATGGAACCCGAAAGAAAATACGACCAGATTTCTAAACGATTTTGATTACACCATTTCAGTTGTTTTGGGGTAAATTCAAACAACACCGTATCTTCAATTTCCGGTAACAACTTTTGGAGTATGTATAATTTTTTGCCTCTATGAATTAGGTACTCAATAAATTTTCCTGATTGTGGTTCAGTTAATTTATCTGTGAGATATGTTTCCCATGTTTTTTTTAACAAATGATCTTTATTAAAACACCGTGTGAGATAATCTGAAAACACCGGATTTTTAGGATCCACCATTTTGTAATTCATTTCGGATCCTAAAAAATATTCCAGAATGATTCCTATACCGTTTGCATTATTTTTATCTGAAAAAATAAAATTTGCAAAATTGAAATTACTAATCAAACTGTAGAACACCGGATCTTTTTCATCCGGAAAATAATATTTCATCAATTGAACCGCGTGAAGCATTGATTTACTTAAATCCTGATCTTCACTAAAAACACGATTTGTTTTAATATAAAGATCTTTTGTAAACGGATCATTTAGAAATGTGCGAAGCGCTGTACTAAATTCTGGTTGAATCGAATCCAATTGTTCTGTCATAGGAACAATTTGTGTAAAATACAATTTCGAAAAAGCTGGATATTGCTGTATGAGTGCATTGAGCCCTTTAGTCAACCTGTTTGAATCGAGTGCAAACAGTTCCTTTTCAAAACGAATCCATTTTAACTCTGCAGCAATGTTTGAAACGTCGGGAACCGGGTCCCGATTTGATTTCTGACAGGCAATAAATCCAAAACAGCAGAGGTAAAAACCAATCAACATCCAATCAAACAATCGTTTTTGGAACATGGCAACACTGGGTTTGCAATTTCTTACTAATGCATTTTTCAATATCTTATAATTTGTTATAATGGATAACATGCGGACTGTTAAGGGACAATAAATTACGCATTCTTTAAACGAATCCGGACTTGTTTTATTGGGTATTTTTATTTCTGCAAAGATTGAATTATTTTAGCTTTACAGGTCTATTTTCAATAAAATGACTATTCCTAAAAACAAAATTATGAAAATCCTAAAACTATTAAGTCTGGCCTTTTTACCAGGGATGTTAATGAGTCAGGAGATAAAATTCAGTGTATTAACGGGTCCTGGTATTAGTTGGATTGCATCCAATGACAATCAAATTTCATCATCCGGATTTAAAATTTCCTATAAAGCCCATGTGCAAGCGGAATATTGGTTTAATGATCGTTATGCAGCAACGGGTGGTATTGGCCTATCATTAGGTCAAGGTGGTCATCTCGAATTTCTTAAAGGCGGAGATCTTTGGAAAGAAGCTGAACTGAGTGATACAAAATATAAAAATCTTCCTGACAATGCAAGCTTAGGGTATCGGATGAATTATATTGATATTCCATTTGGATTTAAATTACGCACGAATGAATTTGGAAAATTCAGATTCTATGTGCATGCACCTGAATTTTGCATCAGTTTACGCACCCGAGCCAGAGGGACTATAGAAGCAGCGCCCTTACCCGATACAGAAGGAGAAGACATCCGTAAAATGGTCAGTTTTTTGGTTTGTTTTACGGTATTGGATTGGGTGGTGAAATGCGTATTTCCACAGACGTTTCGCTAGTAGGAGGTTTGCGATTTTATCAAAGCTTTACAGATATAACGGATGACAGTGGGCGCTATTCAGATGGAACCAGAGAAGATTCTAAAGGGATTTTATCGAGTTTAGATTTTAGATTTGGTGTGATTTTTTAATTATGAATTCGTTTGACCTAAACCAATTTATTAAACAAGCCTTGCAAGAGGATGTCCAAACTGGAGACATTACCTCATTGGCTTGCATCCCATCAGAAAATAGAAGCAAGGCTATATTAAAAATAAAAGAAGATGGTATTTTGGCCGGTGTTGAATTAGCTAAATCTATTTTCAATTATTTGGATGATACGGTTCAAATGAATGTATTTAAACCAGATGGTTCATACGTTCATCTGGGTGAAGTTGCATTTGAAGTTGAAACCGGAACCCGAAATTTATTGATGGCAGAACGATTGGTTTTAAATTCTATGCAACGCATGAGTGGGATTGCCAGTTTATGCAATCGCTTTTTATTGGAGGTGTCTGATTTGCCAGTCACTTTGCTGGATACTCGCAAAACCACCCCCTTAAACCGGTACCTTGAAAAATGGGCCGTCCGATTGGGAGGTTGTCAGAATTACCGGGATGGATTGTATGATTGGTTTATGATTAAAGACAATCACATTGCAGCTTGTGGTTCTATTGCAAAAGCAATTAAAGCTGTAAACAAATATCAAAAATCCCATCATTTGGAAAATTTGGGAATCACCATTGAAGTAAAAAATTTAGTAGAATTGGAAGAAGTGTTGCGTACAGGAAATGTACGCCGCATCATGATGGATAATTTTGAGTTGCCCTTACTTGAAGAAGCTGTTGCAATGGTTTCAAAAAAACATGAAACCGAAGCTTCCGGAGGGGTCAGTCTCGAAACGGTTCGTAAAATTGCCCTTAGCGGGGTAGATTTTATCTCCGTAGGAGCTTTAACACACAGTGCCGGAAGCCTCGATTTAAGCTTGAAGATACAAAGCTGAGTTTTTAAGCCGGATACGTACCCAACAACATTCCAACTAGAATGCAGGTGAGCGTAATCACCAGCCAAAAACGCATATCCTTGTACAACACAGCTGGGGTCTGGTTTGCCTTCATACGCTTTCAGAAATTAATATAATGAGAAAATTCGTTTCGCCTTGTTCGTTAACAGGTTAACATGTATTCATCCATCAAAATGGCTGTATGTAAATTTTATTAGGATTTGCAACAGCTGCATTTAATGTGATATCAATATTTTTTTAAACGGTGTGAGTGAATTTGTAGTAATCTTTAAACGGCAAACGGGTATTAATAGAATTCCAAAAACCATACCATAGCATAAATCTGTAATATGACTGATTTTACAGGCTCTAAAGCCTTCATGGCTCAATTTATTGTAATATGAATGCTTGTTAATTTAAATAAATACTATAAACAGGTAGTGAAACTTATTACATAAAAGGAACATAGGTTACAATTTTTCTGAGCTGGTTTGAAACAGCACCCGCGACCATTTTATACATGATGCTATTGATTTCCAAACCTAGGGTTTAAACTCTAGGTTTGGAAATCAAAAACCTGCCAGTGTGAATTGAAATAGCTGATTAATTTTACAATGCATAAAATTTAGTGATGAAAAAAATTATAAGCTTTAATGTCAATGGATTGCGATCTGCAATCGATAAGGGATTTAAAGAATGGATTGCACAACATGATTTTGATTTTGTTTGTATTCAGGAAACCAAAATGGATGCATCCCACGCGGATCCGGATTATTTTAAAGAATTAAATTATCATTCGTATTGGCATTGTGCTGAAAAGAAAGGTTATAGCGGTGTTTTGATTTTAGCCAAAGAAAAAGCGAATCAGGTGCAACTGGGAACCGGCAAGGAATTGTATGATAGGGAAGGCCGATTGATTGTGTTGGATTATCCTGGATTTAGTTTAGCCAATTGTTATTTTCCATCTGGCTCCTCAGGCGAAGACCGACATCAATTTAAAATGAAGTTTTTAGAAGATATGTACCCGGAGTTTAAAAAAATGAATGAGCAAAAATCAAATTTAATCGTGGTGGGAGATTACAACATCGTTCATCAAGGCTTGGATATTCACAATCCGGAACGCACCGACAATCCATCCGGTTACCGTCCTGAGGAACGCGCCTGGTTGGATCATTGGTTTAAAGAATTATTTTATGATAGTTTTCGTTTATTAAATCCTGAAAAAAAAGAATACAGTTGGTGGAGTTATCGGGCTGGTTCTTATGGAAAGGACAAAGGTTGGCGCATTGATTATCAATCGATTTCCAAATCGTTAAAAGATAAGGTCAAAGCATTTAGACACCACCGGGAAATTCGATTTTCAGATCATTGTCCGTTGGAGGCTCACTATGACATCTAAGTTAATGATTGAACCTTCCTGATTTTAAATTGTATTTTGAGTGAATTAATTGCTTATGGAAACTGTACAACCTACTAAACCCGGTATTTTACTTTATACCGAACAAACACCCAATCCGGAATCCTTAAAATTTGTGAGCAACCGGATGCTTTATCAGGGAATTGCCGATTTTAAAGATAAAGAACTTGCAGCTGCCTGGTCTCCTTTGGCAAGTCAGCTATATGCTGAAGAATTTGTCCAATCCGTATATATTTCAAATAATTTTGTAACCATCACGAAAAAACCGAGTTATGACTGGCAAGAAGTCATGATTCCCGCAAAAGAAACGCTTAAAAAGATCATCGAACAGGAATCTATTTTGATTAAGGAAGGATTTGAAGCATTTCGAATGCAACTAGAAGCCGATTCTTCGGAAGGCAATTTTGACGAAAAAGATACTGAATTGGTGGTCCGAATTAAAGATATGATTCAGATGTATGTGAAGCCAGCTGTTGAAATGGATGGTGGAAACATTGAATTCAAATCCTACCGGGATGGGGTCGTTACGGTATCTATGCAAGGTTCTTGCAGCGGATGTCCTTCGTCAACGGTCACATTAAAAGCTGGCATAGAAGGATTATTGAAACGTATGGTGCCTGAAGTACAGGAAGTTGTTGCCGAGGCAGAATAAGCCCAATTTATCCCAATTTTAAGAAAGGTATTTTCCTTCAATGGGGAGGCGTCTACCCAAACCAAAGGATTTGGAAGAAACCCGAATTACAGGAGGTGATTGGTACCGTTTGAATTCCGCTTTGTTAACCATTTTCAAGGTTTTCAGTACAATTTCCGGATCAAAGCCCATTTCTATGATTTCTGATGGCCCTTTGCGATTTTCAATGTATTGATACAAGATTTTATCAAGGATATTATAATCGGGCAATGAATCAGAGTCTTTTTGACCGGGTTTCAATTCTGCTGAAGGTGGTTTTTGGATGGTATTTTCAGGTATAATGATCTTTTCCCGATTGATGTAACTGGATAATTGATAAACCTGGGTTTTGTAAACATCAGCCAAGACTGCCAATCCGCCGCACAAATCACCATATAGTGTGCCGTAGCCCACCGCCATTTCACTTTTGTTGGTGGTATTTAAAAGGATGGATGAAAACTTATTGGAAAAGGCCATCAACAGCATTCCACGAATGCGAGCCTGAATGTTTTCTTCCGTTACATTTTCGGGCAGATTTTAAAATAAGCTGCCAGGCTGGATTTGTATTCATCGTAAATACTTGCAATTGGAATGACATCATACTGTATCCCAAGTTGCTCGGCCAATGCTTTTGCATCCAACACTGAACCCTCTGAAGAATAGGGTGAAGGCATTAAGAGGACACGTACCTGATCTTTGCCAAGTGCATCGACCGCAAGACAAGCGGTAAGGGCTGAATCGATGCCACCCGATAAACCAAGTATGGCCTTACTAAAACCCATTTTACTGAAATAGTCCCTGATCCCTAATACCAAAGCTTTGTGGATGAGTTCAATTTCATTTTTTTCTTGTTCGCGATTGATGCCTCCTTTCAATACCTCATCCAATTCAAAATAGCGCTGGTCTTCAACAAAGAAAGGAAGTTCTTCATAGCACATACCGTCACCGGATAAAACAGCAGAACCCCCATCAAACAGAATGTCCGTTTGAGCACCGACGCAGTTTACATAAAACAGTGGAATTTTATATTTCAGGACATTCGCACGCAATACATTTAAACGGTCTTTTGCATGTTCATAGCAAAAAGGAGACGCTGAAAGATTGAGTATAAAGTCCGGTTTTTGATCTATGATTTCATCCAATGGGCAAATGGTGTACATAGGATTTTCATTCCCTAGATTCCAGATATCTTCACAAATGGTAATGGCAATTTTTTTTGATTGAAAATGGACAATTTCAAAGCTACGATTTGGTTCAAAATAACGGTATTCGTCAAAAATATCATAGTTAGGTAATAGTGCTTTATGTGTAATGGATTGAACTTTTTTATTATACAAAAAGAATGCAGAATTAAATAAATCTTTGCCTTCGATCTCAGGATTCACCGTTGGAGCACCCACCAGGATGGCAATATCCGAACTCATTTCGCAGAGTTTATTAATCAAATCCATTGATTGTCTGATAAAGTCTCTGAATTCCAAAAAATCACGAGGCGGATAGCCACAACTTGCCAATTCACTGAAACAAATCAGATCAGCTTGTTCCAATTTAGCTTTGAATATGGCATCTTGCATTTTAGCAAAATTTCCTTCAAAATTTCCGATATGGTAGTTGAGTTGGGCGAGTGCAATTTTCATTACATTAAATAAGGAACAAGGTAAAGAAAAGTTTAGGAAGTCTGAGGGGAAATGCTGCTATGGTTCAATGCTGCAATGGTTCAATCTTAAAATTTTTGAATTGGAAATCTCAATCAATTTTAATAAACCATCGCAGTTTATAATTGTAAAATTTTAAATGCAGCCTTACAAACAAATTATACCATTGCAGGTTTGCAGGATTGCAGCATTGAACCATTGCAGCATTATTATTGTCTTATTCTTTCAAAACCTTTTTGTACCATTTCTTTGAACTATTGTCAAAAATTTCAAGTATATATACTCCTTTCTGAAATTCTGATAGATCCAATGAAATACGTGATTTGCCTTTTGATATTTTTTGAATCAAGGATCGTTTGCCATTGATGTCAATAATAAAAACCAATAGTTCCTTTGCAGCTGCATGATCCAATTCCAATATTAAATTTGAACTAACAGGATTTGGAAAAACTTTAAAAAATGTTGCAGCTGGGTTTTCAATTTGGGTTGCACATTTCAAATGGTTTAGTGTGACTTCCCCCCCAGAATATAAATCACAAGCAGATCCTGCATTGGATCTAAAATTTTCTAATGCTCTGATCAACAAATTGGAGTGATTAGAAACACTTAGCCAGGAATTTGAATTTGCATCCCAATGCGCTACGCCGGTAATTGGATTACTTCCAATAGATCCAAACAAACCTCCTGCATACAGATCTCCACAATGAATTATTAAATCATAGATTCCTTCAAAACTAGAATTGACGCCAGTACTCATTGACGACCAATTGTTCCCATCCCATTGTGCAATAAATTGGGTATTGGCCACTACTATATTTCCAGCATTCACAGCTTCCTGAAAGCGTCCACCAACAGCAAGTTTGTTGTTGTCAAATTGCAAAATGGCTTTGATGCCTTCTCCATTGTTTCCAATAAATAAATTGATGCCGTTGCCCAGGTTTTGCCAAACATTCCCATTGAGTTGCGCTATATTTTTTAAAGGCGGACTAAATACCCCACCTGCAACCAGATTTCCATTAAACAAACCCAATCCATGAACGCCTCCTGAATTCGTATTTGGAACATTGATTCCAGAACTTCCAAGATTGGTCCAATTGATTCCATTCCAGCGTGCAATGTTATTGGCTGGAATCTGAAATGCCCCGCCTGCGACCAATCCTTGTGGTGTAGACAATAAAGAGGTAACCCGATTAAAA
This sequence comes from Saprospiraceae bacterium, assembly GCA_016712145.1. Taxonomy (NCBI): domain Bacteria; kingdom Pseudomonadati; phylum Bacteroidota; class Saprospiria; order Saprospirales; family Saprospiraceae; species Saprospiraceae bacterium. The sequence goes on from JADJRO010000001.1 coordinate 2,040,449, forward strand.
ATGCCGCCTGTTAAACCCGGGAACGAAGGATTCCAGGAACCTCCAGGAATGGTACCGCTCCACTCTGCAATGTTGTTTCCATTATTTGAAAATGCACCACCGGCATAGAGTTTTCCATTGTGTACTTCAAGCGCTTCAACGGTTCCATTAAAACCTGCACCCAACGGCAACCAATTACTACCATCCCATGCTGCAATGGCATTAAATCCACCAAATGCAAATTGTCCACCGACAATTAATTTATTGTCATAAACGGTCATGTCAGTAATAAAAAACTGGTTAGACAAGGTTGTCCAAGTTAAATTGACAGGATTGCACACAGTACAGCAAGTGTCCAGATGAAAAACAATGGGTCTGCATTCGTGAAATGCAATGTCATCTACTGCAAAATCACAACCTGAACCAGAGGGATGTACTGGTGCGCCAACCCTTATTTCAATAGGTACAGCTCCATTTACAGTGCTGGTCCAATTGGCGCTGAGATTAATCCAGTTATCCGGAATTTCCGGCAAAGTGATTGTTGCTTGCAGTGTATTGAGAATCCAAAGTTCGACCGTAGGATTTGTAAAATTATTGGAGGTATTTACCAGATTGTTTACAAATGCACAAAATGAATAATTGACTCCGAAATTTACATTTACAATTTGTCTCCAGCATACTGAACCTGCAACTGTTGTAGCATCTACTGCAAGAAAATTTCCGAGCGGTGTGCCCAAGGTATGATCTACACAAGCCCAGGCCAGATTAACCAAATTGGTTGAATTCTTTACAGAATACCTACCATTACTTAATCCTAAATTAGGTGGCATGTAAAGATATCCATTTGTAAAGCCCACATTGCCCAAACTAAAGTCTCCATTTTGAACCAGGTTTGGCCCTGCTATCGCATTGGAATCGCATCTGCATGATTGGAATGGGGGCGCAGGACATTGTAGCATCAAGTGTTCATCACAACGACCCGCAACGCCACCACTTGAATACGTATAACTGATATTGACTGTTACTGGATTCGTCACATTGCTTACACAAAAATTACCAGGATTAACATACCCTGCCGGAATAAAACCGGAACTGTGTGCAATCGTCATTTGATTGCCACTTGAATTGATCATCCAATTTGGATTTGCAATCGGATTAACGATGTTGCCTGAACTCAGATTTAATAAAATTTGATTAAAGCAATTGGCAGTTGGATTATTCACGAATAAATCAAAACAACAAATTGCTTGTCCGTTGTTAAATGGATTTAATATTGTAAAAAGTGAATCACATTTAGACGGAGGCGTAATTAAACAAAAAATTTGCGTATCCTGATAGGTTTTGCTTGTCAAAGGAAGTACATTAAAATCGATAGGACTTGAAACCATGGAAGTTAATAAAGTTGGTATCGGATTCCTTTTGATAATATCGGTTATTAAATTGTGATTACAAGTAGTACCTGTACGACCTGAGCTATCTGTTTTGATTGTCAATACATTAAAATCAAAAGCAGAAGGTGGGTCCGCTTTGTAGCTATAACCGCTAATAAAACAAGAATTATTATTTAAAACTTCAACACTATTTCCCTGAGATGCAAACCCCTGATCATACGCACGATTCCAAATCACTTGATTTCCGGAATGAGCCAGTTTCATAAGCATGCAATTTCCAGTTCTGGTTGCGGGTCTTGGAGGAAAGGTTAGGCTTTCGGCACGGCCTGTAATCATAAAATCTCCGATGTTGGTAAATTCAAAATGAGAAGCTGCTTCAACATCACCGACAATTTCATAATTATTTGCCCATAACGGATTTCCATTAATATCTGTTTTCATCATAAATACTTGCGACAAACTTGAATTCAAATCCGTTGAATACCCTGAAACCCAAATTTCTCCTAGGGATCCTGCATTAAATAAGCAAGAGCCCTGAATGCACGTTGCGTATTCTGCTGCATTTGGAGCTATGTCGTAAGATGTAATCCAAATTAGGTTTCCAGTCGTTGCATCAATGTTTAGAATAAATAATTCGTCATTTCCATTCGGACCCAGAATCACACCGGTAACAAAATAATTCGAACTACTTGCACATGAACTCGCTTGTGTAGCAAAACTGGTAACGGAAGTTGCAATCGCCGAATTTACTGTAGCATAATTTCGATACCAGATTTGATTTCCATTGCAATCTAATTTTACAGCCTGTATATTGTAAACACCATTGCTTTCTCTTGAGCCGACCATGATGAAATCGCCATTGCCATCTTCTTTGATACAAGTGGCTTCTTCCCTACTAAAATTAGATCCGATGTTTCGTGACCAGATTGGATTGCCGTTGATGTCAATAAGAATCGCTAACATGTTATTACCTGTTCCAAAATCTTCATTTGCAGCAATAATGTAAGCCCCGTTTCCGCAGCTCGTTTTCTCCATCCAGGCAGCTGATTCCGTTCCATCTTGTCCCAGTAATTTAGCAGGATTCAATAAAAACCCAGTTGAATTTAAATTTAAATATTGCAGATCCCCACTTGGATTAAAGATTCCATTTGGATGATTGTTATTATCTGCTAAAATAAAATAATTACCAGAATTTGTTTGCAATCCCCTTACAGCGCGCTCATTCGATGGAAAGGTAAATCCAACAGCAGTTTGGAATTGCGCGCATGCATGTTCGCAAATACCTACAAAACTTACTATAAAAATAAATTTAAGATAGTATGTGTTTAGAGAAATTAGCAATGCTTTTAAGTTTGAAATTTTCATAAGAACCAATTTAGAAATTAAAAATTAATCAAGCAAAGGGCTTCGATTGCATTTGTTTAATTGAATGCAAAAATTTCGATTTTCAAGACAAATCGGGTAGGATTAAATAGATAGCATTTAGGCGCAAATGCTTTTAAAGATACTACAAATTATCCAGATTCAGATTGCCCTGAAAATTTCCTACTTTTGCCCACCACAAAACTCATGGATTCATTTATCGTATCAGCCCGTAAATACCGCCCTTTAAAATGGACGGATGTCATTGGTCAGGAACACGTTGCCCATACCCTTAAGAATGCCCTAGCAAAAGGCCAGATTGCACATGCCTTTCTGTTTTGCGGTCCCAGGGGTGTTGGCAAAACCACCTGTGCCCGGATTTTGGCTAAAGTACTCAATTGTACCAATCCCAGCGCTGATTGGGAGCCTTGCAATTCCTGTGATAATTGCCGGGCTTTCATGGAAAATGCTTCTTTTAATATTTTCGAGCTGGATGCGGCTTCCAATAATTCGGTTGAAGACATCCGCGAATTGGTTGATCAGGTGCGTTACCAACCCCAGGCTGGAAAATATAAAATCTATATAGTCGATGAGGTTCATATGTTATCAACGGCGGCTTTTAATGCTTTTTTGAAAACCCTGGAAGAACCTCCACCCTATGCCAAATTTATTTTAGCTACAACTGAAAAACATAAAATCATACCAACCATTTTAAGCCGTTGTCAGATTTATGATTTTAGGAGAATTCAGGAAAAGGACATCGTATTTCAGCTTGAAAAAATTTGTCAACAGGAATCCATTCAAGCCGAAGATGAAGCACTGCACTTAATTGCACAAAAAGCGGATGGTGCGCTGCGGGATGCTTTATCTATTTTTGACCGCATTAAAAGTTTCTCTGATAAAAGTATTTTATATAAAGATGTAGTTGAAAATTTGAACGTACTAGATTACGATTATTTTTTCAAATTTTCTGATGCTTTTCTAACAGAAAATGTGGAAGCCGCATTGGTATTGCTGGATCAAGTATTATCTCTTGGTTTTGATCCTGAAATTATCCTGGAAGGCATGGCTTCCCATTTCCGCAATTTGATGATCGTCAAAGATCCCAATTTACAGTCTTTGTTTGAAGGAAGTGATGCAATCAGAAAAAAATACATCCAACAAGCAGAAGCATGCAGACTTTCTGATTTAATTAACTGGCTGGATCAAGTACATGAATCAGATGTCAATTTAGTTAGGAGTAGAAACAAACGCTTGCATATAGAAATTTTATTGATTAAAATTTGTTATGCTTCCCGAAAAAAAATGGATCAGGTACTGTCTGATCCGTCTCCAACTGAAAATATAAGTACTCCTTTAGCATCTAATCCTGGTAAAACAGAAAAAAAAGAAAGTGAAACCAGTCCGGTTGTAAAAAAAGTCAACATCGCTGCTTCACAAATCATGAAAGATGCATTTATGATTCCAAAATTGGGGAATTTGGATTCATTGAAACAAAAAATTGAAGCAGATGAAAAACAAAAGCAAGAGAAATTAATCGATTTTACTGAGGAAAATTTTCTGCAATTTTGGGAAGATTGTAAACGGGATGAAAAATCAGCTTCATTTAAAGTCATGTTAAACAGCACTAAAGTAAAATGGGAACCACACAGCATTACTATTTTAACCGGTTCCGGCATTGTGCGCGATTCTATCCGGATGGAATTGAAACTCGATGAAAAAATACGCAATACCTTTTCAACAAAAAACATTACCAGCCGAATTGAAATAGATCCTGAACTGGCAGCACTGGAAGAAAAAAAAATTGTAAAAAAATTATCTGCCAATGAAAAATGGGATATGATGCTTGCCAGTAACCAAAAGCTTTCGGATTTAAAGGACGTATTTTCATTAAAGATGGATGAAGATTGAGTGAGCCAGCATGTGGAAACTTCTTAAATCATTTTTCTTTTTACTGGATGCAGAGCGAGCACATTATCTTGCTATGGATTTATTGGCGTTTTCATTAAAAATTCCGGTAATTTCTCAACTGCTTAAACGTTCGTTTAAATTTGAATCGGATTTGTTGCATACAGAAATCTGTGGTATGAATGCAACGAACCCCATCGGATTGGCCGCAGGTTTTGATAAAGATGGAAATTGGTTGAATGTATTGATGCTTTTAGGTTTTGGACATATCGAATTGGGTACAGTGACAAAACGTCCTCAATCAGGAAATCCTAAACCCAGATTATTCAGACTTATTAAAGACCGGTCTATTATTAATCGGATGGGCTTTAATAATCTAGGCGTAGATGCATTGGTTGAACGATTAAAAAAATTCCATAAACCAAATGGATTAATCCTTGGCGGAAATATTGGAAAAAACAAAGAAAGCCTTGATGATCAAATTATACAAGATTATCTATATTGTTTTACTGCCTTGTTTGATTTTGTAGATTATTTTACCATTAATGTCAGTTCGCCTAATACACCGGGTTTAAGAGCATTGCAAGATAAAGAACCGCTGAACGCATTGTTGTCTGCCATTCAATTAGAAAATAAAACGCATTTAAATAAAAAACCCTTGTTTTTAAAAATAGCTCCTGATTTAAGTGCAGAAGCTCTGGATGATATTTTAGAAGTGGTTCAAGCCAATGACTTTTCAGGAATTATTGTTTCCAATACGACCATTGACCGTCCTGATTTTTTACTAGAAAAAGAAATTGCAAAAGAAAGCGGCGGATTAAGTGGAGAAGCCTTGCATTCAAAATCATTGCAAGCTTTGCATCATTTAAAATCAAAAGCGAAGCCAAAACTTATATTAATTGGCGTTGGGGGTATTATGAATGAAGCAGCTGCTTTAGAACGACTGAAAGCCGGTGCAAACTGGATTCAAATTTATACCGGAATGATTTATGAAGGACCCTGGTTTATTAAAAAAATAAAACAAGAATTAATAAAACCCAAAGCACACCAGCGCAACTAAATACTCATCAACAAAGCGGCAGCTTTTTCCAATTGATTTCCATTAAAATACTCTTGTGCAATCTGGTGTTTGGTATCAGAATCTAATTTTAAAATTTGATCACCGGATTCCCAGCCTAAAATCGTTGTGATTGCTTCCTGATTTGTGGGCAATTCTTTCATTCCTGCCAATGCACCTATGAGGTTGGCAGTAATAAATTTACTTTGGCGGATGTGTTCCGGGAGCTTTGGATACCCAACAACCGGCAATTTATGGGATTGTGGCATGCTCATTACAGCAGCACCACTTGCACGTACATAAAATGCACGACCCATGCGACCCATAAGATCTATTTTATGCGGATCAATCCGTTGGTTTTCATCTAAAACCGATTCATCTATATGCATACAGACCACATTGCAGATGATTAAATGACCTGCACCACCTTGGTCTCCCAGTGTTAAAATATCTGTGACGCGGCATTCCATGTTAACTGGTGATTCCTTTACTAAGGGTGGTTTTACTTGTGAAGCTGGCACTGGAGTCAATCCCGTTTGTTCAAATTCACTGATGCCATTTGGAAAATCAACTGAACAAACCATCATTTGGCGAACGATGGGATATGAAACTACATTGACCACACATTCTTTGGATGCCATAATATTGTGTAAGGTGTCTTTGGTCGTATTGTTTTCAACCCGACGGTTTGAAGAAAAAACCAAAATGGGTGGATTGCTGCTAAAGGCATTAAAAAAACTGTAAGGTGCCAGATTGACACGTCCTTCAGGATCTATGGTGCTCACAAATGCAATCGGTCGCGGTGCTACTGCCCCTAACAAATATTGATGTAAATCTGGAGTGGGCAAGGTCCCTGGTGTTATAATTCGCTTCATAAATGGATTTAATTGATTGCCCGTGATTTGTCGGACCTCAAAATTAAGTAATATTGCAGCCTCTTATACTTATTATGCAGAAATACCTCTTAGGCCTTAGCGGCATTTTATTTTTTTCTTACCTGATTTATTATTTTTTTTTCAATACCATGCTGGTATTGGGACAGCAAGCCCCCAATTTTGAAGTTGAAAATTTGCGGAAAAATAAAATCAATTTAGATAGTTTTAAAGGGCAGTATGTTTTAATAGATTTTTGGGGTTCCTGGTGCGCTCCTTGTCGTCAGGAAAATAAAATCCTAACCATGATGTATGCCCACTATAGAGATCAAAAATTTAAAAAAGCAGAAGGAATTCAGTTTTTAAGCATTGCCTTTGACCAGGATCCGGCTGCTGCTTTAAAAGCCATTGAAAACGATGGTTTGATCTGGCCTCATCATGTCATCGAACCCAACATGTTTGAAAGTCAATTGGCTAAAATTTATAAGATTAAGTCAATTCCAGCAAAATACCTGATTGGACCTGACCAAATTATCATGTTGGCGGACCCCAGTATTCGTGAATTAGATGATTTTTTGGCGTTTCAAATACTAAAAAACTGACAAATTGACCTAATTTCAGTTGTGGCAGTATAATTGACCTTAGTCTTTCCAGTGAATCAGAATTTAATAGTATGACAGAAGAGCAGCAAATACCCGAAAGTGAAGAGCTAACAAATGGATTGGAAACAGAGCAAACTGAAAAATCTACAGCAGAATCCGGACCGGACCCACTTGTTATTTTAAAAGCAGAATTGGCCGATCAGAAAGATAAATACATACGTTTATTTGCGGAATTTGACAATTACAAAAAGCGTACAATTAAAGAAAAAATAGATACCATTCGCAATGCATCCCAGGAATTAATCCAGGATTTATTGGTAGTATTGGATGATTTTGATCGGGCAAAGAAGTTATCAGAAACACAGGAAAACGAACAAATTTTTCCGGAAGGCATGCGATTGGTTCATCACAAATTATTGGGATTGTTACAATCCAAAGGTTTAGAAATTATGGATACCAACGGAAAAGATTTTGATCCGGAATTTCATGAAGCAATTACTGAAATTCCCGGAACGGATGAAAGTCAAAAAGGAAAAATTTACGATACCCTTGAAAAAGGTTATTTATTAAATCATAAAATTATTCGATTTGCAAAAGTAGTAGTTTGCAAGTAAGCGGATTTTCAAATTTGGAATTACGAAATGGCAAAAAGAGATTTTTACGAAATATTGGGAGTAAGCAAAGGAGCTGATGCGGATGCAATAAAAAAAGCTTATCGTAAAGTAGCAATGCAATTTCATCCCGATCGAAATCCAGGGGATAAAGCAGCAGAAGAAAAATTTAAAGAAGCTGCAGAAGCTTATGAAATATTGAGCGATGCTGACAAAAAAGCACGCTATGATCGTTATGGACATGCAGGAGTTGACCCAAATGCTGGATTTGGAGGCAATGGAGGAAATGGCATGACCATGGATGATATTTTTAGTCATTTCGGAGATATTTTTGGAGATTCCGGTTCGCCATTTGAATCATTTTTTGGAGGACGCAGCGGAGGAGGTGGCAGAGCTCAAGGAGGTTCAAAAGGAAGCAATCTTCGGATCAAAGTCAGTATGACTTTAGAAGAAATTGCAAGCGGGATCACCAAGAAAATAAAAGTAAAAAAACAAGTCAATTGTAAAACCTGTAATGGTTCAGGTGCTAAAGATGCTAAATCTGTCAAAACCTGCAGTTCTTGTAATGGCCAAGGGTATGTACGACAAGTAAAAAATACCTTTCTGGGTCAAATGCAAACCACGACCACTTGTCCTACATGCAACGGTACCGGTCAAATGATATCTGCGGCATGTACTGCATGCAGGGGATCTGGAATGGAAGTAGGTGAAGAAACCATTGACATCCAAATTCCGGCTGGTGTAGAAGATGGTATGCAATTGTCTTTGCGGGGTAAAGGCAATGCAGGAAGTAAAGGAGGACCTGCTGGTGATTTATTAATAAGCATCGAGCAAAAGCCTCATGAACATTTTAGTCGTGAAGGAAACAACATCCATTACGATTTGTATTTAAATTTTGCTGATGCAGCCTTGGGTTGCCAGATGGAAGTACCCACGCTCCAAAGTGCTGCAAAAATCAAGGTTCCGGCGGGAACCCAAGCCGGCAAGATTTTCAGACTCAAGGATCTGGGACTCCCATCCGTACAATCCTACGAAAAAGGAGACGAACTGATTCACATTACCATTTGGACTCCAAAGGATCTTACTTCAGAAGAAAAATCCATCCTCGAAAAACTCCGCAGCCATCCAAACTTTAAACCGCATCCTGGTAAAGACGAAAAAAGTTTTTACGAACGAATGAAAGAGTATTTCAGTTAGTGATCCAAATCATGTATCATAGATCGTTCCATTTTTTTAAATATGCATTTTTTTCAATTGCTTGCAATTCTTAGCTTATTTTCTGCATGCAATCAATCTGTGATTTATAAAAATGAAATCCAGATTGAAAATAATGAATGGGACAGTACTCAAATTTTAACATTCAACTGGCAGGTCCAGGATACTGCAAGTTGGTATCAATTAAATCTTACATTAAAACATTCCATTGAAATGGAATATCAAAACCTGTATGTAAAAAGTACAACGGGATTTCCGGATCAAAGCCAAAAAGAACAAATTATCAGTTTGGAATTGTTTGACAATTCCGGCAAACCAACCGGGCACTGTTCTGGTACAAAATGCAATACTGAAATTAGTTTACTTCAAAGATTTAAATTTCCATTTATTGGAAATTATCAAATTTCACTCAGTCAATATGGAAGAGATCAATCTGTTAAAGGAATTTCATCTTTTGAATTAGAAGTTTCTAAAAGTAAATAGAAATTTTAAATAACAACAGTTACTTCCATACCCAATCAATCATCTTAAATACAAATTTATTTGTGACTCTGATTGAATTTAATAGATTGTTTAAATTCCTATTTAAACCCAAATTTTCACTAAAATTCTATTACAATACGAAATTCCCTCAAACGCAATCAATACGCATGTTTTTATCCTCAACATTCTAATTTCGATGCCTGCGGTAAAAATATTCTTTGAGCAATGATTTTATCAGACTTTTAATTCTCAACCGAAACTTAAATAAAAATCTCGGTTTACACTCCAATTTTTGATTAGAATTCAATGCATGATTTTAAATAGCCAAACCAGCCTATTCCAAGCACTTAAAACAAAGAATACATTCTGAAATTTAAAACTCAATGCTTTAAAACTACATTTCTGTACAATTTACGTTATAGGAATCCACTTTGTATATTGATTGTAACCCAGAATAAAGAAACATAGTAAACTATGTTTCTTCATTCCAGAACAAATTACAATTAATGGATCAGGCCGTTGGTTTTTTACCTAACATCAGCATTTCTGCCATTACAATTTCAGTAAAGTACTTTTTCTCTCCATCCTTAGCTTCATAAGATCTGGAAGTTAATTTACCCTCCAATGCAATTTCGCTTCCTTTGCTGAGATATTCTTCTACCAGTTCGGCCGATTTACCCCAGGCTACAATATTGTGCCATTGGGTATCGGTTACTTTCTTACCGTCTTTATCGATATACGTATCATTGGTAGCTATAGAAAAACGAGCTACTTTATTTCCCTTTTCCAGGGATTTTACTTCCGGGTTAGAACCCAGATTTCCAATCAGCCGTACGCTGTTTCTTAGGTTGTTCATAGTTGAATTTTTTTGATAATAATTAAAAATAAGTTTGGTCCGGTACCGAATGTAAAATTGTGAAGTCTAATTTAGTCATGCAGCGTAATAAACATTTAATTCCGAAAATACCCGATTACAATCGGATAAAATTGTTTGGATTAAATAGAACCAGTATATTTGTTTTAAATAAACACCTATGAGCACACCGAGATCCTGTCTCCAATGTGGAGCCATTTTATTGGGACGACCCGATAAAAAATTTTGCGATGACCATTGTCGCAGTAGTTTTAATAACCACCAGTACGCCCAAATGCTACAGTCCGTTCGACACATCAATCGCATCCTCATAAAAAATCGCAAAATCCTGGAAGCCTTGTTTTTAATGTATGGTTCGATTAAACTAAAAAAAGAGCAATTAGCCGAACTTGGATTTAATTTTAATTACTTCACACAAATCAAACGCGTGCGGGGTATGCACAATTATTTTGTATGCTATGACTTTGCGTACCTTTGTACAAATGAGGACGACGTTCAAATTAAAAATTTGCTGCTTCGAAAATTAAAATTGCATGCATCATTTTAAAGCCCCCATCGAAAAATTTAAAAAACAAGGTGAAAAAACCGGATGGACCTATATTGACATTCCACAAGCGGTTGCAGAAAAAATAAATCCGGGAGTTCGCAAATCGTTTCGCATTAAAGGTACGTTAGACCAGTTTGCATTTGAAGGATATAATATACTCCCAATGGGGGAAGGAAATTTTATTCTGCCCCTCAATAACCACATTCGCAAAGCCATACGAAAAAAACAGGGTGACGTAATTTCCGTTAGCATCGAATACGATCCAACTGAATACACCTTGAATGCTGATTTTCAGGAATGCCTTGAAATCGAACCCGCTGCCGCTGTTTTTTTTAAAACACTGACCCGAGCCCATCAAAATTATTTTAGCAAATGGATCGAAAGTGCAAAAACATCCAACACCCGTCAACAACGAATTGCCGAAGCCATCAATGCCCTACGCCAAAAACAAGCTTATCCAGAAATGATGCGTGCCAGGAAAAAGGAATTGTAAATTGCGAAATTGACTTTAAAACAAAAATTTAAAAAGCAATTCGCCCTATAAATAGTCAACACTTCCTTTTGCAATCCAAATGTTTTATAAAGTCTTAGTTGATATTAAAAAACACACTTATATTTCGTCCCATGAGTAGTCGGGATGTACTTTACGCTCCCATAATTCGTCTCGCAAGTACGCGGAATGTATGCTAAGCTACTATAATTCTTAATTAATAAACATGCTGTCCACCATTGATCGCATAATTCGCTCCTGTAATGTAAGCGGATTTTTCAGATGCAAGAAATGAAACCAGATGTGCAATTTCTTCGGTACCGCCCAATCTACCCATGGGGATTTGTTCGACAATTTTATTGCGGACTTCTTCTCGCACGGCCATCACCATATCCGTGGCAATGTAACCCGGTGAAATGGTATTGACAGTAATCCCCTTTTTTGCAACTTCCATAGCTAGCGATTTTGTAAATCCATGCATCCCTGCTTTAGCAGCTGAATAATTTGTTTGTCCAAATTGTCCGCGTTGTCCGTTGACTGAAGAAATATTTATAATCCTTCCATACCCTTTGGCTATCATATCTTCAATGACATGGCGCACACAATAAAACGCACTGTTTAAATTTGTATTAATTACTTCCTGCCATTGACTCAATTGCATTTTCCAAATTGGGGTATCCCGGGTAATCCCAGCATTATTGATTAATACGGCAACCGGTCCGTATTGTTCTTTTATTGAGCGTACCATATCCCCCACTTCATCAAAAGAGGTTACATCCCCTTTGACCATTGCACAATCATAACCTAATGCAAAATTCTTATCATGCCATCGGGATGCAGTTTCTTCATTCCGGTAATTGGCTACTACAAAAAAACCATCATCCAATAATTTTTGACACATGGCCGTACCCAATCCTCCGGTTGCTCCAGTGACCAGAGCGATGTTTTTATCTTTTACTTCTTTAAAACTCATACTTAAAATTTATGTGTAATTAAAAAATAGAATTGTTTTCTTCAATCCCAGAATAGTCCTTAGCAATCCGAAAAATCATTCATTCGAAAATAAATTTTATACTTTTATCCATTTGCTTCAATTTTCTCTAAAAGCGGATTGAGTCGTTCTTCCAAACTCAGTGCTTCATCTATTTGTAAGTTACAGGAATATTTATCAAGCTGCTTTATATCTTCCTTTAAATTTAATGCCTCTTGCTGTACAGAATAGTACAGTTTTTTATTCATCAACTCTTCAGACAAATATTCTTGTTCGGGCTGTCCAGGGGTTGGAATTAATATAGCCCGTGTCTGAATAACTGCTAAATCCAATAAGGTTGAATAACCTGAACGGCATATCAGCATTTTGGATGAACACATAATTTCATTCAATTCCAAACCTTTAACTAACGATTTAATAATCAAATTTGGGTTTTGCTTTTGAACCAGTTCATCCAATCTAGGTCCATTTTGGGTGCCCCTTATTAAAATTGCTTTTTGATAGGGTATGTCTTTAAGTTGTTTCAGTATGATTTCTTCTAAGAAACTACGTTGTGGTTCTGGTCCCGACAACATAAAAGTAAAGTCGTATATTTTTTCTAGTTCCAGTTTTTTAAATCGGCTTAATAAGCCTACAAAGTGTCTGTTTTTTCCACGGTATAAATGTGCCAATTCACCTGAAAGATTTACCGGGCCTTCTACATCCGGGATCCAGAGTTGATCGAAGCGATCATAAAATAATTTCATCCAGGTATCACAACACCATTCAATAAATTTAAATCCCAATGAAAAATGCAAGTGATGTGCAATGATGATGGAGCGTTTTCCAAATTGGAAAGCACCCAATCTTGCATCTGAAACAATGAGATCAATTTGCTCCTGTTTACAAATTTTTCGGATGGCAAAGTGTTCTCTTAAAATCGCCCAATGCATTTGAAGCATTTGGTAGCCAATATTCAGATACATACTTTTGAATGGATATCGAATACCATAATCAGGCAATTCCAATACCTTGTGTTGTGGAAACTCCATGCGTAGCAAATCAGATCCAGCACCGGAGGAAGCCAGAATGACCCGGTAATTTTTTTCAATAAAATAATGGATTACTGGTATTGTGCGGGTTACATGGCCTAAACCCCAATGTTGCGGACAAATTAATACCGTTTGGATGCTGGCCATTTAGAAGGAATGAACTGTAAATATAGCAGGATCGAGTTGGAATCGTGTGAAAAGAGTATTAACCTTTCAATCGGATTTCTTCATCCGGGCCATCGTAAAATTTAAATGCAATCATTGGCAGATCCTGATTTTCCATAATTTTAATGTTCTTGTAGTATTTAAAATACCATTTCATTCTATAATTCCAAAATCCGCGTTTCAAAAAAGCTGCAACATAGGGATGGACTTCCAATACCAATTGCTTGGTGGGTCTGGTACTTAAAATGAAATGCAGATCTTTTTCAATGGTATCAACTACAAAAATGGATGCATTGACCTTGCCGGATCCTCCGCAAGACGGACACGTCTCTGAAGTATCCAGTTTTAATTCCTGGCGTTCCCGTTGCCGGGTAATTTGCATTAAACCAAATTTACTTAATGGTAAAATGGTATGTTGGGATCGATCGGATTCCATGCATTTCCGCATGGCATTGTAAAGTTCACTTTTGTTTTCATTGCTTTTCATGTCAATAAAGTCAATGACAATCAAGCCACCAATATCGCGTAATCGCAATTGACGTGCAATCTCTTCTGCGGCTTCCATGTTTACCTGGATCGCAGCGGTTTCCTGATCTAAGCGCTGTGATTTTGGACCGCTGTTGACGTCAATGACGTGCATGGCTTCTGTGTGCTCGATGACAATGTATGCTCCGCTGCTCAAGGTTGCTGTTGTACCAAAAGCTGCTTTAATCTGCCGTTTGATTCCGTAGTGATCAAAAATTGGCTTACTGCCTTTATATAACTGTACAATGTCTGATTTTTCAGGCAAGTTATTTTCCAGATAAATTTTTATTCCTTCATAAATATCCCGATCGTTGACTACAATTTTGGTAAAACTGGTGTTGAGTAAATCCCGAATGATGCTGGTGGCTTTATCCAACTCGCTTAATAATTTCATGGGAGCTTTGGCATGCAACAATTGTCCATGAAGTGTTTTCCATTTTTCGCAAAGCATGTTAATTTCTTCATGCATTTCTGCTACTTTTTTACCTTCCGCAGCTGTACGGACCACCACCCCAAAGTTTTTAGGACGAATGGACTCTATGACATGAAATAAGCGATTTCGCTCATCCGGATTGGCAATTTTCTTAGAAATTGCAATGGAATTATTGAAGGGAGTCAAAACCAAAAACCTTCCCGGAATGGTAATCTCGCAAGTAAGTCGGTGTCCTTTGGTTGAGATAGGCTCTTTCAAAATTTGAACCAACATGTTGACACGCTTGTCAGTAATTTGGGAAACCTTTCCGTTTTTTTGAATTTCCGGTTGCAGTTCAAAACTGTCGAGAAGGTTTGCAGTATATTTTCCATCTACTGCATCCTTGGTATAATTGACCACTGAATTGAACAGAGGTCCCATATCGGTGTAATGTAAAAACGATTCTTTCTTATGGCCAATATCAACAAATGCCGCGTTGAGGCCAGGCATAAGCTTTTTAATCTGCCCAAGGAAGATATCCCCAACATTGTATTGGGTATTGGACTTCTGTTTATGAAGTTCAACTAGTTTTTTGTCTTCAACCAGCGCAATTTCTACCGATCCCTGTTGGGCGGAGATAATTAATTCTTTTTCCATCATTCTATCAATGATGCGAAACCCCGGTGGATTACAAGAGAAGAAGAGGCAAATTGGAATCCCATAAATATTGCTAATCTTTTAGATCATGGCATGATCTACAAACCATGATAGAAAAATTATGAGCTAAACCATTAGCAATAAGAATAATTTTCGGTTCAAGGGTTAATAAAACAGGTAATCTCTACAATCAAAAGATTTTACAAGAGTAAATTTTTAATTATAGGGAATGGGATTCGCAGAATCCACTACATTCTTTCTCAAGAAAATACCTAAGTCCCGCAGAGTAAAAATCTACCTGTTCTTCTTCTTGTGCCTGTTCTTTCTCAATCGCTTTTTACGTTTGTGAGTAGCGATTTTATGTCTTTTTCTTTTTTTACCGCAAGGCATAATTATTTATTTACAGTATATTTTATATTTATCTAATAATTCTATTTGCTTCAATTGTTGGAGTACCTCAATCATTAAGCAATTGGCCCTTGGATTTTCAGGCGTTTTTACCAATAATTTTTCCAACCTGCTTTTTGCTTTTTCAAATTGTCCGGTTTGAATTCCCAATTCCACCAATTGCAATTGAAGAGGATCATAATCAGGATATTTTCCCTCCAGATTCAACAACATTTTGATGCCTTTCATAGGTTCTTCTCCTGGAAGTTTTACATAAGCCATTGCCTGATAAATTTGGTAAGCAGGTTCCTCTGGTTTAATAGAAATGGCTTGCTCCAAACAATGAATTGCCGACTGTTGACAAAACTGCTTGGTTTTTAAATCCGTATCACCTTCTAAACCATACAGAAATGTAGTTCCTGCAATTTGCCAGGCGGTATCAGATTTTTCTAAAACCGCTACTTTTTGAGCATAAGAACCGGCTAATGCAAATTCATTTAAATCATACCAAAATCCTGATATTTTTTTAAGAACATTCAGTTTATCAGCTTCATTGTCAGCTTGACTTATTTGTTTATTCAATTGCTCCAATTCAGCTTTCTGATTGGTGCTCAGTTTTTGAAATACCGCTCGTTCGATATTTTCAAACCCTGTAATTTCAAGTTTACCGTCTCTGGAATTCGAAGCTTGCCGGATATCCGGCGAAACTGTGTGGAATCCAAAATAAACCAGGAGTAGCAGAACAGTAAAAACGGCTCCCAGTCTAAACGGTGTATTGATCATTAATGATCATCGTTTTCATCTTCTTCGTATTCATGCCCTTCCGGTTCTTTGCCCAATTTAACGTGGTCAACAAAGATTTTGGCAGGTTTGAATGACGGTATAAAATGTTCTGGAATTTCAATCGCAACATTCTTTTTAATGTGACGACCAATCTTTTTTGCTCTTTTCTTAACAACAAAAGAACCAAAACCTCTGATATAGACATTTTCTCCCTGAGCTAATGACTGTTTAACTTCTTTAAAAAACATTTCAAGTGAAACTAATACGTCCACCTTCGGAACACCTGATTTTTCAGAGATCAATGCTACCAGATCAGCTTTTCTCATTTGCTTGATATTTAGACAGTTATGAATAATGGCTCTCAAAGAGCGTGGCAAATTTCGCAAATTTTTCGGTTTTAGAAACATTTATCCCGTTTATTTTCACAAAAATATTTTGTAACTTTTTCTATATCAATCAGATAGCGGGTAGTTTTCCAGCAAAATGGGCTTAAATGGGGTATTTTTAAATATATGGCTACCTTTGCCCTTCAATTTTTGCTTATGTTAATGTCTATGACCGGTTTTGGAAATTCGAAAGGCCATTTACAAGGCAAAGAGATCATTATTGAAATACGCTGCGTCAATTCTAAAGTAAACGATTTTAGACTTAAAATTCCGAATAGCTACCGCCAGCATGAGCTGGATTTACGCAAAATTCTCAATGACCGGGTGATCCGGGGTAAAATGGATCTAAGCATTTCGGTAGACTCTAAAGGTGGTGAAGAGGAATTTGCCATCAACAAGAATTTGTTTCTGAATTTTTACAGTCAAATTCAAGCTCTTTCCACTCATATCGACCTGAGCCATTCGGATATTCTGAACGCCATTATGAAATTTCCCAATGTCATCATGTCACAGGATACGCTGATCAGTAAAGAAGAGTATAACTATGTATTGGATTTGCTGTTTGAAGCCATTGAAAAACTAAATGATTTTCGATCGATCGAAGGGACTATCATTGCAAATGACATGGTTTTCCGAATTAAAAGCATTTTAGATCAATTAGAAGCAGTTGAAAAAGAAGATCCCAAGCGATTTGTTATCTTAAATAAAAATTGTTAAAATCACTTCGTACAAATTTTGAAGGTGAAAATATTGATATGAATCGATTTGAACAAGAATTGCTTTACTACCTCGAACGGCTGGATATCACTGAAGAAAAAGTTAGACTCCGGCAACACTGCGAATATTTCTTAGAAGAAATTAATAAAGAGACTACACAAAAATCCAGAAAACTTAATTTTATTACACAGGAAATTGGAAGAGAAATAAATACCTTAGGTTCAAAAGCACAATTTTCTCCAATTCAGAAATTGGTAGTCAATATGAAAGACGAACTGGAAAAAATAAAAGAACAAATGGCAAATGTTTTATGATTTCAAAATTGGCCGGTAAAATTATCATCCTGACGGCACCATCCGGTTCTGGCAAAACGACCCTTGCCAATTACTTATTAAATCAATTCGATCAATTAGTATTTTCTGTTTCTGCCACAACCCGGCCACCAAGAATCGGTGAAACTCATGGTGTTAATTACTATTTTTATTCACAACAGCAATTTCAAACTTCAATACAGCAACAGGAATTTTTAGAATTTCAGGAAGTCTATCCCGGTCAATATTATGGCACCTTATTGTCTGAACTTGAACGGATCTGGTCCTTAAATAAAATTGCCTTGTTTGATATCGATGTAAAAGGTGCTCATGTAATAGAATCCAATTTTAAAGAAAACATTCTTTCTATTTATGTTAAAGCTTCCAGTATCGAAACCTTGAAACAACGTCTTATTTTGAGAGGCACAGAAACAGCTGAAAGTCTGGAAAGACGTTTATTAAAAGCACAAGATGAACTTGAATACGCAAAATATTTTGATTACGTGATCTCGAATGATAAACTGGAATTAGCGCAATCATTAGTCCATGAAATTGTCTCAGACTTTGTCAAGACTTCCTTGAAATAAGTGCAATCTTTTCTGTGCAATTTTTTTTAATCCAATTGGGTGCATTTGTAACATCCCAAACCAAGGGCAAAATGGGTAGTTTAAATAAGTAAATGGATTGAATTGTTAAATTTTGAAAATAGGCATTTAAATCTATAGAAGCATTTGCAGGATTTCTCTTTTTAAAAAACCAGGCGGCTTCATTAAATTGACTCACAACTAAGATTTTTTTAAACTGATGTTTGTATTTATCTAGCAATTTGATTTTTTGATTGATATCAATGTGATCCAGTAATCCTAATAAAAAAATAAGATCAAATTGTAAATCCGTAGTCACCGTTTCGTCCAGAATATCAGCCTGAATAAAAAAGGAATGTCGTTGAAAATCCAATTGATCAATTCCCAAATAGGATTTCATTCGGGGGCCTTCCAGTTTATATAAAAGCATTTCACCACAAGCTAAATCGAGCACCGAGACATTTTCAACAGAAATATAATTCAAAATATGTTTGATTCTGTTTTGATAGTATCGACGGTTTTTTAAATAAATCCTGCGGCTCAATTGATTTCTTTTATTGTATTGCTTTCAAAAAGAATTTTGAATATGCTTCCAAAACCTTTTGATTGGAGTATAATGATTCAATTTTAAGGCGACCTGCTGCACCCATTGCTTTGTATTGCTCTGCTGTTATCTGCGATATGCGTACCATCGCATTGGAAAGCGCTTGAATATCATTGGCGGGGACCAATAATCCCTCCACCCCATCTGTAATCAATTCAGTGTTCCCTGTTACATTCGTAGCAATAACCGGTTTACATATAGCCATTGCCTCCATTAAGGATCTGGACATCCCTTCCCGATAAGAAGGCAACACCACAAAATGAACCTGCGCTAATAAAGATGCAATCTCAGTTTGTTTTCCCAGATATTCAAGCTTTGGAATTGAATGCAATAAATGGAGAATTTCTTCATACCCTTTCTTATAATCTGCTTCAAGCAAATCGCCTGCAACCCAAAAGCGTGCATTCAATTGTGTCTGAGACAAAATTTGAGTTGCAAATAAAAACTCCCTGATTCCTTTGTCTGGATGAAGCCGCCCTAAATACAAAAAAATAATTTGCCCTGAATTGATATTTACTGAACCAGGTTTAAAAAAATTTAAATCAATGCCACTGCCTGGAATAATACCAGTCCTTGCAATTGGAAATAAACTCCTTTGACACCACTCATTGCGATCTATGTGATTATGAAATAAAATATACTTGTTGCTTGCTAAGGCCCAATGATAGCATTTCTGAATTATCCTATTAACAAATGTATTCCGAATGAAGACACTGCCTAAACCGGTTAAGCTTGAAACGGTTGAAATTTTAAGCCATCTTGCTGCCAAACTCGAATATATATTCGGCTTGATCGTATGTGGTAAAATCAAGTCGGGTTTATAATGCTCTAATATCTTAAAATATTCAAAAAACAACATCAAATCCTGAAATGGGTTGTGTGATTTAGCATTAAGGTGTTTAATTGGAATGTATTCAACGCATTTCCAATTTTCAATAAACTTTGTATATTCATCTTCCGGTGCAATTACTAAAACCCGATAATTTTGCTCCGTTAAAAATTGAATCAGTGTTTTTCGAAAATTAAAAATATTCCAGGAAGAATTAGCAAGAACTGCTATGCATAAGCTATCATCGGTGACCATAAAATTCGGCTAAGATGGATTCGGTCATCATATAAGTAATATATTGACGGTTGTACTTTTTAATAAATTCCATTCGAAATTTAATTGTGTACGGATGCATTTCCATGTAATCTTTAATCATAGGAAAATTGCAAGGTTCAAATATAAAAATATTCTCTTTAAGTTCCTCCTCCATAAATTTCTTAGCAACACCAGAAACACCTGCGATGATTGGTACATTTCCGCCCCCATATTCAAACAATTTAGATGGAAGCACTTTTTCAAGCGATTTATAATCATTTAAATGTAAAAATAGATAATGTGAATTGCAATAGTAATTTAACAGTTGACTGCGCTCAACCGGAGGAATTATGATTATATTATTTAAACCATATCGTTCAATTTCAGCTTCCAATTTGTGCTTGGCTGAACCATCGCCAATAATCTGGAATGTATGACTTCCTTTTAAATAGTCTGCTAAAGGCGGGATGATCTTGTGAAGTGCTTGAGCTTCTCCTATATTTCCGGCATAGGTTACGATCATTCTTTTTGTAGATAATTCTGTATTTTGGGACCATCCATAAAAAAGATCATCAATTCCATTTGGGAAAAAACTGATTTTACCCCTATAGGTCTTTGGAATACTGTCACGAAATCCCTCTGAGTTAATACTGATGTGTTTAGCATGCATCAAAGTTGGAATTTCAAACTTATTTCGAACAAACTTGCTGATTGCATTTGCCAACCGTGGGTAGGGAATAAATTCAGCCAGATTTTCTGAAAACAAATCCCTTAAATCTAAATAATAAGGCGCCATGGTTTTCTTAGAAATTCTATATGCCAAATGCGCTGTAAACAATTTAGAAGAAGAAACAAAAATCGTATGAAATTTAATTTTTCTTAAAAGTTTCCATACACCTCGCTGATAATAATAGAATGAAATCAACTGTTTAAAAAAACGGTTATGATGTTGTGGTACATGAATCCGGTAAATTGTTAAATTTCCATGTTCCTCAACATCCGGTACTTTCTTGTCATGAGATGCATATCGGTTCGGATGGGTACAAATAAGATGAATGTGCGTAAACTCCGTGAGACACTTTGATAGCGTTTTAGCAAGATAGGTATTACGAAAAGAGCCGGCACTAAGATCCGGTTCATAGTAATAACTCAAATAAAGGATATGCTTCAAGAAATCAGTTTAAAATATGTTACAAGTGTTTCCTCAAACTGAACAGCTAACTTCGTGCTATCCAATTTCGAATTAAAATCAACAGCCTGTTCAAATGGAACTAACTCGCTTTGATGGGATCCTTCAAAATTAATTCTCAATCCAAGTTCCTGAATGTACCATTCTGTTTCAATGGGTACTATTTGAATCCCTGCATCAAAATGAAAATTGGCTATTGTTGATTTAAATTTTCTATTCAAAGGTACAACACTATCTTCAATACATAAACAATTTTCAGTCAACAAAATTTTACGTGTATGTTGAAATCCATTATGCCAGGTTACTCTGGCTTCAAGAGAATTTTTAGAAAAAGAAATTAGCTGTATCTTTGCTCGTTTTGCCATTCTGAATGCACCCCAAATCTGCGATTGATTTTCATTCTCATAACAAATTGTATTGTGTGAAGCGGTTGATTTCTCAAACAATCTAATCAAATTGTTTTCATAAGTCGAAATGCCACAATCAACAAGGACGGCCTTGTCTTTATAATAAAGAACCAAATGCAACATGTCTGCATGGATATGTCCCGGTTGAAAAACTGGAATAACATGTCCACAATTTACAATCAAACAAAAATCATGCTGTTGCAGTTTCCTGTATCCACTTTCACTCAATTCAATTTCCTTAAATGAAGTAACCAATCGTTTCCAAATGGATTGCAATTGAATGTAGTCTGGATTTTGTCCATAAGTAGAATCATTAAATAATGGAAAATTTGATTGGTTCAACAACATTTGATCAGCCCATGAAACCATTTTTGAAATGAAATCCTTTAGCTTGGTTAAATCAGTTAATGGATTAAAATAAACCTCCGCAGTTTGATAAATTAACAAAAGACGGTATAGAATATGCAAATGGTAACTAGGGCTTTTCTCAAAATGTGCTCCATCACTTAAAAGTTGCTTATCTAGTTGCTCATTTAGTTTAATATAATAAAAATCAAACTTCACTTTTTCATTCAAGTAACAAAAAGCGAAGCAGAGTGCCATATAATTTTCAAGCAAATGATTGGCATCCAAATGATATTCAATATTTGATTCCAAAAAATGTACCTGACGCTTTAATGCAAAGGTGATAGAAGGATCCAGGTCCTGATTGTAACTATTTATGAAAAGCAAACTGCTGACGATACGACGAGAAACAGGATAGGGTTCCAATTTCAAAACCCCCTTGAGAATATGATTGGAAATGTCTTTGAGTAAATCGCTTCGCTGATTTATTGGAATGGAATCATCCAATAAATAGTCCATGTATTGTAAGTGATAATTCCAGAGCTTTCCATATTCTGAAAAATTCCAATCCACTGCGTTTTCAAATTCTTTGGTTTGATTGAGTAAATCAAAGCTTAAATGCCGGATGGACTGATTTCCGCAATATATATAAGGATATGAAATGGCTCTAAGGTCCCACTGCAATAAATCCCATTTTTTATAATTTGCAATTCTATAAAAAAAAGTCCACTTGATGCGATAATACAGTTGATAATAAATTTGCCTGAATTTTAAAAAGCGAAGCGTATGAATATATAAAAGTGCTATTTTGATCAATCGTTTGAATTTAAATACCTACAAGAATCGTTGCAATTCGTTCAGCTGCATGACCATCCCATAATTCCGGTATCTGTCCCTTTTTTAAATTTCCAGAACGAATTTGATCCACATAAACTAGCGCATTTTGTACATCAAGGTCATCTATCAGAATATTTGTTCCAATTTCAACGGTCACTGGACGCTCAGTTGTTTTTCTAAATGTTAAACAGGGAATTTGCAAATAGGTAGATTCTTCTTGAATTCCTCCCGAATCTGTTAAAATTAAACTACACGCACTCATCAAACTAATAAATTCGAGATATGCAAGTGGCTCTGTAATAATCAAGTTTGGGATGGAATTAAATTGCTCGAGTAACTGAAAACGTTCCATGTTTTTCCGAGTTCGTGGATGAACAGGAAATACCAATGGAAAACGCTTGCATAATTCAACAATTAGGTCAAGCATTTTCTTTAATCCGTTTTGATCGTCAACATTTGATGGACGATGCATTGTCATCATTGCAAATTCCTTGTTTCCCAGGTTGTAGGTAAGGGCTGTTTGCAAAGATTTTGCTTTAGGCAAATAATAGTGCAAAGAATCAATCATGCAATTTCCTACAAAATGAATTTTCTGCTGAGGAATGTTTTCTTGTATAAGATTTAAATTTGCAGAAGCCTCGGTTGTGAATAAATATTCACTCAAACGATCTGTAAGGATTCTATTTATTTCCTCGGGCATGTGAAGATCATTGCTGCGAAGTCCAGCTTCTACGTGCGCTACCGGAATTCTCAATCTAACCGCTGTTAAAGCGCACGCAATTGTGGAGGTGACATCCCCCACCACGACGATTAGGTCCGGTTGAACTTGCTCCAACACATTTTCAAATGCAAGCATAATTTCTGCTGTCATTTTGGTGTGAGATCCTCCTGTTACACCTAAATAAAAATCAGGTTTGGGCAAAGCAAGTTGCTCAAAAAATACCGTACTCATTTGTTTATCAAAATGCTGCCCGGTGTGAACAATAATAGATTCGATCTGTGGCCATGCTTTCAGCGCATTGTGCAAAGGAGCTACCTTCATAAAATTTGGTCGCGCACCCACCACTTGTATAATTTTCATTGGACGCATCTATTGATTCTTTCCTTGAAGTTGATCAATGATATCAAAACACAAGGTACTAACATGACACACTTCTTCAAAATACGAATTATTAAAATAGTCAGATTCAGGATTGAGTAATTCCTTGAATTGATGGTAATACCCTTTGTCTTGTGTTTGAAATAAATGAACCGGAGAACGTAATCCAAAATTTCTGATTCGCTTAAAATTATGGAGTTCAATTACTTTATTTGTAAAAAAAACTTGAATAGTTTCTTTCTCTAGTTGCTTTGATCCATTGCCTAGATATTGAATGGTTGCCATACTCCCATTTGCATATTTCAGCTGGATGCTCAAGGTATCTGCTAATTGGGAATTTGTCTCTGTACCCATTGAGATTGTATTCAAAGCAATTACATTTGATTTTGTAAGGAAATTACACAGGTCAATAAAATGACATACTTCACCAAGTATTCTTCCACCACCAATTTCAGGATCCTGAACCCAATGTTTTGGATCAATATATCCAGCATTAATTACATAATTTATGCTTAATTGGTTTTCAACTCCTTTAATTAAATTGCAAATCTTGGTAATTGATGGTGCAAACCGTCTGTTATAGCCTACCGCAAGTCTGCTATTGCCATTATAGGATGTCTGAATTTTTTTAAGATCTTCCCTTAGGATGCATAGCGGTTTTTCAACAAACACTTGTTTCCCTGCTTCCAAACATTTAATAATCAAACTGGCATGCGCGTGGTGTCTGTTTGCAATGATTACTAAATTAATGTCTGGATTTAGAATCACGGCGTCCAGTTCAGAACTGATATTTTGAAATCCAAATTTTTTAGCAAGTTGACCCGCATTGGGGCGACTGCTGCACAATGTGATCAATTCAACAGGAAATTTTTTAAGTTCAGGTAAAATAATGGATGAACAAAAATTTCCCGAACCTATCACTCCAATTCGAAATGGGCCTTTGCGATCTTGATCTGAATTCAAAAAAATTGTCTGCCGATCTTTTAATGGACTCTCAGTTTGGTAATCAATTAAATTAGCATATTTCAATTGATCTAAGTTCATATAATACGATTGTATCACCTGATCAAAGGATACGCGTTGTTTCACTAGTGGACTTAATTGCAGTTGACCCTGTTCCATCAATTGCAGGATTGCTTCCATATTGCTCTTTTCTGTCCATCTTACAAAGCCGATTGGGTAATCGATGGCCTTATCCTCGTAATCAGGATCATATCGTCCGGGGCCATAACTACATGCAACTTGAAAAGTAAGTTCTTTTTTATAAAATAAATCACGGCTGATTTCATTGCCAACAAGTCCGATTAAAATGATACGCCCACGTATTCTACACAATGCTGCAGCATCATTAATCAAATCTTGTTTTGCACTTGCAGTTATGATCACTGCATCTGCTCCTATTCCTTTAAATTCAGATTGAAATAATTCTCCTGATTTGTGGATGCTGCTATTCAATGAACGGATTCCTAATTGTCTCGCAAGCTCTATGGAATCATCAGAAACATCCATACCGATCACCTCACATCCACTGGCTTTTAAAATTTGACATGCCAACAAACCAATTAAACCCAAACCCATAACCACAACGCGCTCTCCCAACTCAACATCAGCCAGCCGGATTCCTTGTAAAGCAATTGCAGCAAGCAAGGTCATTGCAGCATCTTCATTTGAAACTGAATCCGGTATTCTCGCACATAAATTTTTTGAAATGATATTATATTCTGCATGAAATCCATTGCAAACAACACGATCTCCAATTTTAAATTCGTGGACCCCAGCACCAATTTCTCGAATGATCCCAACATTTGAATATCCCAATGGAATTGCCTGATCCAATTTAGCTTCAACTGCTTTATACGTATTTAGTAAACCGTCGGTTTGAATTTTTTGAACCACCTGTTTAAATTTTTCAGGTTGCTGTGCAATTTTTTGGATCCAATTTGACTTTCCAAAGTGTACCAGCATTCGCTCAGTACCAGGAGATACCAACGAACACACAGACTCTACAAGTACAAAATTTTTACCAGCTGCCGGTTTTGGAATTTCTTCAAAAAATGTTTCACCGGATTTAAGACTTTGCATTAATAACTTCATAAAGCCTGCATTAAAAATTGGGCAAATTGCAAATCCATTTCTGTATTAATGTCTAACGAACGTTCGTCAGGCATTATAAAAGCAGCACAGTTTTCATTTAATAATTGTTTTTTTTGAATCAACTCAATCTTTGAAGCATAAACAGCCCCATTCCGAACATACACGGGATCTAATTGATGGGCTGCCATACGACCATTTTCTGTTTCCACTAAAGGGACTAATAATCCGTGTTCTATTCGCTTAAATTTAATAGGATGAAGGTCATGAGGGACCCTTCTGACGCTTGCTGCACAATCGGCTTTGCTAGCTTCAAGGCATTCAATAACTGAATCAATGTCGTCATTTATTGTAAAAGGACTTGTAACTTGGATGATGACAACAAGATCAAAATTTAAGGAATTATGTTTTTCCAGAAATTCCAGTGCATGCTGCGTGTATTCCAGTGCGGTGGATTGATCCGTGGAGAGAGATTCGGGTCTTTGAATGCAAAGTATTTTTGAGTTATAAAGTCTAGCATAACTCAAGATAGATTCATCATCAGAACTTACAGCAATTGCAGTCAATTTTTTGGAATTTAAAGCAGCATCCAATGCATAACTTATCAAGGGTTCTCCATTGAGCTGCCGCATATTTTTTCCTGGAACTCTTTTTGATCCTGCACGGGCTGGAATGATACCTAATACCTTACTCATATCAAACACTGGCTATGATTTGATCAATAATATAAGCCTCCGTTTTTTCAGAGGATTCTAATGTTAAACCACCTATATGCGGTGTGATAATTAAATTATCATGTTGTTTATGATAATGATACAAGGTATCACTGAATTGAATTTCAGGTTCATTTCTCACAACATCCAATGCAGCACCTGCCAATTGACCCGATTTCAAGGCATCAACGAGATCCTCTTCAATTACAAGATTTCCTCTAGACGTGTTGATCAGAAAAGCTCGCTTCTTTATTTTAGAAAAGAACTCTTTATTAATAAATCCTTCATTCCCCTCATTCAAATCAATGTGTATGCTAATAATATCTGATTCGGCTAACAAAGTATCTAATTCACAAAATTGAATCTTATGATGCTGGATGTGTTTAGATTTATCGATTTCAAAACAACAAATTTTCATATCAAAAGCAATGGCATACTCTGCCACAATTTTTCCCAATCTACCGTAGCCAATGATTCCCAAAGTCTTTTGGTATAATTCAGTCCCTTTGAATGCATTCCTGTTAAATTGATTTGAACTTACATGGTTTGCTGCCGGAACAATGTTTCGTATTAAACACAACATCAATGCCATTGTATGCTCTGCTGTTGCACGAACCTCTTTCAAAAAACCAGTTGCTCCTTTTAAACTAATAACCCGGATATTATATCTATCACATGCTGCCAGGTCAATATGATCCAATCCAGTGACAGGAGTCGCAATAATTTTGCATCGTTGATGAGGATCTAAATCGAATTCATGAATTCTAAAAGCAAGTTTAAAAAATAATACATCGCACTGCGTAAACACTTGCTTTAATTCTGAAGCTGTTATTTTTTGATAAACCACATCAAAATTCAATTCCAACAATTGTTTGTTTTTGATAGCTAGTTCGTCTGGTTCAGCTACCCACACTACCGGTTTAAATTTTAAATTCAATAGCTGATTTTTTTATCAAATGTAAGCGGCAAGCTCGCTAAAGCATCTGCAATTCGAACACCTGCTTTCCCATCGCCATAAATAAATTCCGGTTTATACTTACCATGATTTATCTGGGATTGGATTGCCTTTACTATTTCTTCCTGGTTGTATTCCACATGCAAGACATTGGCACCACGGGACCGTCCAGCTTGTCTGCTTCCGATGTCTACCACTGGAATTCCCAAAAACGAGCTTTCACGGATGCCCACACTTGAATTTCCGATAAGGCATTTACACGATAATAAAAGCCTTAAAAAATCAGCAGGCTCCATATTTTTAAAGAAATGGATGTTAGAGTCTGGATACTTCTCACGAAACGCTCGAATCCCTTTAGAAGTTCCATCTGAACCTGCATCAACATTTGGCCAAAACCACAGACAGGATTTGTCCAATGCTTTAATGGCTTGCAAGCTAATTTCAATTTGTGAACGCGCTTCATGATATTCTGTTGTGACTGGATGTTGCAATACAACTACAAAATCATCTGGATTAAACCGATCGGTACCTACGCCGCCATATTTTGATAATGGATCAAAAATGGACTTTTCTTGTTGTATAACATCTAATGCAATATCCAAAGATGGACAGCCCGTAACGACCACGGATTCCACCGATTCTCCTAACCGAATCACACGCTGGTAGGCATCTTCAGATGCAACTAAATGAAGGTCTGCAAGTTTTGTGATTGCGTGTCTAACTTTTTCATCAATGCTACCAGTTACTTCTCCACCTTGTATATGAATTAAAGGAATGTTCATATAACTTGAAGCAACTGCAGTTGCCATCGTTTCAAAACGATCAGCAATTGTTACTACGGCATCGGGTTTAAGATTTTCAAATACCGTTGCCAGTTCAAGAATTCCCAAGCCCGTTGTTTTAGCTTGTGCTGTAAGATTTTCGCCTTCCAGAACATTAAAAACTTTAGCAGCGATGCGAAATCCATCTTGTTCGATGTATTCAAATGCCTTACCATATCGGTCCAATAATGCGGATGCTGCCACAACCAATTGCAATTCAAGATCTTTATGATTTTGAATGGCAGTCAAAGCCGATTTAATCCTGCTATAACTGGGTCTTGCTGTTATAACCACGCAAATTTTGCGTATTTCTTTACTCGACATCGGACCAGTTTATAAATTGATTTGCATGCAAGCCACGAACTAATTTTTTACCTATTAATTTTTGGAATTCAGAAGCTGGAATTCCAAATCCAGCAGGTTTTTTGCTTTCCAAATCTGATTTTAATATCACATGACCGGCATCCAAGTGTTTTCTGGTTGCAAGCGACTTACCAAACAAGGTTCGCATTTCATTGAATTGATCGGAAGGCTCTTTTAATTCCGTTTGTCCACAAGCATTTTCAACAAATTCAATTGACTCCACCAATTGCTTAACTTCTTCAATAGTTAATGAAGCAATTGCATCCGGACCAAACATGCGTTTATCAAAACAAACGTGAAATTCCAATAATTCTGCGCCCAAAGCGACTGCGCAGGTTCCAGCATAAATAGTTCCGGAATGATCAGAATAACCGACTGGCACTCCAAAACGTTGTTTCATTTCAGGTATCAAATGCAAACCTGTTTTTTCTGGTGGACATGGATACAAACTCGTGCATTGCATTACGCTAAGGTCAGATTGAAATGCTTTTAAAAAATTTACGGAATGCTCCAATTCCTTCCAATCACTCATACCACTCGAAAGAAGAATTGGTTTTCCGGTTTGTGCAATTCGATCAAGCAATAATAAATTATTAACATCCCCTGAACCAACTTTATACCGGTTTACATGGAGCCTTTCAAGCATTTCAACTGCAGCAATTGAAAAGGGTGTAGCTAAAAATTCCATGTCATTTTCTTCCACATGTCTTTTAATATCCTGCCATTGCCCGAAACTAAATTCCATCCGTTTCCAATAATCTTTACGGGTTTTATCAACATATGAAAAAGGAATTCTAAATTTTTCAAATTCACTACTCTCCGCTTCAGCATTATGGATCTGAAATTTTATTGTTTGAACACCTGTTTCTGCAAGAGCATCAATAAATGAATGTAAAATTCCCAAACTACCATCGTGCGCTTGAGCAATTTCTGCAATGAGTTGGGTTTTCATTGTATTTTATTTAGCTAATGGATGATAATCACCAACCAATCCAATGGCTTGTTTATTTCGAATCTCATAAACCGTTTGAATAGAAGCTCTGGATTCCTCCAAACCAAATCCGTGACCATTCAAAATTTCCTGATATGATAATGTATGCAAATCAGTAAATCCTTCACTAAATTCAAATTCCGAACCATTAATTTCTAAACAACGATAGGTTTTCTTTCCGCTTGCACGAATAGAATCTGGCAAGGCATTTTCATTGATACTTAAAAAATAACGAACATGTGCACGCTCGTATTCTATCATTCCAGCCACCCGGTCTTCCGTTATTAGATGGACTATATTCTGTTTGACTTCACCAAATAGCCAGGAAAGTAAATCATAAAAATGAACTCCAATGTTGGTCGCAATTCCACCAGATTTACTGATATCTCCTTTCCAGGACGAATGATACCACTTTCCACGGGATGTAATATAAATTAGATCTACCTGGTGCTTCTTACTAAAAACTTCGCTTAATAGTTTCGTTCTCAATTCAATTACCTTTGGGTGCACTCTTAATTGCAAGATCGTATTTACTTTCTGACCTGTTTCCAATTCCATCTCCTTTAAAGCATCTATATTCCATGGATTTAACACCAATGGTTTCTCACAGATTACATCTGCACCCATGCGCAATCCAAAACGAATGTGCGCATCGTGCAAATAATTTGGAGAACATACAGACAAATAGTCCATCCCTTCTCCTTTGCGTTTCAACTTATAGAGATGTCGGTCAAATCGTTCGAATTCAGTAAAAAAATCAGCTTCAGGAAAATAAGAGTCCATGATTCCAACGGAATCATTTTTATCCATAGCAGCAATCATTGTGTGTCCAGTTTCCTTGACGGCCTTCATGTGTCTGGGTGCAACGTAACCACCGGCACCGATCAATGCAAATCGTTTCATGATAATTTTATAACTTTTCGGTCTTCTAATTTATAGCGCTCTCCTGATTCCGGACAAACAGCAAATCCATCATTATCAAAATTTAATTTATGACCATATGAACTCATCCATCCCGTTTGTCTCGCAGGATTTCCAATCACCAGTGCATAATCGGGTACTTCTTTGGTTACTACTGCGCCCGCTCCGATAAATGCATATTCACCTATATCGTTTCCACATACTATGGTTGCATTTGCACCAATAGATGCCCCGCGCTTAACCCGTGTTTTTAAATATTGATCCCTCCGGTTTACAGCCGACCTTGGATTAATCACATTTGTGAAAACCATAGAAGGTCCTAAAAAAACATCCTCTTCACAAATCACACCGGTATATATTGAAACATTGTTTTGCACTTTAACATTTTGACCCAATTCGACACCTGGCGAAATCACTACATTCTGACCCAGGTTGCAATTTTTTCCAATGATACAATTGGACATAATATGCGAAAAATGCCAGATCTTAGTTCCATCACCTATTGTACAATCTGCGTCAATCACTGCAGTTGGGTGCGCATAATAGCCCTCCATAATTTAAGAAGTTAAAAATGTTTTGACGTGATTAATTATATAATCAAGCATTTCGTTATTCAATTCAGTATGCATGGGTAACGAGAGGACTTCTTTGCATAATACTTCTGTGACTTCTAATTGGTTTACATTTCCTTTAAAGGCTTTATATGCCTTTTGTTCATACAGTGGTACGGGATAATAAATTGCATTGGGAATTTGAATTGAATCCAAATACGCTTTTAATGCATCCCGCTTTCCATTGGTGATTCGCAACGTATACTGATGAAATACGTGACTTGAATGCTTTGCTCGATATGGTGTTAGTACCATCGGAAGTTCTTTAAATGCAGCATCATAATAATCTGCAACAGCAATTCGGGCATTTGCATAGGAATTCAAATATTTTAATTTTACATTGAGGATGGCTGCCTGAATGGCATCTAATCTTGAATTCACACCTACGACATCATGATAATACCGAACAGAACCCTGGCCATGATTGGCTATCATCCGAATTTGTTCTGCCAATGCGTCATCATTGGTAAACATCGCACCCCCATCACCATAACATCCAAGATTTTTTGATGGAAAAAAAGAAGTGCAACCAATATGTCCAATGGTTCCTGTTTTCTGTGTCGTTCCGTTTTGGCTAAAATAATCAGAACCTATAGCTTGTGCATTGTCCTCAACAACATACAAGTTATGCTCCTTAGCGATGGCCATAATTTCTTCCATTTGTGAGGACTGACCAAACAAATGAACTGGCACAATGGCTTTGGTTTTAGGTCCTATATTTTTTTTGATTTCATCCAGGTTGATGTTAAAATCATTTAAATTCACATCCACCATGACTGGAACCAATCGCAACAATGCAATAACTTCTGCAGTTGCCACATAAGTAAATGCCGGGAGTATCACTTCATCTCCAGGCTGCAGACCGAGTGCCATCAATGCAATTTGCAAAGCATCCGTTCCATTTGCACAAGGAATCACATGTTTTACTCCTAAATAATTTTCTAAATTCGTTCTAAAAGCATTTACTACCGGTCCACCAATAAATATACTTGAATTTAAAACTTCCTGAATGGAAGCATCTATTTCCGGTTTGATCTTAGCATACTGCGTTCCTAAATCTACCATGTGCAATTTCATACAATCGAATATTTTATTGATTAAATATTAATGTCTTCCAATACTATAATAATTAAAACCCAACTCCGCCATTTTACTGTGTTCAAAAACATTTCGGCCATCAAAAATGACAGGCAATTTCATCCCATTTTTCATTTTATCAAAATCCGGTGATCTAAAAACATTCCATTCAGTAACCAAAGCCAATGCATCCGCATCCTGAATGGCTTCATACATATCTTTTGCATAATGTATTTGCTCTCCAAACACTTGTTTTACATGATGGGTCGCTTCCGGATCGTATACGCTGATACTAGCACCGGCTGCTAACAAATCACTTATAATTTCTAATGCAGGGGCTTCCCGAATGTCATCGGTATTGGGTTTAAATGCCAATCCCCAGAAGGCAATTTTTCTGCCTTTCAAATGATTTTCAAAATGATTTATTATTTTATTGCTAAGAATTTTCTTTTGTGATTTATTTACATCCATGACAGCTTTTAAAATCCTGAATGCATATTGATGTTGTTCAGCTGTTTGATGCAATGCCGTCACATCTTTTGGAAAACAAGATCCACCATATCCAACTCCCGGAAATAAAAATCGTTTCCCAATTCGATTGTCACTGCCCATGCCCATGCGCACCATATCGACATTAGCACCGGTTTGTTCGCATAGATTGGCAATTTCATTCATAAAACTGATACGCGTTGCTAAATAGGCATTGGCAGCATATTTGGTCAATTCTGCACTTCGTAAATCCATGTGATAAATAGGATTTCCTTGTCGGACAAACGGTTCATACAATTCCGTCATCTTATCTCTGGCTTTGGCTGAACTGCTACCAATTACAACTCGATCCGGTTTCATAAAATCTTCTACAGCGACTCCCTCCCTTAAAAATTCAGGGTTTGAAACGACATCAAAGAGCTTTCGATCCAATTGAGTTGACAATAATTCGATCACTTGTTCTGCTGTCCCAACCGGAACGGTACTTTTATTAACAAGTACTGTATATTTTGTGATAAGTTTTGCGATGTCCGAACTCGCTTGCAACACATAACTTAAATCTGCAGCTCCATCTTCTCCCTGAGGAGTGGGGAGCGCCAAAAAAAGGATCTCTGCATGTTGTACAGCTTCCTGGAGACTTGTGGTAAATTTCAATCGACCCTCTTCCGCATTTCGCTCAAATAAAGTTTCCAGACCGGGTTCAAAAATTGGAATTTTTCCATTTTTTAAGTCTTCAACTTTTTTGGCATTTATATCTACACAAATCACTTGATTTCCTGTTTCCGAAAAACAAGTACCTGTAACCAATCCTACATAGCCTGTACCAATTATGCTGATATTCATTTTAATGGTTTATTATAATCTCCAATAGGTCATCCCATTTCCAGGGTTTGGGTAGAGCCCTTTCAAGTCAACTAAAACTGGATCCGGTTTCATCAGATTTTTAAAAAAACTCATATCAAGATTTTTGTAATCCTGATGAGCAACTGCTACTACAACCGCATCATAATCTGTATCAGGCGTTTTCTTAATTTCTATGCCATACTCATGTTTCACTTCGTTTGGATCAGCATAGGGATCATTTACATCTACCTGTACAGAGTATCCGCGCAATTCATCATACAAATCGGCTACTTTTGAATTCCGAATGTCTGATACATTTTCTTTAAATGTAATGCCACTGATCAGTACTTTGCAATTGCTTGGATTTTTACCCTTTCCTATTAAAAGTTGAACCAATTTTTTTGCAATAAATGCCGGCATCCGGTCATTGATTCTACGTCCACTTAAAATAACTTCCGGATCATAACCCAGTTGTTTTGATTTATGTAAAAGATAATATGGATCCACTCCAATACAATGACCCCCAACCAATCCAGGAGAAAATTTCAGAAAATTCCATTTGGTTCCAGCTGCTTCAAGTACTTCGTGTGTATCAATCCCCATCCGGTCAAAAATCATAGCCAGCTCATTCATAAATGAAATGTTTAAGTCGCGCTGACTGTTTTCAATAACTTTTGCAGCTTCTGCAACTTTAATGCTTGATGCTTTATAAATTCCTGCATGAATAATCGCACCGTAGACTTTAGCAATTTCATCCAATGCTTCAGCATCATTCCCTGATACAATTTTTAAAATGGATTCCAGTGTTCGGGTTTTATCACCCGGATTAATGCGCTCCGGAGAATATCCTATTTTAAAATTTGTTCCGCACACCAAATTGGAACCTTCTTCTAAAAAAGGTAAACAATCTTCTTCTGTACATCCAGGATATACGGTAGATTCATAGATAACATAATCCCCTTCTTTTAAAACCTTACCAATCGTTTTAGATGCTCCAAGTATCGGTTTTAGATCCGGTACTTTGTGTTCATCAACTGGGGTGGGTACGGCAACAATATAAAAATGAGCTTGACGGAGAATATCCAATGAATGCGTAAATTCAATATCTGCATCTTTAAATGCATCGGTACTTAACTCCCTGGAAGGATCCATGTGTTTCTTCATCATTTCGATCCGCTCCTCATTGATATCAAATCCAATTACCTTAAATTTCTTTGCAAAGCTCAATGCCAGAGGTAACCCTACATATCCAAGTCCTATAACTGCTAATTTTTTTTCTTTATTTAATAATTCCTGATACATATCTAAACTTTTGCTGACCACAACAATAAAGGCTCTTCATCTTTTAAAATTTTGAGCATGGCTTTATCACTTCTATTTTCAAAAAGCAAAAAACGAATTTTGCGATGAATCAATTGTTCAACTTTGTCTACTAATTGAACTAAATATTCTTTATCTGGACGGCCTATAATGATTAAATCGATGATCTCACTGTCTTTGCCTTTACTAAAATCACCGGTAAGGTATACTTCTTCAACTGCCCCAAGCCGCTCAATAACTTTTTCAGTAATCTGATCAATACCTAAATGTTTCAATAAGATATTGTGAATTTCATCAAATAAAGGATGACCCGTATTTGCTTTAAAGTACTTTCGATTTCCTTTGGTTTCACTGGATAACAAGCCTGCTTTTTCAAGCCGATTTAATTCCAGTCGGATGCCATTGCTGGATTCTCCAAATTCAGATTCCAGACTTCGTAAATACGTGGTATTTCTGCTATTGAGAAAAAACTTCAATAATAGCTTAATTCTGGTTTTCGAAGAAATTAAAACCTCTATCATATTTGAGCAACAAAATTACTCATTCTTGATTAATTTTGAATACTCTCTTTGTAGAATTTTCGAACAAAAATGAGGGCTGAAGCCAATAACATTCCATATAATACCCCTAATATCAAGGATTTAAATAAAATTAAACGACTGACTTTCAATGGCATAATGGGCAGGTCTATGGCTTGGATAAATGGGGTTTTGTGATCTAATGCATAGGATGCAATTTCCTTGTTTTTTAAAGCCTCTCCGTAAATAAGCTGTAACATTTTAATATCCTGATCCAGAATTGTCTTGGGGACTTCTTCTTTAAGTAACCAGGCTGCACGGTAACTATCCTTCAAATCTGCCAATCCATATTGTTTATTGTGGAGGAGTTTACGGAGAGAATCTGTCTTAGAGGCCAAATCATCATAGGTCTGCTTCTGTTTTTCAATGGTTTTATTGATGTAAAATTGGCTCATTTTGTCAAACAGTCGATTTGCCAATTCATAAGCAAGCACCTCCTCGGTACATTGGACATTGAGTTTCATGATACTTGTTTTCTCACTGACCGCTGTAGTGAGCATTGATAGAAACAAAGCATGCAATTGTTTTAA
Organism: Saprospiraceae bacterium; assembly: GCA_016712145.1. Classification (NCBI taxonomy): domain Bacteria; kingdom Pseudomonadati; phylum Bacteroidota; class Saprospiria; order Saprospirales; family Saprospiraceae; species Saprospiraceae bacterium. The sequence goes on from JADJRO010000001.1 coordinate 2,076,657, forward strand.
GGCAGCGTTTTCAAGTCTGGTAAATGCCTCGACTTGATGATGCTTAAACTGAAATCCTTTTAATGGGTTCTCAATGAAATAATATGCCTTGGCCCCCCATTTTCCATGTGTTTCTAATTCTTTAATCAGGTGATTTGCAATAAAATCGGATTTCCCATATACGGTACAGGAATCAAAAAAGACTTTTTCTGCTATATTTCTAGATTTACCGAGCTCCAATATTTTTTGAAGATTTACCTCATCCCCATGCGAACCTAACAATCCGCCAAATTCACTTAAAACGGCACTGAGACCTCCGGCTTGGTTTTGATCTTCATTCAACATAAAACTAAGCTCTGCTTCATAAATTTTTGGATTAGACCAATAAAACCAAAAACCATAAAGCAATCCTACCGCTAAAAATGCATAACACAGCTTTCGATGATTTCGCAATTCATCCAAATAGCGGCGAACATTCAAAACAAGGTCTTTAATCGTACTGTAGTCAGCTGAGGGAGCTTGTGGCTTGTTTTGATTCATGCATAGGTATATTCATATGCAAAAATAGTTTAATTTGTAGAAGCCCGTAATTTATTTATGCACATTAAGTGGAACCCATTTTCAATCCAACAGCTCCTTCCAATTATTCATCAGAAGATACAATGGTGCCATAGTCAATCAATAGTTCTTCCCCAACTTCAATGGCTCGAAGCGCTTCAAATTCAAGTCCGTCATCAACCGATTTAATATTGGGTTCTGTGCTGTGATTTAAAAATAGACTTAAGTCCATAGCTTTAAATCCTTTGGTTGGCACATAATAATGACTTTCATTAAAGAGACAATAGGTTTCAATTAAGTATCGGGACGACTCTGGCAAGTCTGCAACTTCTTCAAAGCTCAATTCAGTCCATTCCCCTTCCTCTTTTGAAAAGAAATCCCTGCAACCCTTTGGAATGGGTTTGATTGCAAAGACACCGATGCCATGTATTGTAGATGGTAAAATGCGAACATAGGTTTGAAATTGCAATTCTTTTAATAATTCCAGTTTCTTTTCTGACATCCTGCAAGTTTACAAATAAGAATTGAACGAAAAATTAAAATCCGCTGATTCGATGATTTTATCAATTATAAAATCAGATATGTACTCCAGTTATCGAGATTTATAAAAAATGATTTACTTAGAGCTCAATATTGTGTTCCCTTATTTTATTCTGGAACCCGTTAATTGAGTATCAGAATTTGCCCAAACAATTTTTAATTGTTCCTCAACTTGATGCAAGGATTTTAAATCTTTTTTAAGTTTATATGCATTTTTCAACCCATGCAATGCCCAGCCATTTTTAGGCCACCAGCTTAAATCTTTATTATACACTTCAATTGCCTCATCAATCGTTCCGGATTCAATTAGCACTGCGCCCAGATGATGTCGAATTGAAAAAAACCAATCGGGTGGTTCATTATAATTTAAAGCATCTTCAAGTACTACTGCTTCTTTCAACAGCGCAATGCTTTCATCAAATTTATTTTCAGTTGAAAAGAATTCAGCGCGCAATACTTTTTCTGCTATTTGCACAATCGTTTGAACAGAATTTATATACCAAATTGTAATTTCTTTCAAGCTGCTATCATTTGCAAATTTTGTTAAGCTTTCCAATTCTATTTTAGCATTTAATAAGTCTTTCTTTGCCAAATATGCAAATCCTCTAGCATAATGCCGAATGGCCTCTGGATATTTTAAATCTTTGTTTTCATTTTCCATTTGCAGAATTTCGTTCCATTGCCCAAATTTGATTTTTACAAAATAAGGGATTACATAATAATGTTGTAAGGTGCCCCAAACCGGATCCTTCATTAATTCGCGATCTGCATGATCACTTACTTTTTGTGCAGCTTTTGTTGCCCATTCCTTATTTCCCTCCATGGTTGCTGTTGCTGCTAAAAAATGATAATTGTGGGGATAGTATCCCAATGGATAAACTCCCTGTGCATGACATGCACTCACATATTGGCTATCAATCTCAACTGCCCTGATATTTGCAATAGATCCCAAATGATAATCTCCTGTTCTAATATAAATATGAGACGGCATATGTACCAGATGTCCTGCATTGGGAACTAAACCATCATCAAATAACTGTGCACTTTTTAAACCACGTTGTGGATTATATGAAGCTTCCACGGCATGGATATAAAAATGATTAAGGCCCGGATGTTTTGGGTATTTTTTTAAAAGTCTTTCAAGAATTTCAATAATTTCAGGAGTCCACTCTTTTGGGTTTCCTTGTTTATCCCATAAATCCCAAGGATGTAAATCCATGATAGACTCCGCATACAAAGCTGCAATTTCAGGGTCATCTGGATAGTTGGTATAAACTGTTTTCATCCGGGCTGAATACATACTATCTAAAGTAGTTCGCACTTCAGGAACTTCTTTTGTATACCGACTTGATAAAGCCCATATAAGATCCTTCTCTCTTTGAGTGCCATTGATAACCAGGCTCAAAGCCTGTTGAACTGCTAAATAAGCACGCTGGTAATTATCGGGTTCCATGCCTCCATTGTAATTTGGACCCAAGACATAGGCAAATCCCCAGTAGCACATGGCACAAGTACTGTCAATTTTACTTGCATAGTAAAATGACCGGGCTGCCTCAGCATGGTTAAATGCATACGATAAGATAAGTCCCTGATCAAAATACTTCTGTGCTTCCGGAATGTTCGTTTGAATTGGATAATGCAAAGAACCAAGTCCTTCAAATAATGGGGCCGTATTATTTTCAAGATACCATGCTGCATCCGTTGTTTTGGCAGCACACAAGACCGGTCTATTCAAATCATTAACTGGCAAGGCTTCCTTTTGATTACTCTTACATGCCAATAAAAGAAGAACAATGTAAATAAGCTTAGGACTCATCATTTTTTTTGTTAAAAATACAGCCTTTCCCAAAATTGAACATACCATAAATATGTGATTATTTGACATTTTTTTAAATGCAACAAAGATAATGATTGGCATACCATAAGATTTTTTTCTATTCTAAAATCCAATTTCCATTTCATTGCGTAAATACCTTCAATTTAAACCAACATTTAAAATGAACTATTTAAAACTTAATATTTCTAATAAATTTAAAACAAAAAGATGAAAACCAGTACTTGTTTAACCTACCTCTTTTCCGGAATGCTCCTGTTTAATGCTTGCACAGGCTCATCCAATCTTTCCAGAGATGAAGCCAATATCCGAAAAGCATATGCTGCTATCATGCAAAAAGATTTTACTGCATTTGCTGCATTGTGTAGCGCAGACTACACTGAACTAGCTTTGGGCCCAGAGCCTATAAAAGGAATTGAAGCAAGCATCGCCCAATACAAAGTATTTCTAGATGCATTTCCAGATACCAAGTTTGAAATTCAATCGATAGTTCCGGCTGGACCCAATCGCTATTTTTTACAAATTCATTTAACGGGTACAAATACAGGAAATTTTATGAATTTTCCAGCTACCAATAAAAAAATTGACGTTCAGGACATGGATATCATCACATTAAATGCAGAAGGAAAATGCAATTCACATTGGAGTGCAAATCCGAATGCATCCCTGAGTCAAATTGGATATGGCTTTTTAAACAATCCAAATACCATGCTGGTAACTGCAGCTTATGAAGCATTTGGTAAGGGAGATATTCCAGGTTTATTAGCACTTTGCAATGAAGATATAACTTTTGAAATTCACGATCGCACATTTGATTCTAAAATCAGAACATTTAAAGGCAAAGAAGAAGTAAGTAAATTTTTTACAGAATTAAATAGCAAAATAAAGTATAGTAAATTTCAACCCAGCCGGTTCTTAGCAGATGGTGATGATGTTTTTATAAAAGTAGATGTAAACTATACCAATGCTTCTAATAAGAAAAATTACAGCGACAGCTATGCACACCAATTCAAGGCGACCAATGGTAAATTAAGCTATTTCAAAGGAATGGATGGGATGGCAATGGAATTACAATGAAGAATGAAGAATTAAAAATTAAAAACTAAAAACTAAAAAATATAATCATGAAAATAAAATTTGTCTACGTGTTGTTAGTACTTATTCTAAGTGCTAAGAGCATGCATGCTCAGGAAAAGAAAGCTGGTAAAATTGTGAGTGACTATTTTGCCTTACTTGATGCGGGAAATTTGGATGCCGTTGGAAACTTACTTACAGATGACTTCCAGGCTATTGCACCCTTTTCGCCCAAACCTTTTGTAAAAACTGCTTGGAAAGCTGTTGGTCAAACGTTAAAAGCAGCTTATCCTGATATGAAACACGCAAACACGTATTGGTTTGCTGATGATAACTGGGTAGCGGTACGCGGTGAATTTACTGGAACAAACAAAGGTGCCATGTTTGGACAAGCTGCAACCAACAACAAAGTGCGTGTACCGATCACCGTCCTTTTTGAATTGAATGGCAAGGGGTATATTAAATCTCTTACTACTCAATTTGATCAAAAATTGCTTGAAGAACAGTTGATGTCAGGAAATGCCAATCCTAAAATGAACGCAGAAAAAACAGTGCGGGAATTGTTTGCAATGATGGATGCAGGAAACTCAAATCAATTCTCAAATTACTGTAGCGCTGACTTTAAAATCATGAATCCTTTTGTAACGGAACCTTCTCCTATACAAGCTTTTCAAGGCATCTTGGTAACACAAAAAACTGCATTCCCTGATATGAAACATGAAATTACTGAACTGATAACGGATGGCAAATATGTAACCACCAAAGGAATTTTTAAAGGGACCAATACCGGCAGTATGATGGGAAACCCTCCAACTGGAAATAAAGTAAATCTCCCATTTTTGGTTTTGGATGAACTAGATGCTATGGGTAAAATTAAAAACCGTTTTGTTCAATTTGACGGCAAATCATTTGATGCCCAGATTATGGCAGGCATCAATCCAAATACTGCAAAAGAAAAAATCATTCTGGAATTAATGAAAGCTGCTGATGCGGGAGATGTAGCAAAATTTGAAAGTTTCTGGGATCGACAAGGAAAAAGTTACTTTGGCAATCAAGAAAACAATCTTGAAGAAACCAAACAACGAATTCTCGCATTTAAAACCGGAATTCCAGATGTACATCGAGTCGTTGATGAAATTTTGGTTTCTGGAAATCAGCTCGTCGTACATGGTACATTAACAGGAACCCATACTGGTAAATTTATGGGAAAACCTGCAACGAACAACCCTATAAAAATAGGATGGTTGGCTGTCTATAAATTAAATGAATCCAATAAAATTGAATCCGGCAGAGTAGAATTTGATTCAGCCGCATTTAACGAGCAATTGCAAAAGCAAAAAATAAAATCTAAAAAATAATTTTTTAATCATTTAAATTAAATTACCATGCGTACCATGTTGCGATGTTCTCTTGAAGTGAACGCTTCCAATAAAGCACTTACTGAAGGCCGTTTACCAGCCATTGTCGGAAAACTTATGGAACTTACCAAACCAGAAGCAGCCTATTTTACTGCGGATGGAGGTCAACGGACTATCTACGTTTTCTTTGATATGAAAGACTCTTCAGAAATTCCACCTATTGGCGAACTTATGTTTACAAATTTTAATGCTCGAGTTGAATTTCAACCGGTTATGAATCAGGAAGAACTTCAAAGAGGACTAATGAATATTGTGAAATAATTGAAGGAATTTTTCATATTGTAATTTTTAAAGCAATTAATTTAAAATGAGGTCCCCGGGCCTCATTTTATTTTTACTTTGTTTTTATTTTTGAATTCCCCTCAAATTGCATCCAGGCCCAGGAGGCAAGACTTATAAATACAAACATGCCACATCCCATTTGAGTACCCAAAGTGTATTCAAACAAAAAGGAGAATATTAAAACGACCTGGATGCTCATGATCAAATCGTTTTTACGCCATGATTTTTGAAACACACTGTAGAAAATGATACCGAGCAAAGAAATCAATCCAAAAACTCCGGTAAACGCCCAACTAAATATAAATTGATTGTGGGGAAGTTTTCCTTGTTCAAATCCATAGCATTCTAAATAGGTATTTTTAGTTGCCTGGTATAGATCTCCGATTCCGCTTCCAAAAAACGGATCGTGTTTAATCAGTTCCCAGCCCATTTGCCAGGAGACCAGTCGTTCTAAATCAGAATATAAAATCCATTTTCCTCGAGACCATTCTCCCAATTGCCAAATGCTGTAATAAAATTTATTCTGCAAACTCGGAATAAAAATAAATGCCAATACGATCAACAAGATCATTCCTAAAGCTGGTATGAGAGTATGCCAAATTTTTTGTTTTTTAAATTCCGCAACTAAATAATAGCAAAGCGCCAGATACATGCCGGCAATTCCTGTTTTGACTGATATTAAATGAATGAAGATGAAAAAATATATAAACAAAGCCAGTGCAAGATATTTTTCAAATCGATAGCGATACCCTTCAGATTTTACATACAGATGAAAACACAAGATGGCATTGATGGCAATCAACATGCTAAATCGAATGTGGGAGATCTTGTTTATAATGGGTTTGCCTTTTAATAAATCAAGATTATAGGCCTCAAAATGCCTAAAGTAATCAATGCAAATAGAAATCGAGAAAGAAAATATGGAAAGTACAAATACATAAAGAATTAAATACCACTGCGCCCTGTTTAAATTCCCATGAAAATAAAATGCAAACGGTAATAATAAAAAAGGCAAGAGCATTCTGGAAAACCAATACCAATCTTTTAAAGATTCCGACCAGAGTCCGGACAGGATGCAAGTTCCAAAAAAGAGCAGGTAACAGACTAAGTAAGGAACTTGAAATAACTTATCTAAATTATGGAGGAAGTTACGATTCCAACCAATTCTGGATTTGCTTTCATCGTACTGAAATAATATCAAAATACTTAAAATCATCACAGCAATTGAAAGCAAAGCCGGCGACCAACTGATTCCAATGGCAAATAATAACATTCCCAATGTAAATATATACGAGATAGACCGGGGACTTTTAAAGAAGTTGAGGAAGCGTTGCATTCGAAGGGCTAAACTTTTGATTGTCTTGCTTATCAGTTACCTTTGCGCGACAAATGTAATTACAATGTCGCAGGATTGGTTTGCAGAAATAAAACGGATGATCGAAGCTATTCAGTCTTTTGAAATAAAAGATGCAGCCAGTCTTGAACAATTCCGACTCCAGTTTCTTGGATCAAAAAATTTGATAAAACCTCTATTTGCCGGAATTGGCAAAATCCCCAACGAATTAAAAAAAGAATACGGCCAATTAGTCAATGAAGCGAAAATCCTTGCCGAAGAACGGTTTGAATCATTTAAAGAACTCAAGGAAGCTGCTCCTGCCTCCGAAGCATCCAAGTTAGATTTAAGTTTGCCGGTGCAATTAATGTCAAATGGTACCAGACATCCAATTTCCCAGGTTTTGGAGCGAATTGTTGGCATTTTTAATAAAATTGGCTTTGAAATCGTAGAAGATCGTGAAATTGAAGATGACTGGCACAATTTTACAGCCTTAAATACACCGGATGACCACCCGGCCAGAGATATGCAGGATACCTATTACCTCCGCGATTTTGGAAACATGCTGCTCCGAACCCATACCTCCTCAGTCCAAACCCGCTATATGGAGCAAAACCAACCTCCCATTCGAATTTTAGCTCCCGGTCGGGTTTATCGCAACGAAACCATCTCTGCCCGCTCGCATTGCCAGTTTCATCAAGTTGAAGGTTTATATATTGATAAGAATATCAGCATGGCAGATCTCAAGCAAACTTTGCTTTTTTTTGCCAAAGAAATGTATGGAACTGAGGTCCGCATGCGGCTTCGACCCTCTTATTTTCCATTTACAGAACCCTCTGCTGAAATGGATATTTACTGGGGACTTAAAGACGAAACCGATTACCGGATTACTAAAGGAACCGGTTGGCTGGAAATTCTGGGTTGCGGCATGGTCGATCCGGCTGTGCTGAGCAATTGTGGAATTGACCCGGAGGTGTATTCAGGTTTTGCCTTCGGCATGGGAATCGAACGCCAGGCGATGTTACTTCATAAAATTCCAGACATCCGCTATTTCTTTGAAAATGATCAACGCTTTTTAAATCAGTTTTAATTAAGATTCATCAACATGAAAAAACCTTCTTTAGCAAAAGGTACCCGTGATTTTTTACCCTTACAGGCCAATCGAAGGAAGTTTATTTTTCAAACGATTGAATCCGTTTTTAAAAATTATGCTTATCAGGCCCTGGAAACTCCGGCCATGGAAAACTTAAGCACACTGACCGGAAAATACGGTGATGAAGGAGACAAGTTATTATTTAAAATAGTGAATAGTGGGGATTATTTAAAAGATGCTCCCGATGAATTTGTGCAAGAAAAAAATTCAAATAAACTCCTTCCATTTATCTCAGAAAAAGGACTCCGGTATGATTTAACCGTACCCTTTGCCCGAGTGGTAGCTATGAATCAAAACAGCATCCATTTTCCATTTAAACGATATCAAATCCAACCGGTTTGGCGAGCCGATCGACCCCAGCGCGGGCGATACCGTGAATTCTACCAATGCGATGCCGATGTAGTTGGTTCAAACTCCTTGCTGTACGAAGCGGAATTAATTCAAATTTATGATCAGGTCTTTAGCACTTTAAAAATTCCGGTCAACATCATTTTTAATCATCGCAAAATATTGGAAGGGGTTGCCAGTCAAGCAGGTTGCATTGATCAATTTATGAACATGACGCTTGAATTAGACAAATTGGATAAAATCGGACCGGTAGAAGTTAAAAATAATCTGATGCAATTGGGCATTGCAGCGGATCAAGCAGACTGGATTTTAAAAATTACTGCATCAGAGAATTTGGAAGATTTCAATTTTAATGAGCTTGCCATTCAAGGTAAAAACGAACTTCAAAAAATCCTTGCATTTAATACAAACTATCGCTACGGTCAAACTTTAAAATTTTCTGCTTCACTTGCGCGTGGTTTAAGTTATTATACCGGCTGTATTTTTGAAGTAGTACCCACTACAGTCAAAATGGGCAGTCTCGGCGGTGGAGGACGCTATGATAATCTGACCGAAGTATTTGGATTGCCAGATGTATCCGGAGTAGGCATTTCCTTTGGAGCAGATCGGATTTACGACGTTTTAGAAGAGCAAAATTTATTTCCAATAGAAATTTCCCAGGCAGTGCGAGCACTCTTCATAAGTTTGGATGAGCAAAGTTTGCAAGTGTCGTTTGAGCTAGCAGGCAAACTCCGAAAATCTGACATAGCCGTTGAAGTGTATCCAGAGGCTGCTAAAATTAAAAAACAGTTTAGCCATGCCGAAAAATTAGGAGTCCCTTTCGTGATAATTATTGGAGAGGAAGAACGTATGAATCAAACCGTTTTAATAAAAAACCTTCATTCAGGAAATCAAGAACGCATCGCTTCCACGGAGCTTATAAATGCTTTGTTATGAGCCCGCATTTAGATGCCTCTTATTAATTTGTTCTGAATAATTAACCCTGCATATTTAAATTTTAATATTAAATTTGCAGGGATCTATGAAATTAATACCCCGTTTGATTGAAAAGGAGATTCTTAGTTTAATTGTTCATTTTCCAGCAATTGTACTAGTGGGTCCAAGACAAGTTGGCAAGACAAGCTTGGTAAAAGGTTTAGACAAAAAACTAAAAAAACCAATCGAATACATTGATTTAGAAAATCCGGAAGCAATGAACCAACTTAGTAATCCGGTACTTTTCTTAGATTCCTTAAAGAACAAACTGGTGATTCTGGATGAAATTCAAAGAGAGCCAGAACTGTTCCCAACGCTCAGAAGTCTTATTGATATGTTCCGTAAACCTGGTAGATTTATATTATTAGGTTCTGCCAGTCCAGAATTAATCAGGGATACCTCAGAATCATTAGCTGGTAGAGTAGCCTACCTGGAGATGCATCCTCTGTTTTTAAACGAATTACCGGCAATTTTCGACTACAAGAAATTATGGATTCGTGGCGGTTTCCCTAACGCTCTCTTTGCAAAAAACGACACACAAAGTTTAATCTGGAGAGAACATTTTATAAGAAGTTATCTGGAACGTGATTTACCCTTATTGGGACTTAAAACCGATCCTATTTTAATTCGACGATTGTGGACAATGTTGGCTCATTTACATGGCCAATTATTAAATCTGTCAACAATTGCAAATAGTCTGGATATCAGTGTCCCCACTGTAAGACGCTACATAGATTTTTTAGAGTCCGCATTTTTAGTGCGACGAATCCATCCATGGTATAAAAATTCAGGAAAAAGGCTGATCAAATCACCCAAAATATATATCAGAGATAGTGGAATATTACATGCTTTACTGAGAATTGAAACATGGTATGCATTGCAATCACATCCTAGCTTAGGATTTTCGTGGGAATCCTTTGTTATTCAACAAATAGTTGGTCTATTGCCTCCACGATGTGAAATTCATTTCTACCGGACCCAGGATGGTACAGAGGCCGATTTAGTTATTAGTAAATCAGGGATTCCAGAATTATTGGTGGAAATAAAATACTCCGTGACACCAAAACCTACTAAAGGGTTTTTCATAGCACAGAAAGATTTAGAGACTAAATATCATTTTATAGTCTGTCCGATAAAAAAGTCTTACCCACTTAATGAAAATACAGAAATAATTAGCATTCAGAATTTAAACAAAATAGCTGCCATGCTCTAAGCTAATTTAGAATAAAATAGAGTTCAAAAAAATCGGTTCCAAACGTCCCTCCAAATTATTAAACACTCGTTAAAACCCAAAATGCTCATATTAAACCGGATGAATTTGGAGTTTATAAACTGAGATCGGAAACATATTAAATATAATTATAATATATATTAACATTATATTTAGCGTGTTAACGTTTCATTTTCAATAATATTCGTACCTTTGTGATCCTTCTGCGATTAAGTATATGTATTTGATTATATTTGTATAAGATCGAAGAAGGGACTACGGTTCGATTTAAGAAATTACGGCATTTTTCCATGAACAAGCTTTCGTCCATATTCATTGTATTCCTATTTGTGCTTTTGTCGCACAATGCCAATTCCCATCAGGGGTTGAGGGCTACAGGAATATTGAATTTGCTTGGAAATAAACCTGAATTTTACGAAGAAGAAGTACGTTCCCGTTTAGAATCTATGGACTGTCTGGTCTCCCTGCGTATTGAAGACGATGTGATGGACCAGGTTAGACGATTTGTTGGCCGAAATAAAGCAGCTACCCTCGAAATCCTCAAACGGACTGAAAACTATTTTCCGTTGATTGACCGGATTTTTACCGAAAACAACCTTCCAACTGACCTTAAATACCTGACCATTGTAGAATCTGCACTCCAGCTGGATGCAAAATCCCACGTTGGGGCTGCAGGAATCTGGCAATTAATGCCCGCAACGGCCCGGATCCTTAAATTACGGGTTGATGCTAAAGTGGACCAACGCTTGGATCCTGTTTTAGCAACTCAGGCAGCTGCCCTGTATTTTAAAAATCTGTATGCTATGTTTAATGACTGGTCATTGGTCATTGCGGCTTACAATTGTGGAGAATACAAGGTAAAAGATTTACTCGAATCCAGTAAAGCCACTGACTTTTGGGGAATTAAAAAGCTTTTACCACGCCAAACCCAACTCTTTGTACCGGCTTTTATAGGTGCCAGTTACTTTATGAAATATTACCCGGAACATAACATTGTACCGGTTATCGAAGAATTTCCAAACGAAAAAATCACCTTTGCTAAAATTTATAAGGAAGTCAATCTCCGCGATTTATTTAAGAAAACCAGCATTAAGAAAGAGCTGTTTTTAAGTCTCAATCCATCTTATAAAAGATTTAGCATTCCCGGATTAAACAGCGGTTCGTCTGTCAGTTTACCGGACGGCCTGATGGTTGAATTTGTGGACTATTACCGCTTTCAAAATAAATTTAATCCGGTTTTAGATGAAGCCCGGCTGTTGGAAGATGCAATGCCTGATCATGAAATCATTTCCTTCAACAGGCCTTTTATTTTTTCACCTGACAACATCTCCATTCAAAATCCAAGTTCAATAAATCTGGCATTTGAGTCTGCTTCTATTAAAGATATTAAAAAACAGACCGATTATAAAAAGGATTCAAACCGTCAATTGTTACGCCATCTGGTAAAGACTCGGGAATCCCTTTCGGAAATCGCCGACTTCTATCAGGTTGAATTGGAAGACCTCCTGAGCTGGAATGAACTAAATCCGTCAAAGGAACTTTTAACGGGTACTGTTTTAAAAATCTACCCTTCCAAATCAAATGTTTTGGGTCTTGAACCCAGCTTAAGCAAGGATTAAGACACAATTTCTTACATCCTTTTGAAGGAAATTCAGTTTACAACGCAGCCTTTTCATTTATTATTTGTTAAATTTGATAGTGCAAGCAATTATTACTGCCTGCTTTTGTTATATGGTTTAAAGCCTTGATTGAAATGAAACTACGGATCTTTATAGTCCTTTTAATAATTTCAGCCCTCGGATTTTGGTCATTTAGGCCAGCATCAGATGCTTCTGGCTTTGCATTTAGTACGGGTGAAAAATTGGTTTATAAGATTTTCTACAACTGGAATTTCGTCTGGTTGACCGCAGGTGAGGTAATATTTGAAATTAAAGACGAACCCGATTCCTATCACATCGAAGTAACCGGTAAAACCTATGCTTCCTATGAATGGTTTTATAAAGTGCGGGATAAATATCACTCGTATATCGATAAAACAACCGGCCTTCCTAAATTATACATTCGGGAAATCCATCAGGGCAATTACAGACATTATGAAAAAATTGTATTTGATTATCCAAATCATAAAGCCTATAGTTCAACGGGTCGAAGCTTTAACAATACAAAAACTTCTGAGATTGATTTAGATGGCAACTATTATGATATGATTTCAAGCATGTACTATCTGCGAAATATTGACTTAAAATCATTCCAAAATAATAAATCAACTGCTTTTAAACTCATTTTGGACAATACCAAATACGAATTAAACCTGAAATATCAAAAAGAAGATCCTGGTTTTAAAGTTAAAGAAAGTGGTACTTACAAAACCATCCACGCTATCGGTGATGTCATTTCAGGAAATGTCTTTAATGAAGGAGTTCAAATGAATTTTTGGGTTGCCAATGACTCAAACAAAATACCGGTATTGATGGAATCTCCATTGGTAGTTGGTTCAGTTAAAGGAATATTGACCTCCTACCAAAATCTTAAATATCCTTTTTCCGCCAAAATTAAATAATTGAAATACCTGTTTTATATTTTGATTGCCTGCAGTCTCGCCGGACTCGGATTCTATTTTGGAAAAAATTATAATTCGTCCAACAACATATCCAAAACAGATCAGAGTATTTTACTGGAACGCATCAAAGATGTGTTTAAAGTAGTTTATGTAGAAGCTCAGTTTAATGAGATCATCAATCACAAAGATTATACCTGGTTTGATTTAAGTCCTTTTCGAAAAACTGCCATCATTCGGGTACAAGCTACCGTTCATGCCGGCATCGATATGGATTCATCCAGATTGGAATTGGATGAACTCCATAAAACACTTAATTTTTATTTAGATACCACTCCGGTCATCCTCAGCATCGAACATAAAATGGATTATTTCGATCTCCAACAAGGCAGTTTTAATTATTTTAAACCAGAAGAACTCAGCAGTTTAGAAGAAAACGCAACATCGTATATCCGACAAAAAGCATTGCAAAGTGATTTACTCAATCGCTGTTCGTCAAAACGAAATGAAATGATCCAACTTATGGATGATTTGGCAAAGGGTGTTGGATGGAAATTAAATTTACACCCAAACAAAAAAATAAGTGCACATCATTTGAAATAGTACACTAATTTGTTGATCTCAGCATTAATAAATCTAAATTATGAGAGTAAAGTTGAATTGGGGATTAGTATTAATATTAATACATTTTTATACCAATATGGTTTACTCACAAGATCCTAACACGGATTCGGTTAGGGTATTATTTAATAAACTAAGTCAAGAGAATATTTATTTATATCAAAATGATCACATTAATGAAATCAATTTTTGGATTCAAAGTATTTATTCGATAATTGAAGTGAACAAATTTTCAAACAATATGGGCTTGAAAATGTGCCTTGATTCCAACATCCAATACCTAGATTATTACATTGATACAACAATAGGTGGTATGGATATTGCTAAAATCACTAAAATTGAACATACAATATATTTGAAATCATTAAATTTTAATCATTTGACTGAAGGAGAATTGGCAGATACACTGTTAAGTTGTAATGAAATATATTTACTTAAATTTCTATTTAAAACGATAAATTTTAAATATTTGGCAACTAAATTATCCAATTTAAATAATTGTGATTCCATAGAAGAATTCTTAAATTTATTCTATTATGACAGTATCGGGAGCGGGCGTTATTTCAATTTAACTCAAAATAATTTAAATAAAGTCAGAGGTTGTAATTTGGCTTATTCAAGATATTTATTGAGACTTAAAATGTCTAATTTAGATGAAAAAGACAGTTTACTTGAAGGTGAATACAATTGGTTTATTATTAATGATACAAGCAATGTTTATGCAAAATATATTATAAATCAAATTTATGGTGATGAGCCTGATTCACTCGAGATAAATATTAGAAATAACGATTCTTATCCTGATGACAGTACGAGAACAGCTCTGCAACAGTTGCGTGAAAATGAGGAAAAACTTCAAGACTCTTTGAATGAGATTTCACATTGGGAAAATTTATCTGAAGCCGAGAAGCATCAAATTTATGTAGCCTCTGATACCATGCTTTGGGAAGATGGCTACCCTAGTATTAGCTTGGGAGATGATGGAATGAGATTTGACAGTCTAACAAATGAAGAATTGTTTGTTTTCTTAACTTCTATTGATGCTAAATCAATTTATGATACTATTAAGTTTGAATATCAACTAAATGGTAGCCCTGATATTATTCATTTAAGGAAAGTATTTCAATTATTAGGGGATAGATATGTTTATGGATTATTCACCCCAAATGATGAGCAAATTGGTATCATTGATAATTACATGAACCTTTATTCAGATTTTATAGTAAGGGATTCTTCTTTTGCATTGGTATCAGAGTCAAAAAGTCAGATCATCAGATTGTGGGATATGGTTATCCAAAAACATTATCAATGGATTGATGAAGGTAACACTAATTTATTCGGATTTGTTTCGGCCTACCTTAATCCAATTCTTAATGAAAATATAATAATTGAAATGATTAATAATGCTGATGCAGCCCAAGCTCAAGGCGACGAAGATAAGGCCTTGAGATATATTTTGGTTATTTCAAATGTTTATTATTCTGGTAGTTTTGAAGATGAAAATAAATTAAAAAGACGTCCTGGCCGTAACGAAGTTGAAACTGAAAGATTAGCAAATCTGTATGTAATTCCAGCAATGAAAAGGTATAATTTATTAAAATAATTGAATTATAATCTCTAATAAATTTTTCAAAATAATTATAACAGAATGGAAATCAATCAATTGAATATTGCATTTTAAAATATTACAACAAAGTATTAAAAAAAATATTCTTCAATTAAAAAAGGGGCAAAAAAGTAAATTTCTTCTTGCCCCTTTGTTCCTGATAGGAACGGATTTTTATTTCTTCAACACCACTTTTTTGGCAGCAAAGTACTTATCAGATTTTATTTCCAAAATGTAAATGCCATCGGTTAAATTTTGAATACTAATTTGTTCTGCTTTTGAATTGGCCATCGAACGATTAAGGATCACTTGCCCTTGTAAATTAATCAATCGGAGTCGAGCCGTTTTATCTAAAATTTCATTGGTTGAAATCTGCAACTGTCCTTGGGTTGGATTTGGATACACCAGCAATCCCGGATCAAGTGTTTTATCGTCTGTTGCTACGGCTCCAATTTGTATTTTAAAATAATCCGTGCCATACCAACCACCGGCTCCATCTTCAACAGTAAATAAGAAGCCATCAATTTCCATATCAGCACCTTTGTGATGATAACTTAATTTGCCATCATCAATATCTTTTTGTGTAAACCTGGAACCGTAATCCAAAGGCTGTCCATTTAATAACAAATCTCCCCGTTGCGTTTTAGCTACAATGGTATAAACCAATTGGTCAGCGGTATTATCAATGTCCTGTGATTGCAACAAATCCAAACCAATGCCTTTGGTTTCGCCTGCATTCAAATACAAACCCAAATTATTTAAAT
This sequence comes from Saprospiraceae bacterium, assembly GCA_016712145.1. Taxonomy (NCBI): domain Bacteria; kingdom Pseudomonadati; phylum Bacteroidota; class Saprospiria; order Saprospirales; family Saprospiraceae; species Saprospiraceae bacterium. The sequence continues at coordinate 2,092,930 of JADJRO010000001.1, forward strand.
TGAATGGATTGTTTACAATGAGATCCGAACAAATATCTAATTTGAAATTATTAAATTCTGCAAAGCCTGATAAAAAATTATCAGTTGCCAGTTCAATCCGCCAATCTCCTTTTTTATTTTCACCAATAAATTTACTTAAGGATTCTAAAGGCTGGATCAGCTTTCCTTGAATGGGCGGACAGCCTCCTGCCAATAAAGTAACTGAAGCATCGTCATCAAAGCTGCAATCAAAATTGCTGGTAACACCGCAATTTTTATCAAATAATTTTACTTTAGTGCCCAAGGGGCTTACCAGAGTGAGGCTCACACTATTTATACCCACTGCAGTGGCTTCAAAATTTTTCACATTGACATCGCTGATAAATCCCGCATCGGGTATGGTAAGCATCATGGATCCGGTTCTGTTTGATTTTAAGCTAATCACATTTCCTATATAATCCGTTTCAATACATGCTTTATTGATTGTATGAAATGCAGCCGGTGTGGTTGGTCCACCATCACCGCAGCGGTTTACAGGAATGATTCTCCAGTAGTATAATTTGTTTTCTTCAAAGAAAAAATTTGGCTTAAAGGTCGAACCTTTAATTCCTTTTAATGTGTAAACAATTGTATTTCCAAACACAGGTGAACTTGCAATTTCCAAATTATAGGATTCTGCATTCACGCTTGGATTCCATTTAAATTCAATAGATTGAGCCAAACCTGAAAGTCCATCAGCAGGATAAATTGTTTTTACCGCTGTGTAATCCACGCTGACCAAATCCAATTCAATGGATTCTCTTAAGGTATCTCCATTGGGTGTGATTGCAGCAATAACCAAGGTGTTGATTCCTGATGTGACCACATTGGTAAAATCCAAATGCAATACATTTGATCCATTGACATCAAATGACGATTGATCAAAACGATAGCTTGAATTATCCGGTAATCCACTTTCAACAAAAATCTGCATGTTGCCTGAAATCTTTGCTGCACATGAGTGAACCTGGATATCTGTTTTGGTAGGAACACAAACTCGCAACGATTTGGGTGCAACACCAAATAAAAGCTTTGGAGATACCGAGCTGCGAATTCGAATATCTTGATCAGATACATCAAAGAAAATATTTCCAACTGATTCAACCAAGATTCGTGCTCGTGAAGAACCGATTAATGAATCAGGAATTGTAACCAATTCCTCTCCATCATTATCCGTATTTAATGCCAACGGAATTAAATTATCCGGATTGGTTCGATTAGGCATTAAATAAACATTTACATTCTTACAGTTCACCAGCGATTTATCAGTATTGGCAACGTCCCAACGAATCTTATTACATAAATCGGTATAGAGTGTATCTAAAGTAGATTCATTTGGAAAAACAACCGCAAAAGGCCCGGCTGATTCCAACGCTTTAAATCCAATTTGTTTCCAGGCAGTACCTCCTGCCCCAGCATGATTGTCTCTTGCAGTAAACCGGAATGTAATTTGTCTGTCAACAGTTGGCAAAACTTCTGTACGCTCAAAATTTGCTTTGGTAAGAATGGTATTCCAAACAGGAACAATTCGAATGGGATTATTATTTGGGAAAATGGATTTAAACAAAGGTCCTTCTTCGGTCAATGAGGGTTCACCCAACATCGGACCATAACCTCCTGCATCGTATTGTTCCCAGTTATAGGTCATGGCATCGTTTTCCATATCTGTTGCTCTACCACTCAATTTAAATGGAGTTCTGATCGGAATATAGAGCCCTGAAGGAAATAGTATTTCTGGTTGAGGATAACTGTTGTTTGTTGGTGTGGTTGTTCCGCATGAACCAATTTCATTTCTTGTAAAATTGTAAATGCGTTCGACACTGTTTACGTGAAAAAAATTAGGATGTGGTCCGTTGCCTGGTTCTACATTTAAACCGGCACCACACAAGCCACTGTAAGACATAATGGTTGTACCACTTCCTGGCTCATACGAAGTGCCTGATTCATTTCCATTGCAATTGGAGAAGGTATGCGAAGCATTGAATTGATGCCCCATTTCATGGCAAGTGATTCGTTGACTGACATATGCAATGTCGGAAGTATACCAACAGGTCACGCCACCCCCTTTGTTGTCGTTGCATACGCATCCTAAAAATGCAATGCCCCCAACATCAGTACAGCCAATGGTATAGATATGACCAATGTCATAAGCTGATCTTGGAATTTTAGCATTGATGATGCTGGTGTTGATTCCTAAAGTAGCACCACCCATCGTAGGTTGTGGGTAAGGGTCTGCATTCCCGTCTAAATAGATCAAGCGGTCATTGGATGCAATTAAACTTAAATGGACCGCAATATCTTTTTCATAAACTGCATTGATCAATGATAAGGAAGCAACCATTTTGTCCAATGCCAGGGCAAGGGTTCCTCCGCCTAAATCGCCACGTCCTCCCCAATCTCCCGTGCAGGTTAAAGCCAATCGGTATGTTTTTAATTCAACCGGAGTGCCCAAAATGCCCCCGGTTCTGGATTGTAATTTTTGTTCGACTTGTGGATCAACGGGTGCTTTCACTTCGGTGATATCCTTTGTACCACAACTCAATTGAACTGGATCATTTAATCGCAGGTCATTGGAATAAAATACCCCATACCCATTTAAATTACTCCGGTCGTAAGCTTCGATAACTACATCGCCTTGCTCTGTGAGGATATACGCCTGAAAACTGTAAGGAGAAATGGACATCCGCATGTAATGGCTGCCATCACTTCCTTTATAGGTTTTTATTTCTGGATATTTATCAGCAAGACCCTGCTCCATAACAGGAGATTCCTGAATGTAAAAGGTATGCAGGCTGCCATCCGGAAAAGGCAATTGAATAGGCACAGCATGAGAAGAACCTGATTCCAGAGGAACCTGCTGAATTAGAAATTGCCGAAACGCTTCGTGGTTTAGTTCAAAAAACTGAACCCGTTCCAATTTATTCCAATCACTGCCACTCTTAAGAGCTGGTTTGGTATTGGAATGATTCCAAAATGCATTTTGAGCCTGAATAAAGCTAGCCAAGCTTAATAAGATGGTAAGGAGTAAAAATCTTGTTTTCATTGTTGAAGGATTACCTACTGTATGGTATTATATAACGCACAAATTAGGGAAACGTTGGCGCTGATTTTCAATTTTATCCCAAAATACCGCCTAGTTTGTACGGATTTTTTCTAAAAATTCTGCTTCCGTTAGTATTTCTACAGTGCCCAATGCCCTGGCTTTTGTCAACTTTGAACCAGCATTCTCACCAACCACCAGGATATTGAGGTTTGAACTTACGGCCGACAAGGTCTTGGCTCCAGCTTTTTCAGCCAAATCCTGGGCTTCCTTGCGATCCATTTGGCTCAAGGTGCCCGTAAATAAGATGGTCTTACCTGCAAAAGGCGAATCCGATGAAAACTGTCTGGGTCTATCTTCGTCTGTTTGAACCATGTTTACCCCCAAAGATTCCATTTCCCGGAGCATGGTCACATTTTTCGGATTTTCAAAAAAGCGAATGATGTTTTGACCAACTACCGGACCAACATCTTTAATGGCCATGTATTTTTCCAAAGGCCAATGTTCCAGGTCCAGCACATTGGGTAGATGTTCCGCAATCAATTTGCTAACTTTTTTTCCTAAATGATGGATACACAAACTGTGTAATAAGCGATGAATGGGATTGTGTTTCGCCTTTTCAATAGAAATCCGCAATTTTTCTGCAGACTTTTCACCCATCCCTTCCAATTGTGCAATTGCTTTGTAATCCAATTTATAAATATCATCCATCTGACTGATCCATTTCAAATCAAAAAATCGTTCGATGAGGGACTTTCCCAATCCGTCAATGTCCATTGCATCTTTAGAAACATGATGAATTAATCGCTGAACGATTTGAGCCTCACAGAAAAAATTAGGATAACGCCAGGCGGCTTCCTCTTCTTCCCTGATTAAAGTTGTTTTACACGAAGGACATTCTTTTGGAAATTCTATGACTTTTTCTGTTCCGTTGCGCAATTCAGGAAATGCTTTGACAATATACGGTATGACATCACCCGCTCGTTCAACAAGTACCTGATCTCCATAGCGGATATCCCGTGCAGTAATAAAATCTTCATTGTGTAGCGAAACAGAAGAAACGGTCACTCCAGCTAATTGAACAGGTTCGATTTTTGCAACGGGAGTGATGCTGCCAATTTTTCCAACCTGAAATTCTATGGTAAGCAAACGGGATGTTGCCTGTTTAGCTTGAAATTTATGTGCTACAGCCCATCGGGGATGATGCGAAGTAGCGCCACATTGGTCTTGCAATCGAAGATCATTTACTTTTACCACGATCCCGTCAATATCATAGGCATATTGATCCCGTTTTTCAGTCCATTGATTGATATAAGTTATCACATCCGAAATCTGATTACACACTTTACGTTCATGCAAGGAAACTTTAAAACCAAGGGTATCCAAAATTTGCATCCAATCAGAATGTTGCTTTTGATTAAACAAGACATTTTCATTGTTTGCATCTACAGCATATGCCATTTGAAAAATAAATACATCCAAACCACGATTGGCCGTTTCAGATGCGTCTTTAACTCGTAACACGCCTGTAGCGGCATTGCGTGGATTTGCCAACAAGGCAAGTCCTTCCGTTTCTCGCGCTGCATTTATTTTCTCAAATTTTGATTTACTGATGACTGCTTCCCCGCGCAATTCTGCTTTATAAATTCCATACTTTGAAAATGCGGCTTTTAAAGGAAGCGAACGGATGGTTCTTGCATTGTTTGTGATTTCTTCTCCTTTACTGCCATCGCCCCGGGTTGCGGCCCTGATCAAATAATCATTTTCATAAATTACGGCAATGCTACCACCATCAAATTTGGGTTCTGCAAAATAGTCCAGAGAGGTTTCTGAATCCAGTCCACACAATTTGCGAACACGCGTATCAAAATCCTGAAGATCTTCTGCATTGTAAGAATTTTCCAATGACAACATTGGATTTAGATGTTCTACCGATTGAAACTGATCTACCAAATCACTGGATACTCTTTGAGTCGGTGAATCCGAAGTTTGCCAATCCGGATGTTGCGTTTCTGCATATTCCAATAGTTTATAAAGCAGATCGTATTCATAATCAGATATCAACGGATTGTCTTGTACATAATACTGCCATTCATGAAAACGGATGACTGCACGAAGGGTTTCCAATTCAGTAAAATCTGAAACGGTGTTTGTGCTTAAGAATTCTTTAGTCCGCTGAACTAATTTTTTAGTTTCTTCTGCTGTATAATGCATAGTTTGAATTGGGTTTCAAAGATAGAAAGATTCCATTAATGGAAAATTGCAAAATACGCTTTTGAATTTTTGAAATTATTTTGTGTTGAACCGATATAATTGAAAATAGTTTAATTATTTCATATTACAATTTTTTATATAATCAGGGTAAACCCTTAGTTTGCTATCAGGGTTTACCCTGATTTTTCATCTGAATTGAAAATTTTAACACAAAATATTTGGAGTTTATCAGTTGTGTGTTATATTTTTGTAAAACAATCATATTTAAGTTAAGACTTTAAATATTCTTAAAATAATTTCATATGAATAAAGTTGAGTTTACTCCACCTGACTTTTTATGGCTGTATTAAGCCAATAAACCTTAATCAGCCAATGTATAAAAAGTTATTTTACTCCTAACTATATTAAAGAAATGAGTTGGAGAGAATCAGAAATTCCCTAAATCGAAATTTTCAGTATATTATTTTTTAATTTTAAAAATCACTTCCTAATGAAATATTTAAATAACTTTAATATAACAATATTGATTTGTTGTTTAGCTTTAAATTCATGTTCAAAAAATGAAAATAATGATTCAATTCCATTTAAGAAGAGTTATTCTCTTAAAACAAGAAGTCAAAGCCTCGAAGCTATTCTATCAAATGGAATAACTTCCGCTGATGATTTAGACGTATTAAGATCAAATTCGGTCTATCCTTTCTGTGAAGTATCATCAAATTTATTTAATAACTATAAAAGCAACCTTATTTTTGATGAAGGTATACTAGCATGCGCAGGTTCATGGATTGGTCCTTCCTTGACTAAGAATCAATTCAAGATATGGTATCAAATACTGTGTCATGCTAATATTACAACGATTGAAAATTTTGGCTTTTTGGCTAACGTCCCAAATGAACAGCAATATTCCAATATTACTGGCTATGGAAATGCTGATGCATTACCTGGATATTATCAGGAAAAATTGGAAGATGATTGTGGAGAAGGATGGTCTGAATGTATTCAGCCCTTTTAAATACTCACATTTTTTTTAATTAATTATGGTGATTTTAAGTATGTATGTTAAAAGCAAATACACTTTTAATCACCATTTTTATCAAATATCTTTAAATCATAAAAGCTGAATTTTTCATTTATGCTAAGTATATATATATACCTTGTAAATAAATTAGTAAAGTATTTCTATAATACCCTTAATTTAAACAAATATAAAGGAAATACTACTGGATTTTTAAATATTTTATTAATCCAACTAGTATTGATTCAAATCGTAAATGCCAATAACTTAACAAAAATATCTGGTATTATATCCAATCCTATCAATAGCAAAGTATATATTTGTTATTATAACATAATTACATTTGATCAAATAATTGTTGATTCAGCTCAATTAGATATCAATGGTAAATTTTCTATGACTTTTGTATGGCCTAATTACAATCATATGGTTTTTATCCATGAGAGTATAAATGTAAATTTATATATAAACCCAAAAGACAATATTGAATTAGAATTTGATGCTGACAATTTCAATAAATCAATTAAGTGTTATGGAATAGGAGGAGCTGTAAATAATTATTTAGTACAAAAATTATTAATATTTAACAAAAATTATCCAACTTCCATTTACAAATTGAATGAAAAAGATTTTATTCAATTTATCGATTCTACCGAAAATGAAAAATTAATACATCTAAACAATTTTTTTTCAAAATTAAAGAAAAATAAAAAATTAGTTAAATTTTTAAAATATGAAGAAGCCGAAATAATTTATAGCACAGTTAATGCAAAATATACTTATCCAAGCTTATATAGTTATATGAATGGACTTAAAAGTCCAGTATTACTAAGTTCCAACTATTACAACTTTCTAAATCATATATTAGTTCAAAATATAAAAGCATTCAACGCTTATTCGTATTTAGAATTCATTGAAAATTATTTTAAGACAGAGGTACAAAAGATGTTTTTATTAGATTCAACTCAAAATATTGTTGAGCTTCAAGAACGATTTTTAGAAAATAATTTTTCTGGATGTATAAAAGACTATCTATATTCAAAATGGATATATAACTTACTTACTCGTAAAAATGATCTACAAAATGCTAGTATTGTATTTAGTAAATTTAAAAATAGTTCTAAAAACAAGTCACTCATAGAATTACTGACGATGACTTTTATTAATACTAGCAGAATGGCTATTGGTGAAATTGCTCCAAATTTTACATATTACGATATTAATGGTAAATTAACTTCACTTTCTGACTTTAAAGGAAAATTAATTTATCTTGATATATGGGCTAGTTGGTGTGGTCCATGTATTAAAGAAATACCATATACAAAAAAACTACAGGAGAAACTTAAAAATAGAAATATCGAATTTCTTTTTATTTCAGTCGATAGGGATCCTAATAAATGGAAAACCTTTGTAAATAAAGAACTATTGCAAGGTACACATTTGCTTTCTAGTCATGATTATTCAATAAATATAGAAAAATTATATAATGTAAAATCATTTCCAAGATATTTTATTATAGGAGCGGATGGGAAAATATTAGATAATATAGCAAAACGTCCGAGCCAAGAAGTTATATTGGATTTGGAAAGGTATCTAAAAGATTAGTTTGAAATATCCTAGTAACTTTAATTTTAATAGCGTAATTTGAATTACTAATGCACTAAAATTGATATTTTTAAGGTAAATTTCAATTTAACTATTACAACTAAGCGCATACAATTATTTAATGATTTCTGATTATTTGAATTTAATCTTGATGATAGATGCTGTTGTCTTAGCCCCATTTTTTAACTATATCTATTTTATTTCTATCCCTAAGAATTGGCAGTTGAAATTGACTAAAACTATTAATAGATTGTAATAAATTCAGGAGCCCGAAATTGTTATTAGTAATCGATTCTAAGCCAAATTACTTTTTTATTCTGATAATTAAATGCAAATTCCATTGCTATTTAGATAGACAGCTTAAATACAGTAGTAATGGAATATCAAATTGATGCTATTGAAACCTCATTGCCTAAAAATGCAGCCATTAGTACCGATTCAATCTGGGAGGATAATTTAAAATTCATGAATGAATTTAATATTCTATTGCTTACTGGACAAGCTGAAACCACAGATTTTGATCAGGTAGAAGCGATCGCAGATCAAAATTTTGATATAGGAGGGATCGCAGTATTGCATGCACGGGTTTGGTTTCCTCAATACAGCGATGAAAGCAGTTTAACAAAGATTAAGGATCAATTGCCTGCAGGTGAAATCCTAGTCTCAGAATTGGTTATAAAGAATGCTGTTGAAATTTACCCAGTACCGAGTGTCACAAATACAGTTACCATACGTTCTGAGAATAAGCTAAAATCTATAAATTTTATGGATGCTCAAGGTCGTATTTGGATTTCGCAAGAGCTAAGTGAATCGCAATACCATACATTAAATTTAGCTGCATTGCAAGCAGGCGTTTATTTAATAGAATTAAAATTTTGGGATGGGATAAAAAGTGTTAAGAAAATTATGAAACAATAATTTTATTATTAAAAAATACCATGCATTTATTAAATTTAAATGCATGGTATTTTTTTTCAAATTTAATTTATGAAATATTTTACAATTTTTTCATTATTTATGTTTTGTTATGATTTAATTGCACAAGATAAACAAGATAATATTTGGTTGTTTGGCCATGAACCAAATAGACCTGTCGATTATTTTGGAGGAAGTATGATTGATTTTTATGCAGAATTCCCAAAAGTTCAATATTTTAATATAAATACGAGGCTATTTGATTGTAGTTCAATATGTACTAATGAAGGAGCTTTGGCTATATATACAAATAACTGCGCTATTTTTGATAAATATCATAAATTAGTCCCAACTAGTGATAGTTTAAATCCTGGATCTGTAACAAATCAATATTGTCATGGAACTTTAGGAGCATACCCATCAAGGAGTTCTACGATTTTATTATACGATTATAATAAATATTTTTATAGTCTGTTTCATTTTGGGCAATTGGAAAATACTAATCCTGGATTATTATTTAGGACCAAGATTTTAAGAGATACTAACTCAAACTTCAAAATAACTGATAAAAGCATTTTAATAGATTCTTTAGAAACTACTGAAGGTATTCAAGCAATCAGACATGGAAATGGTCGTGATTGGTGGATTGTAATGCACGAATCCTTTAATAATAATTTTATTAAATACCTTTTCACCCCAGCTGGAATATTAGGACCTTATAAACAAGCCATAGGCAATATATGGACTCATCAATACTGGATTGCTCAAGCAGCATTTTCTCCAGATGGCAATTGGTATGCATTGGTTTCTGAGTACAATGGAGCCAATTTATTTCGATTTGATCGATGTACTGGTCTATTGTCTGATTACATTTCTTTAAATAAACCTGCTGATGACAATCGATACTATCCACGGGGTGTTTGTTTTTCTCCAAATAGTAAATTGCTTTATGTTTCCGCAGATTTTTCCTTGTATCAATACAATCTGGATGCCCCTGATATTTCAAACTCCTATACTTTAATTGATACTACCGATCATTATAAACTACCCTATACTTTTTTTTCCACCTTCTATCAATTGATGCTAGGTCCAGATCACAAAATTTATGGCATTACCAACAGTGAAACCAATTTCCTTCATGTTATACACAATCCGGATTTACCCGGTAAAGCTTGCAATTTAAAGCAACATGATATTTTACTGCCATCCACTTATTTTCAATCCATGCCCAATTTTCCTCATTTTAGAATCTTTGATTGGGATGACAGCCCTTGCGATACCCTGGGTATCAATAAATCAGCAGTGGCCCGTTGGAGGTATGCTCAGGATAGCCTCAATTATTTGAGATTTGATTTTACCAATCTCAGTTATACAGATATTTTAGAATGGCAATGGGACTTTGGAGATCCTGCCAGCGGCAACAATACCAGCACATTAAAAAATCCAGAACATAATTTTTCAAAAAATGGTATTTACCCGGTCTGTCTGATTGCAAAAAACAAACACGGTTCGGATACCTTGTGCAAAGACATTCAAATTGGTACGGTAGGTCTTGATGACTCACCAATACAAATAGATATTAAATCAAATTTCTTATTAGCTCCCAATCCTTGCAAAGAATTCTTACAAATAAATATCAGCAATTACCATCCTCAAAATATGACAGCACATTTCTATAACCAAATTGGTAAAAATGTAAAGTCAGTCCGTTTATTTCAAGGGGTCAATACAGTGGAAATGGATGATTTAATTCAAGGAATTTATTTTATTTCGATACTGGAAAATGGACGAGTTATTTTAACAAAGAATATTAATAGGCTTTAACTCTTTTTGATTATTAATATAACTTACTACAGCTCATATCCTATGCGCTAGATATTTGATTAATAATAAACAATCGCAATCAAAAAAAATATTTACTAAAAACTTCAATTTTCTTCCTGATATTTATACCGATTCCTATAATTCCGACGTGCGAAAAATCCTACCACCAATCCAAATCCAAATCCTCCGATGTGTGCAAACCAGGCAGTACCACCTTCTTCGGTGTTAAGTCCCAATGAGCCAAATCCTGCAACCATTTGTTGTGCTATCCATATGCCAAGAAAAAATAAGGCCGGCACATATGCAGAAGTAAATAAAAATAAAATCCATACCCGGATGCGAGACGCCGGAAACATGACCAGATAGGCTCCCATTACTGCAGAGATGGCGCCGCTGGCCCCGATCATGGGCAATTCACTGTAGGGATTGGTCAAGACATGTATGAGCGCTGCGGCGATGCCTCCAAGCATGTAAAATAAAATAAAATTGAACGTACCAACTACGGCTTCTATGTTATCTGCAAAAACCCATAAGAACAACATGTTACCAATCAGGTGCATCCAACCTCCATGCATAAACATGGAAGTCAGTAACGTATATAAATCCTGTCCCGAACTAATTTCTACCGGTATCGAACCAAACTCAACAACCATTGCTTCTGCTGCATCTTGTTGCAAACTAAACTCAAATAAAAATACCAATACATTGACCAAAATCAAGGTATAGGAAAACAAAGGCTTGTAACCTCCTTGTACATTGTCGTCACCAATTGGAAAGAACATTAGATGATGCCTTCTTTTATTAAATCATGAATGTGGATCACTCCTAAATATTGATCGCCGGCTGCTACAATAACCTGGGTGATGTTTCTATCTTTCAATACTCGAAATGCTTCTACAGCCAATGCATCCGGTGCTATGCGGATTGGATTTAAAGACATAATATCTTTTGCTTGTAAAGAATCCATCGAACTTGTTTTTTGCAACATGCGTCTTAAATCTCCATCCGTAATGATGCCGGATAATTTATTTTCTTGATTTATCACAGCCGTCATGCCCAAACGTTTGGAGGTCATTTCCAAAATCACTTCGTTCAATCCGGCTTGTTCAAACACTGCTGGTTTTTCATGGGAAGGATAGATATCTTTAACTTTTAAGTACAATTGCTTTCCCAAAGAACCGCCGGGATGAAATTGTGCAAAATCCATGGGTGTAAATCCTCTCAAGGCAAGCAATGAAACTGCAAGCGCATCGCCCATAACCATTTGAGCCGTTGTGCTGGCCGTTGGTGCCAGGTTATTGGGCTCTGCTTCTTTGTCAACCGGAATCCAAATCACTTGATTGGCTTGTTGGGCTAAACTCGAATTGGAATTTGAAACCATTGCAATTAATTGAGATCCTAAATGTTTGACCAAGGGCAACAAAACTTTAATCTCTGGCGTTTCGCCACTTTTCGAAATACACAATACAATATCTTCCGGACGAATCATTCCCAAATCACCGTGAATGGCATCAGCAGCATGCATAAACAAAGATGGGGTTCCGGTTGAATTAAAGGTGGCCACCATCTTTTGTCCAACGATGGCAGATTTACCAATGCCCGTTACCACCAGGCGTCCCTTGCATTCGTAAATAAGCTGGACACACTGTACAAATGATTCTTGAATTTGATTTTTTAAATCTGCTACAACTTGTGCTTCTATCTCAATGCAATTGCGGGCTGCTTGCAGAACGATATCGTGTTGGGAAGGATTCAACATGATTTAGAATCAAGGCCTGCGCTTGTTGTTGCTGTTATTGTTGGATTTGCCGCGATAATTATTGTTTTTCTTATTCCGGTAATTCTGCTTATTCATTCCTTTGTAAACCCTGCGCTGGCTTTTTATCGCTGTATTTGCCAGGGTATTAAATTGAACACTCTCATCAATGGTCAACTGACCATTCGACATGTTTAATAAATCACTTTTTATTAATTCGTCGCTCACATAATGTTCGCGGTTCCAATTTTTAAATGCCATTTTCATATACGAACCGATGATTTGTGAAAACTCATCGCGTTTCGGACCGGCTTCCATCTGCATGGCTTTTTTAATCAGCATGTTTACATAATTGCCATAATGTCTGTAGCGGTCTGCAGGAATTGGATACGGTACTTTTTCAGGTCTCAACTTATCAAGATCCGCACTGGGTTTATCCCCATAGGGCGTTGTAACATCAATTTCATAACTGGCAATTCTAAAAAAATGATGCCACAATTTGCGGCGGTGTTCATCAAAATTCCGATTGTACGGAGTCATGATTTGCATCAGATTGATAATTTCTTCTGCAAACGATTGGCGATAAACTGGATCTTCTATTTTTTTACAATGCACAATAAGATCTTGCACATTCCGACCGTACTCAGGCATAATGAGTTCGGTTTGAGAAGTATTGTATGCAAACTGAATATTAGGATTCGTCATAAAATTTTATTCGACAGTAACGGATTTTGCTAAGTTTCTTGGTTGATCTACATCACATTGACGCATAACCGCCACATGATAGGATAATAATTGGAGTGGGATCACTGACAGCAAGGGTGTCAATGGATCAATGGTGCTTGGAATTTCTATAAAGTGATCTGCAATCCGTTTAATTTCTACATCGCCTTCAGTAACAATGGCAATGACAATGCCTTTACGTGCTTTGACTTCCATGATATTGGAAACAATTTTTTCATAAGCACTGACATTGGTTGCGATCACAATCACTGGCATGTTTTCATCGATCAGGGCAATGGGTCCATGCTTCATTTCTGCTGCCGGATACCCTTCTGCATGGATGTAAGAAATTTCCTTCAATTTCAAAGCACCTTCCAATGCAACTGGAAAATTATATCCTCTTCCAAGGTACAGGGTGTTGTTTGTATTTTTAATTTCCCCCGCCAGGTATTTTATTTTTTCATTGGATGCAAGTACTTTTTCTACTTTATCCGGAATGCTAGCCAACTCTGCAATCAACTGGTGATAATACGAATTGGATAAACTGCCATTGCGCTGTCCTAAAACCAGAGACATTAAAGTCAATAAAGTAACCTGACCTGTAAAAGCTTTTGTAGAAGCCACTCCAATCTCTGGACCACAGTGTATGTAGGAACCTGCATGCGTCATGCGCGCAATGGACGACCCAACCACATTGACAATACCATAAACAAGGGCTCCTTTCTCTTTGGCCAATTCAGCTGCAGCCAGTGTGTCTGCAGTTTCACCGGACTGTGAAATTACTAGGACCACATCTTTGTCGGTTAGGATTGGATTTCTATATCGAAACTCTGAAGCATATTCAACTTCAACCGGAATTCGTGCGAGGTCTTCAATTAAATATTCTCCAATTAATGCACTATGCCAGGACGTACCACAGGCTGCAATGATGATGCGATTGGCTTTATTGATCCGATTGATGTGTTCTTCAAGTCCTCCAAGGCGCACCCAACCTTCAATTGCATTCAATCGGCCCCGCATGCAATCAGAAATGGTTTGAGATTGTTGGTAGATTTCTTTCAACATAAAATGTTCGTACCCACCTTTCTCCAATTGATCCATGCTCATGTCCCACTCATGAATTACAGGTTCCTGCAATTCATCATTGCTCAGGGTTGAAATTTCCAATCCTTTGTCACGAGTCAAAACCGCAATTTCCTCATCATTGAGATAGACGACTTTGTTGGTATATTGAATGATCGGTGTTGCGTCCGATGCTATAAATAAATCCTTATCACCCAAACCAATTACCAACGGACTAGATTTTCGGGCACCTACCAATTTATTGGGATCATTTTTATCAATGACCACAATGGCATATGCGCCCACCACTTTATTGAGTGCTTTGCGAACAGCTTCTTCCAACGGCAAACTGTCGCGATTTTGAAATTCTTCTATTAAATGGATGAGTACTTCGGTGTCGGTTTCACTTTCAAAGCGATGACCTAATCGAGTAAGTGCCTCTTTAAGTGTGGCATAATTTTCAATAATGCCATTGTGGATGATGGCCAGGCGATTGTTACCTGAAAAATGCGGATGCGCATTGATATCATCCGGTTTGCCGTGAGTAGCCCAACGGGTATGACCCATTCCGATGGTTGCGTAGAGGCCTTTGTTTTCTGTGAGATCGGCCAATTCCTGAACCTTCCCCTTTTTCTTATAAACGGACAATTCGCCATCTAATAGCGCGATGCCTGCAGAGTCATAGCCCCTGTATTCAAGACGGCGCAGCCCTTCCAAAAGTATTGGATAGGAATTCTTATCTCCAAGATATGCAATAATTCCACACATATTACATGTAAATATAATGTGTTTTAATCTTATTCAGAATAGGTTAATATCAATTTTGCCGGATTTTGGGTCGCTCCGGGGCCTTTAAAAAAGAGGCGTCCTGCTGACTCCAGTTTAAACAATGGGCTAATTACCAAATCCAGATCTTTTTTAGCCTTTAAAGATTTTTGAAAATGTCTGGTAATGTTCATTTTATAACTATAAACCGTTTTTCCATCTTGAACTGAAGCGACCGGATTTCCTCCAAAAATACGAATATAGCTTGTACTGGTTGTTAATCCCAGTGCCACATCATCAATGGCTACCTTCGTTCCACTGCTGATATCAAAGATTTCTAACAATTTTGGAAGCGGAAAGTTGGTTCGGTCATCTCCTGGTTGATCGTCAACGGTCAAATGCAAAACAGCGTAATTGATAAATTTTCCTTTCCAAGCACTGTCATACGGAATTTTCAAACGGATATCCCTTCCTGTAAATCCTTGCATACACAAGAGACTGTCTCCCAGAATGCTTCCGTTCAAACAATTGGCAGCAACGGTTGCCTGATTATCAATTTTATAAAATGGCGTTTTTGCAGCAAAGCTGCTCATGTAAAATTCACGCTTTGATTGTACCGTATCAGTTGAATAATGGTAATACACCGTTATTTTACTATCAGCGTGCTGTGGCAATACAGACATGATACCATCTCCCGATTCACAAACCACTGCGATTCCATTAAACGATTTGCTGAAGCTGTCCGTAGTAAAATAAATGGTATCGGCATAGGACCTCAATATTTTCATGAACGCTCCAGTGTCCATCCGAAATCGGAGTTGCGGATACAATTGGAGTTTGAAAGTATCTTCCAAAATCATGAGGCTATCCTTTTTATTGGGAATGAAGTCTTTTAGTTCCCCCAACACATTTGATTTGTCATAACCCGGAAGGTAATTGCTGTAATAGGTTGATGAAGTTGAATACGGCTGGCTTAATGGATACACCCTAACGGTAGCCGGAGTTGTATTATAACCATAAAATGTACTGGTATCGTAACGGAGTGAAATCACCACCGAATCCACCGTACTGGTTAAAAAATCCAGGTTCTTACTGGCAATGATGCGCAATTGACTTCCAAATCCAGCCTCTACTTTGCCAAACAAAGGATCATTCATTACGCCCAAAGGAAATGAAATGTCTTGAAATCCTGATAAACCCAGGGTGGTCATCACACGATAACTGATAATAGAATCCGGATCTGCAGGTCCTGCTTGTATATGAAATGTATCAATGCCTTTTGCATCAATCCATGCTGAATTGAGAAGATCTGAACCAAAAGGATCGATTTCATTGCAAGACGTTAATAGAATCCATACTCCGGATAAAAGCATGAATCCTCGAGATAATTTACCGGTCATTATTAAAAGCTATTCTGAATTAACGGTTTAATGAATCAGATTCTTGTAAAAATCGATGTAAGAAGGCAAAAATTCTTCTTCCGTTGTTTTAATAAAAGGTTTTTCAGTACTTTGAATGGACGTACTAAGGGCATCACTGATAGATTGGCTTCCCTGAATGATGCCGTCTGCATATTGAATGGCCCCTTTATCGAGTGTAATGCCAGTGCCATTTTTAAATGCCAACAATTGTTCGGGTTTTAAATTATTAATGGCTGCTTTGGTTAAAAAGTCTTCTGTAAAGCTTTTTTCAATAATTTGATCGTAAACTGACAATACGACTTTTGAATGTTTAAAAACAGGGTCGTTCTTGTAACTTGTCTTAAGGTAAAACGGGATCAAACTGGTCATCCAACCATGGCAATGAACCACATCCGGTGGCCAGCCAAACTTTTTTACAGTCTCCAAGGCACCCTTACAAAAGAAAATCATCCGATCCTGATTGTCGTCATATAATTTTCCTTCTTCATCTTCAAAAACGGTTTTGCGTTTGAAAAACTCGTCATTGTCCAAAAAGTAAACCTGAATCCTGGAACCAGGTAAAGAAGCCACTTTGATAATCAAGGCAAAATCATCATCATTTATGATAATATTCATTCCTGAAAGTCGCACCACTTCATGCAATCGATGTCTTCGCTCGTTGATGGTGCCAAAACGCGGCATTAAAATCCGGATCTCCATCCCACTGTCTTGCGCATAGGCCGGCAATTTCTGGATCAAAGAGCCAATGCCTGAAAGATCCAGATAAGGCTCCATTTCCTGGGTAATAAAGAGAATCCTGTTTTTACTCATACGATAAGCTTAATTCTTCAAAAGGAGTGCAAAGGTACTAAATTTTTAGCAGAATAATGCTTAATATACTCCATTCGATTAATTAAGTTATTGAATTTCAATTTTTTATGACAAATAAACGGAATAAAAAAAGGAAAATAGGCGAAGGGAAGAGGGCTGGAGGGCTGTTAGACTGTTAGGGAAGGAGGCTAATGGCGATCTTTGAATCTTCAGGACGGAACGTGCATTTTTTAGGTATGGATACTACTAGCACCCATCAACTATCACCTATCAACTATCACCTATCAACTATTTATTGCTCATACGGGATTAAAATTTCAAAGCATGGACTTGCTTACTAAATTGAAAATGACATTTCTACTACTATCAACTTATTACTTCGCAAATCCTCGGCGGGGACGCCTTCGGAAACTACTTATTGAAATGATCAACCGGGACGCCTTCGAAAACTTGTAAAATTTATTGCATTTTATAAACACCCTGTTCTCTATAGACTAATTCGCTTCTTTTCTTCTTATTTTTTCAATCTAATTTAAAAAAAAATTCACGCAGAGACGCAGAGACGCAGAAGACTATTCATCGCTCCTACTAACACCTATCAACTAACACCTATTAACTATTTAAATTTTAAATAATTGACAACAAGAGCTCTTTCTGATCCAGGTCTGCAGCAACCAATTTGACTTTTAACTTATCGCCAATTTTCCAAGCCTTGGTTATAAAAGAAGAGGATGCTTTAAATCTGCTTTTATGAATTTCTATATCGTTATCTAACTGGTTAATTGGCAAAAAACCTTCGCAGTGACTGCCTTCCAATTCAATGTAAAATCCTCGTTCATTCATCCCAATAATTCTACCATCAAACAACTCGCCAACGCGATCTTTTAAAAACACCACCTGAAAGTATCGGGTTGATGCGCGTTCAGCTTCCATAGCCTTTCGTTCTTGATTGGAAATATGCAAACATTGGCGATGCAATAGATCGGGTTCTGCCCTGTAACTCGTTTCCAAATTCGCATATAACAAGCGGTGCACCAACAAATCAGCATACCGGCGAATGGGTGAGGTAAAATGACTGTAGAATGGAAATGCGAGTCCATAGTGCCCAATATTGTGCGGACTGTATTCTGCTTTGGCCATCGAGCGGATTGCAAGCGGTTGCAGAATTTTAAATACTTCATTCTTTTGAGCTGCTTCTGAAATTTTATTGATAGACTGTGAAATTTTTTTAGGACTGCTAAAGTCAAGTTTCAATCCCATTTCAAGTGCAAAATGACCGAGTTCTTCTAATTTTCCAGGATCCGGTTTATCATGAATCCGATATACAAATGGAATGGGTTTTTCCTTGTTTTTTTGGGCAATAAATAAAGCAACGTATTTATTGGCAAGCAACATAAATTCTTCGATCAACATATGTGCCGGCTTGCGCTCTTTGATTAATAACTCTAATGGATTTCCATGAGCATCCAATTTAAATTTTACTTCTACGGAATCAAAGTCGATCGACCCATGTGCCATACGCTCTTTGCGAATATGCGTTGCCAGCGTATTCAGTAACTGCAATTCTTTTTGATAGGGACCTTGTTTTCCATCTAAAATTTCCTGTACTTCTTCATACGTAAAACGATGGTTTGAATGGATCAAGGTTTTCCCTATCCATTGACCTATGATATTAAATTTATCATCCAATGTAAATACAACCGAAAACGTATATTTATCTTCCTTCGGTCGCAGCGAACATAAATTATTAGATAATTTTTCGGGCAACATTGGCAAAACTCGATCTACCAGGTAAACTGAATTTCCTCTGCGCAACGCTTCCTTGTCGAGTGCAGAATGTTCTTCAACATAATGACTGACATCGGCAATGTGCACTCCAATTTCCCAGTGTCCCTCTTTATTTTTTTGTACAGACAATGCGTCGTCAAAATCTTTTGCGTCAAATGGATCGATGGTGAATGTGGTCACCGAACGAAAATCTTTGCGATAACTGTGCAAGCTAATTTCTGGTGAAATTTTATCAGCAGCCGTTAGTAAAGCTTCTGACCAATCCAGTGGAAATCCTTTGTCTACCAAAATGCTTTGCATCTCAATATCATTGGAAGTTTCTTTACCCAGATTTCGGATAACATTCCCCTCCAATAAATCCCGTGACTTCTCTTTGTATTTGGTAATTGCAATCACTACCCGATCAAATTCCTCTACAGGAATGTTACGGGGGATATGGACCAGGACCTCAATCAGTTTTTTACCCGCTTGTGCAAAAGCAATGGCGCGATGATTGTAAAAACGCACCACACCAATCAACTGCGTCCGTGAACGGGTGATGATTTCAATGATTTTACCATCTGGTTTGACCCGACGACCCGGAAGCAATTCTACTTTAACCAGATCTCCGTCTTCAGCTCCGTTTAAATGTTTTTGATTCACATAAACATCGTGCACTTCATCCTGACAAATGATATAAGCAAATCCGGCACGTGCCATGTCCACATATCCTGAAAATACTTTAGAGGTAGATTTGGAGTCGCCTTTTGATGCAGTCGAACTCAAGGCAGCATATTTCTGATTGGCGCTGTGTTTAATTTGTTTTTTCTCAACCAGCGTATCCAGTTGCTCTAATAAAAAACGAATGTCTTTAACTTTAAGTTTTTTAGCAATTTGAAAAGCCGTAAATTTTTTAGTGCTATTAAGCTGGAAGAAAATTAAAATGCGTTCGCGTAATTGATTTTGAGGAGTTTTCGCTGCTTTTTTTGATTTTAAGGGTTTCCCTGATTTTTTTTTCATGGGTTATTTATAATTCTAAATTGACTTCAGATTTTCGAAGATTCCCATCGGGTAAAAATTCGAGCATCCATTTTTTTGTATGAACCGGATTAACTTCAAGATGTGAATCATCGAGCGTTCCTTCCAGGATGTATATATGACCAGTAACATCAATATGGGCCATTTTGTTAATTAGTTGTTCGTCTTCCGAATAAAAACCTGCAATTTCTTGTAAATGTAAAAACCTTCCTTGTTCGTCAAAATTTATAAGATAAAACGAATACCGCATCAATCGGGCTGCCCACAAAACCAAGGTATGAATGCCTTTTACGGATTCAAATTGCAGACAGGGCAGGAATTCAGAAAACTCATCCACTTCAAAATCCAGATTTGGGAAAATAAATTGTTGAAGCAAAGGATCCGGCAAATCGTCGTTGGCTTTACTAAACTGATGATGATCTGAATATTGAATCGTAAGTGGCAACTCAGCTTTTGGAAAGTAACTCAACAAATCTGCAAATGGGGAAATCGACTGACTCATTTAATTGCAAAGATAAGAAGAAGGTTGAAGAATGCTGCAATTTTGAAATGCTGGAATTCTAAAATGGGGCCCAGAGACTAGAGGCTAAAGGCTAGAGGCTAAAGGCTAGAGGCTAAAGGCTAGAGGCTAAAGGCTAGAGGCTAAAGGCTAGAGGCTAGAGGCTAAAGGCTAGAGGCTAAAGGCTAGAGGCTAAAGGCTAGAGGCTAAAGGCTAGAGGCTAGAGGACAGAGGAATGTTTAATTGAACAGCTATTGCTTATTGATGACATGCTAACAACGATCATCTATCTAACAAACAACTATTATCTATCAACTATCATCTATCAACTTATTAAATAAATATCCTACCACGTAAAATAAATAATCAAGTTGATTTAATAAAGTGTAATGATTTAATAATTTAATAAAAATAACTTTACAGTTTTTACATGAGAAGTAGACCTAAAACAGACTCAACAAATTCAATTAAACATTGGGCAACAGATGACCGACCACGAGAAAAATTGTTGGATAAAGGCAAATTGGCATTAAGCCATTCGGAATTGCTTGCCATTCTAATTGGTTCGGGAAGTGGTGGTGAAAATGCATTGGATTTAGCTCGAAATATCATGGATTCCTGTAAACAAGACTTAACGGAATTAAGTAAACTGGGCGTTGATCGATTGTGCAAATACAAAGGCATTGGAAAAGTAAAAGCATTGGTTATAGAAGCAGCCCTGGAGTTGGGAAGAAGAAGACAGGAAAGTTTGTTTCAGGATAAACAAGTCATTGTAGCAAGTCGTCAAGCCTATGATGTCATTCGTTTAAAAATGCAGGATCTGGGTCATGAAGAATTTTGGATCCTTTACCTCAATCGTGCCAATAAAATTATGTCCGTTGAAAATATTTCAAAAGGAGGGATTACCGGCACTGTAGCAGATCCACGACTTATTTTTAGCAGGGCTCTTGACATTAAAGCTTGCGGAGTGATCTTAGTACACAATCATCCTTCCGGTTCCACACGACCCAGCAATCAGGATCTCGAACTGACTAAAAAATTAAAATCTGCCGGACAATTGCTCGACATCCAGGTTATGGATCATTTAATCGTTACAGAAGATACGTATTATAGTTTTGCAGATGAAGGAATGTTGTAATAAATTGAAGTGAATTTCTAAATCCCACGCAAGCTAACATTTCCAATAAATTTATTACCCAAACTCTTTTTTACAAAAATGAAATTTGATTCACATAGTATGAATTAAAATCACATCCAAGTCAGCTTTTTAAATTTACTTTTTCAAAAACCATAAATTGTTTATTGAATTAAAAAGCATCCCATTTCTTTTAATTTTATGGTTTATAAAGGATCACTTAGAATTATTTTATATTTTACCTTTCAACAAATCATATATTTAAACCATTTCTTCCAATTCGCATTAATATAGGATTCAATGACATGACCGGTTTCAATACGCTTAAAAGATTGCTTGTTTTTGTAAAGCCCTACAGGCTGCTGTTCTGGGTTTCTGCACTTATTGCAATCATCATGGCTCCTCTGAATGCCTATTTGCCCTATTTGGCCAATGTGATGGTAGATGATCACATCATGGTGCGTGATCTGGAAGGATTAAAACGTATTTCCCTGTGGTATTTGGGAGCGCTGGCCAGTCTGACGTTTTTACGGTACAGCTTTACCATTTTGACCAATACCATGGGCCAAAATATCATCTATGATTTACGCAATAAGATGTACGATCATATTTTATCGCTTCGTTTGTCTTATTTTGATAAAACCCCGATTGGCACCAATACAACTCGTGTAATCAATGATTTGGAAACCGTCAATTCTGTATTTTCAGAAGGACTCATTACAATCATTGCAGATATACTATCCTTGATTACTGTACTGGCACTGATGTTTTGGACCAGTGTAAAACTGACTTTGATTTGCCTGGTGACCTTTCCTTTATTATTGGTGGCCAGTTATATATTTAAAGAAAAAGTCAAACATTCTTTTCAGCGGGTTCGGGCTCAAGTGGCTCGTATGAATGCCTTTTTACAAGAACACATTTCAGGAATCAAAACGGTTCAAATTTTTGCCGCAGAAAAACGGGTTGCCAAAAAATTTAAGGAAATAAACCGCGAATACACACAAGCCAATCTCGATGGAATCTTTTATTATGCTGTATTTTTTCCAGTTGTTGAAATCATTTCTGCAGCTTCCCTTGGATTTATGGTTTGGTGGGGTGCTCAGGGTGTGTTGGAAGGCGTTGTAACCATCGGACAACTGGTTGCATTCCCTATGTATTTGTCGCGTTTGTTTCAACCGGTCCGTACCCTGGCTGATAAATTCAATACCTTACAAATGGGGCTGGTAGCGGGTGGAAGGGTGTTTGAAACTCTGGATACCAAAGAACAAACACAGGATCAAGGCACGATTGATCAGGGAGATCTCAAAGCTTCCCTTGAATTTAAACAGGTTTATTTTGGATACCGCCCTGATGAATATATTTTAAAGAATATTTCTTTCCGATTAGAACCCGGAAAAACACTGGCCCTTGTGGGGAGCACAGGATCCGGTAAGTCCAGCTTAATTAGCCTGATCAATCGTTTGTATGAAATCAATCAAGGCAGTATTCAGATTGGAAATCATTCCATTTCAGATTATAAAATTGATTTTTTACGCAAACGGATTGCGGTTGTTTTACAGGACGTGTTTTTATTTCAAGGCAGCATCTATGAAAACATGAGTCTTAAAAATCCGGAAATTGACCTCGAACAAGTAATTGCAGCCTCAAAAATAATTGGAGCCCACGAATACATTATGAACCTTCCTGGCAATTACAACTACCAACTGGCCGAGCGAGGTGTCAACTTATCGGTAGGCCAAAGGCAGTTAATTTCCTTTGTAAGGGCGCTGTTGGTCGATCCGGATATTTTGATTTTGGATGAAGCAACTTCCTCCCTCGACACAGAAACCGAATCCATATTGCAACATGCCATCGAAAAACTAATTGCAAAGAGGAGTTCGATTGTGATTGCCCATCGATTGTCAACCATTCAACATGCTGATTATGTGATGGCCTTAGAACATGGAGAAATTAAAGAATTTGGCCCTCCTGCGGAACTTCTTGCCCGGGAAAATGGTTTATATAAGAAGCTCTACGAGACTTACTTTCAAACAGTAACGGCATCCGTCAACGATTGAGAAATTTACAATCAATTAGTTTTACATATTAGTTATTTTTTTAATACATTTTATTATCTTTGCACGGGATGGCCATATTAAGGACATATAATTATTCTTCCGGAAAAGGATTTGCTGAAAAATTCTTTGGAAGCCTCATATTCCTGCTTTTTATCGCAGGCTTTTTTTACTTGTTTTTTCAGGTTTACAAATTGATGTGGTATGCCTGTCCGGTATTGCTTTTAATAGCCTTCATTTTAGAACCCAAACTGGTTTGGTCTTATATTACAGCGATATGGAAACAAATCGTTGTTTCACCAGTTTCTGGTTTGATTCAGGCGCTCATTAATCTGGTTGGATTGCCCTTTGTCAGCATTGGTTTAATATTTAAAGCCTGGATTTATCGCAAATTTGGTCAAATCAACCAACAGGTTCATCAAGAGGAATTTGATGATAAATTTACCAGCTACGAAGATGTTGAAACAACTCAACAAGCTCCTCAAAATTCTAAAAAAGTGCAACTTGCAGATAGCAGGTATGACGATTTGTTTGAATAAAAAAATAAGGTGTTCATATTCTGCTTAGCTACAGTCATCAGTACGTTTATTTATCTCTGTCTTATTGCTTACTACATTTATTATTGGAATCGGATCAACCCGCCATTGATACCGACATCTGCCGAATTACCCATGGTGACAATCCTCATCGCCGCACGCAATGAAGAAGATTCAATTTTAGCCTGCATTCAATCGTGCCTAAACCAAAATTATCCTCCAAATAAATTAGAGGTGATCGTCGTTGATGATCAATCTGAAGATGATACCTATGATTTATTGGAATCCATTGAAGACCCTCGCTTTGTGCACATGCGGCTGGGTGTTTATAAAAGAACCACCATCAAAGGATCCAAGAAAAAAGCAATCGCGTATGGAGTCAATCATGCTAAAGGTGAACTCATTTTTACCACGGATGCGGATTGCTTGGTAGCCCCTGATTGGATTCAATCTATGATCCCTTTCTTTAATGATCCGAAAGTTAAATTAGTCTCTGGTCCTGTAAAAATTACAAACCGCTCTTCTTTAATTGCCCGGTTTCAAGCGCTGGATTTTTCAGCAAATGGATTGGTCAATGCGGCTGGTATTAAATCCGGATTACACTATCTGTGCAGTGGTGCAAATTTGGCTTACCGGAAACAGGTTTTTTTAGAACACAATGTTTATGAAGACAATTATCATATAGCTTCCGGAGATGATATCTTCTTATTAGAAAAAATAAAATCCGTTTATCCTGATGGAATCGTTTTTTCCAAGTTAGCCAACAGCATTGTTGAAACACAGGCTGTTTCAAATTGGACAGATTTAATCAAACAAAGACTGCGTTGGGCAGGAAAAATGCGCCATATAACTGATTGGAATTTAAAATGGATTCCTGCATTGATCTGGATTCAACGAATCTTGTTGCTTAGTTTTCTGGTTGTCGCCATTTCCTTAGGTTCCGTTAATTACATTCTAGCAAGTATTACGGCTATTATGCTCCAATTATTGCTGGATTTCTTATTACAATACGATGCTTGCCGCTTCTATAAAATTTCAAAATGGCAAATTTGGTTTATCGTATTAGAGCCATTGCATACAATTTATTTCATTTTACTGGGAATCGCATCCTGGTTGCCGGTAAGCATCGAATGGAAAGGCCGGAGCAATCCCTAATCCTGTGTACTTTTGCATTATGAATCTAAGGAGCTCCCTATTAATACTAATTGCTTTCCTTTTAAATTCCTGTGCCAATATAAAAGGTATTAGTGGAGGACCTGAAGATAAAAAAGCTCCCGGTATACTGAGTGCTAAATCCAGCCCAGCCCAACAAAAAAATTTTAAAGAACACAGCCTGTATTTTTATTTTGATGAATGGATCCGATTGGAAAGTCCCCAGTCAAATATTACTATATCACCCAGTTTGCAATATCAACCTAAATACATTTTAAAAGGAAAGGAATTAATTATTGAATTTGATGAACGCGAACAATTAAAAGAAAATACAACCTACTCCATTCAATTTGGAGAATCAATCAAAGACATTACCGTTGGAAATGTACAAAGGGATTTGAGGTACATTTTTTCTACTGGCAATTTTATTGATTCCTTAAAAATTGTAGGCCAGGTAAAAGATGCATATTCTAATCAGGTAAAAGAAAAAATTCTGGTAGGATTGTACAATAACTTACATGACAGTGCTTTTCAAAAATTAAAACCCTTTTACTTTAGCTTTACGGATACCGCTGGACGATTTAAATTGGAAAACCTGAGTCCGGGTACGTATAAACTTTATGCTTTATTAGATAAAAATCAAAATTATTACTTTGATCAATTTGGTGAATCGATTGCTTTTCTTGATCAAAGCATCCAAATCAATGACAGCTTGCAAAAACAGTTTAACCTATACCTTTCAGAATCCAAACCACCATTATTTATTAAAGACAAAGTTTCTGGTAACGGGAAATTAAAATTGCAATTTAATGAGATGCCGGACTCTTTAAAAATCACATTCAATAATGAAACAAATTTTCAATGGTTACAAACGGCTGATAGTTTGCTTATATGGAATTTAAAATCAGATCCTGATAGTTTGCGCATTAAGTATCCCGGTCACCTCGATAGTTTTATAATTTCAGCTCGCAACAAATCCAATGCTCCGGATCCCGTTTCACTGAATTTGAAAGAACGCATTTTAAAGCCCGGTGAATTTCCAATATTTAGTTTTAAGGATCCTGTATTAAATGTTTATAATTCAAAAATTTCCACTACAGATTCCAGTATTACCAATTTAAGTGTACAAATGGATCGTCTGGATCCAAGATCTTTTAGCATACTGGGAAATTTTAAAAATAAATCGGAGTTTAAACTCATTTTTGAAAAAGCATCTGTTGTCCTGTGGCCGGATTTAGAAAATAAAACAGATACTTTTACAATTCGATATCTTGAAAAATCTGCATTAAGTCAATTGACTTTAAAATTAGATTCATTAAATACGAATGCAGCCTACATCCTTGAACTTGTTGAAGGAGAGCAAGTTCGTACAACGAGAATCTTATCTAAATTTGATCAGACAAAGGAATTATTATTCCCTAACTTGCTACCTGGAAATTATAAACTTCGATTAATTGAAGATAAAAATCAAAACCAACGATGGGATGCTGCCAATTATGAACTAAAAAATCAGGCTGAGACGGTGTGGAATTTTAGTTTACCGGAATTACGAGCGGATTGGGACATTGCTGTGACTATAAAACCCTAACATGAAATTATTCACAAAAGACCTGGTTAAATCATTTGGTGCACGAACCGTTGTCAATGGGGTATCGGTAGAAGTTCAGGAAGGTGAAATTGTTGGATTACTGGGCCCGAATGGGGCCGGAAAAACAACTACCTTTTATATGATTGTTGGATTTATAACACCCAATCAGGGATCGGTCCACCTGGACGAAGATGAAATCACGCGGGATCCCATGTATTTAAGGGCTCGCAAAGGATTGGGTTATTTACCCCAAGAACCTTCCGTTTTTCGCAAACTGAGTGTAGAGGATAATATCCGTGCCATTTTAGAAATGACTGCATTAACAAAGGAAGCGCAACGAGACAAACTGGAAACCTTGTTGGCCGAATTTAATTTAAACCGGGTACGTAAAAATCCAGGAGATTCTTTAAGTGGCGGCGAACGCAGGCGAACAGAAATTGCACGTTCTTTGGCATCCGATCCACACTTTATTTTATTGGACGAACCTTTTGCTGGTATTGACCCCATTGCTGTTGAAGACATTCAATTGATCGTACAAAAATTAAAAGCGAAAAACATCGGAATTCTGATTACGGATCACAATGTTCAAGAAACCTTATCCATTACAGATCGGGCCTATTTGATAGTAGATGGTAAAATTCTAATGTCCGGCACCGCTGAAGAATTAGCAGCCAATGAAACCGTTAGAAGGGTTTATTTGGGTCAGAATTTTATACTTCGTTCTAAAATGAGCTGAGATCTTTTAAATCAATCCAATGAAACAAGTGCAAAGCAATTTTAATATCAATGGAATCTTTAGGTGTTTTAGTATGTTGTTTCTGTTTAGTTCTTGCATTGATGAATCTCCAAAACTAAATCGCATCATTGAATTTAAAGCAGACAGTTTGCTGCAATTAGAAATCAATAATTTAAGCCGGGAAGCAGATTCCTTCTGCCGGATTTTTCATCAATTGAATCATCCTATCTTTTTAGATTCCATTGTAGCTCTCCGTAAAAAAGAAATTCTGCAACTACAACAAGGATTATGAAATTAATTCAACTTGCAGCCATTGGTATCATTGTAGGGTTAGGCTCTTGCAAATCAAAACAAGAACAAACACAGGATCTGGTTCAAACTCGATTTACAGAATTGCGTAAAAAATTTATTGAAGATCGAAAAACAAAATGCATCGAAGAGTTAATGCGTAAAATAGAATTGGAATCAGATTCGATTTTAATTGTATTGGCAAAACGCATTAAATACGATAGTTTGACAATTCCGTATGATTCCATCCGACCGGATCAACCTGAAATCACATTTCCGAAATATAGAAAACCAGAAAAGCCTGGGGAGGATACGTTGATACACTAAATAATTTGATTTACTAATATTTACTTTTAAATATTGTAAATTGATATAAATCCAAATATATCTTGGATATTAATAGCAGTTCAATCTCTTTTTAAAAACAAAAGTGGCGCCTTCAATTGCTTAAAGACACCACTTACACGCAATAATATTCATTTGCATTGAAAAATGGTTTAGGTTTACTTTACAATTCGTTTCAATATAATTCTTTTGTCTTCTAAAATAATTTTTACAAAATAAATACCAGATTGTAAATCATCCAGCTGGATGGTTTGTTGTTGACTGGTTTGTATAAATGTGTTTATTTTAATTAGCTGTCCGGTTGAATTTAAGATGCTTATAGATTTTGTTGAATTATTTGGTTCATGATAGTCAATATGAAGTTCTTTTTTTATAGGATTGGGATAGACCAACGCATCATAAATAAACTCCTTTGGATCTCCAATAAAACTCATAACCAGATTGCTATCACAAACCGGTTCATAACCCAAGCGATAATTGACAAAATTGGGAATACTGGCATGATTCCAGGCAGGCAGTTGGATCCCATGTTGCTGAAAATGACAATCCAGTCCTTTTTGATTGGGATCATGGATCACATGCATAACTTTATTACTGGTACCAGTGCGGATGTAAATTTTACAATCTGGCCCCAACATGGCTGCATCAAAACCTGCTGCCCAAATACCATCTTCTACATATCCATCCCAGGTATCTAAATGGACCAAAGCTGACTGAGGATCTGGATCTTGGGTATCGTATTGATAGATATCCCAACGATAACTCAAATACACAAAACGGGAATCGGGAGAAAATGCAACTCCAACGGTATGGTCATTGGTTTCGCTTCCCGTAATAATATTTCTAAAATTACTTAGCGTACCAGAACTTCTATCAAAATCCATTAAAAACAAACCATTGCTGGGAGTCATTCGGGAATATTGTTTTCCATCAGGCGAAAAGCAAGATTGTGAACCTCCATCATCCAAATAATAAAAATCGAGGCCAATGCTTTGTTCTTTATACGGCAAAGGACCCAGTGCTGTCATCTGAACTATAAAATACTTATTGTTGGCTCTACCAGGACTAATTATCCACCAGTCTAAATTATTACTGTGTCTAGTTGCAGTGAGATCTGAAGAAGATTGGTATTGGTCAATGAGAATTTGGTTTTTAATACTTAGATCACCATACCCATTGTTTAAATTCACATCTCCAATTGAGTATAACAACTTTGTTACAGCGGTAATTGATAATGAATCTTGTACAAAATCCCAATATTTATGTAAAATTAAATAAAGCTGTTCTTTGTTTGGAAATGGTAATATAAGAGTTCCATTGTCAACAGTATAGTCTCCAAACTTACAATCAAAATCATGTCCTGGGCCTTCATTGATAATTCCATTTGGCATGGGTCGATATAAACGATCTGAAATCCAACATCCGCTGGTATACATTAAAAATTTACCATTTTCATCACAAATGCTTGCGTTGTTTTGGTGAATTCTAAAATCTTTATTTGTTATTTTAATAGTCCTTTTGTTGTTTGTAAAATCAATTTTGAATCTGTAAAAATTTGTATCAATTACACTAGAATTTGAGCCTCCTAACATCCAAATATAATCTCTTTTTCCTTGTGCTTTTAAGCATGTAACTGAAAGAATAATAATTAGTATAATTTTCATAATAAAAAATGAGGTGGTTTTTAAACCACCTCTTGTTAAAATTAGATCTTCACAATTTTTTTGTTTAATATTTTGCCGTTATTAAATTTAAATTCCAAAAAATAAATACCAGGATTCAAATCTAAAATAGATATTTCCAAATAATTACTTCTCAACTCATTTTGAATTCTCTGTAAGATTTTCCCTGTTCCATCTTTAAGTATAATTTTTTCAATAACAGCTTCAGCTTTATCTAATTGGACATTAACACTTTTTGAACTTGGATTCGGTTGTACAAAAACTTCAATTTCATCCATCTCCTGAATTTTTTTTGAACCATATTGTTGCATTGCTTGACTACAAATA
Organism: Saprospiraceae bacterium; assembly: GCA_016712145.1. NCBI lineage: Bacteria > Pseudomonadati > Bacteroidota > Saprospiria > Saprospirales > Saprospiraceae > Saprospiraceae bacterium. The sequence continues at coordinate 2,123,245 of JADJRO010000001.1, forward strand.
CTATCATCGTTAAATCCAGATTGATTAAACAGTTTTAATATTGCTCTTGCTCTGTAAACCGCATCTCCACCTAATAAAGCACATTGCGATGCAATATCATTTACAATTTGTTGGTCTAATGAATCAATTTCCCAATCATCATCTAGCAACATGTTTAGATAAGTTTCATTAACCAATTGTTGATTTTGTTCGTAAATTGTATCAATTGTAATCTCGGCATTCAATTGAAGAGCCTGGATTAAAATGGTATAAATAGCATTTTGTAATTGCAACTTGAGATAATTTTTAGAAATTTCTAATGTATCAAATTCAGATTGAATTTCGAATATCTCTGCTTGCAACTGCAATTTAACCAAAGAATCTGTTTGGATTAACAGGCTATCCAATAATTCGAATATTTCAACCGAAAAACTGTCAGATACTGCATTGATGGAATCAAGGGCTTGTTGTAAACTGATTGTTATTAAACTTGCTGAATCAATTAGGAGTTCCACATTTTCAAATTGGCCAACACTTGTTTCAGTTTGGCTATTGTAAAAATTTTGATAAACCATCGGTAAATTTGAAAATTCATCTTGTTTGGCAATTTCCCGATATAATTGTCTTTGCGAAGTCCAGATTCTTGAACCGGCATCATTGCCATAGTCAAACCCATTGCTAGCAATAAGATAATCTTCAGATCTTGGGAATATTCGCGGATGATCCGAAGAACCAACACCGTTTGGGCAAGATAATAATGAAGCATTTTGGTTGTCATTTGTAAACCAACCGTCATTTGCCAGCTCTAAAAAATTTATAGGCTTATATTCAGGATGCTGTTGATCTAACGCATTAATTATAAATCTGGACTTATCTCTATCTTGAGAATTTCCATAATGTTTTGCAGCTTTTCCGGCGAAACTTCCGGTCCATTTATTGCCTGTATGTTCCTGAACTCCGATTAATGCACCTCCCAATGGTCCTATATTGGGTATTCCTAAACACAAACCATGGTTTGCATTGTCCATAACATTGCTCCCAAAGAGTGTTCCACTATTTGTGCCTATGTATTGGTAATCATAATACCAATCATCTGCTGCATTGCCCAAACATAAATTGTTTGCAGATTGCGAAACCAACAGTCCCTTATTGGCGCAAACAATAGAGGATGACAAATAATTACATAAAGCATAGGCATCCGATCCTCCAAAAATCCCAATCCCAACATTCTCAATGGCATTGGTACTATTTGAAAACACCGTATTGTATGCAATCGTAGTTCCTTTACTGGCTAAATGTTCGATTCCAATCTTTCCCGGACCCAGGTAGATGTCATTATCTGTTATTATCTTTAAACTGGTACCATTTGTATGGTTTATTTCTATGCCAATAGCATTTGAACCTAATAAACTAATATCATTTTCAGTTACACTTACAGTATTAACCTCGCCGGTCCAACAAAAATTGATGCCTATATTTTCTGCTTCAATATCATTGTGGAAAACCTTAAAGGACCTACCCGGGCTGTAATCAAACTGAATTCCGGTCAAAACATTATACATGTTGCTGTAATTGACTTCACAATTTACACCTTTTGAGTAGATTGCCCAATTGCAATTATCAAATTGGGAATTTTCTACAAGGCTAGTATTTGCATACCCTATAGTATTAATTGCTTTTCCATTCGGGTTACCGTTATCGGGTGTACCATAATCACGAATACCATTAAAGTGACCATCATTTAGTTTTAGGGTTGAATTGTATGTAATGATTCCGTTAAGTAAATTTTCTGCATAAATACTATTTCCACTTATCTGAGATTTTCCTAAATAAACCCCTGCTAAAGTCCTATCAAAAAGTCTTAAACCTAAGCAATTGCTGCAGTTTTCTTTAAATGGCGAGGTATAATTGAAATAAGTTGAATTTAAATTTGCAATCGATTTACTATCTTCTAAATCATTGTAAATACCAATGTAATTATTATTGTAAACGACAGAATGATTAGTATTTACTGTTGCTCTGTTTTTAAGGTAGGTTCCATAAAGGGCATCATTGATATCTGTATTCGTAATATTAAGAATACCAAATTGCTCAACATCAATCATTTTCCACATTTTTCCACATGCATCTATAGTGGTACGCAACAAACTTCCTAAATTTTGATCGTACCATCCAATATTACAAGTGTATCCTGGATTAACTTGAATTGTAGCTCCATCATCCATATATATTTTACCATAAAAACAATAGTTTTTATCAATTATCAATTTACCATGCAAAATAAAATTTTGCTCATTATATTCTGAGCTTGGTCCGCTGACTGTATTACATGCAAGCGATGTAAGCAACAATCGTCCGAGTAAAGGTTGTGCCGGATCATCATGTGTTGCAATGGTTGATAGATAAGTAACTGATGAAGCATTAGTCCCGATTTGGTTCATTAAGGTACTAATGATCCAAGGAGAATCATACTCCAATTTTTGTTCATCTTGGGTACCTGGAAAAATTATAATTCGAATATGTACTCCGCCTTTAAAATTAGCAGTATTTAATTTGACTAATTTTAAACAAAAATATTCAAAGCCATCCGGTGTTTCTATCCAATTTGGATCATAGATAGACAACAAATCATGTTCAGCTTCGTAGATCGAATATCCTGAATTCGGATCCTGACCTACATAATCAAAAACACCCAGGTCTACAACTTCAAATTCAGCTTCATTCACTACCATTTGTATTTTAGTGTTGGTAAGCGTATAATACGGGTTTTCAGTAAAGTTATGAGCTCCAACACATACCGAGATTTCGCTGCATCCCGACAAAGGTGTTTCATTATCAATACTAATTTGAGAATATAAAATGTCAGGGATTTCATAAATCTGTCCAATCGTCTTATTGGTAAACGCACAGAACAATAGAAATGTCAGTAAAAACAGTAAATTTTTCATTGTTTTTAAATTAAAAATGATGTCCTACCTTGTTAAGGAGTGTTCGGATCAAATTTTTCTCCTAAGGTTTTAAGCTCGCTTGCATTTTGAATAGGAATGAGACAGTCCTTACATTGCTTTACTAAGCATGTTCATAGAAATTACATTTGTAAATTCCTAATAAAAATAAGTAAGGCTTATTCTTGAACTCCCAAATTCAGCTAGAAATTAAAGGATCAGATGGGCTTAAATTGTTGTTGTTACCATACGCAAATATTTAGGGTTGATCAATTTTAATAAAAAAATTAATTTGCGTGTTGGATACAAAGATGAGACATCTATTTGTCTTTCACATCAGGGTAAACCCTGAATTTTAAAAATCAGGGTTTACCCTGATTGAACTAAGGGTTTACCCTGAATATTATTACTTAAATAAATATATACTTATTTGTAAATTAAACATAAAACTAAAAACACTTGAAGTTTTCAATCAATTTTTCGAAAGATTTAAATTATCAAAATTTTTTCAATACCTCAAATCCCAATATGGATTTCTACGCCTTTCAATACAGTCAGAAATATATGTTTTAACGATGCTTTGATACTTTTTATAATCAATCGACTTTCCTTTTGAATTAATCGTAGGCCATTGAGTCTTCTTGTTGAGTTTAACTTCCTCTGCCACTATTAAACTGGATTGATCATTAATATCTATTTCAAGTATAAGTCCTGGCAATCCACCAAATTCAGCCGGTCCAGCGGGCACTAATATTTTATCTGTAAACCAGGCAATGATTCGTTGGGACTTGATTGAATCGTAGGTTTCTGCTTTCATACAAACATAGCCACTAACTTCTTTAATTTCATTGTGAATTTTCCATCTTCGCTTAGGAATTTCATCTTTAACAATGTAATTTTTACCAAGCAATCCGATTCGATCCTGCATTTTATTCGAACGAAAATTGCGGTTAATTTCAAAGGTGTTTTTCTTATAACTCCAGATCGATTCCTCGCTTTTATCATCCTGGATATATGAATAAAACGATGCCGAATCATTAAATATCAATCTCATTTTTTCAGAATAGGCCCGGCCCTTTCCCCAACTGTACTGAATCTGGTCTTTTTCCTCTTGACTTAAATAAGGCAAGGCGGTTGCAATTTTTGTCCAATCATTTGTTTGTGAATATTGAACTTCCCCAAAAACAAGCTGTGCCATTAAATGCTCTGTTGTGTGTAAATAAAAGCTACACAAACACAGGACCAGCGTTTTAATCTTTATGTCTCTATACATGCTGATTTATATTTCATTTTAATACATCCATTCATTGGATCGTTTGACGCTTGCTTTAATTCCCTTCATATTATAACTCAGGCTCAACATAAAATAACGGGCCAGTGAATAGGTCCGTGTATCTGATATCTGCGTTCCACTTGCCTGTTGTTGAATTGAAACATTCTTATTCAACAAGTCATAAGCCGATAACCGGAGTTCAAGTCCCTTGTTTTTCAAAAATAATTTATACACAGACGCATTCAGAATGGGAATGTTATAAGCTACATTAAATTGATCATTGTTGTACAATCTGTAATCAAGCGACGCATTACAAAATACACCCCACAATAAACGCGCATTGCCTTGTAAATTATAGGTCTGGCTAAAGATGGTATAATTTTGATCAGATTGAATTGAGTAAGATGTATTGGAATAATTCCACCGGTTTTCTGAGTAAATAGAATAAATTTCATTAGGGGTCCAGGATAAATTTACCCCAAATCCAGTATAATTTCCTTTGGAATTATTTAAAACGCTATTGATGATGCTTTTTGAAAGATTGAAACTGTAATTTAAATTAGTCCGAACAGTCAAACGATTCTTTATAATTGGAAAACTATAGGATAGGTAGCTTCCCATGCGTTGACCGCCTTTGAAATTTACAGCCCGAGAAGTGCTTACTAAAAAACTATCTATGGATTGTTCATTTATATGCTGATTTTCGTAATACGTATAATTCAGGTTTATATTATAATTTGTAAAATTTAGCTGATTATTCGCATTGTAATTTCCAGAAATTTGGTGCAAGACTTCCGGATCCAATTCTGAATTGCCTATTCGAATAAAAAATGGATTGGTATTATCAATGATAGGAGATAAATTTTTAAAACTTGGTTCTTGAACATTTTTAGCATAATTCAGACTCATTCGTTTGTTGGTAGCAAGTTGATAGTTTAATGAAACGGTTTGCAACACATCCAGGTAATCCTTATTAATTTTTGAAAAATTTTGGATGCCCTGCCGAAATTGGCCATTCAAATATATAGATTGAACTGCCAATCCTCCCGATACATTGAAACCAGCTTTTCCAAATTGAAGAGAGGTACCCACTCTACCCATGCGAAACAAATGATCATTATCATAGGTATAGTCTTGATTGGCTACCAGGGTATCAGACACCTTATCAAATACATCTCGTACCAATTGATCATTCCGTTGAATGAAATTTCCTAAAAATTGCAGTGCGAAATTTTTACCCAAAGGTTCTACATACAGGGCACTTGATTTTATAGAACGTATGTTTGTATTAAAATCAATAAACTGATCAAGATTCACAATTGAATCCATGCCTCCGGATCCATAATAATTATTATTGGAGTACAGATCTTCGTCTGTTTCACGATCATTTTCGCTGTATATAAAATTGACACCTAAATTCCGGCGCTTGTTTACAAACTTCTTTTTAAAATAAGCAACTCCCTGCCAGCCCAGATTTTTACGATCTGCGTTTCGATCCAGATTTAGTGAACTGGTTAAACTGCCTTCTTCAGATAAATTTAAGAATTTACCCTGGCTGATTTGATTTGTAAATATTCCATTTCCGCGCAATTTAAACAAAATGGTGTGTAAGGAATCCAGCTCCTTTTCAAAAATCATTTCTGCCCTATGGGATCCGTTTTTTCGTTCCAGATCACTTTGATCATCCGTTGTATAATTTTGATCCGGTAGAAAAAATTGCCGTTTCCGTATTGCTTTTGCAAACAAATTATTCTGTTTATAAGTATAACTTCCTGATATTTTTGTTTTGTTGAAATCGTAGTTGTAATTAAATCCAGCTTGAGAATTTTTTGGAATACCGGCTGCATCATCTCCAAAATAACCCTCTGAGCCTCCAAATTCATCAGAACTTTCATCTGTACCACCAGCATAAAATCTAAATGACTGCGAAAAACTAAAGAGCTCCTCAGCAAAATTCCATTCCCAACTTTGTTGACCTCTAAAATCCTGGTAGTCATTCCAATTCATCCCATTTCTGCCGGTATTATTTTGCACTCCAATTAAACTGAATTGTTCCTTTTTATTAAACTTATTGTAATTACCCTTCATCTCCCATTTTGCTTCCGTTTGACTGGTCCCCGTTTGAAAATCTTCCCGCTGTTCAATACCAAGTCCAGCCAGAATTTTTCCAAAACCACCTTTCTTAAACTCATCTTTTAATTCAAGATTCATGGTCTTTTGGTCTTTATCAATTGACAATCCGGTCAATTTCTCTTGCTCAGATTTTTCATTAAAAACCTGAACTTTTGAAACACTTTCTGCAGGTAAATTTTTAGTAGCCATGCTTGGGTCTTCCCCAAAGAAACGCTTCCCATCTACTGTCAATTTATTTACCGATTGACCTTGGCTGGTAATTGAGCCATCGTTTGCAACTTCGATACCTGGCAATTTTCTCAATAAATCTTCTACGGTAGAACCAATAGGAACTTTAAATGTGCTGGCATCGTATTCAATCGTATCTCCACGCATTTTTAAAGGAGCTTTGGCTTCTTTAATTACGACTTCAAATAAGACTTTATTAATGGGTGTTAAGCGAATTGCACCCAATTCCAATTTAGTTGTCTGCAACGGATCTATGCGTTTCTCAAATGAAAAATAACCGAGATAACTTATTTTAAGTATAATTGGCTTGTCTGTTTTTTCTTTAATATTAAAATTACCTGAATTGTCTGATTGGGTAAAACCGATGTAGGTGCTATCCTGAGCATCCAAAATTAAAATACTTGCATGGCTAAGTGCTTCACCGGAAGAATCCGTCACCATCCCATTAATATGAAGGGTTGTCTGTGCTGTTAAGGAAAAAATAAACAGATAAAATAACGATCCTATTGCGAGTAATTTTTTTTTCATATTAAAAGCGAAGCTAATTTTTAAACAAACCCATGAATTGCACCATTTTTAATTCCTATTGCAAATACCAAAGCTCATTGTTCAAATTTTGGTATGCAATCAAACCCAAATGTTTCTGAAAGTAAAGTTTACTGATATTAATTTGATTGAGTTTTGGATTTTCAACTTCAATCAATACCATTTTATTATTTGCCGAATCAAGCAAGGCTACTTTTGAATATTTCCATGAAAAGACTGTATCTCGATTCACATCTAAATAACCGGTATATTCTTCATCAAATCGATTGCTGGTATTGTTCTGATCACTGTAAACATAAAATTGGACATAATTACTAAAGGAGCGGATTGAAAAGAATCTGTGCTGATCTCTATTTATAAAATCAATCTGATAATATTCACATTCGCCTGTGCATTCTTCACCGGCACAATGAAAAGAATCATGTAATTTTTTCATTTCGATTGTATCCAATTCCTGTTGTGCATTTTTAAATTGGAGCAGACCTAACTGGCTGAGCTCAGTCCAGGATTTGGCTTCAGGGTTAAGGTTCGTGTTGGCTTGAGTACAATTATAACAGGCCTGAATTGTCAATGAAGTCAATCCTAAAAAACAAAGGGTCCGAAACTTTGGAAGTGAAATTTGCATCAATCAACAGCGCCTTAAATTTACTACAACGCAAATTGGTCACACGTAGTATAAAATTGAGGCAGGTCTAATGCTTAACATCAGACAATAATCTTGGTGCCGCTTCAAGCATTTCTGCGCTGGCTTTTGCTTTATACTTTTCAAAATTATTGATAAACAATTCTGCCAGTTGATTCGCTTTCTGATCATAGGCATTTTTATCTGCCCAGGTGTTTTTTGGATTTAGGATTTCCGCTGGGACTCCTTCACAAGAAGTTGGATATTCTAAGCCAAAAAGTTCGTGTTTCTCATAGCCAGCTTGATTAAGACTTCCATTCATCACTGCTGTAATCAATGCACGGGTATAAGCTAATTTAATGCGGCTTCCCGTTCCATAAGGTCCACCTGTCCAGCCGGTATTTACCAACCAGATCTTAGGTTGATATTTGTCAATTCGTTTTCCAAGCATTGCAGCATAAAATGTTGGGTGCAATGGCAGAAACGGGGCGCCAAAGCAATTGGAAAATGTCGCTTTTGGCTCTGTAATACCAGCTTCTGTACCAGCAACTTTAGCGGTATAACCGGATATAAAATGATACATTGCCTGACCTGTTGTCAGCTTGCTAATGGGTGGTAAAATTCCGTATGCATCACAGGTAAGAAAAAAGATATTGTTGGGATGGCCTCCTTTGGATGGCAATTTGGCATTACGTATATGATGGATCGGATAGGATACGCGGGTATTTTCAGTGATCGTAGAATTCGAAAAATCCGGGACATTTCCTCCAGGATAAAACTCAATATTTTCCAGAATTGCACCCGGTTTAATGGCTCGAAAGATATCTGGCTCTTTTTCTTCAGTTAAATCGATGCACTTTGCATAACAACCTCCTTCAAAATTAAAAATACCTTCATCAGACCAACCGTGTTCATCATCTCCAATCAAAGCGCGGTTGGGATCAGCGGATAAGGTCGTTTTCCCAGTACCTGATAATCCAAAGAAAATGGCAGTATCTCCATTTTTACCAATATTTGCAGAACAGTGCATCGAAAGTACTTCTTGCTGATACGGTAAAATAAAATTGAGAATGGTAAATATCGATTTTTTAATTTCACCGGTATAAGCAGATCCCCCAATTAAAATCCGTTTTGATTTAAAGTCTATGATAGAAAAATTATGTTGACGAGTACCATCAACTGCAGGATCTGCATAAAATCCAGGAGCGCAATAAATACACCAATCTGGCAAGAATTCGTCCTGCTCGTTTTCTTTTAAACGAATAAACATATTCCCGGCAAATTGGGCGCTCCAGGGATACTCAGCAAATACCCGTACGCTGATTCGATATCGTGTATCGGCACATGCAAATGCATCCTGGACAAATACATCTTTGCCTTCAAAATAGGCTGCAACCTTTTTTAAAAGTGCATCAAATTTTTCCTGTGAAAAAGATTTATTAAATTTATTCCAATCAACTGCATCGTGGGTCAGCTCATTGTCAACAGTAAATTTATCTTCCGGGCTTCGGCCAGTAAATTCTCCGGTACGAATGCAAAGTGCACCTGAATTACTAAGAGTTCCCTGTTGACGTTTTAAAGACTCAGCGACAAGTTCTTCTGCTGATAAATTACAATATTGATTGGTTGTGTTTTTTATTCCAAAGCTTTCAATTGTAGATCGTGGTGAAATTCTCCCATAAAAACCCATACATCCGAATTTTATACCGCTTGATTAATGCCTGCAAAGGTAGTATCAAAATGCATAGAAGCTGGTAGCAATTAACGATTCATTAATCGGGAATTTTAAAATAATTTCTTACATGAAAATCTAAAAATTACACCAGGTTTGATTTACCCTACAAAGAAGCCATGGTTTGATTTAACTAACTGAGATACAATGACATATTGTAATATAAGCTATACGTTCCCAAATTAAGTTTGTCAAAAAGTCTTGAAAATCTAGAATATTGGCATTCAAAAATTAAGTCGTTCGGGGCAATTGAATAGAAATTGTGGTTCCTTTACCGATCTCAGAGTTTTTGACATAAATCTTTCCCTGATGATAATTCTCAATAATTCGCCGGGCTAATGAAAGTCCAAGTCCCCATCCACGGGTTTTAGTGGTAAATCCAGGTTTGAAAATCGTTTTCCACTGTGAATTTGGAATCCCTTTGCCTGAATCTTTAATATTAAGATAAATCCAATGAGAATCCTCCATTAATTCAAACTGTATGAGTCCTTTATGGTCCATTGCATCCAATGAATTCCGTAACAAATTTTCAATAACCCATGAAAATAAATTGACATTAATAGATGCTGATAAACTCGAACGATCCTGGTTCAAAATTTCAAAATGAATACTTTTAGAAGCCCTGGCTGCTATATAGTTTTTGCAAGATTCCAAAACAGGAAACAGATTCGTTAATATCAATTCAGGCTTCGATCCAATTTTAGAAAATCGGTCAGCAACTTGTTGAAGTTTTTGAATATCGTATTCCATTTCATTAATGACCTGCTCTTGTTCTATAGAACTTAAATTATTGGTTCGTAAATGTTCAATCCATCCCATCATTCCTGATATTGGTGTTCCCAATTGATGCGCCGTTTCTTTTGCCATTCCTACCCAAATTCTATTCTGCTCTTCTTTTCGTGAAGCATTAAATACAGCATAACCGATACCGGCATATAATAATAAAAGGAATAACTGTACCAATGGAAAATAACTCAGCCAGGTTAGAATTTTAGGGTACCTGTAATAGATCGTATAATCATCGCTTATTACTGGTGGAGGACCTTTGGATTTCAACTCATTTAATAAGGAAAGGGTATCGGTATTTGCTGGAAAATTATAAAACTCAATTTCATTGTTTCTGTTTATTGAAACAACCTGAAGATCCATAATGCTTTTAGTAAGGATATCCAACTCATAACTCATATCCTCATTTAAATTGCTGGTATTGGTGATTTCAACCAAAGTGGTTTCAAATAATTTTACTTTACTGAGTTCAAGTGCTGATAGTTTTTTAGCCAGATAATTAGAATAGAAAAGTGGCAGGATCATAAAAACCAATCCCAAACCGAAAAGAATGATTTTCCACCTGCTGGTATTTGCGTACAGATTCATGAAGCGATTAAACGAATAAACCTTAAAATAATTGCTTGTTGCATGAAATTTAAAGATACAGGTTTTTTAATCTTTGCCTTCCAATTCTTTTATTTTACTTATTTTTAAAGGAAGACAAATCATTGTATAAATTTCCAATGGCTTGGGATTTATTTTATAATTTGCAATTTGGCAAATTTCAGTATGATTTTTCGTTGCGGATTGTCAATTTCTGAAAACAGAATGGTTGCAACTTTATTATCTTTATTCCCTTCAATGGCAATTACTTTACCTCTTCCAAATTTTTGATGAATTACCATCATCCCAGTTTGAATTAAGTCGGATGCACTTGGACTAAAATTTTGAATCTGTTCTTGTGTAAATTTTGGTTTGGACAAAGACCACTTTTGTTTTGTTGCTTTTGCATCATCTGTCAAATCAAAAACAGCATTGCGTATGGATTTATCCATTTCCATTCGTTCTGGATCAATTTCTTCAACAAACCGACTGGCTTCACACATTCTTAGATTTCCAAAAACATAACGCGTATTTGCATAGGACAATGCAAGATGTTGTTTAGCCCGAGTAATTGCTACATAAAACAATCTACGTTCTTCATCCAACTGATCGGGGTCTTTTTGAACCATGTAACTTGGAAATAAATTTTCCTCCAGACCCGCTACGATTACTGCATTAAATTCAAGGCCTTTCGCAGAATGCACCGACATTAAATGCACATAATCGGACTCGGGATCCGCTTCATCCAATTCGGTAATTAAAGATATAGAATGTAAATAAGCAGCTAATGAGCGGTCTGATGATTCATTTTCATCAAACTCATCTTGTTCGGTAAATGATTTAATACCATCTAATAATGACATGACGTTTTCCAAACGCTGAATGCCTTCATTGGTCATATCTTGTTTTAATTCTGTAGATAATCCCGAAAGCTTAAAAGCATAATTTGCTGTATTGTATGCATCTGATTTTGCAGCAAATTGTCTCACTTCTTCTATCTGCAATTTAAACTGCTTGATGCTCTGAGATGTTCGTGGACTTAAATCAAAATGATTGGTTGCCTCCCATAATGAGCAGTCATTGGCTGCAGCGAAGGCAATAAATTTATCAACTGTAGAATCTCCAATTCCCCGCTTGGGATAATTTATTATACGTTTAAATGCTTCATTGTCTTTTAAATTAATAATCAATCGAAGGTAGGCCAGAAAATCTTTAATTTCTTTTCGCTGATAAAAGGACATCCCTCCAAAAACTTTATAGGGAATGTTAAGTCTACGCAATTGCTCTTCAAATATTCTGGATTGTGCATTGGTTCTATACAATATGGCTATCTCCCGATTCTTTAAATGGTATCGATTTTTTAATTCAACGATATAATCTGCTACTTTTCGTCCTTCTTCTACATCTGTAGCACATTTCAATAATTTTATCTTGTGACCTGTATCTTTTTCGGTCCAGATTTCCTTCTTTATTTGACGGACGTTATAATTAATTACATCATTTGCTGCTTTTACAATATGGGGTGTACTTCTGTAATTTTGTTCGAGTTTAAACATTTTGGCATCCGGAAAATCTTGTTCAAAATCCAGAATATTTTTAATGGTTGCCCCTCGAAATGCATAAATACTTTGTGCATCATCTCCGACAATACAAATATTTCGAGGGCTCCCAGGATACAAGACCAATTTCTTTATAATAGCATATTGCAGGTAATTTGTATCCTGAAACTCATCGACTAAAACATACCGAAATTGTTTCCTGTATTTTTCAAGGACCTGATCTGGATTTTCTTGAAACAATCGAAACAATTGCAAGAGTAAATCATCAAAATCCATTGCACCTGCTTTGATACAATTTTGGGTATATTTTCTATAGATCTTGTATGTTTCAGGCATTCCATTTTCCGAATCTTGCTCAAGTAAGATAGAATCCTTCTCATACATTATCGGAGTAATGAGATTTGATTTTGCTGAAGATATTCTGGATCGAACAGAATTTACATTATAAGATTTTGTATTAAGATTTAATTCTTTAATGATTTCATTTAAAAGACTTTTGCTGTCTTCGGTATCATAAATAGAGAAAGAAGGTGGATATCCGATTTTAGTTGCTTCTACCCGAAGGATTCTGGCGAAAATACTGTGAAACGTTCCACTCCAAACTTTACGGACTTCAGGGCCTACCAATTGACTGATTCGCTCTGTCATTTCACGGGCGGCTTTATTGGTAAACGTCAAGGATAATATTTGGTAAGGCTTGATCCCACTTTCTATTAAATAGGCGAGACGAAAAGTCAGCACCCTTGTTTTGCCGGATCCTGGTCCAGCTATAACCATCACAGGACCATCGGTAATGGTCACCGCATCCCGCTGGACATCATTGAGATCTGTTAAAAATGTACTTGCCATAAGGGTGAGAGAACTAAATTTGTTTGGTCCAGCTTCTTTTCAGGAATTTAGATTAAATATAATCAGGCTGTACTGGAATTTAAATTACAAAAATAAACTGTACTGTTTATAAACTTAAATTCTTTGAACCAAATTCCTTTAAGAATTTGGCCTACTGTTAGAATAATGAAAATTTAGTTCTTGTTTTCCTCCAATGAAAAATATCGAATCATGCTGATGACCTCACGATCCTCTTTTAATTCAGGAATCAGATTAAACAACAAGGTATGTTCGCTGGAGTTTTCCAACAATGCTTCTTCAAGAGTTGCTAAACCATTTTCTCTGGAATCGGTCAATAAATAGAAGGCAGTCCGGCAATACAATAAATCAGCACCAAAACTATATTTATCAGCCCGCAATAATGTTTTTTCAGCCTTTTCAAATAATTTATTTTTCAATAAAAAGCTAATAAACAAACACCAATAACGACTTTGTTCGAGGCCACAATTAGCTGATTTTCTATAATGGGTTTCTGATTTGCGGAGATTGCCGATTTTCTCGTAAGCCAAAGCGATCCCGGCATGGAATTCTTCCCGTTGATCATCCAGGTCTATAGCTTCCAAATAAGTTTTTATTGCCTTTTTCCAGCTTTCCTCAGCCATATAGCATTCTCCCAAATAGTAGAAAATTTCTTCATTATATGGATCGTGATAGATCGCTTTTTGTAATTTTAATTTTGCTTCCTTGTGGCGATTCAATTTAATCAGGCATTCAGCGATATAAACGATGAGCTCGGCATCAGGTCCAAACATTTCATTGGCTTCCTGATAGCATCGCAACGCTTTTTCGTACATATTGACTTGCAGACACAATTCTGCACAATCCAGGTAGCCCTGTTCGAAATGGCTGTTGATCAGAAATGAATATTCCAGTGCTTCAACTGCTTTTTCGTATTCGCCCAAACAAGAATAGGCATGACCTAAATTATACCAGGCCAAATAAGAATATGGATTTTTATCAATGATCTCCTGATGCAGTTTTACACTTTCATCATATTTTTTAGAAAACTCAACACTGACCCATATTTGTTCAAGGGCTTCGTGATTGTTAGGATTCAAGGTTAATGCTTCCTTGAGCGTGTCGAACATTTTATTAAAGTCTTTCATTGTTTCGTAGATAAAGGCTTCCACTAATAATAATTCAGTCAAATCGGATTTTGAGAATGTGCATTTCAAATCGTAAATAATTTTGATGCTTTCATCAAACTGTTGGGATAGTGCAAATGCTTTTGCTTTCAACAATGAAATTTCATGGTCAAAAGGAGAGAATGCATAGGCCTGATCTAATACCGAAATTGCTGCTTGTGGTTTTTGCAACGAAAGCAATAATTTAGCTTTTATCAAGAAGAAATCTGGCTTGTATTGATAGAGTCTCAGGGCGAGACCAGTGACTTCCAGCGCTTTATCGAGCTGGCATTGTTTTTCATAATGTTGGATCAATCTAATATACGATTTTTCCTCCCAGTGATCCTTGTGCAGGATTTGGCCTTGTTCTTCAAATTCTGTGATAAGTTTTGAGAGAATATGATCCGGCTTCGTTCTTTTCGGCATACCTTCCTCAGGGGATTATTAAATGCGTGGTAAAAGTAAAACAAATATCCAGAAATGCTGCTGATGACGCTGCTTTTTTAAATTACCACGAACGTATTAGCATTTCTTTACATCTTAATAAAAATAAGATTTACAACTCATTACACTTAGCACACTTTATAAATGTGATTTATACCATTTCGTAACTGCCTAATTTTCATTGCATAGCACGCAGGTAGATTTTTTTCAACATTTAGCTAATTTTTTTTCTGGAACTGAGGTACAAGCCCGTAAAAATGAGGGATCCGGATAGAAAATGCTGCCACTCGAGTACATCCTTTTTTAATAAAATCGCAATGATACTTGCTAAAAGAGGTTGTAAATAAATATAATTGCTTACCAACTCCGCTTCGCTGTGTTGCAGTGCATATGAATTTAATGCATATGCAATAAAGCTGGTGGCAATTAATACAAAAGCAAATGCCAGCCAATGATATACGCTAAAACTATAAAAGGATACTTCCATTGATTCACCAATTCCAAAAATAAATACCGGTATAAATGCCAAACCAAAGGTCCATCGCATGGTTTGAAATGCACCGTATTTTGAAATCAGTTCCGGCACTCTGATTAAATAATATGCATATAAACTGGCATTTAATAAGACCATAATATCGCCCAATCCACTTGAAATATTTTTAGACGAACCCAATTGATGCAGAATCAGATAACTAGCACCCGTAAATCCAAGCAAGCAACCAATCCATTGCAATGTAGTCAAAACAGAACCACTAAGCATTTTAATCAACAAAACTAAAATAGGTGTGCAGACCATAATCAATGCTGCATTAAGTGGTGAACTTAAGTGCAAGCCATTAAAGAATAAGAGCTGATTTCCTGCAACTCCACAAATGGAGCAAATGATCAAAAGTTTTAAATCGCTTTTCTCAATTTTCTTAGATGGAGGGGTGAAAATCCAAAATAAAACAAAAGCACTGATCACCCTAAATAAAATAAAAGCATTTGGACCAACAAGGCCCGGATCCATCAAAAATTTGGCAATGCTGAAATTAGCACCATAGATCAGGGCTACAAAAAATAAAGCCAGATGGCTGCGAACTTTATTCGATTGGATGGGAATAAATAAAAAATAAACTGTGAAAAATTAATCTTGCATTTTAATCCTTAAGCCATTTTTTAGTAACCAGTTTTTTTCCGGTTTGGATTTTAACAAAGTAAATTCCACGATTCCAGTCACTTACAGAAAGATGCACTTGATTTTGTCCATTCTTTAATTGAGAAGCATATATTTCTTTCCCAAAAAGATTGCTGATAATCAGTTTGCTATCTGTACTTAAAGATTGCTTAAATTGAATATTCAGTTGTTCTTTAACCGGATTGGGATAAATACTGAATTGATCTACTGTAATTTCATGGGTTGCTGTGAGGCCATCAAATTTAGTCCCGCTATTTAAAACCTCTTTACTGCTGACATCCTGTATCCAGGCCAACATATAGATCTGATTTTCAACCCAGGATGGTTGAATTGAAATTGTGAAATTTTTAGTCACCGAAGAGCCCGTTGCTGCCAGATTAATATCGTCACCATTTACAGAACTTACAAAATCCCGAAATACATTGTAATGAATTTTTTCTCCATTTGGTGAAGCATAATTCAATTCTTTTTCAAGTGCTACGACAACCAACTTATAGGTTCCGGCAGGACGAGTTCCAATGGTTTTAACTTCGACACTAACAGATCTATTTTGAGTCCCGGTTTCTACAACCTTTATTTCCAATGGGGAGGTCTTGTTGAGTTCTGCATCTAATACAGAATTCGTAACGCCGTTGGCAGACTTTGAACTTAGTCCATGAATAACGACTGTAGGGGTCCCTTGAATTCCATAAAAATTACTTCTGGCTGAATTATCTGCTGTATTCGCCTGGTAAAGTAAACATTGAGAATACGGTATTGGAGGATGCACGGTCATATGATGGTATTCATTCTTATAGGCCTGTAAGCGACTGAAAAAACCAGGATTCTGACTGGCACATACCCCACAGCGTGAATTGGTAAAATGCTCAAGAAAAATATAGCGTTTGGCCTGTGCCTGAGCGCCTCCAAAAAACAACATGAATGTGAATAAAATGAGTAAAATACGCTGCATAGAATCGAATTTAGGTTTAAATATACATATAGAACGTTAGCAGGATGGAAATGTTGACCGTTTAAGGGCTTTAAAATATCCCAAAATCCTAGATACACTAGCCGTGTAGTATGGAATTCGTGCTTTTATTTGTGAAATATGCCTATTAATCGATTAATTAAGCTTTGATTTAATGAATCAATCTGATCAAACATTCCTTCAAAGCCAAGTTTATAAAGGCAGATTCGATGCTACCTTAGCATTCATTAAGAAAATCTTGAATTTATTTAAATCTGAATAAATAATTACAACTCGAAAACTCTTAAATTAATTCCATCTAAAATCACTGCATATTTGGAATTAACAGCAAAGGAAATTGCAGGTTCTGTAAAGGAATAAATCAAGTTTTCTTTCAAACTTACAGTTTCTATTTGAAGTAGTTTAGTGCCTTCGATACCATAGAGGTAATTTCCAACTACAGATACCGAACCCATCGCGTTATATTTCCAGGATTTGTCTTCAAATAATTGTTGAGTGAATCGGGTAACTCCAATGCCGGGTTGAAATAAATAGATAAACCCATTACTCTGGATTAATTTTGGAAGTCCGGTATGGTCATTGCTTACTGTTTGTATTATAAGTGCAGATTGAACTTCTGTCCCATCCAGGTAGTTTTTAAGTTTCAGAATTTTATTTGAATAAATTGCAATTTGATCTGTTGAATAATAACATACAGCAGCTTGCTCATTGAGATCTGGTTCTTCATATGAACCAATTTCATTCAACTGAGCATCCAACATTCGGATTTTATAATCTCCCGGATAAAACATGAGAATTTTAAAAGGGTCCGACACATCTAAATGAGCCTGATCCCAACCCTGCTTAAAGCTGGTCTTGCTTACTAAGTTCAATGAGATATCATATTTAGAAATTGAATGCTCCGTTTTATTCAACAAATAGATTTGATTTAAATGATCCAGGTACACTGTATTTGCTTCGACTTTTTGCTCCATGACGAGTTTCTGACCCACTCCTAGAATTTGAATCAGAAAAACAAGTAAATTAATAAGTTGAAATCGAAGCATTCGGATTCTTATAAAATTGTAATGTTAATTCACCCTCCTTCATAACTGCAAAGGATTGAAAAGTGAGCCAGTCACCCAAATTTATATAATGGCTTTTACCATTTTTTAATTTATAATCAATCGGTAAATGCCGATGACCAAATATTAAATAATCATAATCCTTGGTAAGCAATTGGGTTTCAGCATACTGAATCAACCACTCCTTATCGGGACCTAAAAATTCCTGAATGGCATCTTGAGACTCGCGACTTTTCGAACTAAAAAAATTGGCCATTGCAATTCCAACATCTGGATGAATCCATCGGAATAAATATTGGGCTGCTTTGTTAGAAAAGACTTTTTTTATCATTTTGTAACCATGATCCCCTGGTCCCAATCCATCTCCATGACCAATCAACAATTTTTTACCTTGAATCACAGTTTCAATGGGTTCATGATAGATTGGAATATCTAATTCCTTCTGTAAATAATCAAACATCCACAAATCATGATTTCCAGTAAAATAAAAAATTGGAATTCCGCTATCTCTCAACGCTGCCAACTTACCTAAAATTCTAATAAACCCACGGGGAATCACTTTTTTATAATCAAACCAAAAATCAAATACATCCCCAACCAGATACAAAGCCGTCATATCTGATTTACAGGAATCCAACCAGTTCACTAAAAGTTTTTCACGACTTACAGAATCCAGTTTGGCCGGAGTTCCCAAATGAAAATCAGAAGCAAAATAAACAGCGCTCAAAAATTAGATTATGATGGATCAACAAAACGTGGATCTGCTTCCATGATTTGCCCACAATTAGGACATGTTCTCATTTTTTCAGAATTATAATAGTCTTTAAACCTTGGTATAAAGTCTTTTTCAATATTGGTTAAAGGGAAATAGGTATCGTGTAATTTTGTATTGCAATTTTCACAAAACCACATGAGCCCGTCTTGCTCTCCTTGTTTGCGTTTGGCCTCAATCACCAATCCGATCGTGCCTGCAGGTCGCATCGGCGAATGCGGTGTTTTAGCTGGTAACAAAAAGATTTCTCCTTCCTTAATGGGTATGTCAACCGCTTTCCCGTCTTCTTGGATCCTGACATTGATATCCCCTTCCAGCTGAAAATACCATTCTTCAGTTTCATTGAAATGATAATCTTTACGTGCGTTAGGACCTGCGACGACCATTACAATAAAATCCTCAGCATCCTGATATAAATTTCGGTTTCCTACAGGCGGTTTCAACTCCGACCGATGTTCTTCAACCCATTTTTGTATATTAAAAGGCTTGCGTACCGCCATATTCAAATTTTTGCTAAAGGTAGTACATTCATATTTGCCTTACAAGCAGGATTTTTAATTTGGTGGAATTCTCAAACCGGATTGATTTCTAGTTTATGGAGCCTTGCTATGAAATGGTTTTAATAATAAATACCTTTGTAGGGTGGTTAACTTATAAATAAACCACTTATCTATTTACTAGATTCAATCGCACGCATTTTTTCTTATTTAATAAATTGAATACTTTGACTATTACATTCGCTCGCTTCATTGTGTTACTATTCATTTTTCAATTAAATGAGCATGCGCTTTTAGGACAATCATTTCTTACTCCTTTTGAAAAAAACAATCAACAAACTTGTACATATTCAGAATGCATTGCGTTTTATAAAC
The DNA here is from genome assembly GCA_016712145.1 of Saprospiraceae bacterium. Taxonomy (NCBI): domain Bacteria; kingdom Pseudomonadati; phylum Bacteroidota; class Saprospiria; order Saprospirales; family Saprospiraceae; species Saprospiraceae bacterium. The sequence goes on from JADJRO010000001.1 coordinate 2,142,944, forward strand.
AACTTGCAAAGTCCAGCAGTTTAATAAAAGTAGTAGAATCAGGTTCATCAGATGTATCTTTTCCAATTCACACGATTCTTATAAGCGGAAATAAAGATTTTACCCCAAATCGTGTCCGAAAATCAGGAAAAGTCATCTTGCTATTTAACAACGGCATTCACCCGGGAGAGCCTGATGGCATTGATGCGGCCATGCTTTTTGCCAGAGAACTAATAACAGATATTCGTTATACTGAACTCCTCAAAAAAATTGTACTTGTAATCATTCCAATTTATAATGTTGGGGGCAGTCTTTTGCGAAACAGTACAACCCGTGCCAATCAAAATGGACCGGAAACCTATGGATTTAGAGGTAACAGACAAAATCTGGATTTGAATCGTGATTTTATAAAATGTGATTCAAAAAATGCGGAGACTTTTACAAAAATATTTCACTATTGGCAACCCGATATTTTTTTAGATAGCCACACAACCGATGGAGCTGACTATCCTTATGCAATGACTTTAATAAGCAGTCAAAGACAAAAGATGCAGACAGATCTGGGTAAGTTTATGCATGAGAAATTTTTGCCAGCATTTGTCCAACAAATGTTGGAAAATGGCTTAGAAACATCCCCGTACGTACTTGCTGATGATGATCCGGCAGATGGAATCTATGACTTTTTAGATAGCCCTCGGTTTTCAAGTGGATATGTAAATTTATTTAATACACTTTCATTTGTAAGCGAATCACATATGTTAAAGTCACACGCAGTACGGGTTAAATCACACCTAATCCTAATGCAGAGTTTGGCATGCATTGCAGGGTCATTAAAAAATGAACTTCATCAAACACGTGCTTTAGCAAATGCTCGTTTTAAAAAAATGAAAACGCTTCCAATTGATTGGGAAATCCAAACCGATCGTTTTGATAGTTTGCTCTTCAAAGGATATACTCAAGAAAAAATAATAAGTCAGGTAACGGGATTGAATCGAATCATATACAACAAAGAAAAACCCTATATAAAAAAAATTCCCTATTACAATTATTGCAGGGTGACCCGTGAGGTTCAAAAACCTGACTTTTACGTAATACCTGCTTCCTACGATTTAGTTTTAGACCGTTTAAAATGGAATGGAGTAAAAATGCGGCGTTTGACAAAAGATACCCTGATAACGGGTGTTTATTATCGAATTACAGATTTTAAATCACCTGGAGTTCCTTATGAAAATCATTTTTTACACAGTAGTATCCAGTTGGATACCCTTCATTTGAAAAAAATCTATTACAAAGGAGATTATATCATTCCAACGGATCAGATAGCAGTTCGATATTTAGTAGAAACCCTTGAACCTGAAGCACCAGATTCTTTTTTTGCATGGAATTTTTTTGATGGCATCTTACAACGAAAGGAATATTTTTCAGACTATTTATTTGAAGATACAGCTCATCACTTATTGACAGCAGATCCTGTGCTTAAAATGGAATTTGAAAGAAAGAAAGCAACTGATCCGGAGTTTGCAAAAAACGCAGGAACCATGCTTTCCTATTTGTACAGTAAATCAGCTTTCAGTGAGCCAAATTTTAAAATATACCCCATTGCCCGATGTTTTACCAATTGATAAGATGCTGATAATTTCATTTATCTATTTGTTTATAGTTCCTCATTAGAATTAGCGAACTCCCTTAATTAATAACAAATTAGTCTGCTAATGACTATTAAATTGAAGTTCGAAGCCTATCTTTGCAAATTAATTTAAATAGGTATGGGTCGTATTTTTGAAGTTCGAAAACATAAGATGTTTGCTCGCTATGCTAAAATGAGTAAACAATTTGCCAGAGTCAGCAAAGAAGTATTTATGGCGGTAAAAGCAAATGGGCCTAATCCAGATAATAACTCCAGATTACGGGCTGCTTTGCAAAATGCCCGTTCCTTTAATATGCCTAAAGATCGGGTTGAGGCTGCAATTAAAAAAGCCACTTCAAAAGATGAAAAGGACCTGGAACTGTTGACATATGAAGGATATGGTCCTTATGGCATTGCGGTCTTGGTTGAAACCGCTACAGACAATCCAACCCGTACCGTTGCAAATATCCGCTCCTATTTCAATAAATACGGTGGAAGCCTAGGAACTATGGGCTCGGTTGATTATTTATTTGAGCACAAGTGTAATTTTAGAATAAAAAAAGCCGAAGGCATCGAACCTGAAGAATTGGAACTCGAATTAATTGATGCGGGATGTGAAGAATTGTCTGTTGATGGAGATGAAATTATAATTTATGGACCATTCGACAGTTTTGGCAGCCTTCAAAATTATTTTGAAACTCATAATATTGAAATAATTGCTTCTGGTTTTGACCGAATTCCAACAGCTACAAAAAAACTTTCTCCTGAACAGGAAGAGGATTTAAATAAGTTGTTGGATAAAATAGAAGAAGATGAAGATGTTCAGAATGTTTACAGTACAGTAGAATAAATAGTTCTATTTATGTCTAATGCAAATCCATCAATTCTAGATCGTATTTTATATGAGGGAAAATGGCATTTGATCGCATTATTTATTTTAACTTTCGTATTGTATGCCAATACACTCGGCCATGAATTTGCTTTGGATGATGGCATTGTAATCAAAGAAAACAAACATGTAAAACAGGGAATTTCAGGAATCCCTGATTTGTTTTCAAAACATTCGTTTCATGGTTTTTTTAAAAAAAGTGGCAAAGAAAAAGTGGTTGCAGGCGGCCGGTACAGGCCTATGACGCTTGTTTTTTTTGCATGCATTTATGAAATCTTTGGTGAAGATCCTGCAATTTTTCATTTTTTTTCTATTCTTGTTTATGCCTTATTGGGTATCGTAATTTATCAGGTTTTAAAAAAACTATTTCAAAAAATACTTCCTGACGTATCAACACCATTTGCATTCTTTTCAGCAGCCCTTTTTATTGCACATCCGGTACACACTGAATGCATTGCAAATATTAAAGGCATGGATGAATCAGCCAGTTTATTGTTTTCATTGCTTGGATTATGGGCTGCGCTCGAATTTATTGATCGAAAAAAATATATATTTTTAGGACTGTCTGGTCTCGCTTTTTTTACTGCATTGCTTTCAAAAGAAAATGCCATTGCTTATTTGGCAATAATTCCGATTGCATGTTATCTACTGTATTCGAAAACCTGGAAAAGTTTGTTTGCGGTTTTCCTATGTCTATTCAGTGTGACTTTAGTTTTTTTATTTATTAGGGGCAGCATCCTGGGATTCAATCCATTTGGAAGTGTCTCGAAAGAGTTAATGAACAATCCATATCTAAGCTATAAAAATGGCGAAAACGTGCCTATGCTCTTAGCAGATAAAATTGGATTGATAAGTTACAGTTTATTTGAATATATCAGATTATTGATATTCCCGCATCCTTTGACCCACGACTATTATCCAAAACAAATTCCGGTGCTTGGACCTTATTCAATTCAATCTATTTTAGCATATCTAATATACGGTGGTTTAATAATTTTAGCTTTATTAAAATTTCGCAAGTCGCCGATTACAAGTTTTACGATTGTCAGTTACATAATCCCACTCATTTTAGTCAGCAATATCTTTTTTCCTATAGGAACCAATTTAGGAGAGCGTTTTATTTTTATGTCCTCTTTGGGATTTTGCATGTATGTTTCATATCTAATGATTTATTTTTTTAAGAAAAAACTGTCTAATGCATTCTTCATTTTAGCGCCCTTACTCATATTATATTCCATTAAAACCATCATACGCAATCCGGTTTGGCACGACAATGCCACTTTATTTAAAAGTGACATCAAAATTTCAACCCAAAGTGCCAAACTTCACAATGGGCTCGCAGGAGTTTATCTGGAGCGGGTGCGTGATTCTAAAGATTCACTAGAAGTAAAAACCGCCTTAATTGAAGCTAAAAAAGAAGCTGAACGAGCAATCGAAATTAATCCACTCTATATGGAGGCCCATCTTCAATTGGGCAATAGTTATTACTACAGTAAAAATTTTGAAAAGGCCATAGAGGAATATAATTTCATCTTACAACATACACCAGAAGATGAAGATGCATTTAAAAATCTACAATATTCCCTTCGCGAACGGGGACGTCAGATTGGAATGCAAACGGGTGATGTAAAGAAAGCAAAAGATCTAATAAAAAAATCACTGGGAATGAATCCGGATGATTTAGAAGCATTGATGTTAATGGGCATTGCTGAAGGCTCAGAAGGCAATACAGAAAATGCTTTGTATTACTTTAACCAGGTACTAAAGAAAGACCCAAAAAATGCACAGGCTTATTTTAACTTAGGTATAGCTTATCGGAATGTGGATCAACTAATAAAATCTGATTCCATGTTTAATAAAGCGATACAATTGGATTCCAGCATTTACATTAAAAATGGCCAATTCAAAAAATGAGTTGGCAGCATACTCTAATTTGCATTCTTAGTTTTTGCACTGCAAGCCATTCGCAAAATTATTCAGCATCGAGATGGGCGGATAGTGTATTGGCTACTATGAGTTTAGATGAAAAATTAGGTCAACTTTTTGTAATTCGGTCATTTTCCACTCAAAACGAACAACAAATACAAGATGTAAGTACATTGATACAGGATTATCATATTGGCGGTATTTGTTTTTTTAGAGGAACCTCAGGAAGTCTATACGAATTAATTCAAAAGTATCAGACCCTTTCAAAATTCCTGTCATGGTGAGCATGGATGCTGAATGGGGACTTGGCATGCGTATCACAGATGCTTTTTCTTTTCCAAAACAAATGAGCTTGGGCGCATTAAAAGAAAATCGCCTGATTTATGATCTTGGAAAAGAAATGGCCATTCAAATGAAACTTTTCGGAATCCATATGAATTATGCACCGGTCCTTGATATAAATAATAATTTAAACAATCCGGTAATCAATGAGCGTTCCTTTGGTTCAAACAGGCAGCGGGTTCTCTTAAAATCATTTGCGTTTATGCAAGGTTTGCAGGATCATGGTGTGCTGGCATGTGTAAAACATTTTCCTGGCCATGGAGATACTGATTTGGATTCACATAAAGATTTACCTGTTTTAAATTTCAGTACAAAAAGACTGGATAGTTTAGAACTTTATCCATTTGAAGGAATTCTAAATGCAAGGCCCGCTGCAATGATGATAGCCCATTTAAAAGTGCCAGTTATAGATAGTTCTGAAAACATCCCCGCCAGTTTATCAAAAGAAATTTTAAATGGGATACTCCAGAAACGTTTTCAGTATAAGGGTCTACTCATTACAGATGCTTTAGAAATGAAAGGCGTCACAAAAAATTTTAATGCCGGTGAGATCGCTGTAAAAGCCCTTAATGCAGGAAATGATCTGTTGTTGTTAAGTGAAAACATACCCGCAGCTTTTCAAGCAATAAAAATGGGAATTGACTCCAACATTCTGAACTTGAAAGAAATTGATCAGAAAGTAAAACGCATTCTGATTGTTAAATATAAGTTGGGACTAAATGCATGGATTCCAGAAGTGTTTGATACTATTTCTTATAATAAATCTGTTGAGCGATCCATGGTCCTCAAAGATAATATATATAGAAAAACACTCACGCTTGCCAGAGACAGTAATAAATTAGTGCCCATAAGAAAAATACCATTTAACATCAGTTGCGTAAGCATCAATGATGACTTGAATAATGTGTTTCAAAGCCGATTACAGGATTATTCATCTATAAATACTTATTCGATGAATTCTGTTGCAGATTGCAAGCCTGAATGCCTTCAGGCTATTGAAAATTCAGAACTAATTATAGTCTCTATACATAAACTGAATTACCAGTCCAATAAAAATTACGGTGTTAATATTGAATTGCTTCAACAATTAAATAAAATAATTGCAAATAAAAAATGTATCGTTGTATTGTTTGGATGCCCGTATGTTAGTATGTTTCTTCCGGCATCTGCCAGTATCGTTTTGGCATATGAAGACAATGAACGAACACAGGATATCTCAGCTCAAATGGTATTTGGAACTGATCCAATTTGCGGAGTTTCACCTGTAAATATGAATTCCTATTTAAAAGAAGGATTTGGAATACAACGCCCTGCCTTACATCGAATGGGTTTCGCAATTCCAGAATCTATGGGTCTTTCAAGTTTTGTATTAAATAAAATTGACTCCATTGCGGGTGACTTAATTCAAAATCATGCTGCGCCAGGCTGCCAAATTGTTATAGCAAAAGATGAAAAAATTGTATATCGAAAATCCTTTGGATATTTAGATTACGATTCCACCGAATGGGTCGACAATAAAACCTTATATGATCTCGCCTCCTTAACAAAAATAATAGGCAGTGCGCCCGTCTTAATGAGCTTAGTTGATCAAAATAAAATTGAAACTTCCTCAAAAATTAGTAAATACATTTTGGAATTTAGAAATGGGGAGAAACAGAATATTAGTATAAAGGATGTTTTGTTACACCAGGCAAAATTTGTATCCTGGATACCATTTTATAAAAACACCTTGAAATATCCGGATTCATTAAATATTTTAAATCCAACATACTATGATACGGCCGCATCCATTCAATTTAATATTCCAATTTGTAAAAAACTTTATTTAAAATCAGATTACCGGGATAGCACGTTAATGCAAATCATTCAATCCAAAAGCATTCCAGAAAAAAAATACTGGTATTCTGACATTGGATTTTATTTTCTGCCTAACTTGGTTCATGCTACAACAGGTTTACAGTTCGAAAATTATTTCGAAAAAACAATTTCTAACCCATTGAATTTAAGATATACTTGCTTTAATCCATTAAATCATTATTTCTCAGAAAGCCAAATAGCGCCTACAGAAATTGATACATACTTTCGACATCAAAAAATACAAGGATATGTACACGATATGGGAGCTGCCATGATGGGCGGCATTAGCGGACATGCTGGATTGTTTTCGAATGCAGGTGAAGTTGCAATTTTAATGCAACTGTTTCTAAATCTGGGAACTTACGCTGATCAGGAATTTTTTAGCAGTTCAACAGTAACTAAATTTATCAAACGGGATAAAGAACTTGGCAAACGAGCCCTTGTTTTTGATATGCCGGATTTACGGGATAGCACCATTGCCTATGTATCAAACCTGGCTTCAAAAAAAACATTTGGACATCAGGGATTTACTGGAACCTGCGCTTGGGCTGATCCGGTAAATAATATAGTCTATGTGTTTTTATCAAATCGGACCTATCCTGATTCCAAACAAAATCTTTTACACAAAAACAGATACCGCACTAAAATACAGGACCAAATTTATAAAGCGCTTACCACGCGAGAAACTCAAACGCTGAAATAAAGCAGGATGCTTAGTTTAAAAATTGCAAATCGCTATTTGTTTTCCAGAAAATCCTCTCAGGCAATTCACTGGATTACCGGCATTTCAATAATTGGAATTGCCGTTGGTACTGCTGCACTGATTTTGGTTTTATCCGTTTTTAATGGATTTGAAGAGCTCTTATCTGGCATGTTTAGTAAATACAATCCAGATGTTAAAATTGAAATAAAACAAGGCAAAACATTTAAAGAAGACAGTGCAAAATTATTTCAACTGACTCAAATCCCTGGAATCTTAAGATATAGCACAACGCTGGAAGAAATCGCGATGTTTCAATATGCAGAAGCTCAGGAATTCGGAGTATTAAAAGGAGTAGATTCCAACTATGTAACAGTTTGTTCAGTTCATGATGCAATTCTGGAAGGTAGTTTTAAAATCGAAAACGACCACCGCCCATTAGCAAATTTGGGTTTAGGCATTCGGAATAAACTCGGTGTGGATCTTGACAATTTTCAAGAATTTATCAGAGTTTTTATTCCAGATAATAAGGAGACTTCTGATCTGAACAATGCATTAAAACGTTTTCCACTTCAAGCTCAGTCCGTTTATTCTTTTATCCAGGAAAGCGATTATTCTACTATAATCACAAGCATTCAAGGGGTTCGACAAATTACCGGTAAATCAGACCAGTTGAGTTCTATTGAACTTAAATTAAATCCAGCATTTGAGCCTGGGTTTCTCATTCATCAAGTTGAAACGATTTTCGGATCTGACTTTATAATTAAAGATCGCTATAAACAAGATGAGGCTTTTCTTAAAATTATGCGTCTTGAAAAATGGCTATTTTATTCTTTATTTTGTCTGACTCTTTTATTAGTCTCCTTTACAATTGTTGGAACGCTTTGGATGATCGTTCTGGAAAAACGAATTGATATTTCTATTTTAAAATCAATGGGAATGTCAAATAAATCGCTAAGACAAGTCTTTTTAAATTTAGGAATTCTTATTTGTGGCATTGGCTTAGTGCTAGGGTTTACGTTTGCACTTATATTTTATTGGCTTCAAAAAAATTATGGATTAATCGGTGTTCCGGATGAATTTATTATAGATAGCTATCCAATTCAACTTCGCCTAATTGATTTTATTTTGGTCAGTTTTACTGTTTTTGGTATCGGATTACTGGCCTCCTTGCTCCCAACTAAGAAAGTCTATGAAATTCTACCCATTTTCAGAGAAGAATAAACCAGCTGGTTTAAGCAATTAAGTTCTGTAAAAAATATATTTAAAAAGCTGGGATTACGTTCAATAGGAGGCTAGTTGATGATTAATTGTGTCTAAAAAACAATTTATTTTATTGATTATCAACGAAATAGCTATTTATTTTTCATATTATAGTTTATTTATATATATGACACGCTTAGATATTATTAATTTTGCGGTCCATGGAAGTATGGGAACTTGAATTTGAGTGGTTGCGTATTCGTCATTTTGTTAAAGACAAATTTGAAAAATCTGCTTTGCCGGATTTAAATATAGTTTTGTTGTTAATTGGCATTCAGGAATTAGGACTTGTCAAACAAGGACGTTTTACCAAAGAAGAGAAAACAGATTTGATGCATATTGCGTCATGCCGCCTGTTAAGTATTGATGGCTTTTATGAATTTAAAGGAACGGATCAGGATGGTTGGCCGCATTATCAGATGCTTAAACCATTTACTTTAAAGGGAGCAACCGAACAAGAAAATTATTTAAAAGAAAAAGTAATCAATTATTTTAAAACAGAATTTCCAAATGATTTTAACCATTAAGAATATGAATTATAGAATGTTATTTTTCTTGCTTGCAATTTTTAGTTTAAGTGCATGCAGTCGTTCTCAGGAAACGATTTTAATAATTGAAACTCCGATGGGAAAAATGAAAGCGCGCTTGTATGACAGTACGCCAAAACATAAAGCCAATATGATTAAATTGGTTAAAGAAGGTTTTTACGATGGAACACTTTTTCATCGTGTCATTCCTAATTTTATGATACAGGGAGGTGATCCGGAATCTAAAAAAGCGGCAGCTGGTATGATACTTGGAAACGGCGGTCCTGGATATACGATACCCGCTGAAATTGGAAAATTTCATTTTAAAGGAGCTTTGGCAGCCGCTCGTTTAGGAGATGCAGTCAACCCGAAAAAGAATCTTCAGGTTCTCAATTTTACATAGTACAAGGCCAACCAGCAGATGCAAATAATATATCGATTATGACAGCGGGTAAAAATATTTTATACAGTCAGGCGGATATGGAAAAATATGCAAAAATTGGTGGCACACCCTTTTTGGATGGTGGCTATACGGTATTTGGAGAAGTATTTGAAGGTCTTGAAGTAATTGATAAAATTACAGCCGTTGAATGCAATGCCGCCAATCGCCCTATGGCTGACATTCCGATGAAAATCAGCATTCAGTAATATTCCCAAATTGACCCCTATGAACCGATTTTTAATGCTTATTTCAATTGCAGTATATTGCAATTCCTGTTCTAATTCAAATACTCGATTTTCTTTAGAAGGAAATCAGGTGAAGTTACCTGCTAAGGCCTTATTTATTAATAGTTCAGGTGAATCAGACCGTTGGGAATGGGATTTTGGAGATGGCACTCGTTCTACAGAAAAAAATCCAAAACATTTATACTCAAAATCTGGAATTTACCAGGTTGTTCTTAAATCATATAATGGTAAAAAAGTGAATCAAATGCAACAAAAAATTGAAGTGTTACCACCCGATGGTTGTTATGTATTAATCGAAACATCCATGGGCTCCATGATTGCCAAATTGTATGATCAAACGCCTTTGCACCGGGATAATTTTAATAAGCACGCCGAACAGGGTTATTACAATGATTTGCTTTTTCATAGGGTCATTAATGGCTTTATGATTCAAGGAGGAGATCCACAATCCCGAAATTCGGAATCTGGAACCATGCTTGGAAGTGGTGGACCAGGTTTTACGATTCCAGCTGAATTTAATAGAGCCTGTATCCATAAAAAAGGAGCCATCGCTGCTGCTAGAACTGGGGATCAGGTTAATCCTAAAAAAGAATCTTCAGGTTCACAATTTTACATTGTTCAGGGAAGTATCCAAACTGATCAAGCCTTAAATCAAATGGAAGATCGTAAAGGAATTAAATATTCTGAAGAACAACGGAATGCTTATAAAACTTTGGGTGGTACCCCTTTTCTAGATATGGAATATACCGTTTTTGGAGAAATTGTTGAAGGGCTCGATGTCATTGATAAAATTGCTTCTGTTAAAACAGAACGCGGCGACAGACCGTCACAAAATGTCACCATGAAAATCCGTACATTACATTAATCAACCCTATAACAGGGTTTGAATAAACTGATCTATTTTAAGACCATCTGCTTCTGCTTTATAATTTAGTACAATCCGATGGCGTAATACCAAGGCAGAAATTGCTTTAACATCTTCGATGTCCGGCGAAAATTTACCTTTTAATGCAGCATGACATTTGGCTCCAAGGACTAAATATTGAGAAGCGCGCGGACCAGCTCCCCAACTTACGTATTGGTTTACTTCTTTTATTGTATTCGAACTTGAAGGGCGAGTTCGTGAAACCAAGGATACAGCATATTCTAGAACATTGTCCGCTATCGGGATTTTTTTAATTAATCTTTGGAATTCTAATATTTGGTTTGATGTAATGATGCTTTTTAATTGAACCGCTTGATCTGAAGTTGTTTGTTTTACAACTTGTACTTCCTCCTCGTATGAAGGATAATCCAATAAGATATTGAACATAAATCGGTCCAGTTGTGCCTCAGGTAAAGGATAGGTCCCTTCCTGTTCAATTGGGTTCTGAGTTGCTAAAACAAAAAACGGATTTGGGAGACTGTGCTTTACACCACTGACCGTAATATTTCGCTCTTGCATAGCCTCTAAAAGGGCTGATTGCGTTTTAGGTGGTGTCCGGTTGATTTCATCAGCCAATACAATATTTGCAAATATGGGACCTTTATTAAACTTAAATTTTCGCTCTTCATCCAGTATTTCCGAACCGGTAATATCCGAGGGCATTAAATCCGGCGTAAATTGAACTCTTTTAAAGCTTAAGTCTAAAACTTCTGAAATTGTGTTAATCAATAAAGTTTTCGCCAATCCCGGAACCCCAACCAATAAACTATGGCCATTGCTAAACAAAGAAATTAAGCTAGCCTGAACCACTTCATCTTGCCCAACAATTACTTTTCCGATCTCTAATTTTAAATCTTTATAGGCTTGTGCCAGGGCATTCATTCCTTCTACATCCGAACTATACATCATGTTATATTTTAAAGAATCGCAAATTTAAACATTCAGAACTACAAAAGTCTTAGCAAAATCTTAAGGTAATCTCAAAAAATTGCTACCGCTTCTTATTACAATTTGGCTTAAACAGCTCATTTACAGCAGTAAACCAGGATTTCCAGAAAATTGCAAGCCTTGTTTAAGGACTTTTTAGAGATCCTTTATATATTTTAAACGAGACAAGCCCATTCGATTTAATTAAAAATTGGCTCTTAACTGGACCCTTCCTGTATGTAAAGCTTCATTTTCAGCTGCTTTCCTTCCATTATAGTTTAATTGCAATTGCAATAAGGAACTGATCTTATAATCAAATCCGATCTCCCAATTAAAATTATTACCATCCTTATAACTATCCAACATATTAAACTCCACCAATCCACCTTTTGTTCCTTCAAATTGAATTGAAATATATTTTAATTCAGACCGTACCGTCAATTTATTATTAATAAACATCGCAAAGCCATTTTTAGCTTCAAATATTGAAGCTTTTTCCAGCCGATGAATTTGCTCAACGGTTCGTTTAAATGTTGCACCAAAATTAAATCGAATATCCTTTCTAAATCGAAACGATAGCTCTGGCAAGATACTATTTGCGACGATCTTGTAATTTTGATCCACATAAAACTGGGTTACTCTTTCATCAGATTTAAAAAAATACTCCAACTTTAAATCCATCAGTCCAAAAAGACTCCATCGGCTTTTAAAATAGGGATTGTATAATTTTTTTTCATCCATTCCTGATGTTAATAAAATCCGTTGTCCATTATACAAATAACCAGCCTGCAATTCATAAATCGGATGCGCCCTATTATAATAAAGGTTCTGTTGAATGGATGCAGAATATGCAACCAGGTCTGGACGCTTTTTAATAAAATAAATTGGGTCAAGTCGATTTTGAATTTTTGAATCTGTATTAACTTTGGAACTAAACCGAATTCCTGATTCAAATGAAATACCTGCAATTAATTTTAAGAAACCTGTTGGTTTACTAAATAAATTTCTTGCATCCATGGTAAAAAAGTTATTCCAGGAAGCTTGATAAATCTGTATATACTCCGAATTGTAGAGTTGGAATCGTACAAATCGGGCGGTATCAATTTCAGGTGCATACACATATTCATAAATCTGTCGGATTCCATCTTTGTTAAAATCCATATAGATGAAATTACCTTCACCAGGCCGTTTTTCTTCAAAAACATATTCCTGCCTTGGCTCGACTCCACTTTGCAATTCATAATAATTTTTTAAACTAATTGCCTTTTTTAAAAATTGAATTTGATGATCCACATTACCAAGGAAATATAATTTTCCTAAAGAATCATCCAAGGATTTGTTAAAATAATTTAAGTCTCGTCCACTCAATTTTAAATTTAAACGACCCAATCTTTTTAGTTCCCATTGGCTTTCTAAAAGGGCTTCTGTTGCACGACTTAGTTTAGAAAATTGATTGGTATCAACCACATAATCCAAACGATGTTTTGCAGAAAGACTTACTTTATAATTAGTAGAAATCGTATTTTCTATCAACGCTTCATAAGAATCAAAAAAGAAACTGCTTGAAGACAAAGAATCATTCCGCAAATAAATTCGCTCATTTTTATCCCGGATTGCCTGTGCAGCTAATCTCCAATTCTTTAGAAATTTACGTTGAATCACTATTGAGGGTCTCTGAAAGTTACTTTTTTCAATTAAATCTTCACTCACTAAATAATTATAATTCAATCGAATCATATAAGTACTATCTTGCCAAATACCGGAAATCTCATTTTTAGTGGCTTTAAATAAATTTGAACGAATCAATCGTTGCTGTTCTAAATTCAATTCTAAATGCGTCCCAATGTTTGCTGTAACTTTTAGCTTGGGCAAATGATCTGTAGTTCCTAGTTGCGATCCAATATTCCAATCTCTTTCAAACTCAACTGTCCGGTATGAATTGATTGGATTAAAGTATTTATGATTAAACTCATAACTAATAAAACTTTTAAATTGGATGCTTGAATCACGCAAACTCAACATTGGCAAACCGGAATACATTTTTAAGGCAAAGCCTGTATTGTCATTATCCTGTAAACTTGAAACTCTATTTTTATCAAGATCAGATAAGGCAATTTCGATTCCACTGCTTTGATTGGGTTTTCTTTGCCATTCTAAGCCAGCATTTACCATAAATTGTCTCTTGGGGGCAATTAAGGGTATAACCGGTTCATAATTCCCATTCAACTTTCCAGTAAGAGGATCCGGTGCACGCCATTCATACACGCGTCCATTTGCTGTACTTAGTTTTAAGATATAATGTCCTTGTCCATTTAACACTTCTGAAAAACCAACTTGCAAGGCACTGCTGTCTGCATTTGGATCATACAGTAAGTATTTAAAAGCTGTTGGAGATCCTTGAATAGTAATAATCGTATCCCGTTCGCGATAATAAATTCGATTCAGATTAAAACCCGATCCTGCTTTGCGAATTCCGGAACGAACTGCTAATTTGACATTATCTCCACTTGCATTGAGCGCAACCCGATCTAATGAATCCAGGTCAGAATCAATTGCAGGTTGTTTACTATCTTGTTCATTGAAAACGTTAAAATACGATTTGAATTTTTTATTTTGAATCTGCGTTTGTATTACTTCAAGACTTCTGGTATAATTTTGGTCAAGATATTCAAATTCAATTATTACGCGGCTGTTTTCAGAAATGATTCGACGCGTTGAAAATCGTATCTCAGCTAAATTATAATCTACTGTATAATCTGCATCTTCTCCTCGCACCAATAGTTCACCATCCAACCATACTTTTTCACTGGATGCCAGCATGATAATAAATTGCTCATTATTAATTCCATACAAACGATACGGACCTTGATTTCCATTTTGTGATTTAAGGCTAAGCCTGTTCGATTTCCCTTTGGAAATAGCAAATGCAGATTTAGTCTGTAATTCCCAGGATTTTAATTGGTGTTTTGTTTCTAATACACCCCCCTATTTTTTTGTAATAATTCATAAAATAACCTGCAGGTCGATTTACTTCAAAATCCCCAGCAGTTAGATGTTGCATGTTTTTTGATAAACGGATAAACAATTTATCAAATTCCTGAATTTGCCTGGTATTTCCTTCAGGCTGAATGGGAATTTGATTATCAGAAATAGCTCCTAATATTGAAAATCCATCTCCAAGGTCTCCACTCATTTGTAAGTTCAAACTAGAATTTAACACCAATGATTGATTGTTGCCACTACTGATTCCTCTGGTAAAATTTCCAGAATAATCTATCCCTGGACTGGACCACCAATCAGAATTTGATTTAACAACATATTCCGGATTTGCGTAATCAGGACGGAGCGGATTTTGCCGGATCGCTGTATCAAATAAAAAAAACAGTTTTTTTGGTATGATTGGAAATACCCGGTAACAAATTTGAATTGTTTTTGTGGTATCCGGGTTTGAAATCAGTATTAAATTGCTGTCACTTTGAAAACTGAAACTAATTTGTTCTTCTAAGACACCAACTGTTTGAATTTGGATTGTGGAAGGAGCAATCAGAAAACTATCAATTAAGACGATTTGACCTGAAGATTGAACCAGCTTACATCGCAAAGATGAATATTGTGAGAAGAGCAGAAGGTTTCCAAAGAAAAATAATACAATTACCAGGGACCCCTTTCGTAAAAAAGATGTACAATCAAAGTTAAACCTGATTCTTACCGGATAAAGTGATCTTGACAAGAAGTTAAATTAGAATTTCAAAATTTCCATGCCAATCCAAATCCAAGCAAACATGCAAATAAACTGGCGACACTATACAACGCACACGTGTAGAATTCAGATTGTTGAATTAACTGAAAATTTTCAGCAGTGAATGTTGAAAAAGTACTAAACCCACCGCAAAAACCAATCATAATTAAATATCGAACCCAATGCTGGGAGTCGTTTGCCTGAAAATATTTGAACGAAAATCCAAGTATAATTGAAGCAATTACATTAGATAAAAATGTGGAAACAGGAAACTTAGAATATTGAAAATAACTAATTGTTGAAATCCAAAATCGCAGTAAACTACCCGCTCCTCCTCCAAAGAATATTAATAACAAATTAGAGAGTGTCATTGGTAAGTTGCGATTTGGATTTTTTCATATAAAGCAATACAGCGGTTAATACAAGGCCAAACGAAACAATAAATACCAATAACAATAAATTCCCAATTGCCTGAGCTTTCACTACAATTAACATAACCACTGCGTTCAATCCAATTAATACGCAGGTTGCTTGTAAATGATTCAGGCCGGCATCCACCATTAAATGATGTATATGCTGCCTGTCAGGATGAAATGGAGATCTTCCGGAAAATAAACGAACAAAAAAAACCCGAAGCATGTCAAACAATGGTAAAAATAAAATACCAATAGCAACAGCCGGAGCTGCAATGATTTGATACAATGGGTTGGGGGAACGATATGCTAATTCAATAAAACTTATCGTGAGAATCGCACAAATCAATCCTATTAATAAAGATCCGGTATCTCCCATGAAAATTTTTGCCGGTGTGAGATTAAATTTTAAAAACGCAATCAGTGATCCAACTAATGCAAAGGAAATAATACTTAATACAACCTGATCCGCCATATAAAACCAAGAACCGTATGCTGTGGCAATCAAAATACCAAGACTTCCGCTTAAGGCATTGATCCCATCAATCAGGTTGAATGCATTTACGATTACTAAAATGGTAAATAATGAAATCAAAACACTAATTATATAAGGCAATTCATCCACATAAAATATTCCGTAAAAACTGGTTATTCGTATATTCGCTTTAAAGATTAAGATACACGAAGCAAAAACTAAACCCAACATTTTTTTATAAGGAGTAAGTGGAATGATATCATCTTTAGCACCCATTAAGAAAATAATAATAAACGCACAGAGAATGTATTGCAAATCGCCAAAAACATTAAAGGGAGTCCACAAAACAATAGAAAATAAAACTCCGGCAAAAATTCCAATTCCACCTAAAGTGGGAATGCTGCGTTTATGGACTTTTCGTTCACTAGGCTCTTCCGTGAGCATTTTAAACTTCGCAATATTGATTATGGAAGGAATAATCAAATAGGTAAAAATAAATGCCGTTAAGAAACTGAGTACTAATCTGTAAAACATCTTTCAAGGAGCCCTTTAGAAACAGCAAAATAAACAAATTTTGAAAAATTTTAATATATAAAATAAAAGATTCCTTTACATAACTTTACGTTTCGCATGGAAGAGACCATTTTACCACACTTAAATAAGGACAATCTTCCCCAACACATTGCCATTATAATGGATGGGAATGGTCGATGGGCTAAGCAACGAGGGATGCCAAGGCTTTTTGGGCATCGCCATGGAGTCAAGACCGTACGTGAAATTGCAGAAGCATCTGCTGAATTGGGTATTAAATTTCTAACACTTTATGCATTTTCCACTGAAAACTGGAACCGACCTGAATTAGAAGTCAAAGGACTGATGAGTCTATTGGTGGAAACCTTGAAAATTGAATTAAATGCTCTAAAAAAGAATAAAATCCGACTTCGTGCAATCGGGGACCTGAGTCAACTCCCTGAAAAAACCCAACAAGCTTTGATGATGGGCATGGATGAAACCAACGATAACAACCGGATGGACCTCATTTTAGCCTTAAATTATAGCTCCAGATGGGAAATTCTCCATGCAATCAATCAAATTGCTCGGGATGCTGCATCGGGTATTTTGGACCTTCCTATAGGCGAAGCTGGTTTTAACCAGTATTTAAGTACCCATGGAATCCCAGATCCGGAATTAATGATCCGTACCAGTGGAGAATATCGGATTTCAAATTTCTTGCTTTGGCAAGCAGCCTACACCGAATTGCATTTTACCCCTGTTTTTTGGCCAGATTTCACAAAACAGCATCTTTTTCAGGCTATTCAGGATTATCAGGGAAGACAAAGACGTTTTGGCAAAACAGAAGAACAACTTAAAATTTAGACCAAATTTTGGTTTAATATGCAACCTTTTTAAGAAAATCAGTCTTTAAATGCAAATCCTTGCATTGGTTTGTGAGGGCTAACTAAGGCTTATTTAATTACCTTTGGGCCCACAATCCGGAAAGGGTTGCCAACGTTAATAAGTCTCTATGTTTCCAAGGTTTTTATTACATATTATAGCTCCAACCTTACTTTTCATATGGTGTAGCTTCCAGGTTTCTGCTCAAGTCGAAGAATTTATTCCTTACGACAATAAGATTTATGAAATTTCAGCTATCACGGTCAGCGGAAACCAATTTAGTGATGCAAATGCCATTATTGGAATTTCAGGATTGCGCATCGGGCAAAAAATTAATATCCCGGGCGCAGATATTCCAAATGCAATTAAAGCAATTTACAAACAACGACTGTTTACTCAAGTCAATATTCAAATTGCTACTCAAGTTCAAAATGTAGTGAGCCTTCAGATAATTGTTGAAGAAAAACCTCGGTATTCTACACATTCATTCAAAGGAGTTAAAAAATCTGCCCATGAAGATTTAAATGTGATCATTTCAAATCATCTTCCAAAGAATTCAGTTTATACCAATGAAATTAACGAAGCCCTGGTAACTAGTTTGCAGGCTTTTTATATTGAAAAAGGATATCTGGATGCTAAAGTAGTAATACATCAATTACCCGATGAGAAGAAACCAAATACAATTAAATTGCTTTTTGATTTTCATAAAAATAAGCGAGTAAAAATTGCTAAGATTAGTTTTTCAGGAAATAAATTGGTGAAATCCCGTAAACTGCGTAAACAAATGAAAGAGACCAGAAGTTTCTGGCATATATTCAGTAAATCAAAATTTCAGGAAGATAAATATCAAACAGATAAGGAACACCTAATTACATATTATAACGGACAAGGGTTTCGGAATGCAGATATTATTGGTGATTCAATCTGGCGCCAGTCAAATGGTAAATTACGCATTCATATAAATCTTAATGAAGGCAATCGATTTTATTTTAGAACGATCAGTATCAAAGGGAATTCTTTATATCCTGAAAGTCACATAAAAAATGTTTTAGGGATTCAGAAAGGAGATGTCTATGATCAGGAGTTATTACAAAAGCGACTCAGTTTTGCACAGGATGGCCGGGACGTAAGCAGTTTATATATGGATGAAGGGTATTTGTTTTTCAGAGCAGAACCTGTTGAAGTTGCTGTTGAAAATGATTCTGTAGACCTTGAAATTCGCATTACAGAAGGTCCGCCTGCAACGATAGATAAAGTAGTGGTTCGAGGCAATGAACGTACGCACGAGCAAGTGATCCGTCGTGAAATTAGAACACGGCCCGGACAAAAATTCAGTCGATCCGATATCATTCGTTCACAACGAGCGATTCTTGCTTTGGGTTTCTTTAATCCGGAAGCATTGGGAATAAATACCCCTGTAAATCCTAAACGTGGCACCGTCGATATTGAATATACTGTTGAAGAGAGACCTTCGGATCAATTAGAATTATCTGCTGGCTATAGCGCCTATGGATTAATTGGAACGCTTGGGGTTGTTTTTAATAATTTTTCTACAAGAAACTTTTTCAAAAAATCAAGTTGGAGTCCACTTCCCCAAGGAGATGGACAAAAATTATCTTTGCGTGCTCAAACTAATGGTCGGTATTATCAGTCTTATAATTTTTCATTTACTGAACCCTGGCTGGGTGGAAAAAGACCTACCTCATTAACGATTGGAGGTATCTACAGCTTAATTGATAATTCAGCTTATGGGAGTACACCGGGAAGCTTAAGCATTGCGCGTTTGTCAGGTGCATTAGGAACTCAATTAAAATGGCCTGATGATAACTTTGGTACTTCCGGTGCCATTAACTTAGAACGTATCAGATTAAATCAATACGTAGGATTTAATGTTGGAACACCCGCAATTGCAGTTGATAATGGGGATTTTTATAATATTTCATTTAAACAAACTTTGGTTCGCTCCACAGTTTCTGAACCCCTCTTTCCAAGATCTGGTTCTCGTATTTCAGTTTCTTTACAATTAACACCTCCTTATTCTCTATTCCGATCCAACTGGAATCCAGATAGCATCAGTGTCAATAAAAGATATCAGTGGGTAGAATATCATAAATGGCGTATGGATGGAGAATGGTATGTCAATTTGGCAAATAAATTAGTCCTGGCTTTTAATGCAAAAATCGGTATCCTAGGATACTATGATAAAAAACTTAAAGCACCTCCATTCGAACGATTTGTACTGGGTGGCGATGGACTTAACAATCAATCTTTTACAGTAACCGGAAGAGATATCTTTTCATTAAGAGGCTACGAAGTTGAAGATGTCAAAGCAAAAACAGTCGATGAACGCAGAACCATTCGTACCGATGCTGAAGATGCTACCATCTTTAATAAATTTACAATGGAGTTAAGGTATCCTTTGTCCCTGAATCCAAGTGCCACAATTTTTGGTTCTATTTGGGCACAAGGTGGCAATTCCTGGAATTCGTTTAAAGAATACAATCCGCTCTCATTAAAACGATCAATAGGATTTGGCGTGCGTGTATTCCTTCCTATGTTCGGATTGTTGGGATTTGATTACGGAATTGGTTTTGACAAACCCTGGTTGGATCCAAAATCTACATCCTTAAAGGATTATGCAAAATTTAGTCTGATTCTGGGCTTTGAGCCAGAATAGACTAATAGCCATTTATAATTCTCCGCAGTCCTGTTTTTAATAGGACTTCATTGAAATTAATAAGTAAACCCAATTTAAATTGACCTAATTTTAAATAGGTCATAAATGTAAAAAATGAATAAGAGCTAATTGTTCAATGCTTTTAATTTCAATTATTATTTCATTCTCCACCAAAAGATCAATTCTTGAACCGTGTTCCTACTCAGTGATCTTGTCGTGAAATATCTTGGTTGATAGTTGTTGGTTGATAGTTGATAGAAAGAGCACATGCATTTCTTAGCGTCTCTGCGTGAAATTTCTTTAACGCAAAGTCCACAAAGAAAATACACACGAAGAAATACAGAGTTAATTTCCTCTGCGTTTAAGTATTTGAATCCTTGTAAATAAAACTAATTTACTTAACTATAATTAAACGTTGTACATCTCGTTGATTGTTTCGTCTTGCCTCAATAAAATACATACCAGAAGAAACTCCTAAAATATCTAAGTCTATATCCATGAATCCATCTATCAACATCGTTTCAACTTTGTAAATAGTTTGTCCCATCATATCCTGAATACTAAATTGAGTTTCATTTATATTCAAGTCCGTCAAATAAATTCGAATATAATTGGATGCAGGATTTGGAACAATTCTAAATAAATGTTCCTTCGAAAATTGATCATCTGATGTAATGCACTTCCATCGATTTACAAATCCTTCACCTGCAGAATATAAATCACAAGTTAAGGCACCGCAAGAATCATAAGTTGCTAATGCCCAGGCAACTTTATTGAAATGATTTGTAGAAAACCAATTCTGCCCATCCCATTCAGCTACCCCAGTTGCAAGAGTACTTCCAATTTTACTAAATTCCCCGGCAGCATACAATTTATTATTATACCGAATAAAATCTCTAACAGCTTCAAGGGTATCAGGAACATCTCCTCCTGCCATGGACGACCAATTGGTCCCATTCCATTTTGAAATGCTTTGAGTCAACGGAAGATTCGCTGCATTGCGGTAATGTCCACCTACTATCAAATTTCCATTGTATTCATACTGTGCAGCCACACCATTGTAAGGAAGGTTATTAAATAAATTGATGCCTCCAGCATTGGTTATCCAATTAGAGCCATTCCACCTGGTTGAATTTAATCCGGGTGAATTAAAAGTTCCGGCAGCATACAATTGATTATTGTATTGTCTTAATGTATAAATGGGACCATTAAACAATTGATTGATTGAATTAAAATTATTATTCCAACTAATACCATTCCATTGTGCAATATTATTTGTTGCCAAGGCAGATGTTTGGCCTGCATTCTGAAATTGGCCACCAACAACTAAACCGGCTGGGGTACTTTCCAGTGCTGCCACAAATGCTAAACCGGAACCTGTGAGTCCATTGTCTAAAGATGCCCAATTGCTACCATTCCAACTGGCAATATTATTTACATTACTTACCGATCCTGCTGTTGAAAATTTTCCCCCAACGTAAAGCAATCCGTTATGAACTGCCAATGCGCGCACTTCGCCATTGAGTCCTTGAGAAAGTGGAATCCAATTCGATCCATCCCATGCAGCTATATTATTTGCTGCTACATTTCCAACTTGCGCAAATTGCCCTGCTACAATCAACTTACATTGATATACCACCATATCATATACGAAACTGACACCACTGGCAATATTCTGCCAATTTCTAGTACCAGATGCGCAAACGGACTGATCACAAAAACTATCCAAAACTGTCGGACAATCAAAATTATAATTAAATACACAGCTATCTCTTTTCCCGTTATTAGTAAAATAGTACTTCACCTTAACAGTATACACACTTGCTCCACTAACACAAAATGTTGCTGGATAAATCGTGCCCGAAGGAATAAATCCACCAGTAGGATTTATTAAAAAACTTGTATTCGTCGAATTTGAAATGGACCATCCATTTCCCGATTGAACATTTGCAAATGTTCCTGAACTTAACTGCACTTGCATCTGTGTAAAACAAGCAGCATAAGGAACGTGTCCTTCAATATCATAACAACATAAACCAGGAAGAACTGAACTTTGGTTTACAAAATTAGTTAAAGAATCACATTTACATGGGTCTGGTACTTTTGGACAATCAAACATAAAAACCCTGCTGCATGTATCCAATGCTCCATTATTATTATAATAATAAACCAATTGAATGGAATACAGACTGGATCCGGTTACGCAAAAATCCACTGGGTGTATAGTCCCTGGAGGTAAAAATCCACTGTTTGATAGAATCGTAATTTTTTGAGCACTATTGGAATTTGCAGTGTAGCCTGTATTGGCTTGAATATTTGTAAAACTTCCCGAACTCAAATTCAATTCAATCTTTGTAAAACAATTTGAAGTTGGAATTTTAGCTGTCAAGCCATAACAGCATATCCCCGGATTAACACTGTTTTGTTGGATATTGGTTTGAAGTGAATCGCAATTACAAAGTGAAGGTAATTTAGGGCAATCTAAAATATAATTATAACTACAGGTATCTGAAATTCCACTATTAGTATATAAATAATGTACTGTTACTGTATAATTGCTTGCACCATTTACACAAAATGAACCTGGTGTTATAAATCCAGCTGGAATAAATCCGGAATTTGGAATTAAACTAAAACTCTGATTCGTATTCGTAAAGAAATTCCATCCGGCATTCGCTTGCACATTGCTAAATGTACCCGCATCAACTGTTATTAGGATTTTAGAAAAACAATTTCCAGGAGCAACATTCGCCTGAATTTTATAACAACATTTTCCAGGAACCGTGCTAACGGGTACTACAAAATTCTTTAACGAATCACAATTGCATGCTGGTGGGGGTGGCGGACAATCTCTTACAAATTGTTTTGAACACCGAGGTAATACTATACCCGTATTATCATAAAATTCTACTTTTACTGTAAATGGATTTACGGCTCCGCTTACACAAAATGATCCCGGATTAATGGGTCCACTCGGAACAAAACTTCCCTGTGGTAAAAAACAAATTCCCTGCGGGCTTGAGCTGGCTATCCATCCTGGACTAGGGGCAATATTGGTCAGTTGCCCAGAGGAAACAGAAACGCAAATTTTAGAAAAACACTTATTTAATTTACTGTTAGCATGTAAATCAAAACAACAATCCACCTGTGATCCTAGTGTAAGCAATTGCGCTGTGGTTGAATCGCAACAATCAGGCGGTGGATTTTGTCCGGGACAATCAAATGTAAAATGATAACTACAGGTATCGGTGCCTTTAGGGCTCGTATAAAAATATAAAACCGTAACGGTTATTGGATTAAATGCACCTTCAACACAAAACCATGCGGGCACTATTTTACCAATTGGAATAAATCCTGAAATGTGCGTTACCGTAAAATCTTGTGCTCCTCCGGAACCCAAAATAAAGCCTTGTAAATTATTGGCCTGCACATTTGTAAACATTCCTGAATTGAGTTTCACCTGAATCTTTGTAAAACAATTAGGAACTGGGTTATCTGTGTGAATCGTATAACAACAAAATTCCGGCAAGGTATGCTGCTTTTCAAGATAGGTTTGAAAACTTGAATCACATTTTTTTATGAAAGGGGGTAGCTGACAATCGAATACATAATGAAACTCACAGGTATCCTGAAATCCATTTCGTGTATAAAAATAAAATACAGAAACTGTATAACTTGAAGCCCCACTAACACAAAACGAACCTGCATTAAAATTTCCCGGAGGAATAAAGCCACCTGTATGCGTAAATGTTATGTATTTAAAATTATTTTGATTAACGATCCAACCCTGATTGGTATTTGCTTGTACATTGTAAAATGTTCCTGCACTCAAACTGATTTGCATGCTATTAAAACAATCCAAAGATGCAATGTCCCCACGTACCTCATAGCAACAACCGATTGGTGAAGCAGAGGTTATCGGTCTGATTTCATTTTTAACAAACGAATCACAGGCACAGGGTTTATTAATTACACAAATGGTATCACTGCAGGTGCTGATACAAGATCCTTCTATAACCGTTAGATTAATTGGATAGCATCCGGGTTTGCTGTATTTTATCCACAAACTGTCCACACCAAAAAACCGTTGACCAATTAAATTGTCAATGTTTAAAACCCAGTTAAAAATCGTATTGGGTCCACCATTTCCGGTATAATAAATCAAAGCAGTATCTCCAACGCAAATGGTATCAGGAAAATCAAACGAACAAGTTAAATCACATTTAAAATTTACACAAATGGTATCCTTGCATTGACCATTATTTAGAATGACACAATAACACCCATCCTGAGGTGGATAAAAGCATTGTTGAGTTGATAATACCAAGGGAGAATTACATGCATACCATGCGTACATTAAATTATCCGGACTTGCACACAGTGCATTGTTTGTTTGGTTTACCACCCCGGTTAAAGCTGGTAAAACAGCCAAATGTACCGGTGCTGGTTGCGAGGTATTGGAACAATTTTGATCGGTAATGTTTACCAGATTGTACGTTGTTTTAACAGTGGGACAAACCCGGTAACTGTAATTGGTTGAACTGGAATTATGACTTGTAATTTGATTGTTTTCACGAATTTGAAAACTAAATGGCGGTGTACCGCTTAATACTACATTTAAATTGGTGCATTCTCCTTCACAAATCGTATCCATTGTTAGACTTAACAAACCCTGAGGCAAAGGAAAAACTTCCGCATTGACACTACAGGTTTCCGGAGCCATCCCAGGCTCTTGCCAGATCACCTGAATCATACACAAACCTGCTGTAGTAAAACAGGCCATGTGTGGATTTTGTAAATTTGGATTTGTGATGGTGCCGCAACTGATTGTCCAACTATAACTTGCATTGGATGTTCCAGTTCCAATATAATTCACAGCATAACATTCATTTAAACAGACTGACGGGACGACCTCAATGCATTGAATTTGTGAATGTAAATTTGTAAAAATAGACAGACTGCAGTTTGCAATAAATAATACCAGCAATCGCTTTAGAAAAACGTTTCTCATAATAGTAAATTTAAAAAGGTAACCGAATCGAATAGCGAAATTTGGACGAGGTGCTGTCGGATAGAATACAAATTTATACCAGAAAACGATAGAATCAAAATTTTTATCTAAGACATTTTATTGGATGAAGGCTTAATACAATCAGCAAGGCAGATCTTTGAACATGCTTTTGCTAAAAATGTCCTTTTGAATCAAGTTAAATTACACCAGGAATCGGATAACTCAAGTTGAAGCTGATTCTTCCATTTACAATTCCATACCTTTGCAAACCTTATGTTTAAACCCTATGATGTAATTGTTGTCGGTGCCGGCCATGCTGGATGCGAGGCTGCAGCTGCAGCTGCCAATATGGGCTGTCAGGTACTTTTAGTTACCATGAATATGCAAACCATCGCTCAAATGTCATGCAATCCTGCAATGGGTGGTGTTGCGAAAGGTCAAATTGTGCGGGAAATAGACGCAATGGGAGGCTATTCCGGTATCGTTACAGATGAAACCAGGGTCCAGTTTAGAATGTTAAATCGCTCAAAAGGGCCTGCAATGTGGAGTCCCCGGGCACAATCGGATCGGAACTTATTTGCCAGAAAATGGAGAATTCTTTTGGAAGCCCATCCGCTCATCGATTTTTGGCAAGACATGGTTAAAGGCTTGCTAGTCAAAGAAAATAGGGTACATGGCGTTATAACTGGTTTAGGTCAGCACATTGAAGCCAAAACCGTGATTTTAACCAATGGCACCTTTTTGAATGGTCTAATTCATATTGGGGAAAAACAATTTGGAGGAGGACGGGCTGGTGAAAATGCTGCAAAAGGCATTACTGAACAATTGGTAAGCCTGGGTTTTGAAAGTGGGCGAATGAAAACCGGCACACCTCCACGATTGGATGGTCGAACCATCGATTACAGCCAAACTGAGATTCAAGAAGGAGATGTTAAGACTTCCCGATTTTCTTTTCTGGAAACTGAGCTACCCGAAAAGCAACTTAATTGCCATATTACGTATACGAACCCTGAAGTCCATGAAATTTTACGAACAGGATTTGCTCAAAGCCCAATGTTTACAGGAAGAATTCAAGGATTGGGGCCGAGGTATTGCCCTTCTATAGAAGATAAAATCGATCGCTTTTCAGATAGGGACCGACACCAGCTGTTTATTGAACCTGAAGGCTGGGATACGCATGAAATTTATATTAACGGATTTTCCTCTTCGCTACCAGAAGAAGTGCAATTCAAAGCCCTACAAAAAATTCCAGGATTGCAAAACGTGAAAATGTTTCGTCCAGGTTATGCCATTGAATACGATTACTTTCCACCTACCCAACTTTCTTTAAGTCTTGAAACCCATTTATTAAAAAACCTTTACTTCGCTGGTCAAATTAATGGGACAACAGGATATGAAGAAGCCGCATGTCAAGGTTTTATGGCTGGAATCAATGCAGCACTACGCGTCAAAGATCAGGAAGCCCTGATCCTCACAAGGGCGGATGCCTATATCGGTGTTTTGATTGATGATCTGGTTAATAAAGGGACTGAAGAGCCCTATCGCATGTTTACTTCCCGCGCAGAATACCGGATTTTATTACGCCAAGACAATGCAGACAGAAGACTTACTCCCATTGCTCAAAAGATTGGAATGCAAAATTTAGAATCCCGCATCCAACGGTTAAACCAAAAGGAACAAGGAATTCAATTCATCAGAACTCAATTGCAAAAAATTTCTTTAAATCCAGATGAAGTAAATCCATATCTGGAATCCATTGGTTCATCTCCCATTGAAATAAAATCTAAATTATCCCAACTATTAAGCAGACCAAATGTAAATTTATCTGATTTGTCAAAATTAAATCCAGCCTTTCTCGATGAATTAAATCAATTTGATTTAGAAACGGTAGAATGTGCAGAAATTGAATTAAAATACGAAGGGTATATTAAAAAAGAACAGGAATTGGTTGACAAGATGTCAAGACTTGAAAATGTCAAACTCAATGATACATTTGATTATCATTCGATCCCTGCATTAAGCAATGAAGCTAAATCAAAACTCAAACGAATTAAACCTTCATCCATCGGTCAGGCCAGTCGAATCAGTGGTGTTTCACCTGCTGATATATCTATTCTTTTGGTTTATTTAGGAAGGTAACCTGGAAAATATTAAATTTTTTTCGCTACTATCTTAACACTTAAAGCGATCTCATCATGAATAAATCCATCCTTTAAGGTGGCTAAAATCTTTTTCGAACTATACATGATATTGTAGTTTGTACGGTCAATTAAAAACTCTGGGATTGTAATTAAAACACCGTCGTTGGAATAATCGATTTTACCGTTTACAACAATTGGATTACTTACCCCTTTAATCGTAAGGGTACCGGAAATCATCGCATTGTTTACAGAATCTTTGATTTCGTTTATTTTATCAACTTTCAATTTTGCATCCGGGAATTGAGTCACATTAAAAAAATCCTCATTTTTTAAATGTTCATCCAACTTATTTCGGTCGGATGCATCTTCAATATCTAAATTGCGAATGGTATTCATATCAATCAACAAATCAGCTGATTGAATTTGTAAATTGCCTCCAAATAATATGCCCGACTTAAAATTTAAACGCCCATTGTGAGCGCCTGAAGGCGATTTACCCATCCAGTAAATAATACTTTGAGCTGTATCAATTTGAAATGAATCAGAACTTGTATGCAAAGTGCCCTGCTCATTTGATTGCGGATTGGTTACACTTGTGTTTTGTTTACACGCACTCAATAAAAAAAATATACATGTCAATTGAAAAACAACATGAATTCTAAACATACCTTATTTTTTACAAATACAACTAATCTCTTTCAAGGTTTTAATAAATTGTTCCAATTCTTCAAATCCCCTTGTGATCCGAACACATTTTGTTTGATCTGAAAAATGTTCAGAAAAATATCCTGTTAATAATAATATTGGAGGGTCTTGAATTTCATTTAAACAAGCTACTAATTCTTCAATAAATTTTATAGAACTTTCCTCATGAATGATGGTAAATAAAAATTGAGGCTTAATTATTTGAATCCCATCTAAAATATCAGTTGGATTTAAATCTGATCCTAAATCAATTGCCCTAAAATGATTTCTTCGAATGAACAACTCTACAAAATACTGATTGAGTTCCTGTTTTTCATCCGGAGGTAAAAACATCAAAAAACAGGTATTGTAATCCTGTTCTTGATTTTCTAAATGACAGAGTTCATGAACCAATTTTTTCTTTATAATCCGATTTACAAATTCCTCATGTACTTTTTTTATACTTCCACTCAACCACATGGTATTCAATTTATCCAGAAACGGCATCAAGATTTGATTGAATGTCATTTCAAATCCCATCTGGTGAATGTTAGTGTTTAACAGGTGTGTAAATTTTTTTTCGTTGAGTTGCAAGATAGATAATGTCAACGCATCCAATGAATCCTTATTAAAAACCTCTACATCGCTGATATTCGCAACAAGGGATTCAATCTCCTGAGGAGGCATTTCAGATATAAGCGAAATTTTATATCCCTTTTGATTGAGTAAAGCAATATTGGCCAGGTTTTTAAGATCCTGATCATCATAAAACCGGATATTGGTCTGGGTTCTTTTTGGGTTGATAATTCCATAGCGCTTTTCCCAGATACGGATCGTATGGGCTTTGATTCCCGTCAACATTTCAAGATCCGCTATAGAGTATATTGCCATTAAAAATATCAAACCATGTAAGGTGTAATTAACATTTACCTTATTAAATTGTTTAATAATTCTTATGCGCGACGTATTGAATATAGGCATTGTGTGCTACCCTACCTATGGAGGAAGCGGTGTAGTAGCTACTGAATTGGGGATGGCCTTGGCCAGAAAAGGTCATAAGGTACATTTTATCAGTTACCGGCGGCCTGCAAGATTGGGGCATTTTCTACCGAATGTATTTTATCACGAAGTAGCTCCTTTCGAATATCCATTATTCGATTTTAAACCCATGGATACTGCCTTGGCCAGCAAGATCGTGGATGTGGCTCTGTATGAAAATCTGGATGTCTTACATGTCCATTATGCCATCCCACATGCAACCATTGGATATCTGGCTCGCGAAATACTTCGTTCAAAAAACAAAGCCCTTCCATTTGTAACGACCTTACATGGCACGGACATAACTTTAGTGGGCGCAGACCGATCTTTTTTCCCTGTAGTTGAATTTAGCATTAATCAATCCAATGCAGTTACTGCAGTTTCACAAGCTTTAAAAAATCAAACCCACGATACCTTTGATATTCAAAAAAATATCATCGTTATCCCAAATTTTATTGACTTTGATCGGTTTACTAAAAAACCGAATCCAGAATTGCGATTGAAATTTGCTTTCGAAAATGAAAAAATTCTTATGCACGTTTCTAATTTTAGAAAAGTGAAACGCGTTGAAGATGTTCTTGCTGTTTTTAAAATGGTCAATCAACAACTTCCTTCCAAACTGGTTTTGATCGGTGATGGTCCGGAACGACCTCGAATGGAAATGTTGAGTCGTGAGTGGGGAATCAGTCATGAAGTTTGTTTTTTAGGCAAGCAGGATAATGTTGAAGAACTGTTAGCGATCTCCGATTTATTTTTACTTCCATCTGAACACGAAAGTTTCGGTTTAGCAGCTTTGGAAGCAATGGCATGTGAAGTTCCCATTATTGCGTCAAACATTGGTGGCTTAACCGAAGTGATTCTACAAGGCAAAACCGGCTATGCTTGTCCGGTAGCCGATGTAGCTGAAATGTCGGATAAAGCAATTTACATTTTATCCGATCCAGATCGCCATGCAGCATTTCGACTTGCTGCATTCAATCGGGCAAAAGATTTTGATATCCATCAAATATTACCTATGTATGAAGATACCTATTATGAATGTAGGGTGGAAGGCTAGAGGCTGAAGGCTAGAGGTTGAAGGCTAGAGGAGGAAGGCTAGAGGAGGAAGGCTAGAGGAGGAAGGCTGAAGGCTAGAGGCTAGAGGCTAGAGGAGGAAGGCTGAAGGCTAGAGGCTAGAGGCTAGAGGAGGAAAAATGCTGCAATGATAAAATTTTGCAATCCTGTAATAAGGCTAATAGGCTGAAGGCTAGAGGCTGAAGGCTAGAGGCTAGAGGCTAGAGGCTAGAGGCTAGAGGAGGAAAAATGCTGTAATGCTAAAATTTTGCAATTCTGTAATAAGGCTAGAGGCTGAAGGCTAGAGGCTGAAGGCTAGAGGCTAGAGGCTAGAGGAGGAAAAATGCTGCAATGATAAAATTTTGCAATCCTGTAATAAGGCTAATAGACTAAAGGCTATAGACTAGAGACTAGAGACTATAGACTAGAGCCTGAATTAAAATTCTTTTGAATCTCACTAGCCAAATTCTTATACTCAAGCTCTGAAAATTGCAAGCGTGGATTTGAAAAATTTAATTCACTAATTGCATTCAACGGAACCAGATGTATATGTGCATGTGGAACTTCCAGACCAATTACGGTCATCCCTACTTTAGTGCATGGCACGGTTTGCTTAATCGCATGGGCCATTTGTTTTGAAAACTGCATGAGCTGGTTTAAAATGTCATCCGGTAAATCGAAAAAATAATCAAGTTCCATTTTTGGAATGACCAGAGCATGTCCTTTAGCCAATGGTTTAATATCTAAAAATGAAAAGCAATACTCATTTTCAGCTAGAAAATAACAGGGAATTTCTCCACCAATAATTTTTGTAAAAATACTTGCCATTAGGATGCAGTGATTTCCAAAACTTCCAAAATCATTTCACCGGCTGGCGTTTGAATTTTAGCCTTGTCTCCCACTTTCTTTCCCAACAATCCTTGGCCAATCGGAGATGTAACAGAGATCCGGTTTACTTTAATATCCGCTTCTGCTTCCGATACAATTTTATAAGTCATTTCTTTATTAACCTTGTGATTGTGGATGCGTACATTGGCCAACATGACTACATGGGATGTATCAATATCACTTTCATCAATGATTCGGACATTCATTAATTTCTTCTCCAGATCATTGATTTTCATTTCAAGCATACCTTGAGCATCTTTTGCTGCATGGTATTCAGCATTTTCAGATAAATCTCCTTTTTCACGAGCTTCAGCAATTGCTCTTGCAACTTCTTGTCTGCCGTTCGTTTTTAATTGTTCTAAGTCATGCTTGAGCTTATCATAACCTTCCTGGGTCATGTAATTTAAATTGCTCATAGTTTGTATATTTTTGATTAAAAAGCAAAAGAACGTTTACCGGAAAGACCGGAAAACGTTCTTCAAATTCAATAATTATTCTATTATAACAACATGAGAGCCTAAATTAGTTCAATCAATTTAAAATTCCAGACGAACTCCAAATTGATGAGTTCCTTCGAATGGATCAGAATGCCTGTATCCATAGTCGATTCCCAGGCGGGTTTCTGATTTTTTCTTTAATGGAACTGAAATACTGGCACCTGCTGCTAAACCGGTATGGGCTGTCTTATTTATTTCGTCGCCTCCTGAGTCAAATTCATACTTATAAGAAGCTCTTAAAGCAAAGTATTCTGTTAATTTGATTTCTGCACCTCCACCAATTTCATCTCTTCCAAAAGAATTTGAAGTGAAATTTACAATGGGAGTAATCGTAACCATGTCTGAAGGAATAAAATCATAAGATACCCCAATATGCAATTGAGAAGGCAATTCAAATTTATTGAGTCGAATGTTATAGGTTAAATCGGTATTTTCTGAACTTTTCAATTGTGTTGACAATCCATCTCCACTAAAATCCATAGGGCCTCCAACATTCCGCAAGGAAATACCAAATTTAAAATTGTCTTGGGAACCAGATACATATTGAATCCCTGCGTCTATAGCAAATCCAAACGTACTTAAATCCTGAATTGATTCAGAAATTCCACGAAACAATACACCAACCGTAATTTTGTTTCCAAACGTGTGTGCATATCCAACACCAATGTTACTGAATTTTGGACTATAGGTCGCACCCGTTCCTTCCGGTACAGCGGTTGTAGTAACCCGGATGTCTCCAAAGTCAACACTCATTATAGAGATCCCCAAGGTTCCACTTTTCCCAACTTTAGTAACAAAGCCTCCGGCATTTAAACCAATGCCGCTTGGTACCAACCATCTCGATTGGGCAAGGCCAATTTCCATTCGGTTTACCCTGGCAATACCTGCTACGTTTACCATCATGGCTTCAACTCCACGGACACACGACGCATTTAAACTATTTAGCGCTCCGCTTCGAACCCATGGATTCATTAATAATTCATAAGCGCCGGCTTCACCCTGGCGATCCGGATTTCCGCAAAAAGCTCCGGTATTTAAAATTGAAAGTGCAAAAAGAGTAAAAATTATTTTTCGCATAAGTCTTCTATTAATCAGGTTTTAAAACAAGTGATTCCGGATTCAACCGGAATCACTTATCAGTTTTTTTTTACAATCCGGATGGATCAAATTTTCTTGCTACACCAAACCACTTCACAATTTTTTCTGCTCCGGTTGAATTTTCTTTAATGTGAATAATATAGGCTCCACTGGAAACAGGAACTCCTTTGAAGTTTGTTAAATCCCACTCCTGATCTGGTGCAATTTGTGTTTCAACAACACCTGGGTTGGAACCTGTTCTTCTAACAGGTACTTCGTCCCGTTTGTATTGTTTAATAAATTTACCATCAACTGAATAAATCGTTACCGTACAATTTGCAGGGAGATTGGTAATCTTCACAACATTACTGAATTGACCCGTTTCATAACTTGAAAATCCATAATACGGATTTGGAACTACATTCACATTGTCCAGGGCATTGTTGTAATCATTTTGCTTTGTCACTAATTGTGCTTCGTGACCTTTAATTGAAAATGAATAAAAATTATGTCCTTTGTTTTCATTCGTACCCAATGCATACTGATATGGATTTTGTACTCTCAATCGCACAGTCACATCATTTGGGATGATTCCGTCTTTATAAGATTTTAATTGTGCTTCAGGTGCAATTACTGACATACTGCACCAAGTAAAATCACGGAACAATCTGTTTTTATCAGCAATTTTAGTTGAATTCAATCCCAAGCGGAAACTTCTGCAAGAATCGTAAGGCGTTTTTGTAACATAGATATAATGATGACCTCCGATAAGCAATGAAAATAAAGTTTGCGATAATGGACACAGTGGATTTTGAATGAGATATTCATCTGTTGGATTATACATCATATCATCTCCTGTCAATGGTCGTGCATTGCATCCATCCAAAAGGGTATTGTCCGCAGAATAAAATGAATTTTCTCCAAAGAAAATATTCAAACGCTTTCCTGATTCTACATCAACTGCATAACCTGGAAACCAACCCAATCCAGTACTGTCTTCGTTGGTGTCAATATCTGGCAATCCGTCATTGTCTAAATCATCTTTCGTGACAGAAGGCTTTTTCTTTAAAGCAAAGTTTTTCAATCCGCTTACAGGAGAAACTAAATTTCCGCCCACATTTGGATTCCAAGTTTCAACAACCACACAACGGCTCCATTTAGATTTATCAGAAGTAAAAACGATATCTACATTGTTTAAATCAGACATTTTAATGGTCCCTCTGGTAACTTTAGATAAAGGATCAATCCAAACTGGTGTTAAGTAAACGGTATCAGAAGGTAATTTATATGGATACCAGGTACCTTTTATGTCGCCCAATCCCAGGTTTGAATAACACTCTTTTGGATCCAGTGCATAAGAGGGTTGACCCAAACTGGATAATATAAAATCAGATACTCCAATATTGTGATCTGCTTGCGCAGTTAACCATTTTTGTCCGTTTGGATCCTTGTAATCATAATAAAGTCCATCACCGATAACGCCACAGGTGTTTAAAGAATCACTCCCTGCTTCAATGGTTTGACCAATGACAACTGAAATTCCAAACTTGTTGAGAATTTGTTCGTTGAGGCGACTGATATCCGATTCTGAACGTGTTGTATCATTCGTAGTTTTATTGACCAACAACCAATTAACGGGATCATCCAATTTAGTATTGGTAGGATTTGAGTCCGTAAATTTCAATTCATAATCGCCATCTTTTACACGAAGCGGATCATAGACTTTAATTTCTATTGGACCACGTCCGGGTTGATAGGTAACTTTTCCATCAAAACCCGGTGCCAACATTTTATCGTACATATCTGGCTTGAGTAATAAATCAATGCCACCCATGCCTATTCCATCGTGACGGGTAATTTCAAAATTACTACCATATTTGGCATTGAGTTTTTCATATACCTGTGGTCTTGGGGTACCGGTATAAGGCTTGCCATCTTCATTTGGACCAATATTTAAACGTCCCGGACAATAGGTCATCCGTTGACCTAAATTTTCAACCAAATTATAATCCTTGTAATTATTATAACCATAAGCAATTACAGTAAAGTAATATTTTTTATGATTGATCAGTCGGCGATCCCCTTTTGCAAATTGATCTTCAGTAACTTTAAATGTATGTCTGATGCCCAGGTTTGGACCTGCAACTTTCTCTACCGGAGAATAAACGATCGGATGTGTTGTAGGATCCGGACTTGGATTTTTCTGACCAACCCAATTGTATATTTTTTTAATATTATTTTTTAAATCAACAGTATAGATCTCACGTACTTTAGTTGGATCTGCAATGGTTGCATCATTTAAGGTAATAGAAGGATCGGCTACTTGAAAGATGCGATATCCTTCAAAGCGGTATAAACTATCTACACCTAAAGGAAGTCCAATGCCTGCTTCCGCATACGATTCAAATTTATTATTTGAGTTCAAGTCATTAGTAAGAACCAATATTAATTCCTGATCCAACTCGATAATATCTACATCGGGTGCATCCGGACCGTCTTTAATTTTAAAGCAGTTGTCAAATAGATCCTGAGATAATTTATCTGCAGCATACAATTCATCCATATTTGGACATGGATAATTTTGATCTGGAACAAAAGGTACACCGATAATTAATTCATTGATTGCTCCTGGCAATAATTTCATAGGACCTGTAGCTTGCAATGTTCTGCGGTCGCCTTCCCCTAAAGAAGCTGTACACATACTCCAACCAGCTTGATTATTAGGATCATCACTTACTGCATACCGTGTGGTATCTTGAGAAGACGGATTGTAACCACTTCCCCCTTTAGTCAATGGGGTTCCATCTCTCCAATGTCCGGTTAGGTATCGATAATACTCGATGGCTGTTCCTGGATCAGTAGTAGCTGCCGGATGGTTGCCTACCGATCCATTATTGTAATACATAAAGGATGACATGCCAAGTTCTTTTCCAAATTCATCTAGCGGACCTCTGAAATAATCTACTCCTAAAAGCGGTATTTCTGTACAATACGTATTTACACCTTGATCACAATTACAACCATTGGATCCATCTGAAGGATCTATGTTATAGATATACATCAAACTGCGCTCTTTGTTACAACCGACATAATCGTCTGTATAACAACCTAAATCCGGATCAATCCACATCGCAAAATAGCAGTCTTCCAATTCTTGTGGAGCACGATTAATCAACTTATAACGCTGGAAGGTCATGTCATTGATTTCATCACCGGTATTAAAGGCAAATGCCTGGACCTGCACTTCCATACGAATCGGTTCGCCATTTGAATTGGTGTGAATGGCACCCCCTCCGTTGTCATTATATACCCAGAAATACATTTGATCTGGATAAACGGGTTCAGTACATCCTCTGATATCGATGATTGGAAAATCTCCAAATTCTGGTTCATAAATTCCATTATCAGAAGGAGAGCCTGGTTCTTCATAAAATAAACCTAAACCTTGAGGAAGGAAGGGCAATTCAAATCCATATTTGGATGAAAAATATTTATTACCTCTGGCCGGATAGTATAAAACGTCTTCCGGAATTTCAGAAAGAGTTAAAGCACGAGTATCTTTAACCTCTTTATAAATTTTTTGTTGATCGCGAATACTCTTTCCAAGAACTACAAAAAACTGGTCCCAGTTTAAACAATCTTCTGCTGTTGTTTCACCTGTATTAGGAGTTAATGGACCAGGCCAACAATCGTTCATAGATGGTCGACGATATGCCTGCGCCATTAAATGCAAGTTTCTGGAAGGATCGTATCCTCCTACCCAAACTGCTCCGGCATAAATTGCAGAAACTGGTTTTTTACTGGATCCTTCCGGTACTTTTGGTACGATGTAAGAACCTTTACTTAAATCCCACCATACATCCCCGCCGTTTAATAAACGTGCGCGTACGTTGTTGATGTCCATGTCTATTTGCTTGGTAGCAGCAGCACAGGCACCCCCTCTAGGTTTTAAGTTTTTAGATGTCTTGGGATTGGGAGCCACATGTTCTGGTCGGTTTGAAAAACCAACCGTCTGACTCACGAATAAAATGCTTAAGAATAATACTATTGATCTCATAAAGCAAAACTTGTTCAATGATTAAATTAAAATTCGAGAATGGCTCCTAAATAGATTCTTCTCGGTTGTGTAAAATTGTTCGGATTAACGACCCGGTAATTATATTGGTTTACAAAATAATCAATATAATCTTCTCCATAAATTCCAGTTACATTTGAAATTTCTGCAGCTCCTTTATCAGATTTAAGATATCCATCATCTTTAGAACCACCAGAACCTCTGTAAACTCCAATTATATTTTTAGTATCAAATAAATTTTGAACTCTTAAATAAATATTCAAATCTAAAGGATGCTTTCCACGTACAATGCTAATGTTCTTATCCAGACGCATATCCACATTAAAATTCCAAGGCAAACGAGAACCGTTGATATCTCCACGGTAACCGGAACCATCAAAACGAATAATTTGTGTACCTGGTGAATAAGGTCTTCCAGAAGCAGTAGTTACCAACATATTGATCCCTGTATTTGATAAAATGTCTTTACCAAACAATCTTGGACCGTTGTAACGTTTACCGGATTCATAACGGTAATCCGCTGTAAATGAAAAACGATGTCTTTCATCATAATTGAATGGGAAAATATTGCGGATGTTAATTCCTTTTTGCGTTAAGCCACTTTGCGTTTCAGGATCTGAACCTGTTCCATCTGCAAACTGCAAGGTATATGCTGCAGTAAATTCAAAATTATTGGTACGTCTTAAATCATAGGTAAAGTTAAACCCTTTAACCGTTCCAAAATCAATATTTCCATAACTGTCGTACGTTCCAATGGTTGCAACGCGGCTATACGTAATCCGATTGATCATGTTGCGCAATTCTTTATAATAGGCCGACATTTTAATAGCTGATGAATTGCTGATTTTTTGCTGGAATCCAACTTCATAATCGACTGTTCGGCTGGGTTTCAAATTGGCATTGTTTGCAGGCGTTCTTCCCTGGTCATTAAAATAATAATATTCCAATGCGGTAACGTTTGCATTTGATGTTGGACGTTGTACCAAAATATCATAATGCGCAAAGAAATTGGAATTATCAGAAATCGGGAATGAAAATGCCATTCGAGGCATCCAGTTAATTTGTGATTTATAATCATCAAATGATTCTTCCACTTTAAAATATCTTCCTTTAATAGATCTCAAACTATCTACCGGCTGTACATATGCAGGATACACCAGGTTACTGGTAAATAATTGATCCGATGAGTTGACCGGTGTGCCTGCGCGATTATACCATTGGTCTCCATTTCGGTAAGCTTTTACTTCAGTTGATTTCTCACCGGTTACATATACTTTGTAATCATCTCCGATAGACCCTGGTTT
Source organism: Saprospiraceae bacterium (assembly GCA_016712145.1). Taxonomy (NCBI): domain Bacteria; kingdom Pseudomonadati; phylum Bacteroidota; class Saprospiria; order Saprospirales; family Saprospiraceae; species Saprospiraceae bacterium. The sequence goes on from JADJRO010000001.1 coordinate 2,181,060, forward strand.
TGTCGTACCATTAATATCATGAAATGATTTAGCTCCTAACAAACCATATAATGAATATGGATCTTTCAACACTTTTGTGTTGGCGTCAAAAAAGTCTACCCGAGCTCCTAATCGGAAAATGATATCCTTAAATGTAAATTTGTCCTGGATATATCCTCCAACATAAACAGGCGTAAATGGTGCTACCTCAAATGCTTTGCGTCCGGTTACTGGATCTACGATTCTATAAAAGTCTTCAAACTTAACGGTGCTCTTGGCTTTATTTCCTAAATAATCAAAACCACTGTATCCAATAACATTTTGATCTGTAAGCTCACGAGGTGAAAACATATTTAATGCCAGATCATTATTGGTTAATTCGTTTACGTTTCCATAACGGTGGACTGCTGAATCAATATCCATTCCAGGAAATAATTTATATCTGACTTCTTTGTAAAAACGCGCATCAGATCAAGGCGTAATTAAAGTTGGATAAATTTTAATAGTATCTCCTGATGGGTCAATAATAAAACCTTCAAACCCTGAAGTATCAACCCCCACGATGTGATTGTTGGTATAAAGTCTGGCCAAATTCCATAAACTAAAAGGCAATAAGGTCCAGGATCTATTGGTTCGCTGCTCGTAAGTAATCCCAAACTGGATGTTGTGACGACCACTTTTAGAACCCCCTGGTAAGAAATCAAAACCGCTGGTTACTTGTAGGGTTGCCAAATCATTATCCGACTTGTTGTATCGATTGTAAACACCTCCAACGTTATTGTTAAGATTACTCCATAAATTGTCATAAGCAGAACTCACCAGACCATTAAAGGCTCGGTAGCCATCTAAGATTTGTGGCTCATCGATTGGAATCTTGTTTAAAGCTGCATAAGCAGGATTTGGTGAACTGTTTACATCAAATGCATTTAAATTTGAATTATAACCTCCTTGTTCAAAACCAGTAACTAAGAAGTTATATCCAGTGTGTTGCAATTGATCATTAAACACTGTGTCAAATCGACCGTGAAATTTACCTAAATAGCCATAATCAAAAAACCGGTCCTTATGCCTCCAATCCTGGGTTTCCGTTTTAGAATTTTGGAATCCACCCTGTAAAGTATAATATAAGTTCTGGATGTTTGAAACTGTGGCTTCTGCATCTTGTGGACTGTTTAAATCAGCCAGTTTACCCAAGCGATGACGAAAGCGTGCATTCACTCTAAAAATATCAGTCTGAGTGATTGGATTGTTGTCCCAGTTTAATAATGTCCAGGAACCTTGTCCGGTTGTATTGTCGTCTCCCGGATTGAATCGATCCACAACGCGTGAATAGTTACCTGAAACGGATAAGTCAATATTATCTACTGGTCTGAAATCCAATTTTCCTGTTAGATCCAATGCCTTGTTTTTAGTATTTGGATTGTAATCCAGGTATTCCACTTCATTTGTTTCTAAAAACTGACCTGAAACAGATGGGGTTCCACCAATTAATTGGAGTGGGTCAGATTTTAATCTATTTAGAGTGGATTCTTTGGCTCTGTAGATGCCATATGCAGGTGGATCGTCATCTTTTAATATGTTAAACTGTCCTGATAAACGATATCCCAAAATCGTACGTCCTTTTGTAGAATCTGTCAACCGTTTTTTATAAATAGGTCCTGATACATTTACGTTTAATAAGTTATAACCAAATGCATCCAATCCTTGGGATGTTTCATATTCTATACCACCAGACAACTTAGAAGAAGGACCTTTACTGGTAGAAGAAATTGCTCCACCTGTTAAGTCTCCGTATTGTGCTTCTACACCACCAGTGATTACTTGAATTTGCTCCAATTCTGTAACCGGTATTTGTCGACCTGTTATCCGTAAACCATCAAGATAAAAAACCGTCGCATCGGATCGTCCACCCCGGATGTAGATATCTCCTCCATCCACACTTGAAAGTCCGGCTGTAGTCGCAGCGATTGCTGTCAAACTCTTGGTAGGCAGATTTTTTATTTTTTCCGCTGTAACAACTCCACCTTGGGTGGTATTGTCATTTTCAATTAAAGGCGCTTTGTATTCAATAACTTCAACGGCTTCCAGTTGGATTCCGGAACTTATTTTAATATTTAATGTATTTGCTTTTCCCGCAAGTACATTGATACCGGTAACCCGTTTGGCATTATAGCCCACATAACGGGCCTCCACGTCGTATTTTCCCGGGTCAAGCTGTACGCTGAAATTTCCGTCAAAATCTGAGACGATGGTGGTAACCTGAATCCCGTTTTTATAAAGGATAATACCACATTGAATTATGGCTTCTCCGTTGGATTCGTCAGTAACTTTTCCTGTCAGGGAAGTTTGACTGTTTAATGAAATCAGGCAAAACAAAGACAGGCTAAAGAGTAGTAAGTATCGTTTGGACATAATGTGAATTTGTGGCTTCTGTCGAAATAAAATTTTGCAATGTTAAGAATTTCTAAAAGGATTTCAAATACCAATTGGCATCACTTATTTTATTTTAAATTTAAATAATTGGTTTTCAGTAGTTTATAATATTTTTTCATTTGCAATCCGGTCTAATTTTTCCAGGATTGTGGTGGCAATTTTTTGTTTTGACTGGTAGGTCCATCCCGCAATGTGCGGACTGAGCAAAACCTGGGGCAGTCGATACAAATCATTGTAAAAAGCGCTTTCTTCCTTATTAAAGCTTGCTGGCTTTTCATTTTCGAATACATCCAAACACGCGCCCCGGATTTTTCCTGAATGTAAAGCAGCTAGCAAATCCATTGTGTTCACCACCGGACCTCTGGATGTATTGATAAGATAAAAGGAATGTTTGACTTTCGCAATAAACTCCTTATCAAGCAAATACTTCGTTTCAGCGGTCAGGGGGACATGCAAGCTAATCACATCGGCCGATTCTTGAATTTCGCTTACATCCTGAACGACTGTATAACGAGTCGCTATTGAAGAAAGCTGCTTGTATTTATCATAAACCAGGACTTTAACATTTAAACCCTGGAGTAATTCTACAAACCGGCTGCCGGTATGTCCAAATCCAATCACCCCAACCGTCTTTCCGGAAAGCTCTTCTCCCCGATTTTTTTCCCGATCCCAGATTCCTTTGCGAACCTCCTGATCAGCACGGAGCAGGTTTCTGAATAAAGCCAGCAGCGCTCCCAGTGCGTGTTCTGCAACGGCATTGCAATTTCCTTCAGGTGCACTGATGAGCTGAACTCCATGCATTTCAGCCGCTTTGGCATCAATAATTTCCATCCCAGAACCCAATCGTGCGATCCATCTCAAATTCAGGGCTTTGTCGAAAAATGAGCTATCTACTTTGATTTTACTATTAATCACCAAACCGGTATAGGAATCGATGATTTCTCGAGTCTGTTCCAAACTGATTTCTGGGTGGTAATCTGTGATAAAACCTCGGCTCTCAAGTCCTTCAAGCAATAAAGGATGTACATCATCCGTGATTAGAATTTTTAATTGAGTCACTAGGATTTTTTAAATTATCAAATGCAAATTACCGAAATTGCTGAAAAACAAATGCTTTAGGATGGAGAATTGCAAGTCATTTTCAATTCGGATGAATATCTTTTCCTTTTTTGCAATAGACCCATAAAAACAGGCAGCATCCTGTATCTTTGCGCGAAATTATCCATTTAATGCCAAAAGACGCATCGATTCGCTCCGTGCTTATTATCGGAAGCGGACCCATCATCATAGGCCAGGCCTGCGAATTTGATTATTCTGGAACCCAGGCCTCCCGTTCCCTTAGAGAAGAAGGTATTGAAGTCAGCTTAATCAATTCCAATCCGGCAACCATTATGACGGATCCCGTTACTGCAGATCATATTTATTTGATGCCCTTAACGGTTGAAAGCATTATTAAAATCCTTGAGGAACGTCAAATAGATGCCGTTTTACCTACTATGGGAGGACAAACAGCTTTAAATCTTGCAATTGAAGCAGAGAAACAAAATGTTTGGAATCGATTTGGGGTAAAAATGATCGGCGTCGATGTGGATGCAATTGAATTAACGGAGAACCGGGAAATGTTCCGAAAACACATGATAGAAATTGGAGTTGAGGTGGCCCCTTCTCAAATTGCCAATTCGTTTTTAGAAGGAAAAGAAGCTGCTCAACATATTGGTTATCCTCTGGTAATTCGACCTTCCTATACATTGGGTGGCAGTGGGGGCAGTTTTGTGATGAAACCCGATCAATTTGATGAAGCCCTTCGAAGAGGCTTAGATGCTTCTCCTACTCATGAAGTATTGGTGGAAAAAGCGGTCTTAGGTTGGAAAGAATTTGAATTGGAATTGCTGCGCGATAAAAATGACAATGTGGTCATTATTTGTACTGTAGAAAATGTGGATCCAATGGGAATTCATACCGGCGACAGCATTACCGTTGCTCCGGCGATGACCTTATCGGATACCGGATTTCAAAAAATGCGGGATCATGCCATCATGATGATGCGCTCTCTTGGGAATTTTGCCGGAGGCTGTAATGTTCAATTTGCAATGAATCCTGACACAGAAGAAATCATTGCTGTTGAAATCAATCCACGAGTTTCCAGGTCATCTGCATTAGCCAGCAAAGCAACCGGATACCCTATTGCAAAAATTGCAGCAAAGCTTGCCATAGGATATAATTTAGATGAATTGAAAAATCAAATAACCGGAACGACTTCTGCATTATTTGAGCCTTCTTTAGATTATGTCATTGTAAAAATGCCTCGTTGGAATTTTGAAAAATTTCACGGAGCAGATCCTCGGTTGGGATTGCAAATGAAATCAGTTGGTGAAGTCATGGCAATTGGTAGAAGTTTTACCGAAGCGTTACAAAAAGCCTGTCAATCTCAAGAAAATGACCGTCACGGTTTGGGCGCCGATAAAAAAGAATGGATCAATACACAAGACATCCTTGAACGCCTGGAAGTGGTCAGTGACGATCGGATTTATCGCTTAAAAGATGCATTGCGATTAGGTGTTCCTGAAAAGACGGTACACAAATTAACAGGCATTGATGGTTGGTTTATTAAAGAAATAAAAAAGTTAGTCAATCTAGAAGATCAACTTATAAAATACAATTTACCAGAAGACATCCCATACGATTTATTTATGGAATTGAAGATGAATGGGTATAGTGATACACAAATTGCCTGGTTAATGCGTGTTGATGAAAAAGATGTTTATAAACAGCGAAAAAAATTAGGCATCAAACGGGTTTATAAATTAGTAGATACTTGTGCCGGAGAATTTGAAGCAAAAACTCCATACTACTATTCAACATTTGATACTGAAAACGAAAGCGTTTCGGATGATCGCAAAAAAATAATTGTTTTAGGTTCAGGTCCAAACAGGATCGGTCAAGGAATTGAATTTGATTATTGTTGTGTACATGGTGTATTAGCCATTCGAGAAGAAGGATTGGAAGCTATTATGGTTAATTGCAATCCGGAAACTGTTTCGACCGAGTTTGATATCGCAGATAAATTGTGTTTCGAACCAATTTATTGGGAACATATCGAAGAAATTATTGATCATGAAAAACCTGTTGGAATTATTGTCCAATTAGGAGGTCAAACGGCTTTAAAATTGGCAGAAAAAATTCATCAAAAAGGCATTCCGATCATTGGAACAAATTATAACAACATGGACATTGCTGAAGACCGCGGACGGTTTTCAGACATGCTTAAAGATATGGGCATTCCGTATCCGCGCTATGGGGTAGCAACGGATGCAGATTCTGCTTTAGAAGTTGCTCGTAAAATTAGCTATCCGGTTTTAGTTCGTCCATCCTATGTTTTAGGTGGCCAACGCATGCGAATTGTAATCAATGATGAGGAACTGGAACGCCATGTATTAAATATTTTTAAACACATGCCGGATAATAAAGTGCTCATCGATCAATTTTTAGAACGTGCAAAAGAAGCAGAAATTGATGCGATTTGTGATGGTGAAGATGTGCATATTATGGGCATTATGGAACACATCGAACCTGCAGGCATTCACTCTGGGGATAGTTCAGCCGTATTGCCTCCATACAGTTTGAGTGAAACCGCTGTAAACACCATGGTTGAATATGCCAAACGAATTGCATTGGAATTAGAAATAAAAGGCTTAATCAATATTCAATTTGCTATTAAAGATGATCATGTATTTGTGATTGAAGCCAATCCGCGTGCATCCAGAACAACCCCTTTCATAGCAAAAGCCTATCAAGTTCCTTACCTGAATATTGCAACGAAAGTGATGTTGGGAACCAAGAAATTAAAAGATTTCAAAATGATCAACAAACTGGAAGGCTATGCTATCAAAGTACCTGTTTTTTCATTTAATAAATTTCCAGGTGTCGACATCAGCTTAGGTCCAGAAATGAAATCCACCGGAGAAGCAATTCATTTTATCAAAGATTTATACGATCCTTTTTTCCGCGAAATTGATGCGAAAAGGTATATGTATTTAACGAGATAAAGTCAATTACGAATTACAAATTACGAATTACGAATTATAGGATTTTACGAATTACGAAAACTCGTAATCCGTAATTCGTAATTCGTAATTAATTCCCCTATCTACTGATCACGATTTTACTCACAACTGCTTCGGTGGTTTCAAAATCTTGCGTAGCATTTGCAAAAACCAGGTAGACACCGGAAACCGCTTTGTTGCCCAGATAATCTTTTCCATCCCAGATGGCTTGTCCGCCATTTGCAAAGGTTTCAAAAACCAGCCGACCGCTTAGATCTGTAATTTTTACGCGGGCATCTCTGGCTAAACCTTTGATTGCAATAGGACCCTCGTAATCAGGTGCAACCGGATTTGGAAATACCGTTGCAGTTTCTGTAAAAAAATCTTTTGCGCGCGTAGCATCGGAACGGAATACCTGCAATCCGCGTGCTGTTGCGATCCAGGCTTCCCCTGATTTTGGATCTACTGTAATGTCTAATATATTGTTATCCATCAACGGGCTGTTCGCAGTATTAAAATTATAAATCTGCGTTTCACCGCCTGGAGATTGAACATAAATTCCATTATTACTGGTCCCAAACCATTTTCGGTTTGCACCATCCACGGCAATGCTTGTTATGACTTCTGAAGAAAGTAAATAATAAATGATACCATCCTGATCCACTTTGCGGCGACTGCCTTTACAGCTCCCGTCAAATATCGAAGAACCACATTCAAATACGATGGGACCTTCTGCTGTACCGACCCAAACATCGCCGTCGAGATCTACTTCGACCGTTCGTACATCGTTGCTGGTCATTTCCGTGTTGGATTGATTCAGTTGGATGCTTCGATCATCTGAGGTAATTGAAGGATCTCCTTCATCAAAAACCATCACACCGCCACTCAATCGACTGACGATCCATTTATACCCATTTAAATCCACTTTAATTTCTGAAAATAAATTTGGATTGTTTGGAAAAACATATTCTTTCCAAATGCCTTGATTATTTAATGAAACGAGGCCTACTGAAGACAGATAATTTGTTATCCACAAGGTATTTTCCTTATCAAAAGCCAGGCCGGATAGTCTGATATTACCGGTATCTCCTACGGTACCTTTAAGCGGTGAATTTGTTTTATTAAATACTTTATATGCATCTTTTGAACGGTCATATTCGATCAGTCCTTTGCCATTGCTTGCAAAATATATTTTTGTTTTATCAGGATGTTCTGCAATTCGGATTACATCGTTGATGTTGTAAGGTTTCAAATCATTTGTGGCCGAAGAATTTATTGCGGTCCATGTTTTATCTGAATATTTTAATATACCATCTCCTAAATATCTTGGTGTAAATGTTGCATCGACTCCTCCTGCTGCAACGTAAATTCCATCGTCCAGGCTTGCAATTTCAAAACAATTATTTGAAATGGGTCCACTAACCCAAATGCTTTGGCAACCCGTTCCCGGTTTTTCTGAAAAGCGAAAACTCCAGCGAAAATCTGCATACCAAATACTGCTATCGATGCATTCTTCTGCGTGGTAATTTAGTTCGGTGCAATCCGGATTTGAAGTGGAGTAATTTAAAGCGTCATCAAAATAAGCAACAAGGTCCCCACAATTGGTTTTGCAATGAAGTCCAGCCAGCAAATGATAAGGCCCTGCATTTAAATAACGCGGTTCATAATCTGGATTGCTAAAAACTGAATTAAACCGATTGCCGCTCCATTGATAAATTGCTTCTTTATTACAAACAAACACCAAGCCGTTTCTATTAGCCAAGGAGCTGTATGAAAGCTTATCATTCAATCCAAAAGTTGCATCTAATTTTTTCCAACCATTAAAATTCTGGATAATGCCATTTCCAGAATCCTGATAATAATAAACGCCGGATTCGGTTGCCATAAAATAGTCTGACCCATTTCGAGTACAATCAAATACTTTCAGGTTTGGTGTAAAGAGCGTAAAATTAAAACGACCTGAATAGACATCCATTTGAGAAAATCCATAATTACCCGAAATAAAAACATGGGAATCATCCGCAAATGAAATTGAATTTATAAATTTATCAATCGGGATGTTATTAAAATTGTAAAGGTCTACTACTGCTTTCACACCCGAACTGCTTATTAAATCCAAAATCCCATTTTCATATGCTACCAACAAGGTATTGCTGGGTTTATGAAAATAGATTGTATTTATTCTTGTATCACTCAATCCTTCGGTTCGCGTAATCCGTTCAATGCTATTGTCCGAACGATTTATTTTAAGAATGGCATATCCCGTTGTAAAATATACAAATTGATCACTGCTGGTGACATGATTTCCACTATTGAATGGAAGATGCGTTGCCCACTCACCCAATGCTAAATCAGCTTGAGAATAGATCATACAGGGTAGTAATAAAATAAGTAAAAAGCGCATCATAATGAAAATGGATTCGTATCAACTAAACGAAAGAAAAGCTATTATATTCTTAGGATTTTGGACAAAAAAAAAGATCGACCCTGGGAGGGCCGATCCTTTAAATAACACTATGAGAACACCCTAAAAATTCAAATTAATACGCTATTTGGTCTCTAATACTTCAATATACTTCTGCTGAATTAGCGTCCTTTCTCAAATAGCTATTGCAAATTAAGTACATTTATATCATTCAATCCAAATATTTTTTAAAAAAATTTTAAACAATTTGAAATAACAAAAATATTTAATTATTAAGTGGTTGTTCTACAAGCTTTTAATTGGCATTATTGCTAAAGTTATCCTACAGACAAACTAGTCGAATGGTTAAGTTGCCGTTAATTTGGAGTCTGAATACGATCTTTTTAATGACTTTTGAGTTTTAAAGCAATGAGTAAGCGGGCAATTTGGATAGTAATCGGCATTATGTCGCTGGCCTTGGTTGGAACAACTCTGGTTCAGTTGTATTGGATAAACTGGTCCGTACGACTTAAAGAAGAGCAATTTAACGAATCGATTATTGGTGCATTACACCGGATTGGTGTTCGACTTGAAAAACATGATCCAAGCATGAGTTTGTCCTCCAGTTTGTTTATTGAACAGTGGAATGAAAAACAAAAGCAAATTGAATTAATAGACCGTGAAATGCGGATTCAAAAATTTCCTTTAGAACGCCGGATTGATCCCATATTTCTTAAAAAAATCCTGATGCAGGAATTTCAGGAATTAAATCTGGATTTAGATTATTCATTTGGGGTCATTGATAATGTCCGCAAAAAAATGATTATTCTCAATGGGAATTTTCAGGCAGACGTAGGTCCAAATAATATGGCATCCAGCCCGGGATTAAAACTTGAATCCCTGTTGCAAAATTCTGAATATGAAATTGGGCTTTTCCCAGGGATGACTGGAAATCCAGGGACATTAAAAGTAATTTTTCCAACCAAGACCCGCTGGCTTTGGCGCTCTGTGTGGCCTTTACTGGTTTTAAGCCTTTTATTAAGTTTAATCATACTTGCTTGTTTTTCATATGTTATCTATATCGTTTTCCGTCAAAAACAGTTATCGGATATCAAGACGGATTTTGTCAATAACATGACCCATGAATTTAAAACACCCATAGCAACGATCTCGTTAGCATCTGACTCGATTGTCAGCCCAATGGTAATCAATACACCGGATAAAATTCGCCGGTTTGCCGGGATCATCCGGCAAGAAAATCAGCGAATGCTCAGTCAGGTGGAGAAGGTGCTTCAGATGGCATTATTGGACAAGCATGATTTCAGGCTTAACCTTAAAGAAATAAATCTCCACGAGATCATTGACCAGGCCGTTTCAAATATTAGTCTTCAGGTACAGCAACGGGATGGAATCATAACCAAAGATCTGACTGCTTTAAACGCTACCATTCTGGGGGATCCCCTCCACATGAGCAATATAATTTATAATTTACTGGACAATGCCAATAAATACTCACCGGACCAACCTGAAATTTCGGTTAAAACCAGAAATAATGGCAGTACCATAGAAATCCTCATAAATGATAAAGGAATCGGCATGAGCCGGGATGTTCAAAAGATGATTTTTGAAAAATTTTACCGCGTCCCAACTGGTAACATACACAATGTCAAAGGGTTCGGATTAGGATTGAGTTATGTTAAAGCCATGACGCTGGAGCACAATGGACGGGTTGAAGTGGAGAGTGAACCAGGCAAAGGAAGCAGCTTTAAGCTCATTTTTCCGATCAAGGCTTAAAAAATATTAACATTTGCAACGACATTCTTCGTATTTAATCGTTATTATATAAATTGTCTAAAATGGTTGGTGCAACTACAGATACATCTTTGTCTACAAAAATCCTGCTTGTCGAGGACGATCGCAATTTTGGAGACGTGCTGCGATCTTACCTTGAAATGCATGGGTACGATGTGGATTTGGCTGTTGATGGAATTGATGGCTTTGAGCAATACCGAAGAGGAAATTATGATTTGTGTATTTTGGATGTCATGATGCCCCGAAAGGATGGTTTTTCTTTAGCCAAAGACATTCGATCTAAAAGTTCCGAAGTACCCATTATCTTTTTGACTGCCAAGACTTTAAAAGAAGATGTTTTGGAAGGATTTCGGATAGGGGGAGATGATTATGTAACCAAACCATTCAATTCTGAAGAGTTGCTGTATAGGGTTCAAGCCATACTCAAGCGCTCAATGAAAAAGTCCGATCCTGAAGATGATGCTAAAGAATTCACCATTGGTATTTATTATTTTAATTTTCCCTTACGAATCCTTTATTTAAAGGAGAACAATGAAATTACTGAAAAAATCAAGCTTTCTCCAAAAGAAGCCCTTTTGTTAAAAATGTTTTGTCAGTACAGAAATCAAATTTTACCCCGTTCGGAGGCCCTCAGTAAAATTTGGGGAGAGGATAATTATTTTACAGCCCGGAGTATGGATGTATTTGTAACCAAACTCAGAAAATACCTGGCAAAAGATGAAAATATTGAAATCATGAACATCCATGGAAATGGATTCCGCATGATTATCCGCGGTGAAATCGGCTCCGAGCTTTAACGAATCGTTCCATTCTGGCGGAATCCTCTAAGAACCCCTATAATTTCCTTTTGAATTAGACTGGAGTCTCTATCTTTAATCCGGTGAAAGATCATTCTATACACGCCTTACTATACGCTTTTGGAGGTTCCCTGTTTTTGTTTTTACTCCATCATTTGCCTGTAAATCAGATTTTTATTGACCCTTTTAGTGAGGCCATAAAGAATCATGATATTATGGACATTGCGTTTTCCAAATTCAGAAACCACAATGATCCTGCCTTATTTGATCCACGGATTGTAATCATTAATTCCAAAGTTACCAATCGGGAACAAATTGCTAACACCATAGATTATTTAAACAGAAATGAAGTCGCAGTCATTGGGGTCGATCTTCTCTTTGATACTGTTTATCACACAGCACAAGATACCTTGTTGCGAGAAGCATTGACGTCTGCCGAAAAGTTGGTTTTAGGGAATACGTTTTCTGAAACCCAAAATCATTTTGAAAGTGTGTCGGAGTTTCAATCTGATAGTTTCTTTTCAAAAGACAAACTCCAGGCTTATGTAAATTTAGGAACCAACGATGGGTATTCTGTAAGAGCTTTTGAACCCTATCATATAATAAATGGAATTGAAACGAAGTCATTTGCCATGCAGGTTGCTTCGATGTACAATCCTGATATAAACAAACTAACTCACCTTAAAGCACATACAAAGGAATGGATTAATTTTAAACGATTGCAGCCCGGAGTTCAAAACATGCGAGCTCCCTTTAATTCAAAACAAGCGGTGCATTATGTAATGCATCAAATGGATCGTTTCTTAGAAGACACCTCTCAATTTGATAACAATTATTTTAAAGACAAAATCGTATTGATTGGTTTTTGTGGAGAGAATGATAATTCGCTTTCAATGAATGACCGATATTTTACTCCATTAAACGAACAATATACCGGACGATCTCTTCCTGATATGCACGGCGTTGTGATCCATGCTAATATCATATCCATGATTCTTGATCAGGATTTTATCATGGATATTCCTGGGAGTATTATTTTTATACTCTCTGTTTTAATTTTTTTATTAATTATTTCGTATTCAAAAAGATGTCGCCGAAAGATTATTTTCGATCCATTCCTTATATCCGGTTTATTCAAATTATAGAATTTTTTACCTTATTGGGGATTTGTCTAAGTTTACTTTTGTTTGCTAACATTAAACTTGGTTTTATATTTTTAACGACCACCATTATCATATCATATGAACTTTATGAATTATATGAACACAAATTAAAACAATACCCGGAAGCCTATCTTCAAATCATCCGAGATTGGTTCGAACGAAATTCTTTTACCAAAAAGGCTTAAACCGTTTGAAAACTTTTATCTTCGGCAACTGATAACCTAAACCTCAAAAGCCGTACCTCTAATAAACGATTAAATTGCCCCGAATATGGCTATAAACAAGTATTTCGTTCTAATTTGCTTTAGTTTGATCAGTCTTTCCATTGGTTTTAGCCAAGGAATTGCTGCTATACAAATAGAAGGGTCGGTCAAAATTTGCAAATCAAAAGAACCATCCAATAAAGCTAAAAATCTCCAATATGGCCCGGTTTACGATGATCAAAAAATCATTATATCCGGTAAAAATGCACGCGTTAAACTGGTAAAAAATTCAGGTGAAGTATGCGAAGTATTAGCACCGGGAACGCACTATATCAGCAGTCTGACATTTAGCAAACCTTCTGAAAATTCATTTTTAGGTCAGTTGGCTAATTACTTTATATCCTTTTTCGAATCGAATGAATCGTCTGAATCCAAAGAAAGTTATAAAAATTCAATTTATGCTATTTCCAGAGGTGAATTGGCAGCACCTGTTTTAGATTTTCCAATGACAGGGAAATTGCCGTCTGATTTTAATTCAATGGAATTTTCATGGAGTCATTCCTGTGATAGCTGTTGGTATAATCTTACTATTTACGAATTTGATACTAAGGTGAAAGTATTTAGTATGTTGACTCTTAAAAAGCAATTTAAAGTGCAGCAATTTTTAAATTATGTTAAACCCGGTAAAAAATATTATTGGAAGGTAGAAATACCTGGCTCCAATTTAGAATATGAAGCCAAACGTTTTGAAATTTCCGATAAAAGTGACTATTACAATCAAATAAAATCAATTGACAATAAATTAAAATCACAGCAACTTAGTTTACAATTAGTTCCGAAGACTTTATTTATCCAAGAAGAGCTTCTGCAACTGGATTTAGTAAATTATGCTGTATTATATGGAAAAGCCCAACAAATAAACAATCCAAATAATAAACAATTAAAGCAATTGACGGATGCGTTTTATTACAGCCAATTAAAAAATAATATTGGAAAGTAAATTAAAATGTCTCTCAAATCAAGCAATGAATAACAAGCAAATTAATATAAACTATATGATCTCCAATTTAAAACTGCAGATCGTTTCCATACTAATTGGATTGTTAGTAGTCGTTGGGCTCCCATTTGGTAATGCACAAAACAGGAGCTTATCAACCATGCCTTTGTTACAAGCAGATAATTTTACAAGCAGCCAGGTCGAAAATTTAAATAATACACCCGCTTATGACAGATGTCTTAAAATATACAATCAACTGGTTGCAGCAAGAGGGGATTTTAGGTTTCCTGTGCCCAGCCTAGTGCTTCGCAGAGAAGTAAGTAAAGTTGCAAGCATTGATTACGATCGATTGGAAATTATTATTGAAGAAAAAGCATATCAAGCTTGTGAACCCTATGGAGATGCAGCTATCGCATTTTTACTTGGGCATGAACTTACTCATTACTATGAAAAACATGCTTGGAGAAGGGGCTTTATATCTGAATTCAGCGACTTACAAATTGCCAAAGACCTCAGTAAATTGCAAGATCAAATCGCTTATGAAACTGAAGCAGATTACCTCGGTGGATTTTTAGCTTATTCAGCAGGCTTTGGTTTGTTTAATAAAGGGGGTGAAGTAATCAAAAACTTATACTTAGCTTATCAAGTAAAGGATCCAATACCTGGATATCCAGCCTTACACGATCGGATGGAACTCAGTAAAAAAACAAATCTGAAATTAAAACAATTGGTAGAACTATTTGATATGGCCAATTACCTTTCTGCGATCGGCATGTATGCTGAATCAAGAGAATATTATAAATACGTTTTAATGCAGTATCAAAGTCGTGAATTGTACAATAATCTCGGCATGTCTTGTTTTTTAGAAGCATTATCGTATTTCAAAAAAGAAGAATTGGTATTTCAATATGCACTCCAACTTGATTTGGAATCTACAGCTTCAAGAGGAGATGATGATATTTTGAGCATTCGCACAAAATTATTAAAGCAAGGAATTCAATATTTCGATGCTGCAATAAGTATGGATCCGGAATATATTCCAGCCTATTTAAATAAAGCCAATGTCTATGCGATTCTTGGGGATTCAGTTCGGGCTAAATTTTATGCTGAACAAGAAGCCCTGGTTTTGGCAATTAAGAAAGGAGATGCTAAAAGCATTGGAGACCTAAAAAATTTATTAGGAATTTTAAAATTGAAAGAAGGCGATCCTGTTAAAGCCGAACTTCTTTGGAATGAATCAATTGCTTTAGGGGGTGTTTGTGCAACTAACAATTTATTTTTACTAAAAAATGGCAAAGCTAAATCAATCAATAAACCCATTGAAAGTCAAATACCCGAAACAATTCAAGGAATGAGTCTGGATGCTATTGCAGAAAATTTTGAATTTGACCGATCATCTATGGTTTATTTGGATGGAGGCAATCGCTATTGTCACCAATTTACGGAAACGGATTCTTCGATGCATTCTCACTACTTTTTTAATAAATGTACTAAAGATATTAATGGTACCTATCAGTACATACTATTTAACAAATGCAATGAATCTTATACTGGATCCAGTGGATTAGGAATTAAAATTGGAAGTAAAATTGAGGATGTACTATTAAAATATGGTAAGCCCTTGAATGAAATTGGAACCAGTTCTGGTTTACTACTTATATATCCATCCATTTTATTTATTACTGACCGGGATCAAAATGTAGTATCCTGGATTAATTACGCAACGTATCTAAAATAAATTATTATACTTTTAAATCATTACAAAATGAAAAAAATTCTTCTTATTTTTCTTGGAATGTTTGCACTTAATTGCTTCATTTCAGCACAAGATGATAGCCCTGTAATTGTTGTTGCTTCAGAAGGTTCTGTAAAATACATTCCTTCCGATGGATCTAAACCTATTAAAGTGCAAGCTGGCACCATTGTAAAATCCAGTGGCAGCTTAAAAGTAAAAGACGGATCTAATGTGGTGTTATTGTCAAAAGGTATTTTTAAAACTGTAAAAAGTGAAGGTACCACAACCCTTTCAACCGCTTTTCAAAAACCAAAAGCTGAAAGTGCTTTAAGCTTTGATCCGGACTTTGCAGATTACATTCAATCTTCAGCTGCTTTAATTGCAAGTAAACAAGGAGCGGATGGTTGGGTATTGGGTAAATCCATCAATGGAGATGGCTGGTTGGCTGTTGACCCTTTACGCTCGCTGTGGACCCACTGCGCAGCAAAGATGGTTGGGGAGATAAAAAACCTCTATTAGAAAACACATTGCCATTTGGTAAACTTAGAGAAACGACCATTCCGTGCGCTTGTGCAGCTATTCCTGAAGGAAAAACCTGTACGGTTGAAATTTTAGATGGGGATCAAGTTGTGCAAACTACTGAGTGTTGCCAAAACGGTCAATGTACTGTTGACTTGAAAAAATTAAAATTAAAGAAAAATTTCCGTTATGCCTGGAGGCAAAAACTTGGCACTGGAGACAATGCATTGACCCAATCCGTAAATTTTATTGTATTGGCAAATGAAGATTATATGAACATTTTGAAACGCGTAAGAACTTCGAAAGTATATGCAAGCGGAAATCCATCTGTTAAAGGCATGATGGAAGCAGCAGCCTTCGAACAAGCTCAATTATTTACCGAAGCTGAAAACACGTACAATCGCTTGTTGGATGAAAATCCAAAAGATAAAATGTTGCAAATAAACAAATCTGCATTGCTTGTTCGAGTTGGAAATGAAGCTAAAGCAATGACCGTTATGGGTAAAAAATAAAGCTCCTTTAATTTCAATTCATTTCAAAAAAACGTTTCATTAATTCCTTAAAGGAACGTTTTTTTGAAATTTTAGTAAAGGCCTGGTCGTTAAGAATTGAATCCAGATCCTTGTACCCATTTTCTAAAGCCATGTTTAAATAATGAAGGCATTCCTTCTTGTTATTTTGCATGGCTTTTGATTTTGATAACAAATAATAGGTATTTGCATTTTTATTTTGGAGGGAATCGAGTTTATAAAGATGCATATCCGCTTTAGTAAATAATTGAATACTCAAATAAAACTTAGCAAGTTCTTCAAGTGCAAATTCAGAATTTGGGTTGTGCTCAAGTGCTTTGTTATAAAACAGTTCAGCTTCTTCAATTTTTTTAAGATTAAATTTAATTTCCCCTAAATTGATTAAATTATAAATATAAGTAGAATCCCTTTTGTGATATTGCAAAGCCATTTTTTCAGCCTCCGCATAATTTCCTTCGGTTGCATACATGAAAGCCAATTTGAAATAAGCATCTTTATATTCAGAATCTGCTTCCAAACAATTAATAAAAAAAGATTTAGCTTTCTGATTTTCCTTTTTTACCTGATACACATAGCCCAAATTATAATAGGATAACGCGAATCCACTGTCTAATTGGATGGCTTTTATTCCACAAGCTTCTGCTTTATCTAATTCATCCAATTCGACATAGGTTCCACATAAATTAGCCCAAGGCAGCGGCCAGGTTGGAGTCATTTTAACGACTTTTTCAAACTGTTCGACAGCTTCCTTGTATTTTGATAAGCGGCGATACAAAATTCCGATTTCATTGAAAGCAAAGGGAGCATTGGATTCCAGAGTCAGGCAAGCTTCCTGTTGCAACAAGGCTTGCTGAATCAATGCCTTGTTGCCTGTACGTTCAGATTGCAAACGCAAGTTGAGCCCTTCAAAATAATGTTGTCTGGCGCTTATCGTTGTAAAATAAAAATGTTTCTCCCCTAATAATTCAGCCGATTTTGTTAAATATTCAGGATAGCGCTCATAACGTATATCGTAAGACCATCTCTTGCGAAGTTCTACCGGGTCTGCCTTTAAATAATCATTAATTGCTTGTTGGGCATCATCTTGAAGGGCCGCTGCAAGATTTCGCTGCATAAGACCTTTAAATGCCATCATCTCAGGTTTATCTTTCAATTGCAGGAAATAATACCAGGCGCTGTTGTTTTCAGGATACAATAAACGATGCTCTCTTAATGCCATATTAAAACCTTGATACCAATGTTGAATCAATGTATCCGAACTGTATTCTAAAAAATCCAATATCCCTCTGTCGCTGCTTTGTTCCAATCCATTTTTTTGAATTTCAGATTTAAGTTCTGCGAGAATTTTAGGATCCACTTTGGCAATTAAGTTGGTTTTGTTCCCAACTGTAATTGGAAATTGGCTGTGTGGGGCAACGGCTGCAGGTACTTCGTCATCCAGGTAGCGTTCAATTTCCTGCACACTGACATATCCATCTTTATTGCGATCTGCTAAACCTTCAATTCCGTGTAGGAAATAATATGAAAAAACGCCTCGACCTCCACCCCAGGATTTTCCTTCCAATGAAAATTCATTTTCCTGACATGAAAGTATTTTATTTTCATTGGCATACTGCTTTGCCAGATTGGCTGCGGTAGCTCGAGGGCCGCCCTCTGTACTTCCTGCAAGTTTACCGGCACGACATGCATCCGTAATTACCAGCACTTTAGTTTTATTGGTTGTTGAAAGCGTTGCAATGATATCCTGCAAATTTTGTAAGGCAAACGTACCTCCAGCCATATACACTCTTGCTGGAGCGTCATAACAAAGTAAAAAACCCGGCTGGTTCATTGTGGTGGTTTCAACATCCCCGTGTCCGGAAAAATAAATGATGGCAACATCTCCTTCTTTACTTTCATCCATCAACCAAAACAAATTGCTAATAACATTTCCGGCTGTTGCTTTTTCATTTAAAAGCAATACCACATTTGCCGAATCTATTTTTAAACCGGATCGGTGCAATAAATAATTATAAAACGCTTCAGCATCCTTATGAGCAAAACTTAAATCCGGAATTTTAGAATTTTGATAATCTGAAATCCCCACAATAACTGCCCTAAAGGTCCCTGTATCTTTTTTTGTAATATTTGCTAAAGGTTTTACTCCTTTAATTTGAGGTTGTGCCCACATGCTAAGACTTGAAAAAATCAATAGTGAAAGCAACACCGTGCGACGATGAAAACTGGATGCCTTATGAAATAGACAAGATCGTTTAATATTACCCCCTGAAAAAAAGTCTTCCATTCAGCCTGAGTTGATTTTTAGTCCTTGAAGATACAAACTAAAACTAATAAAAGGCCAAAAATAAACTAATTATAGATAAACTGGAATTGTTCTGTAATCATCCCTTGATTATTTGTCAGGAACACCATGTTGAATGACTCAAATGAATAAAACCTGCCTAGAGAACTCGTTTGTTGTGATTGACAGGCTGGATCCAGTTCTCTTTGCATTTTTTGAAAATCTTGAATGCCTTTTGCATCTACTTTTTTCCTTATGATTGAAAGCAAGGGCACCTCTTTATTTTTAAACAAATAAATTTGTTTGTCTGCTTCTATTTTATATTTTAGCTCGAGCACATTTGGACCTGAATTAAAATTAATCAAATTGGCTTCTGAAAAATTTTCATTAAATAACTGCGTCTTATTTAAGTTTGCTTCAGCAGATGGTATACATGCGAATGGTTGTAAAAGCTGTTGCTTGATTTTATCTTTTTTCAAATGGTTTCTGTATAATTCCAAATTATAATTTGCATTTGATGCTAAATCTACCTGCTGCCTTGGAATACTTGAATTAAAATATCGCCTGGCACGTTTATTCTTTAGCAAGGCATAACTTATTCCAATCGCCTGATTAATTTGAAAATTATTTGAAGCTATTTTAGTGCTTTTTTTATTAAAAACCTTGTCAGTTTCATAAAATCGAACGGCTTCCTCCGGTTGATTCATCAAATTGTAGCAGCTGATCATGTGAATTTTAGCCGGAAGGTATGCCTGGTTTAGGCTAAGTGCCGATTCAAAACAGGTCTTTGCTTGTTTAAGCAATTGCATCCGTTTTTGCAAATCTTCAGAAGTCAGGTCTCCCCTTGACTTATTAAATTTTTTTAATCTGGAATTTTGATCCAGTTCTAAAGGATGTACATAAGCATCTGTTTCTTCATTGTAATAGCGCATTGCTTGCAATGCCAATGCAAGCCCTTTGTTGTTATAAATTTCCAATCCCTGGTAATATTGCAAAATATAATCGTAAAGACTTTGCGCCAATTCATATTCAGATTTTACTACCAGCCAATTTGCATTTTCAAATACCACTAAGAGATGTTGTAGTTGGGTCAATACCTTTTGAGCAGATTCAACCCGTTTATATTTAGGTGGATAAGCATCCATTGGCTTATCCTCAATATGATAGGTGTCGTAAATTTTTTCAATTAACCCAGAAAGAACCTGTTGCGTTGGATAACCTGAAAGGGTTGCAAGAAAGGATCCTTGTAAATCAGCAACTTGCTCTTCCCGTTCGTTTGGAATAAATGAACCCGCATAGTTTAAATAACTACTGGGAACCAATCCAAGATTTAAATCTTTATAAATTGCATGTGTTAGTTCGTGGCTAATAATAAATGCCAGTGCATTTAAGGAATCCTTTCCAAAGGAACGGCAAATTAAATACAAAGCATCCTCAATAAATATGGTATTTGAAGATGGAACGTATTGTGCAGCCAAGGATTTACTTGGTAGAATTATTAATTTAGGTTTCTGAATTTCAGGATATGCAGAAACTTCATAAAGTTTATCAAGAATTTTATTTGCAACTTGTTGCTTATACGTCTGAGGCTGACCCGCCCCACCAAAACAGAAAATAAAAACCAAATAAAAAATGGAACTCAGTTTGTGAATCGATCCTGGGTATTTGGACATCATTTTAGCTCTGCCAACAAACTTCCTGCTTTAGTAGCCATATCTGAATACGAGCTCTGAGACAATTCTCTCAACAAAGCCTTCGTGCCTTCAATATTACCGCCCGATTGCATATTAGACAATGCTAAATACCATTTAGACTCTTCTCTTAATTCAAAACTCCTGCTATTTGTCAGTGGAATCAACAGGTCAATTGCACTTGGGATTTCGTTTACCTGAATAAATGCCAATGCAAGATAAAAGGATCCAGGATCAGCAAGCACAGCTTGAGATTGTAAAGGCTTTAAAAACGATATCGTCTGACCATAATTTTTTTGTTGAAAAGCTTGCAATCCAAGATAAAGGCTGTCTTTATGCAAGGTATCTGAATTAACCAAACCGGTAGGTTGGTAAAAAGTTAGAAATTTAGATAGTAATTTCTCATCCACTTTATAATACGTAGCATATGTTATAACAGGATTTAACTTGGCATCCGGCTTTAAAAAAATATACGCTGTTACTAAAATCGCAATTGAAGCCGCCAAACCAATCCATTTCAAATTATTCGTATTTCCAATAAAACTTTTAATTACGTGGCTTCTATTAAAATATCCTTCATGCTCGAGCTGTTTATCATACGACTTTATTTTATTCTTTGTTAATTGATCTCCCCAACTTTCAATTCCCTCTAATAGCATTTGGTATTCCTTGAGTTCATTTGCCAATTCTTTATTGGTTATTAAACTGGATTCAAATGCAATTCGTTCATCTGCAGTCATCTCCTGATCGATGTATCGTATAATTTCAACTTGATATTTTAGGTCTTCATTCATTGCATTTCCATTTTATTGGTTCATGATACGATAGCCCGGTGAATCAACAATCATTTTTCGCATTCCTTGCAGGCACCGGTGCTTCTTAACTTTAATAAACTGCTCAGAATAACCCGTTGCGCCAGCTATTTCCAAGGCAGATTTTTTTAAATAGAATGCCAGATAAATAATCTGCCTGCATTCTTCGGTAATTTGATCCATGGTTTTACAGATTAAATCAATCAAACTGTCCTTTTCTTCATTTTGCTGAATTTCTTGTTGAGAACCATCTTTAATGGTGTCAATAAAATTATCATCCGGCATGCTTACTAGCTTCCGGTCGCGCAATTTTTTTAACCATAAATTTTTACAAATACCATATATATAGTTTTTTTCACTGGTTTCAATTTTAAAATCGGGTTTCTGAAGTTGTTTGTAATACACCAATGCCAATTCCTGAAACAAATCACGGGCATCCTCCAAGCTCCCACTGTTTTTCAAAATATGATTTTTAACATCATCAAAATAATGTTTGTATAAATTTTTTATGCGCTCATCCAATTCCTGGGTTAAGTCTTGCGCTTTAAATACTTGATAATGTTCTTCTACCTGATTCATTGTTTCTTATAAATCGAAATGTATATTGTAATTATTTACCACTTATTCTGTAGGATACTCCGAAAAAATATCCCAAACCATATTTCTTTTCTGTTGGAATTACACCATCACCGAGGACAACGGATTCTCCTACCTGAAGCCCGTTTGTCAATCGTTGAACTTTCGAAAACATCATGCCACCTGAAAGCAATATAGACTGACTACGGCCAACATAAACACCGGGGCCTACTAAAAATGTAATATTATCAACATATTCGCTATTGGTAACAGGAACTCCAATGCCTAAAGAAAGTACTGGAGAAACACTCCAATTAAAATCAAAGCTCAAATTAAATAAAGACGACAATACCAATGAATAAGGATCTGCATCCTGGGCAGCCAATTTATCTCCTTTCAAAAAATATCGCTTTGGCAATTGGTTAAAGCGGGTGCCGCTTAAACCCATGGTTGAAGTAAATGCTGTACTTCCATAAGTTCTAATTCGCACTTCTTTTGTTTTATATAAAACTTCTGAATAACCTGTAGCACTTGTTGTATCAGAAACCAACTGATACAATTGCAGCGTATAGATAATATAGCGTTCACGAACCGTTTCATAATGTGTAAAAACAAAATGATTATTATTTATTTCAATATACTTTAAATAATATTTTTGAATACTGGGAGTAAAATCTAATTTGCTGATAGTATCTCCAACTGCATTTTCTACGAGTTGATTTAAATTTTTAAGAGCCCCTTCATTTTGCGATTGACTCAACTCCACTTTTTTAAGCAAAGGATACAACTCATCAATTCCATGATCAGTGTTCTTTAAATTTACTAAAATTGAATTTAGTTGCTTGAATTTTTGTTCATAAGCTTGAATGCTTCCTTGTAAAGATTTTTGTAGGAACGGAATTTCCAATAATTTCTCATTTAAAGCAGGAATATCAGTCAATCCAAAAGAGTTCTTCCCATCAAGAAGAAAGATTTCATCAAAATAAGCCAGTACCAATTTCTTAATTTCTGTTGGAGCCAGGCTATTTAATTTACAAAGTGTATTAATAAAATCCGGACTGGTCTGAAGCACGGCTGCAGCTTTTTTTCGCTTGTTAATTTCAAGAATAGCCATATTGATTGCTGCTTTTTCCTGCTCCATCGATTCCAATTGCTTTTTAAAATTTTCAAGATCTTCCAATTCACCACGAGCGGCTGTTGTTCCTTGCAAACCAGTTAGACTTGACAATACTGATCCAAATACAGGAATGTTAAAAAAGGAAGACCGGCTCCACCTCCTGCACCCGGCATTAAATTGCCTAATATTCCAGGTAACAAACTTTTAAAATTCGAAGAATCCTGGCCAAAAACACTGCTCTCAATTTTATATTGCGCTACTTCAAAATTGGCTTTGTAAATATAATTATTGTATTCCTGTAAATGGAAATACACTTGTTTTCCTTTTTTTACAACAGGATCATCGATGCCTTTACCATTTTTCATATACCAGATGCTGTCTTTATGTACATCATAATAGATGTGTAAATCCTGACTATACATCCGGTTTACAAAAATCACTAAAATAAAAAGTATATTGAACTTCATATAAATTTGATTTATTCGTAGATTAAAAAACTTTCTTTGTTAATATCAATTTCTGAACTTCCGAGATTAAGGACCCGACTGCCTCTGGTTCCGATGACTTCATCAGACATTGTTTCTTTATATAATTTTTCAAATGGACTTTGTTCAATTCCTCCGCGTGTACCAAAAACGGCTCTCAAATCCATTGGTTTGTCAGATGCAATTAATTTGAAAACTTCATTTCCTAATGGTGGTCCAATTTCCCAAGTTTCTTTTATAAATAATTTCTGATCGGGTGTTATTCTAAATTCTTCGGGAGTCTGAGATTCGTTGGGCACTATTATTTTAGAAATGTTATCAGGTTGAATGTCAAAAATTGTAAAATACGCTGGCTTAATTCCGTTGTTAATAACTATTATATGAAAGGAATCACCCACTTTTAATTTTTTTACACCAAATGAATCGGGCATCAATTCTTTTAATTCATCGACATTTGTAATATTCCTGTTTGTTTTTGTTGGGATGATTTTAAAACTCAATTTTAAATCCTGTCCCTGTAATTCAAGTTTTCTAATAAAACGTCCCTTTACATATCTCTTAATCGTGTTTATATAATTCTTGAATTTAATTTCTCCAGCAGAACCAATTTCTGTTGTATCCAGATAATAATTGTCAAATGTTTTTAAGTAGATAATTTTAGGATTCAACTCATCTTGTTCAATACTTAAATCCGAACCTTCTTGTTTAAACTCGATAAATGGTAAAACTCCCAATTTATCTTGAATAGATTTGTTTAATGTCGGGTCTTTTACTAAAATTCGCATACTTATTTTGGTTTCGCCCATACTTTTTTCCAAAACAAATACCCAGGAAGTTTTTAATACTTCCGGATTTATACTACTATCTAATTTGACTTTTGATTGGGCGGCTTTGCTTAAAATGACTGTTCCAGTAACTAAGGGCTGCGCTTTTTCAATATCGCGGGTATCTATTGGATAAAATCCCACTTTTGAATTTTCAAATAAATTATGCAATTGACCTGCATTGATTAAAACCTGATCTGGTCCAATTACACTTAAGACTTTATAATATTCTGCATTTGCTAAGGCTTTTCCGTTTAATACTTCCATGTCCAAATCCCCTTCTGCTTGTGGATTTTGCAAAGGAGCGATGCTTGCCATTTCATTTCTAATTTTATCAAACAAACCCCTATAAGAAGTTTCCTGCCCGATTTGCACCAGATTTTTTGAAAAGGCATAAGACAAGGAGCCATAACTCACTTTTTTGTCATCGGTCATTTCGTAGTTAAGCTGGTTTTGTGCTGCACCAAAAAAAGCAACGAATGGAGCCAAGCCAGTAGTACTCGCCTGTTCCGTTTGCTTAAATTCTTTAGTTAGACTTTTCTTGTTTAAATTTTCTGTATAGTTTTTTGAAGCCATCACTTCGGTTGTTCCTCTGGCTAAAGCCGACCCACGGGTTCCGGTTCCAGAATGACAAGCATCCAGAAGCACAATTAAATGACCATTCGGTCCTAATTTTTTACGGACATCCGTCAAGGCACCGTTTAGTTCGTCGTCAGATATTAATCGCTCTCCTTCGTATTGACCCTCAACGTATTTTTTCGGTGAATCAAAAGGCACAATGCATTCATCCAAACCATCCACTTCGTCGCCATTTTTATCTTGCATTTGTTGTCCATGGCCTGAAAAGTGAAAATAAGCGATATCCCCTTTAGACAATTTACCAGTAAAATCGACCTTAATCATTTTTAAAATATTGGCTTTGGTCGCCTGATCTTCTGACAATTCAAGGATGTTTTCCTTATTAAACCCTTGAGCCTGAAGCGATTCACGCAACAAACCCAGATCATTTGATGAATTGATGGTTGCCCATCCACCTTGCTCCGGATATTTTCCGATTCCAATCAACAATGCCTTTTTAGTCGCCTTTTGCCCTTGGGATTTTACTGAATTCAATAAACATAAGCCAAGAATGGCGATTATAAAAAAGGATTTACAAAATCTAAAAGACATATTTATTGATTTATTAACTAGTACCCTGGCTATCCTAATGGTTATCAGTTTTTGTTAGCTGGATTAATTAAAATTAAGTTTGAGACGTCTAAAGTATTACAGAATTTTAAGTATTGCCCAGTTTGGTTAAAATTAGCTTTAATTGGCTGTTTTTTGACATGTTTTTAATCTTTTTCAAGATTTTTGAATGCATCGTTTCGTGAATTTGGGCTTTTAATTTGCCTACCTTCGCATGTTCAAAATTATGAAAAAAAACGTAATGATATTAGGCTCCGGTGGCAGAGAACATGCCCTGGCAGCTAAAATCAAACAAAGCCCGCTGTTGGCAAATTTATTTACCCTGCCTGGAAACCCAGGAACCGCCTCATTGGGAATGAATTTACCGGGAAATGCCTCCGATTTTGATCTCATTAAGCAGCATATTCTTGATTTTAATATAGATATCGTGCTTTGTGGACCTGAAGTCCCATTAGCGAATGGCTTGATGGATGTCATTTTAGAAACTGACTGGGAGGTAAAACCCATTTTAGTAGGACCCACTAAAATCGGAGCACAACTTGAAAGCAGTAAGGCGTTTTCGAAAGAATTTATGAAACGACATCATATTCCAACTGCTGCATACAAAACGTTTGAGCTAGAAAACCTGGATGCAGCTTTGGACTACATTCATGAATTAACACCCCCCATCGTTTTGAAAGCATCCGGATTGGCAGCAGGTAAAGGAGTGGTAATTTGCGATGATCACATAACTGCGGAACAAGAATTGGTTGAATTGTTGAAAGGTCGATTTGGAGAGGCATCCCAAACTGTGGTAATTGAAGAATTTCTAAAAGGGATTGAATTTTCTGTATTCATACTCACCAATGGAAGTCAATATATATTACTCCCGGAAGCCAAAGACTACAAACGAATCGGAGAAGCTGATACCGGTTTAAATACAGGTGGGATGGGAGCCATTTCACCAGTAGCTTTTGTGGATGATGCCTTGTTGACAAAAGTTCGGGATCAAATTATTCAACCCACTTTAAATGGACTCATGGAAGAAGCCATTCCATATAAAGGATTTATCTTTTTGGTTTAATCAATGTAAATGGCGATCCGTTTGTTATCGAATACAATTGCCGGTTGGGTGATCCTGAAACGGAAGTTATTATGCCCCGTCTAAAAAATGATTTAATCCACCTGATCCAGGCTATGGACGAACATACTTTAAACGAAATCACTGTCGAAACCACTCCAGATTATGCGGCAACCATTATGTTAGTTAGTGCTGGGTATCCTGGAACGTATATAAAAGGTAAAGAAATTCAATTACCTGTTTTATCTGACCCGGACCAAATGATTTTTCATGCAGGAACTAAAGAACAAGACTATAGCTTGAAAACAGATGGCGGTCGGGTATTAGCTGTTAGTTCGTTGGGTAAAACGATTACAGAAGCAGTTCAAAAATGCAATGAAATTGCTGAACATATACAATTTGAAGGCAAATATTACAGAAGAGACATCGGAAAAGATCTTGAAACTTTTTTGTCTTAAATTCAATTGATGAATTATCGGGTCAGTCAACTTGCTGAAATTTTAAATGTAAAAGATTACAATCGTGCTTTATCCGATGTTAAAATTTTACATGCTGAAACAGATAGCCGTTATATCATGCATCCTGAATCATCTGCTTTCTTTGCACTGCAAGGAATTCAGAAAGACGGTCATGCATTTATAAACGAAAGTATTGAAAAAGGAATTCGGGTATTTATTGTAAGTAATTATGATCCTGTATTCGATGATAGACTTTGTTTTTTAAAAGTAGCGAATGTATTGCATGCGCTTCAAAAACTTGCCAGTTATCACCGTTCAAAATTTTTAATACCCGTCATTGGGGTAACTGGCAGCAATGGGAAAACAATTGTAAAAGAATGGTTAGCCAGTTTATTGCAACCTAAATTTCAAATTTGTAAAAATCCTAAGTCTTATAATTCGCAACTAGGTGTTGCATTATCTGTTTTAGAATTAAACGAAGAACATGAATTAGCAATTTTTGAAGCTGGGATATCCACTGTTGGAGAAATGGATACTTTGCGTGAAATGATTCAACCCACTTTGGGCATACTTACCAATATTGGTGATGCACATCAAGCCGGATTTTCAGGGATCGATGAAAAAACGAGAGAAAAATTAAAACTATTTGAAGGTGTTCAAAAATTAATTTATTGCAAAGATTATGAAAGCATAGACCATCATCGTAAAAACCATTTAAATAATTTATGTTGGTCTCAAAAGCTTCAGGCTACGGTTCAAATTCAAAGAATAAAAAAAACAAATACCGGAGTTCAAATTGATTTATCGTATAATCAAAAAACCTATTCGTTTTCTTTAGCCTTTAGAGATGAAGCCTCCCTTGAAAATAGCATGCATGTTTTGATCCTGTGTATTGATTTAGGTTTAACTGAAATTGAAATTCAATCCGGACTTGATCATTTGCATAATTTGAGTATGCGATTGGAACAAAAAGAAGGAATTAATGGATGCATATTAATAAATGACAGTTACAGTTTGGATTTAAAGTCACTTCAATTAGCATTGCAATTTGTAGATCAACAAAATCAACAATTGGCCAGGACCTTGGTTCTTACAGATTTTGCTGAGCAAAAAAATCCAGCGGAGCTTTGGAGTTCTGTTGCCTACCTTTTAGAAAAATACAAAATACAAAAATTAATTGGAGTAGGTCATGCCATTCGAAGTATTCAAAAATACCTTTCTAAAGATATTAAATCCTATTTTGTCAATACAACGGAAGCGCTGTTAGAAAATTCAAATTTATTTAAACTGCACCAAGAACTCATCTTAATAAAAGGAGCACGAATTTTTAAATTAGAAGAATTTTTTCAACAACTCAGTTTATCGAAACATGACACCATTTTGGAAATTGATTTAAAATCAGTAACCCATAATTTGCATGTATATAAATCTAAACTTAAACCGGAAACAAAAATAATGGCCGTTGTAAAAGCTGCTGCATACGGAAGCGGTCATTATGAAATTGCACGCTTATTGGAGCATAAAAAGATAGATTACCTGGCTGTTGCATATCCTGATGAAGGCATGCTTTTACGCCAAAAAGGCATTCAATTACCCATTTTGGTAATGAATACAGGTACCAGTGATTTTAATAGTTTATTTGATTTTAGATTGGAGCCGGAAATTTTTTCAATAAATCAATTGCAAAGACTAATCCAGGAAGTTGGTAGAGCTACCCCTATAAAAATTCACCTCAAACTTGATACTGGAATGCACCGTTTAGGTTTTTTAAAACCGGATATAGAGGATTTGTGTAGTATAATAAATCAAAATAAACAAATTCAGGTTGTCAGTATTTTTTCGCATTTGTCAGCCAGCGACCAGTTTTCTTTTGATGATTTTACAAGAGAACAAAGTCACCTATTTCAAGAAATGGCAAATTGTATAATTGATACGCTTGGATACAAACCTTTGTTGCATTTATTGAACAGTGGCGGTATCGCAAGACATCCCGATTTGCAATTTGACATGGTCCGATTGGGTATTGGACTTTACGGAATCGATAATGATCCAGAATTGGCTAAAAAGCTTGAAAAGGTTCATACCCTCAAAACCCGGGTAAGCCAAATAAAATCGTACACGCAGGGAGAAACGGTCAGTTACAACCGCTCAGGGAAAATTATAAATCCCAGTAAAATTGGGGTCCTTTCCATTGGTTATGCCGATGGTTTGCCGAGAATTGCAGGGAGCCGGGCTTATCGACTTTACTGTGGAAGGATTGCAGTTCCTTTAATTGGTGTTGTTTGTATGGATATGTGTATGGTTGATTTAAGTGCTGTAAACCAGACCTATGATGGGATGGAAATTGAAATTTTTGGTAAAACCAATCCCATTGAAGAGCTTGCGAGAATTTCCGATACCATTCCCTATGAGATCTTATGTGGCATTTCTACCCGTGTAAAACGGGTATTTTTGCAGGATTGAGTAGGGGAATGGCGAAGAGGACAAGAGGACAAGAGGAAAAGAGGAGAAGAGGAAAAGAAGACTGAAAGGCTGATTGGCTGCATGGTTGAGAGGCTGAAGTTTGGAGGCTAGAGGTTAAAGGATCCTTAAGCCTATTAGCTTATTAGCTTAAAAGCTTATCAGCTTTTTTGACTTCTGACTATTGACTTCCCGGTTTTTAGCAATTATACCTTTAATATTACGTTAATACGGCATTTCAGCACCCAATAAAATAAACTATAAACGTATCTACTGCTTAATTTTGACCGTTTTTAAACTAAAAAATATGAGATTTATAAGCTACCTGTTTTTATTGTTAATTCCAGTGATTGGCCAATCACAAGATAAAGATCCTGTTCTGTTTACTGTTTCAGGTAAAGAGGTTCGGGTTTCTGAATTTGAGTATATCTATAGTAAGAATAACCAAAAAGAAGCTGATTTTAGTAGGAAATCCCTTTTGGATTATTTAAACCTGTACACTAAATTTAAATTAAAGGTTCAGGCAGCCCGGGATATGGGTGTTGATACCATTCCAGCCCTTATTAAGGAATTAGAAGTTTACCGCCAACAACTGACAACCAATTATCTGAATGATCGGGAAGTTACGGACAGACTAGCCAGAGAAGTGTATGAACGTCAAAAAAAGGATGTTTTGATCAATCATATTTTATTTAGCTTAAGTCCAAATGCAACGGGAGCGGATACGATGAAGTCTTATGAATTAGCAGCAAATGCAATTAAGACCTTAAAAAATGGTGTTCGGTGGGAAGATGCTTGTAAAGTTTCTAATGATATGAATTCTGCACAAAAAGGCGGTCGCCTCGGATGGTTTTCCTCTATGTTTCCAGACGGATTTTATGATCTTGAAAATGCAGCCTATTCCTTAAAGCCTGGTCAAGTTTACCCGAGCCCAATTAGAACAAAACTTGGGTTTCATGTGCTCCGTTTGGAATCAGAACGTCCTGCCTATCGAAGAATGGAAGCCGCACATATCCTTATTAAAAAATCTTCACGCTACAATGCTGATTTAGTTGCTCAATCAAAAGCAGACAGCCTTTATAAAAAAATAAAAGAAGGACAGAGTTTTGAAGAACTGGCCAGAACCCTAAGCGATGATAAAACTACAGCTCCACAAGGTGGCAACATAGGTTACTTTGGAATTAATCAATTTGAACCTGCTTTTGAAGAAGCTGCATTTAAACTAGCGAAAGATGGGGACGTCAGCCTGCCAGTAGAATCCAGCATTGGTTGGCATATTATTAAAAGATTGCATAAAGATGAGGAGATTCCTTATGAACGAGCTAAACGTAAAATTCAGGCTGACATTCAAAGAGATCAACGATTTGCTATTGCACAAGCTACATTAATTGAAAAAATAAAAACAGAATCCGGATACAAGGAAAATAAAGAAGCATTGATGCGATTTACCAATGCAATGGATACAAACTTTTTTACTTATAAATGGAGAATACCAGACAGTTTGGTGGATGAAAAATTATTCTCATTGGGTAATCAAAACTTCGGAACGCGTGATTTTGCTGAATATGTAAAAACAAATACCCGTCAACGTTTACAAGGAGGTGACCAAAAAGATGTTTCAACTACATTAAAAAATATGTTGAAAGAATATGCTTCTCAAAAATGTCTTCAATTTGAAGAAGGAAAATTGGAAGATAAATATCCAGACTTTAAAGCCCTTATGAGAGAATACCGTGAAGGCATATTATTATTTGAAGCTACAAAAAATGTTGTATGGGATCGCGCTTCAGAAGATACCACAGGCTTGAAATTGTATTATGAAAAAAACAAACAAAACTATAAATGGGATGAACGGGCTGTGATTCATGCAATCAGTATCGATACAACCAATAAAAAACTTGCAGACGAAATTTATAAGTTTGCTAAAAAGAATTCAATCAATAAGGTCTTAGCTAAATTTGATGTAGAGAAAAGGTATATTTCTTTTCAAAAATTGATTGCCGAGAAAAAATCACCTGATAGTTATAAAGGAATCGGCTTTACTCAAGGCAGTATGACTGAATTAAGCCTTGATTCAGATTTAACCAGTTATTCATTCCGTAAAGTTGAAGAAAATTTACCTGCTGGTATTAAAACTTTGGATGAAGCACGTGGATACATTATTGCAGATTATCAAGATCATCTTGAAATGCTTTGGGTTGAAGAATTGAAAAGCAAATATCCCGTAAAAGTTAACGAAACTGTTTTCAACAGTTTGGTAAAAAATTAATGATTGCATGGATGAACGCTGGTTTTTTTTAAAGTTCCTTTCATTTATAGCTATCATAAGCTTGATAGGGGCTTGTAAAAAATCAGCAGACCCAACCGATGATGATGCGAATCCTGTAATGATTCGTTATAATGATCATGAATTAACACGTTCTGAATTAAGCGAACAGGCACAACAGACTTTTTCACCAAAAGACAGCATTCAGCTTGTAAATAATTTTATAGAGAAATGGCTTAAAGATCAAATCATGGTCAAAGAAGCCCGAAAACAGCTTACGAATCAGGATGAAATCAATCAATTGACTGAAAAGTTTAGAGACGAATTACTTCAATTGAAGTTTGAAGAAAAAATCCTCCGTGAAAAATTAGATACAACCATTTCAGAACAGGAATTATTAGAATATTATCGGAGCAATAAAGCTAAATATAAATTAGAAAGTACGATTTTCAGGTTTGTACTCTTAAAAATAAATAAACCGGTTGCAGAATCTAAAACGCTGGAGAATTTATGGAAAAATATCAACCAGGTAAATTTGCAACTGTTGAATCTATATTGCCAGAATAATGCTGACATCTGTTATTTAAATCCTCAGAAATGGTATAAGTGGGATGAAGTAAAACAACATTTGCCTTCAAAATTTATATCTGAAAATACCATTCAATCAGGCATCACACGTGATTTTGCAGATTTTAATCATAGCTACCGGGTTCGATTTTATGAAGTGGTCAGACCGAATCAAGAACCGCCCCTATCCTTTTTTAAGGATCAGGCAACGCAAGCCATTTTTCATCAGCGAAAAATTAAATTGCTGGAGAAAATAAAAAATGAGCTTTATGAATCCGAATTAAAAAACAAACACATCCAGTTTCTCAACAAATAAGTATGAAGGTATCAAAATTCATTTTTTTATTCCTATTGGTTTTCCAGTTTAGTTTTAATCTATACGCACAATCCAAAACAATTGATAAAATAATAGCTAAGGTTGGTGGTGAAATTATTTTATATTCTGATTGGCAAGAACAAATCAGCTTTATGAAAAATAAACAAGGGGCTTCATTGGATGATCCCTCCTGTTCCATTTTGGAAAATTTATTGATTCAAAAATTTATGATCAACCGAGCCAAAGTGGATAGTATTGAAATTAAAGATGAAGAGATTGAGCAACAATTAAATGCGAGATTGGAACAGATTTTAGCTTATTTTAATAACGACTTCCAGAAATTTGAAGAATACTATGGTCAAAGTGTTGCTGATACAAGAGAACGATTTAAAGAAGATTTGAAAAATCAATTGCTTGCAGAACGTCTTCAGAATAAAATTATCGGAGAGATTCGCGTAACCCCTGAAGAAACGCAAGCTTTTTTTGATAGAATTCCAAAAGATAGCATCCCCTATTTTAATTCCGAAGTTGAGATTTCTGAAATTGTATATAAACCAAAAATTAATGCCGCTCAGAAAAAAGCTGCTAAAGAAAAGCTAGAGAAAATTTTAATGCGGATCCGGAATGGTGAAGATTTCGGTAAAATTGCCAGTTTAGTATCAGACGATGTGGGTTCTGCTAAAAATGGAGGTGCTTTGGGTTGGATGAAAAGAGGAAGTCTGGTGCCTGAATTTGAAGCAGTGGCTTATAACCTTGAGAAAGATTCGATTTCAGGAATTGTAGAATCAGAATACGGATTACACATCATTCAATTGTTGGAACGCCGCGGAAATTCCATTTTAAGCAGGCATATTTTAATTAAGCCCAAAGTTGAAACTGAAGATTTAAAATTAGCGGAACACTACTTAGACTCTATCCGAAATCTAATTATAAAAGACAGCATCCCATTTGAAACAGCAGTGCGCTATTTTTCAGATAAGAAAGCAGAATCTTTTAACAATGGCGGTCAATTATTAAATCCAAAAACGGGAACCGCAACTTTTGAAACGGGTGATTTAGATCCCGATGTATTTTTTGCAATTGATGGCTTGAAAGTTTTAGATATATCAAAACCCTTTGTTTCCACAGATCTTGATGGCTCAAAATCATACCGGATTGTAAAACTGCTCTCTAAAACAGCACCACATAAAGCAAACTTAAAACAAGATTATGCTAAGATTCAATCCGCTGCAAAAGATTTTAAAAAGAATATGAAGTTTCAAGAGTGGTTGGGCAACAATGTCCCAAAAGCATATATTGAAATTGACCCGAGTATTAAAGCCCTTTGCCCAGAGGTTGGCAGTTGGATCCTTTCAGAATAAATTAGTTGATTTATAAAGCCAAGGAATATTAGCCTTAGGGGCTTCTAACAAATTGCTTTGGATAAAAAAAAAAGAGATCGGTTTATACCCCCCAGCAAACCGATCTCAAAAATTGTCTCGTATCCAATTCTTTGGGTACGCGTCCGGTTTTCAAGCGGACATCTAGTATTATGCAGAAATCTTGCCAATTTTAGTAGAAATCAAGTTTTTTTTACATATTTACCCATTCTAATAAATTTACAGCATTTAAATCATTGATTATCAGTTTATTATTATTTCTAAAAAACTCGTATTTTAAGTTCTTTGATTATGTAATTGCATTTCAAATTGTTTAATGTGAGGGATTAAATGTTTAGAAAAGGACTGATTTGAACTGCATTTGAAATTGTTCCGCATTCCAGAAAGGAGTGCCAAAACACGACTTTAGCAGATCAGAAAATGATTCATTTAATTTATAGAATTAGAATTCATGTCTGATTCCCTTTATATAAGGTGGGGCCTTTCCCTAAATGTCAGAAACTGCTCACAATTTGAGTCAATTTGACAGTTTTTATAGGATGGCACAGGCTTTGACTAGCTCAGTTATAACTAAAAACCTAATATCATGCAATCCGGTAGAATTTCAGTCCAAACGGAGAATATATTCCCCATAATTAAGAAGTTTCTTTATTCTGAACAGGAGATTTTTCTCAGGGAGTTAATTTCCAATGCGGTTGACGCAACAACGAAACTAAAAGTTCTTTCTTCAAAAGGAGAAGCAAAAGGAGCTTTGGGCGAATTAACAATTGAAGTCGTTATCGATAAAGAAGCCGGCACGCTAACCATCCGGGATAAAGGAATTGGCATGAATGAAGAAGAAGTTCAAAAATACCTGAACCAGTTGGCTTTTTCTTCTGCTGAAGAATTTATCAGCAAATATCAAGGGGAGGCCTCTATTATTGGGCACTTCGGATTGGGTTTCTATTCAGCATTCATGGTTTCAGATCGAGTTGAAGTTGTAACAAAATCATATCGTGAAAATTCCGTTCCGGTAAAATGGACTTGCAATGGCGATACCGAATTTACTATTGAAAACACCGATAAAGCTGCGCGCGGAACTGATATTATACTGCATCTTTCAGCAGACTGTAAAGACTATTTAGAGCATACTAAAATTGAAAGCCTGCTCGAAAAATTTTGCAAATTTTTACCGATCCCCATTCAGTTTGGAACAAAAAAGGAAACCATTAAAGAAGGTGAAACTGAAAAAGAGATTGAAACAGCTCATATTATCAACAACACCGATCCCCTTTGGAAAAAGACCCCGGTTGATTTAACAGATGAAGACTACAAATCCTTCTACAGTGAACTATATCCTTATGCAGAAGAACCTTTGTTCTGGATTCATTTGAATATTGATTTTCCTTTTAATTTGACAGGTGTACTTTATTTTCCTAAAATCAGACAAAACTTTGAAGTTCAGAAAAATAAAATTCACCTTTACAGCAATCAGGTTTTTGTAACCGACGATGTAAAAGAAATTGTTCCAGAATTTTTAATGCTTTTACATGGTGTAATTGATTCTCCGGATATTCCATTGAATGTATCCCGATCGTATTTACAGGCAGATAGCAACGTTCGAAAAATATCAGGTTACATCACCAAAAAGGTTGCGGAAAAATTAAGTGAACTGTTTAAAAAAGATCGAAAGGACTTTCAAAATAAATGGACAGACATCAGTACATTCGTAAAATACGGATTGGTATCCGATGAAAAATTTGCTGAAAAAGCCATGTCCTTTACCTTATTGGAAAATTCAGATAAAGACTGTTTCACTATAGAAGAATATAAAGAAAAAATAAAAGATACTCAGAAGGACAAAGACAATCGCCTGGTAGCATTATATACGAATGATTTAAAATTACACTATCGAAGTGTTCAAAATGCAAAAGAACACGGTTATGATGTATTGCTATTAAACAATGTACTGGATAATCACTTCATTCAGCATTTGGAAATGAAAGCTGAAATGACTTTTAAGCGAGTCGATTCAGATACCCTAAACCATTTGATAGATAAAGGAGAACAAACAGAATTGGTGTTATCGGAGAGTGAACAAAAAACCATTGAAGAATTATTTAAATCTTTATCGACCAATAAAGCCAGTAAAACTGAAGTCAAATCCCTTTCCCCGAATGATCCTCCCGTACTCATAGTAAAGCCAGAATTCATGCGACGCATGACAGAAATGCAATACATGATGTCAGCCATGAAAGGAGATTCAGAAGACAATCCCTTTTTAAATCACTTTGAAAGTGTAATCAATGGAAATCATCCGCTGGTCTCCCAAAAGATTCTTTCAGAAACGGACCCGGAAAAACAAAAGGAACTTGCCGATTACCTGTTTAAATTAGCTCTCCTCGATCAACATATGTTGCAAGGAGAAGGTCTGCATGATTTCGTTAAGAAAAGTTTGGATCGGGTCTAGCTAAATTCCATATAAAATTCACAGCTAAATAAATTTCAATATTTATTTGAAATCAGCAAGTTTGATTATTTTTAATCTAAAATAAAAAGCGATGTTGGTTCAAAGACTGCTAAATATATTATTACTTATTAGCTTTTCTTTTTGTTATTTGGAATGGCCGGGTGATCATTCTACCTTTTTCTATCAACTTGAGTTGACGATATTGACTAAAGAAGGAGACCTATTAAATACGCTGACCCATCCACTGATTCTAACTGGCATTCTCAGCCAGCTAATTTTGTTGATTTGTATAGTCTATCCAAGGCCTTTAAATAAACTCAACGGCATTGGAATTCTTGCCTTGTCTTTGCTGGTGCTCTTTATATTATTGGTGGGACTCTTAGGTATGAATTTTAAAATAATTGCTTCCACAATGCCCTTTTTACTACTAGCGGGATATTATTTTATCAAATACAAACCTTTTAGTAAATCTATTTAGATTTTATGAAGAATATTCGTATCAATTACAAATAATGAAAGAATTTCGCCACGAATGCACGAATTAAAGACGAATGAAGAAATTATCTTTTGTGTATTCATTCGTGCATTCTTGGCAATTCTTCTATTCGTGTTCCCTTCGTGTATTCATTCGTGCATTCGTGGCAATTCTTTTATTCGTATTCCATTCTTGCATTCATTCGTGCATTCGTGGCAATTCTCTTCTTCTATTCACCGCAACAATTTGTATCAAATTAAAGTAGGAGGTAAAGATAAACTATAAGTCTAAGCTTTACCGTCCTCTCACACCACCGTATGTACTTACGTGTACGGCGGTTTCCTTAAAGTATCTTACGGTGAAGCTTTTCATGGTGTAATGCAAGACTGTAATAGCCATGAACTGCGAACCAATCGTTGTTCATTCCAATGTTAAGGGCAGGACTGTTGCTTAAACGCCACCATCCTTTACCACTGAGAGCTGTTCTCCAGCATAATGTTTCCTCAACTCCCAGTTTCCTTAGCCATCGTACGATTCCTATGCAGCGTTTGCATTGCCTCAATCGAAAGCATTTCAAGCGCCTTCGCAACCAACCATCGATTACTTTGAGCTTCTTTTGCATACTTGCGTATTTGAAGTAGTTAAGCCACCCTTGTAATACTGGTCTAAGTTCGTGTAAAACGCGATCGAATGACACTCCACGGTTACGTCGTGTTATTTTCTTCACTTTTGATTTTAGCTTTGCTTCGCTTTCTCTGCTTAATCCAACTCTGCCTTGATTTAAAATACTATGTCCCAGAAAGTTTGTTTCATAATATTTTCTAATTGCACTCTTACTGCGATTTACCTTCAGTTTCATTCTTCCCTCTATGAACTTTGTAATGCTTCTCATTACTCGTTCTGCACTAGTTTTGCTGCCTACAAATATTTGCATATCGTCGGCATATCTTACATAGCTTATCTCTCGTCGATTTAGTTCTTGATCTAATTCATCGAGTACTATGTTCGATAACAACGGACTTAGTGGACTCCCTTGTGGTGTACCTTTTGTCCGTTGTTGCATTAGTCCATCCTGTAGTATCCCTGATTTTAGAAATTCTTTGATTATCCACAACACTCGTTTATCACTAATTCGTGTGCTTAGTAACCACATTAATCGGTGATGATTTACTTCATCGAAAAAATTTTCCAAATCTATGTCAACTACATGACGCTTTCCTTCTGTTACATACTTCGCTGCTTTACTTAATGCCTGATGTGCATTTCGTTTTGGCCGGAATCCGTAACTGTTCTCACTGAAACTTGGGTCATACCACTTTTGCAATTGTTGCGCAATGGCCTGTTGTACTAATCGGTCTCGTACCGTTGGAATTCCCAACTGACGATAGCCTGTCCCTTTGGGTTTGCGAATTTGTACACCTCGCACTGCTTCCGCTTTGTATTTACAGTCAAGTAGCTCATCTTGTATTGTTTGCAAATTTTCTTACAAACATTTTCTTAGTTCTCCTACTTGCATTCCATCTACTCCGCCTTTGCCTGCATTGCGTACTACTCGCTTGCACGCTTCTTCTAAATTTAATGGATCTACTATTGCTTCCATTAAATCTTTCGTCTGATGTCGTTGTTCTTCACACGCAGATAGCCATTGAGGACTTACCTTTCCGCTGCTTTCATACCATACGGGTATGGCCACAGCGAAAAGGCTGTCGCTTATATCACATTCTTTCTGTCTCGCAGACTTCATCTGGATATTCGACATTTTCCTGTCCATTTAATCTTTCGATTTTAGCTTTTACTACCTAAAAAAAAAAAACTTCATCAACTTTAAGGATTCAGTCCTTCCCTCCATTTCCATTACAGAAACTTCTTTGGTACTATGACCTCTGCTGACTTCTGTTTAGATGCTTTGCTATTCCAGTTCGCTCGTCTTCGCCTCCGCTTTTCTTCACAGATCTCCTATGGTAAACTCATTACTCTTTCCTTGTAATCCACAGAATTTACTACTGCTGTTTACGTCCAACTATTTGGCTTCTGTCTTAGCCCCCTAAAAGACTGGACAAATATTGAAAATCAATTTAGTCACAGTAATTTTAGGAAAAATGACAAAACAAAGAAGACAATTTACTCCGGAAGAGAAGCATAGTATCTTACAGGAGGCAGAGCGTTTAGGCCACACAGAGACTTGTAGAAAATACAGTCTGTCGTCGTCCTTAATTTATAATTGGAGGCGTAAATATTTAGCAAAGGGAAAGGAAGGCTTAAAATCTGAATACAGACGGGTAGATCCACAGGTACGTCTATTAGAGGAAGAAAATGCAAAACTTAAGCGGATCATTGGTAACCAAGCCCTTGAGCTGGAATTTAAAACAGAGCTTTTAAAAAAAAGCGATGCCCATTATCACATAGAAAGGAAATGATAATTAGGTATAAAGCACGAACAAGTGTTGAAAATCTTTGCAAATGGGCTGAAGTGGCAAAGAGTAGTCAATACTATAAAGCTCATCCGAGTCCAAGAGGAATGAAACCTAGCACCCACACACCAATTGGTAAATGTGGGATGGTAGAGAACACATTAGTTGTTGATCAAATACGTGCAATTCTTTCAATGGATTATTGCGTTTATGGTTATGCAAAAATGACTTGTGAACTTCGAGATTTAGAATATCTGATTAATAAGAAGAAGGTTTATCGTTTGATGAAAGTGAATCATTTATTGAGTGGCAAAAGAATAAGCGTACAAGGAAAACGAAAATGGGTGAAGCACCGTCGGATCGATGCAAAAAGGCCTATGGAATATCTATGTCTTGATATAAAATATGTTTGGGTCCAAGGAGATAAACGCTGGTATTATCAACTTGCAATAATGGATGTATTCAGCAGAAGAATTTTATGCTGGATCTTTAAACCCAGTGTCAGGCAAACAGATGTTGTCGCATTGATGAGATGGTTGGATTTACGCTTTGGATTGAAAGGAGTTATCATACGTAATGATAATGGCTCACAGTTTTTAGCAAACAGCGTACGCCAAACATTAAAAGAATTGGAAGCAAAACAGGAATTCACACATGTATCAACACCAGAAGAGAATGCATACATCGAAGCATTTCATTCAATTGAGCAAACCGAATTGATCGACAGATTTATATTTTCAAGTTATTACGATGCAAGACAACATATCCAAAAATACATGTACTGGTACAATTATAAAAGAAAACATGGCGCAATTGGAAATATAACTCCGATGCAAAAATGGGAACAAGGTTTATCCTGTTCACCTGTTAGGCAATCATTTGAGCCGGCTTCGGTGGACATGTCAAGGTCGGACAGCGAAGGCTTGCGCAATGAGTCCGCTCCGTTTAACCTTGACTTGTTCAACGAAACGGCCTATCTTCGCCTGGCAGGTGATCAGGATAATGATGATTTAGTACAAAACTGTTTTAGAAATTCCGTCCAGTTAATTGGGGGTTAAGACACTTCGCAGTCTAATGCCCACTTACCATCAGCATAAGCCTTGTATTCTGTTTCTGTTCGTTGGATCACAATTTTATCCGCCACTTCCTTCAGATTCTGTCTCACGACAAACACCCTTGTTTTGGATTAACGATTCCCGTTGGATGGCTCGTTCGGGACTTTCACCCTAAAGATTAATGGTATGCATAGCGCACATAAAAAAGGGGATCCCGTTTCCGGAATCCCCTTTGATTTATCTATTTCGATTTATTATTCCTGGTGAAATTACTTCACCATAGCTTTTTGCTTATACATTTCGTAAGCAGCCATTGCAGCAGCTTTTGTAGCATCTAATTTAGATTTCCATCCATCTGCTTTTGTAGAAGCATCCATAACAGCTGTTTTAAGTTCGTTTACCTGAGCCATTACATCGCCTTCTAATTTTCCAGAAGCCAAGCCTTCTTTCAAAGCAGCTAATTTGGTAGACATTTCCTGCCAGCTACCAGCAAAAGAAGTAACTTCAGAAGCCATTCCACCGATCATTTCAGTTTGTGACATAAATGCAGTTTTCATAGAGTCTAAGGAAGCTGTCATTTCAGGTTTCATCTTAGCAGCTATTTTTGGATCTACCATTAAACTATCTTTTAAAGAAGCCAATGAAGATTGTGCAGCGCCTAACATCGTTCCAACTTCTGTAACAGCAGTTGTAGCTTTTTCCCAATCAGCAGATAATGCTTCAATAGGAGCACGGAATTGCTCTACATTTTTACAGGAAACTAAAAATAATACCGGGGTAATAATTGCAATTAATTTTTTCATTTTGTATTGTGTTTAATTTTGAGGCCACAAAATTAGTTTTTTCTTATCTGATCAATGTTAAATGCTTTTAAGATTTGGCAAATGGAACGTTAATAAATCTGGAAACTTAAAAAACAAATACGGATTATTTTAATATGAATGCTTGTAGATATCGATCAATATAGGCATCCAGTTCCTTGCTCTTATATTGGACAATGAATCGTGGATGAGGCAGTGGCTGGATTTCCCCAAACCATTGCTTCGATTTATTCATTTCGTTTAAGAATTGATAATTTTTGCCCTCTCCTAAACAAAAAACTTTATTCCTTTTAAGGTCTAGGTTCAGAAGGCGTTCTAATTGAAACAGCATGTATGGTTTTAAACGAGTCAGTAGGTTTTTTTCATCGTAATAATTGTAATTTTTACCATTTTTTACAAACCCAATTGGAGATGTTGAACTAATAAAAAAGTCGGAATAAAATAATTCCACACCGCCATATGCTTCAATCATTTTATAAATAAATACCGAAGAAGGTTCATAGGATTTTAATTGATTTTGAATTCCACAATCCTCGAATAAACGTTTTGCATCGGTAAATGGAATGCCGGTCGAGCCCGCACCCAGGCGACCTGGATTAATTCCAAGAATCAATGATCTCGTATTATTATTTGAATAAAATTTATTGTAAAACTGTTTTGCCAATTCCAACACTTCTTCTTGATTGTATGGGAGCAATGGAAGAATTCCATCCGGAAGTTCAGGTAATTGGTGTTCAAAACCCTTAATATATTCAAGTAGCTTTTCTAGAAAAGAAGTCTGATTATGCAAACACTATAAATTGGAATGTAGCAAGGCAATAAATTCGTCCAAAGTGCTTGCACCCTGATCCCCTGAACCTTGACGACGTATAGATACATTTTGTTGATCCACTTCTTTTTCTCCAATAATCAACATGTAAGGCACCTTTTTTAATTCTGTATCGCGAATTTTTTTGCCAATTGATTCCACACGATCATCAATAAATCCGCGGAAACCAGCTGCTTCTAATTTTAATTGGAGCGTATTGGAATAATCAAGATATTTATCGCTTACTGGTAAAATTGCAAATTGATCCGGAGTCAACCATAATGGAAATTTACCTGCACAATGTTCGGTGAGTACGCCTATAAAACGTTCCATCGAACCAAAGGGGGCTCTATGAATCATTACCGGACGATGTTTTGCATTGTCTGCACCAATGTATTCAAGTTGAAAGCGTTCCGGTAAATTGTAATCTACTTGAATGGTACCCAATTGCCAGGAACGACCCAAAGCATCTTTAACCATAAAATCCAATTTAGGTCCATAGAATGCAGCTTCACCCAATTCGGTGGTCGTTACCAGATCCACTTCTTTTGTTGCATCGATAATTGCTTGTTCGGCTTTAACCCAGTTTTCTTCTGAGCCAATATATTTTTCTTTATTTTCAGGATCTCTTAAGGAGATCTGAGCAGTAAAATGATCGAATCCCAATTTTTTAATAACCAACATGGTCAAGTCCAACACATTTAAAAATTCATTTTTGACTTGTTCCGGTGTACAAAAAATATGTGCATCATCTTGAGTAAACGAACGCACTCGGGTCAATCCATGCAGCTCTCCACTTTGTTCGTAGCGATATACTGTTCCAAATTCTGCAATTCGCAAAGGCAAATCACGGTATGATCTGGGTTTATGACCATAAATTTCGCAGTGATGCGGACAGTTCATAGGTTTCAATAAAAACTCTTCACCTTCACGTGGTGTATGAATCGGTTGAAATGAATCCTGTCCGTATTTTTCCCAATGGCCGCTGGTTTGATATAATGACTTATGTCCGATATGTGGTGTAATTACCGGAGTATATCCACGTTTAATTTGTTCTTGTTTTAAAAAATCTTCCAGTCGTTGACGCAAGGCAGTTCCTTTTGGTAACCAGATCGGTAAACCGGCTCCCACTTTTTCAGAAAACATAAACAACTCCAATTCCTGTCCCAATTTTCTGTGATCCCGCTTTTTGGCTTCTTCCAATAAAATCAAATAGTCCTC
The DNA here is from genome assembly GCA_016712145.1 of Saprospiraceae bacterium. Classification (NCBI taxonomy): domain Bacteria; kingdom Pseudomonadati; phylum Bacteroidota; class Saprospiria; order Saprospirales; family Saprospiraceae; species Saprospiraceae bacterium. The sequence goes on from JADJRO010000001.1 coordinate 2,224,395, forward strand.
CAGTTCCTTAGCTTTTGGAAAACTGATTCCATAAATGCGTGTAAGTTGTTTGCGTTTTTCATCTCCTCTCCAATAAGCACCTGCGATGCTTGTCAATTTGATGGCTTTAACAAATCCTGTATTTGGAATGTGAGGACCTTTGCAGAGATCTGTAAAATTGCCCTGATGATAAAATGTGATGTTTCCATCTTGCAACTCGTTAATTAATTCGAGTTTATATTCATCTCCTTTATCTTTAAAATAGTTGAGTGCATATTCTTTAGAAACCGATTCTCGTTTATAGGGATTGGCCTGGCGAGCCAGTTCGATAATTTTTTGTTCGATTTTTAAAAGATCATTAGCAGAAATTACCTGATCTCCAGGATCTACATCATAATAAAAACCTTGTTCGATTGGTGGACCGATACCAAATTTGATTCCGGGAAAAAACGTTTCCAAAGCTTCAGCCATCAGATGCGCCGAAGAATGCCAAAAGGTGGATTTGCCTTCTTTATCAGACCAGGTTAATAATTGAAGGGATGCATTGGAATCAATGGGGCGATCTGCATCGACAACGACACCATTTACTTTTGCTGCCAAAACATTGCGAGCCAAGCCTTCACTGATAGACTTTGCAATTTCTAAAGCTGTAGTATTTACAGGGTATTCTTGTTTTCTTCCGTCCGGAAAGCTAATCTGGATCATCACACTAAATTTCAAAAGCCAAAGTTAAGGCTTTTAAAGAGATTTAATATTTGATATTAATTTAATATGTATTAAATTAATTATCTGCTATTTGTATAATATTTAAACCACCTCAAAGCTCAGCTTGAGGCTGACGCGGTATTCTTTAACTTTCCCCTTATCGACGACTACAGATTGGTCCTGTACCCAGGCAGAGCGAATGTTTTTAAGTGTTTTGGATGCTTTTGCGATTCCGGTTTCGGTAGCATCTTCCCAGGATTTTTTGGAAGAGGACATGATTTCGATAACTTTTAATACAGCCATATGATGGGTTCTTTTTAAAAATAAATTGAATACTATCTATTTATAACAATTCCTGAGCTAAAATGATTCCATATTTTAGAATAAATCAAACAAATTGGTTTATCTTGCTATAAGAATCATCCTAAATCCAAATTTTTAACTATTAAATGGCTTGCGATGAATTTTAAATCTTCTCTTCATTTTATGCTTGTTTCTTTGTTTTGTTTTCAATGTGATGAAAATGATGCAAAATGCGATGCATCCAAACACAAGAATAACACCTATGAAATCACTGCACCTGTGAATGCGCATGCAGGCGGATTGACTTACGATACCTATGTAACCGGAAACACCCGAGTCTATAAATGGTATCGGACCACCACGGATGTTTGCATTTACGATTTAATTCAGGTTAATGTCGCCGTAAAAACCTTTGATCCCTATAATCCTGCGGAGTTTTCAATACTTGCCAAAGAAGAACATAATATTCCGATTACTACTACGCCAATTCCCCTTTTCGATGATAATTCCTTATTGATTGGAACCGCTACAGTAAATTTATTGCCATCCTTTGTAGTTGGAAACGGATCGTTTGATTCTGTCGTAGAAATCAGTTTTCCTACCAGCGGCAATGCAGATCAGGATGTACTTTTTCTATTATCTAAAATAAAGTATATAAAATTTATATTGAAGTATTCGGGGAATTGAGTTGGATCATGAGATAAAGCAACCAATTGTTTGTATTCTTAAAATTTCTAACATTACCTATTTTTTATCAAAAATACTTACCGAGCAGGTCTAATTTTGTGGAGATTTATTGTATAAAGATATCCCGATTTATTAACCATAAATATATCATCAAAAGTACCAGCTATTTTTAGTCCGTCATCTCTGCCGTGAATTTGTGACCAACCTTCTCCATTCCATTTGTAAATTTTTCCACTATTTTTAATCATCCAGACGCCTGATTGACAAACAAAAATATCAGATGCGTCACTTCCGGGTTTTTTATCCCAATTTTCTCCATTCCATTCATATATAAAACCATTTTTGTCTATCATCATCCATGTGCCTCCATATGCTGCAATCTTCTTTGCATCAGTTCCTGGCATTTTCTTCCATTCTTTTTGGCTTAGAGACCTATTATAAATATTTCCTCTAATATCTATCATCAAAATTCCTTCAGCTTGTGAAGTTAGTGCAATGCTTATTGCATCTTGTGAAGGAAGATAAGTAAACCTTGCATTGGGACGACTTTGAAGATAAATCTTCCCACGATCGTTTATATATGCAGAATGTTGACCAGCTACACCAGTAGTGTGAAATTCAAGCATATTTCTCATTACATATTTTGCAAAGATTCCTGGATTGCCATACCAGTCACTAGGTGGAGTATATCGATAAGCAATTAAATTATTATCCGTCAAATATAGATTACTTCTATCAGTTGAAATGGCTCTCACGGGCACATTGTGACTCAAAATTAACCATTCATGGTCTACGTAACGCCAGTCATCTGTGTCCCATACACTTTCTTGAGCAATAATTTGCTGCATTACAATTGAAAAGAATAGTATTGATAAAAACCCTCTAAATAAATTAACAAATTGAAAATTCATATTTTAAATTATGCAAATCATTAAAAAAATTGTTATGTAACCAAAATTTATAATTTCTCATATATCATTCCATCAAGTTTCATACTTCGATTATAGTTAAACATTTCATACATGACTTGTCTGCCTCCAATATTCATGAAACTTTTATCTTCGGTTAACCAAAGCAGTAAGTAACCACCTTTAACAACATCGCCATCTGAGCTAGAGCTCCATCCTGAACCGCTAAAGGAGCTAGAACTTTTATGCTCATAAGTGCCATCTTCTCTGAACAAATATAACTTTTCATTGATGCTGGAACCACCCCCATATCCACTATTGTACGTTTTTGATCCGCGCCATTTGCCAATAATTCTTTGATCTATTTGTCTTGAGCTCTGATCAGAATAAACAGGAATCCCATTGGTAAGCTCTATGTCGACTCCAGAAATACATAGTAGCAATACATTGTCCTGAATCCTAACACTTACCAACTTCATTTCTTTTCCATCCATGGTGCCAAACAATTGTTCGCCACTCTTTCGTACTTTAATTGTTCCATTTTGGAATGTAAGATTGTAAAAATTATCTCCAATTGCTTTTATTGTTACTTTACCCATGCCTATATCTTTCCCATCACCATAAGCATTATACGTTCCTTCAAATTTGACAGGAATCGTATTTTGGTTTTTCTTAGATACTTTATGACTTTGCTTATCTCGTTTCAAACGTATGGACTTTCCATTACCTTTAAAATACAATCCCTCCGCATCTGCTTCAAAGCTAAACGGTACCCCACTTTCGTAGACCAATAACATACCATTGGATTTTTCAGCACGTGTCGGACCCACTCCATTAAATGTCAATAAATATTCCTGCTCTGCACCTTTTGTAATTACCACTTTAATACCAATATTATTCTCTCCGTAGCCTGAATATGTACCAACAAGAAAATCTTGTTCATTTTCAACAACTTGATTACCAGAATTTGCATTCCCTGGAAAATCTGTAGTCGGAGTAACCGTGCTGTTATTTACCCCTGTTTCATCTCTAACAAACAAGGAAGGTTGCTCAAACATAGTTAAGATAACATTTCGTCCTGAAAGGCTAATGCTAAAAGCAAAACCATCAGAGGTTCCACTTAATACGTCATTTTTCAAAACAGCAATATCTGGACCTAGTCCGTTTACGTAGATCTCGTAATTACCATTGGCAGCCTTTCGTATTTCAATAATTAATTGTTGGCCAATAATTTGCCCAATAAATTTACCGATGAAAGGATCCGAAACCAATCCAATATTCGAATCCATAGATTGTGGATTAAAATCTCGCGCAATTAATAAACCAAGAGATGTCATGCAAGGATTTCCTTTCAGAGTACTGACTATTTGAAAAACCAACAGCAGTATTAAAAATTTAGCTTTAATTCCGTCTAAAAATATTTTTACATTCATACACTATATAACTATTAAATTCAATTGGAATGAAACTTAAAACTGACACAGGGTGCAATAACCAAATTATTTGCAACAACTGGAAAACTTAGACATCCATTGTTACCACATTTTTCTTCAAAAAAGCCTATAACTTTTATATTCCCTATTTCTTGTGGAAATATAAACTCCAAATTACTATTTTGTCGAACTTTAAAAAAAACGTCTGCGACCAGAGCAACTCCATATTCAGTATTGCCATTTAAAGGAATTGGAGCCACATCAATGAATGATTCCGAATTTATAAATGGGGCTTGAATCATGGTATCAAGGATTACAACATTTGTCGAAATATTGTAAAGTTTTACTTTGTAGGCACCAACAGTAGGCAATTTTACACCCAATGCTTTTAAGTAACCACCCTTTACTGGTTTAAATTTGAAGCCATATTCCCATACACTCGCTGCCTTTTTTATTGTATCAATAGTGCTGTTAGGTGTTTTTAAATAGGAGAAGAAGGGTTCTTGGATAATATTCTCTTCCCCATTACATGAAATAACTACCAATAGTAAAACTATATATAAATAAATATTCTTCATAACAATTAAATTCACAATTTCATTCAAACTTCAAATTGATTAACTTAACTAGAATTACAATTTATATTTAAACAAAATTGCATAAATTTTTTTCAGAATTAATGCCATTTTACAAACTTCATTGGTGGCGTTAAGTACCCATTATCTCTTAGGTCCTCCACACCGAATTTATCTAAATATTTAAAACAATCTAATGGATTCTTTCCTGGGGGTCCCTCAACAATTATTTTAGTTAATTGGATTGTTCGCCTTTCAGCATTAGTTAAACAAGGTTGCGAACAATCTAATCCTATAACAATTCCCTTAATTTTCTGTCTATGATTTGCAATTAATTTCAATCTTTCCAAACTTATTATAGACTCTGTATGATACTCATAACAATTAACTTGATCTAGATCCATTTCAAATTCAAAACTGCTATTCGTATTTATATATTCGTTATGAAGTTTGCACTTTGAATATCCTGCAAAATTCGCATCATTTGGAAAATCATGAAAAGAAATTCAATTTTATAATTATTACATTCATCAGTTATATTTAGTCTTGGTAAGTTTTGCTCCAATATACTTTTAGATCGGAATGGGCTAGATTGCCTAACGCTTACGCCTGAAGAATAATCACAATTTGGATCATCTACATTGTTTGTCCATGTATCCCAATGAATTTCCTTTATTCTCCAACCCTCTGGGATTGCAAATGGAGTAGAGACCCAACTAGCTTCAGGTGCCATTTTACCTGTGCATATCCGAAACGTTCAATCGTCATTCTTACTAAATAGTCCAACTTTTACAGGATCGCATCCAATACAATCAAACTCGCCATCTACTTGACCCCAAGAATAATCATTATAAAATTTTAAATATTTTTGTAAAGGGTAAGTATCATCTATAATATACTCTTGCCTTGAAATTGGAACTATTTTATCACCCCTAATAATTGTTTCCGTGCTTCTCGAATTCAATATTGTTTCAGTATGAAACAACGTATTAATTTCAAAATAAACTTCAAAAATACTACTTGTAAATTGCAATTGAACTTCTGCAATTGTTTCCTGGCCATACGCAGTTTGCAAGTTATTACCAAATAGATCTTGAGAACCAAGATAATTATTAGAATATAAATATAAAGGTCCCTTATATGGTAGTGAACCCTGCATTTCATGTATATCTGGCAAACCATTTATTATATCTCCAGGTAAATTTTCCAAAACATACCAAACAGTATATTCGCACCCTACATTTACCCCTACATCTTCATTAGAAAATGGCATATAAAAAGTACTTGCAATTAGTTTGTCTTTTTGCACCATTCTTGCTTTTGGCTTAGGCAATTTAGGATTAGAACTTAATAAAAATACATATTGAGATTTGACAGGAAATATTTTAACCTTTGGCAAATTAGAATACTCAATAAACAAATCAGCTGTTCCTTCAAAAGCAGGAGCTTCAACTATGATACATGGATGATTACCATAAAGCAAACCACCATCTTTAATAAACTTTATTATCCTTAATTCCTTTGATCCAAAAAATACTTTTTTAACATGGTCAATATTAGTTAAATAAATCTTCAACGTCCCGTTAACAACACATGTGTCAATTGGTACACAAGTAATGAACTCTGCATTACCAGTCTTCAATTTAACATCCTTCTTTATTTTTGCAATTACCATATCTTTTTTAGGCAAATTACTTTTAACACTAACATAATTTTTATTAGTTGGAGATTCAATTTTTGCCAAAAAAATAATCCCATTACTAGGGCTAATTTTACCATTCGTCTTCACCATTACCTTAATAGTATCTTTTTGAACCCAATTAGGTAAAGATTTTACTACTATTTGTACACAGTTTCCCTTAATTTTTAATACCTTAATATCAATTCCTTTATCAATTATAGATCTGTATGTTGGTACAATTGAAATATTTGCAGTATCAACATTACTGATGGTAAAAATCTTAGAAAACGATTTACCAGAATAGCTAGTTTCATTAGGTGAAAATATTATTTCATTGACCTTTAATCTATTAGAATTTCGAGGTAATTCTATATTTCCACTCTCTTGTGAAATTGCTAACGGTATTACTAAAACTGAAACTAAAAGTTTAATTATAAATAAATAAATAATCTTAAAGTTAAAAACCATAAAGTAATTTTTTATTAAATTAAATTCAAAAATAATTATGTTTCATATTAATAAACCCTCTTAAATATCTTGTTTCCTATAATCAATTTCTCTTCTCCGCCAAAATTCGAAAATTCATAGGCGCTTTGTTGGCCACTGATTATTAATATACCTCCATTAGCGTTTAAATTACTTACTGAATACGTTGAATTTTCAACCGGATCTGATGTTTTTCCAGCTGACCAGCCATTGCCTCCAGCAGAATAGGAATATTGATATTGCATAGTTCCGTCTGAATTGAACCTGTAAGTTTGCTGAGATGAGCTTCCACTTCGTGCAGTAGAAACACTCCAAGTACCAACCAGTCTTTGATCAATTTGTCCGTTTCCAGGATTTGCTTGATTGTTTGACTGTGTCTGTCTGTTTGTGAGTAAAAAATCATAGCCTTGTAGATTCAAAATCAAATTAGAGCCATGCTGTTTGATGGTAAAAGGAGTTCCAAAACTCGTTCCAGACAATTGATCTCCATTTCGTTGTGCAATATCATCCCCTTGTGCGGATGTGAATAGATAATTAGCGGCACCCGTTTTTGTCAATGATACTTTTCCCAGATTTTGACCATTTGATAGCATATCGTAGCTTCCACTAAAAGGATCGTCTTCAATTTGATTTTCTTGATAAGCATTGGAATCTGGCATGGGTTCATCTCTTTGTAGAATAACTTCTTTTCCATTTCCTCTTAATAACAATCCAGATGCAATAGGCTCTAAACTAAAATCAATTCCAACACCTTGCATCATGATTCTATTTCCAGTTTTTTGAATTTTATCAGGTCCTTGTCCATTGAAATAAAAATTATATTCATCTGCTGAAAATTTACTTAATTGAATGATTATTGGATTATTATCAATATTACCTTTAAAAATTCCAATAAAAGGATCCGTCTGACTTAGATTTGACATACCCACATTCTCATCATGTTGATTTTGCCCCGATACATTATTTGTGCTGCTATTTTGACAGCTTGCATTTACAGCAAGTATGATAAAAAAATAAATTATGGATAGATAACTTTGCATATTTCAGTCTTATAGGTTTATTTTTTAATATGACTACTCCTATATGGATTTAAAGTGATATCCTTTTTAGTCCCGAAGTGCATAAGCGATACAATCTGGTACCTCCCAGGTAAAACAATAACCACATGTCATTCCACCGATACATTCAAATATTTCTCCACCAAATCGCGCCAAGCGCATTTGCAATCTAACGTTGCGTTCAGCGCTGGTTTGATCTCTTGTTCTATTAATTCTATCAATAGCTCTTTTAAATGCACCATCCTTCGCATTTATGCAATCCCTGATTTCCTTTCTACAAGCCCTACTGCATTCGTTAGTCGACGAAATCATACAGCTTAGAAAGTCGATTGCAACATATGCCGGATTGCTTGCCATAATAAAATTAGATACTTCGGGCTCAGCCCAAATTGATCCCGGGCCGACTTGTCTTTTAAATGAATTTTTATTTCCAGCTTTAAGAATTTGAAACTCCTCTGCGCTATTATCCCTGGATACATAAATCAAACTGGAATAAGAATTATTGTCCTTTTCTATTTTTGAAATCACTGCCAATTTTCCAGATTTCACATGTTCATACCCAATTGCAACACATTTAACTTTAACGCTTTTCATAGTTACAGTATCCAAGAGTTCAAAATTTGCATAAAATGATTCCACATTCTTGCCTTGTTTAAATCCTTTTTTACTTAAATCACTATGAGCAAATTTGAATGATTCACTCTTTTTAAAATCACTTAGAATCATATCAAAATCCTTAGACTTAAGAAGCATTTCCTGGGAATATAAATGGAATGCAAATAAAGTCAAACAACAAGAAAATATAAATTTAAACCAATGCATAAAATTGAAATTAATAGTAATAATAAATTTATTTACAATCTAATTAAATTACAAAATATTTAAAATATAACCTACCATCCTTCCTCTTGATAAATTAATAACAATGGTAACCAACAAATATTGGATTTAAACCAAAGTCCTGACTTATTGCAGTGTCATATGAAGATCCAGTCGATAAGATTTTAAAGAAATGTACTTTAGAAATTAAACCGAGTCCTCCTTTTATTGCCCTAACATCTTGTTGGTATTTGTTTGAATTAATAAATCTTTTGGGTCCAACACTTTCTATAAGTAATTCTATTTTTTTTGAATGGTCATTTACAATACTAAAGTTAGCAGCAATAAATACATCATCTCCCTCAACATTCATTTGATACAATCCACCCTCAACACACAATGAGCAAACATTGATTCCATTCTGACTAAACGAAACTTTTCTTTGAAAAAGAGTAGGTTCAGCATAACAATGATAGCCTACAAATACAGGTGGCGTTTCCTTACTATTCAGATTATATACAAATGTTTGACTTGAACCTTTCTTCTTAAATTTAACTGCATTTATAATATGATATCCAGAGTCTATTGCCACAACTTGCTGTACTTGATTTGAATTATTAATTGTTCTATTTAATAATTTTACATATTGAACATTATAAGAACCATTCATTACTGCTACCGCTTCCCATTTATTGCAATTAGTGCCCACGTAATTAAGTTGATAATTTGGTCTGCCAGGACACATTTTACATACCATTTGTCCACTTTCTGTAAACCAAACAGATTTAATATCTTGAGAAAAAAGCCCCATTACTGAAATCAAGAGCACAAAAGATGTTACCCAGAATTTTAACAAATAACAAGAGAATAATTGCACCATATTAAGTTTTTCTCTAAATTTTAATTCATTCGCGTGCCCATACAAATACATGACACGATAGCCAATTTTGATTCAACAAAGGCTTATAAGTATATTGTTACCGAGTTTTAAAATGTAAAGAATTTCTAAATATTTAATCAATAATCAATTTAAACCATTAATAATCTGATAGTTATACTCAATTAGATTCTAAAACTTCTACATAAAATTTAAAATAAATCAGTCCGTTAAGCTTCAGTTATTATGAATGCCAAGTTTCATTCAAGTCCACTAATAGAGCGATTGGATTCATTGTTTATTTCAATAATGCAGGAATTAGAATTTGGTCTATTGGTCATTTCTGGAAACATAACTACAAGTAATTCAATTATTCCCGTATTTACATTTACGAATTATGTGTACAATAGCTAATATCGTATGTTTGCAATCAAATTAACTTCAATACGTATAATGGATTCCAAAAGGAGTTTCACAGAACGAATCCTGCCTTGTAAAAAATATGATTCAGATGATAAACTACTGACAGGATTACTGCATGAAGAAACTTCGGCCATACAATGCTTGTTATTGCAAGTGGAGAAAATGGTTTCAAGAAATTTAACGAAATATGGAATTTCACTTACCCAGTTGCAGGAGATTCTGCATGATGGCATTTTAATTCTTATTTACAAAATAAAATCAGAGCAATTTAATTCCAAACTATCATCTCCAAAAACTTACCTGTTTGCGATATGTAAGAATCTTTGCATGAATGCATCCAGACAAAAAAAACATTCGAGTTCAATGAGTTTGGATGAACTTGAAAATACAATGATTGCAGAAGAATCGAATTCAATTCTAATTCTAGAAAAAGTAACGCTATTAAAAAAAATGTTGAATGAACTCGGCTCGCCCTGCAAAGAACTCATAGATCTTAAATATATTTCCGAACTTTCTGATGAAGAACAAATTAAAAATAAACTAACTAAATATTCCAGTTTGGAATCCTTGCGGGTTTCAGAAGCCAGTGCATGAAAAAATTGTTGGCTTTATCAACCAAATACAAATCCAGTTATGCACAACTTTGACATTGAAAAATATATAAATGGTGAAATGAAGGGGGATGAACTGGAATCCTTCGAAAGTCGGTTAAAACTCGACCCAGGTTTACAATCCGAAGTCAATCATACCAAAGAATTGATAGAAGGCTTACGACAGCTTGGTCTTTCTGAAAAAATAATACATGCCCAACAAAGAAACCGATGGTTGAAATGGTTTAGATGGATTGCACTTCCAGGTTTAATAAGTTTAGCTATCTTTTACTTCTACACGATGAATGGTGCTCTTGATACAGGTAAAATCCCAACTGAAGTTATTTTAGCACCCGGGGATAACAACAAAGCCTTTTTATTGAAGGACAGTTTGGAAACCAATTCAAAAGAACCCCTAAGGGACAGCTTATTAAAAGAACAAGATACTCTTCAAAATGAGCCAGCTATTTTTGCCTGGGAAGATCCAAGGGCCGCAAAAGAAATGGCCGATTATTATTATTCGACTCCTGAAGATTTTTCTTATTTGAGAGGAAGTTCGACTGAGAGCCCTTTGGATTCAGCAAAAATGGAGTTCAATGCAGAAGCGTACGCAAACGCGTTACTGTATCTTCAAAAATTAACAACTGGTAGTTTTGAAAAATATTATTTCCAGGCCTTGTGCTTTTTCAGACTCGGCAAATATGCTGAAGCCGGAGATTTATTTAAACTTTCTCTTAGTAAAAGCACTAACAATGAAAAAAGGATGGAAATAGAATGGTATTCATTTTTAAATGCACTTGCTTGTGGGAAACCCTGCAACCAAGAATTTACAAAATTATCACAATCCATTCAAAAAAATTCGAATCATCTCTATTCAAAACAAGTACAATTGATATTAAATAAAAAACACGTCCGAAGAAAATATAAATAGCGATTCAATTGTTTTAATTAATTATAAAAGTTAAATGCATGGTGATACCAAATTAACGCTTCACTCCACCAACACAAACCCCGCCCATGCATAGGGACTTATAAAACGTTCTTGCATTTCTTTTTGTGTCATCCTGAATGCATCCGGTATGCTTTTCTTTTTACCTAACCAGTTTTTATAAAAGCTCACCATAAATTCTTTGGTTTCTCTGTCGGGTACCTGCCATAAACTCATCACCAAGTATTTTGCTCCAGCTATTTTGAAAGCACGTTGCAATCCATAAACGCCTTCGTTGCCTTGAATATCTCCAAGGCCTGTTTCGCAGGCAGATAATACTACTAATTCTGTGTTTGATAAATCCATATGACTAATTTCATAAGCGGTAAGGATACCGTCTTCCATACCTTCCCTAATTGGCTTTCCTGTTTTCCAGGCATAGTTAGAACCAGCCATGAGTAAACCTGAACGAATCATTGGATGGTCTGAAATTTTGAATACAGGTTCATTTGTTTCAAATTCCAGCTTTGACTTTGGTGTGGCTGCTTTCACAGTTCCCTCACTTGCCGCACTGTCGTGCGACATTCTGCCTGCGGCAGAAATCGTTCGGTCAGGAAAGAAAAAACCGTGAGTTGCCAAATGAATAATTCTGGGAGACATATACTCTTGACTAATCTCTTTAAATTTTTCTTCAGTTGCATATTTTCCTCTTAGTAGAATAGGAATAATCTTGACTTTTCTAACAATTTCATCAATGGAATTAATCTCCTTGTCTGTCCAATGTAAATAATTCCAGTTTCCTCCTCTAAACATAGAGTCTATAAATTCTGAATCAAAACCAAGTTGGTCTATAGGATTCTTCAAATTCAATACATGAGAATTGTTTTGAACCGCATTGTCAGTTATATTCTCTTGATCTTGCACACCCATGGTATCCCTTTCAAAATATATTCCACCAACAAGTAAAGCCTTTTGATTATCCTTTCTCCTTGTTTGATGATCCATTAATATATGTGTACTACTTAATTCAACAATATTAAACTTGCTGTTAAGCAATACTCCATTCTGATCAGAAATTGCAGTCAAATTTATTTGATGTAATAATCCTGTTTTGGATAAATAGATCTTACTTACTCCAATCAACTCATTCATAATAGGCTTCCATATTAGTTCGAATAATGAAGGAATAGTATCAAATGTACATTGACTAAATGCCTGACTATTAACTCCGGAATATAATAAATTCAGAAACTGCTTAGTTGAACATTTCATTTTATTTTCCAGCAATGCTTCTAACTGCCTTTGATCGAAAAGAAAAATGATCTCAGGTTTCAGCATTCCAGGTTTAACTAAAATTGCTGCATATAAAATACTATCCATTCTACTTCCATAAACTTGATTAAAATGAATGAATTCTATTGCGACTTCATTAAACTTTAAATTTTTCTGAATATCCTTAAAATTGATCCGATCAAATTTCAATTCGCTACTTACAATACTCCCAATTAGATTCTTCTCCAGTCCAATTGATTGTTCCATTAAATCATTAAATTGAATACTATCACGACTCACTAGAGGTTTTAAATATTCTAACGACAAGCGATATTCCAGCGATTTCTTCAAAAGTAGTTTCTCATAATTGGCAGTATCAATATTCAATCTATTTTTAACCAAAGCATTCGATCTTAATAATATGTTTTTATAAAACAAACTATTCTCTAAACACGTAATCGCGATATGATTATCTATGTTAGCCGCATAAAATGCTAAAGAATAAAGTTTATTTTGAAACTTCTTGAAAGTATTTATATATTGACTTAATTCATATTCAGATAAATGCAATATAGATCGTTTATATAGTAATATGTTTAAATTCACCAGACTGTCAAAAAATACTTCTGCTTTGCGGAACTCCCCCATATGAAAATAGATATCCGCCAATGCTTCATAACTATCAGCACAATAAGGATGGTCCCTTCCAAATATCCGAACTCTGATTTCAAGTGACTCTTTACATTTTAACAAAGCTGTGTTTTGATCTCCCTTTTCATCATATAAAATTCCTAAATTATGCAAGGCGTTGGCATAATGATAATTGTTCTTACCTTTGGATTGGTCAATCATACTCAAAATTTCCAAGAGTAAAACTTCGGCTTTCAAAAAATCACCAGTAGCTCTATAAATATTCGCTAAATTAGCTTTACATAAAACAAATGTTGGATGATCGCTCTCAAATTTACCTTGCAGAATGTTTATCGTTCTCAGTAATAAAGACTCAGCTTGTTCAAATTTCTGCATTCGATACTTTAGAACTCCTAAGTTGCTAAGAATATTAGCATATTCCAAGAATTCTCTTTCATTATTTTGGGTACAATTTGACAATGCTTCGAGAAAAAGCGACTCTGATTTTTCATAATTTCCCAAGCTCTTATATAATATTGCTAAATTGGTTAAACTAGCAATATAATCTCCATGTGCTTTACCCAAAACTTTTTCACGAATCCTTATTGCTTCCAGGTAAAGTTTCTCGGCTTTAAGATAATTACCACGATCTTTGTACAAAATCGCTAAACTATTTAAGGAAAAAGCATAACTTCGACTTTCTTTTCCAATATATTTTTCACGAAGTATTAAAGCTTCATTCATAAAATATTCTGCTTTTTCAAATTGACCCATCAATCTATAGACTCTGCCTAAATTACTTAAATTTAATGCATAGTCAGGGTGTTTTTCCCCAATTGTAATTTTTCCCAAATGATCAGCCTCCAAAAGATACCGTTCAGCTTTCTCAAGTTTTCCTGTGTTCAAATACAAAGATCCAAGGCACCCAATATTTGTTAAATATGCTAATCTGTTTTTATTGTCTACTTGTTTTAGTATTGCATTTGATTTTAAATATAATTCTTCTGCCTTAGGATAATTTCCTTTAAAAAAATAAATCCTACCATGAGAATTACAAACCTTACCAAATAAAGATGAACTAGAGTCGCCCCGGTTTTCAAGATACTGATTAGCAATTTTAATCGCATCAATAGCATCATTAAATTCCTTTTGATCAGTGAATTTTGCAGAAACTTTTATCAAACTATCAACTTGCATCTCTAATTGCAACGAATCTTGATTCTGAGCCTTTACACTATGTGTAACGATAGTAAAATTTAAAAAAAAAGTAAAAACTATTCGCAACAAAACATTGTAATTAGAAGGAACAAATATTTGCAATCTTATCATAAAATTATTTCATATTTATAAATGGGTAACTTAACAAAACTAACTAAATCATTGAATACCATAAAAATCCAAGAGATCGATGGTTAAAATCAAATACCCAGTGGTCAATTCGTTGAATTAAATAATACATTTTTACTATTTAATCAAATTCAACGCTTGTCTAGCTTCAATCAAACTGCTATCCAATTGCAATGCTTTCTGAAAATCATTTTTTGCTTCTTGCGATTTCTTCATTTTTTGATAAACAATTCCTCGCTGATAATAGCTGCTTGCTTCAGCTGGGGTGATTTGAACCGATATCATGAAATGTTCCAGTGCGAGATCCAATGAATCCATCTCCAGATACAGCAATCCCAAATTATAAAAAGAGGGTTCGTATGCCGGAAATCGAAAGATGTTGGATCTATAGGATTCAATGGCTTCCTTTTGTTTACCCAATTGTGCATAACAAAACGCTTTTTTATGATATACTTCCGGATCCAAACTATCCATCCGAATTGCATTATCAAAATAGGGTATGCATTTAATAGTTCCCAATTCACATAACAACTCGCCTAGTCGAATCCAACCTTCTCTCAACTCCGGATTAAAATCTACGGCTTTTTGATAGGCATTTACTGCTCTTCCGGTATCTCCCATCTCATAAAAAATCTGCCCCGCCAATAAATATGCCTTTGAATTCTGAGGGTCTCTTACAAATAACTTGTCTAACACCGTCATTGCCGGTATGTATTGCTTAAGGACCAATCTAAGTCTGGCACTTCTTAAAATAGTTTCTGCATGATTTGGAAATAGACTCATGGCTTTGTCCATTACTTGAGAAGCATCCCAGGATTGTAAATTGTACAAATGCGCATCTGATAAATAAAAATAATAAATGGGTTGTCGGGTTGAATCAATTTTTAAAGCCATCTGAAAATCTTCAATTGCCAATTCATAAGCTTCTATATTAAAATTATAAAGTCCCCTCATAAAATAAAATGAGTCCACATCTGGATGCTGGGAGATTAATTGATTCAAGCGTTCTAATTCAGCATGTTCTGAATTGCTTGAGACCTTTTTAGATTGCTCTGTTTTAATACAAGCAAATAAAAACAACACATAGCAAACTAATAGCAGCGGTATTCTTCTATTCAAACTCATATCAATGCATCACAAAATATTTTAACAATTGAAATTTCATAAAATCAGAGTGTTAGATAATTTTTAAACCTTAAACACTACAATCTAATATCAACAATTTTTTTATTCTTGCGACTTTTCTCAGCTGCAAATCCCATCAGGTGACTTTCAATGGATGCTTCGATTGTAGAAGTCAGCAAACTGGGATTTTTTTGTGCAACTGCCTGAACCCAATCTTGCATTAGCCTGTAATCACCACCTCCGTGTCCATGATTTTTATAGGCGCCTTCGTCCAAGGATTTGCTATCCCAATTGGTAGTTTTCCCGGTTCGAAAATCAGTGTGTGTAAATTGTTCCATATCCCCAGTCAAATCGCCCATGCTTCCCATGACTCGCGTTCGTCGTCCATGGTATCCTGTGAATGCTTCCATATTAAAACTGGCAGTGATTCCACCTTCAAACAATAAACTCATAACGTAATGATCACATTGATCGTTGTCCATACGATACACGCATCTTCCATAGTTAGTTGTTTTTAGATAATTCATAATCGCATCCGGAATCAATTCTTTTTGTTCTGGCAAATCAAACACATAGGTATAGCTTCGTTCCCGTAAATATATTTTCACTGCAGAATATGGACAGGTTGATTCAATTGCACAACCGTCATGACATCGTGCGGTACTCCCCGCCGGTGCGTTTTGTTTATTAAACCATTTTAAATTTCCAAATGCAGCTACACGAACAGAGGGTTTCCCAACCAACCAACGCATGATATCTAAATCATGACAGGATTTTGCTAATATGATTGGTGTACTTTCTTTAGAATTATGCCAATTTCCTCTTACAAACGAATGGGCCATGTGGATGTGTTGAATTGGCTCAAAATGTTGAATGCTTATAAGTTCACCGATAGAACCATTATGAATAAGCTCCTTCAATTTAATAAAGTAAGGTGCATATCTCAAAACGTGGCATAATCCTACAATGGCTCCTGTTTTTTTTGTAAGGGCTAAAATATCCCGACATTCTTTTTCGGTCTGAGCCATTGGCTTTTCTAAAAGTACATCATAACCTAAAGCGAGTGCTTTCATACACGGACCGTAATGTAAATGATCAGGTGTAGTAATGATAATTGCATCAGCAAACTTTGGCTTTTGAAAAACATGTTCCCAGGTAACAAAACGATTTTCTGCTGCGATTTTATGCTTCTTACTATACCGTTCGTTTCGTAAAGGGATGGGTTCTGCTACTCCAACAATATCTATTTGATCCGGATTTGAAATTGCATAATTTCCATATACATTGCCTCTAGACCCCGCACCTAAAGTTATTGCAGTAATTGGTTTGTCTAGGGTTTTATGCAGCGGATTGGGAATCTCTCCTAACAATTTCGCTAAATCCGGGATATGAAATGCAGAAGCTCCTGTTGCAATTCCCAAGGTTTTTAGAACGTCACGACGAGAGTAAGACATTGATACTGGTTTTTATTGAAATGCTAAAATAACAATAATATTCAATGTACCGCTAGTCTATTAAATCCTTACAAATCGATTTGAGCTACTCTAATTACCACAAGACTACCATTCGTAACAATTTCATAACGACTTAAAATAAAAAAGCCGATCCATTATAAAACAGACCGGCTTGCTTCATACCGTTTCAGAAATTCAATTACGAATTATTTCAACCATTGTCCATTTGAAATTCGTAATTCGTAATTCGTAATTGATTCTAGTGGTTTACAACAAATCGCTTAATAATTTGATCTGAAGATTTACTTCGAATTATAATTGTATAAATTCCATTTGCCCAATCTTCAACTGAAATTAAATTTTCATTTTTAGTCAATTGCGGATCACTATGTAGAATTAATTTTCCATTGCTGTTATATACTTCAAACTCTGAAATTTCACCAACAATACTATTAATACTTACAGCCTGGGAACTTGGATTTGGAAACAAATCAACCAAAAATGAAATTTGTGGATCCTCATAAATTGTAAGTTTTTCATCAGCTATTTCCATACGATTGAATTCTTTAGAAACCAATTCCTCTGGTTTTACACGAATGGATCCTGTACCAATTCCCGAACCTAATTGTACAGCTCCATCCATAGCAATACAATAATCTTCAACTTCTCCGAAAAGTGGTGAAAAACATGGATTGGGTGGATAATCTGAATACGACATAATAATACGCATCCGTGTAAGCGCTCTTGGTAAATTGAAAGGCATTTTAATATTTGCACACATGGACGTATTGCCATATCCATAGACAACTTCTTCAGTAAATGGATCAAAATATCCATCTGCATTAAAATCAATCCAAAGTTTCCAATATACTTTATAAATACTACCTAAATATCCTGGCGTAACACACAACCAATAGGTTTGTCCTTCATCTATAGCGCCGCATGGTTTATTAAAATAATGGTAACCCCCATTATTACCAGTAGTTGTATCAATTGTTGAAAATTCCACTCTGTCAATAAACATGTAGTTGCTATTCTGTGCTTTTGGTTTACAATAGCTTGATATCTCATCACAATCAACCGTTACATTGAAACTACAGGTGTCTGATTTTCCTTCTTTAGTTGCCACATAGGTAATTTGGTTCGTTCCACAAGGCACGAGATCTCCTTTAACTGGACCCCCAATTTGTTTTAGTTCATAACATGGCAATTCCAAAACAAACTCTCTGTTTGCTAATGCATTTTGATCATTCCAGTTCCCATCTGGAAACATTTCTATGTAGTCCTCATTTCCGGATCCATTATTTGGTTGTCCTGGCATCCAACTGGTAAAACTAAATTGAGATTTATCTAACCATTCAAACCATCCTTCCACTTTTTCATCCGTTCCACCAATCCAAGCAGTTTGACCATTTAATTTAGAAGCTATGAATTTATTTTCTTCTGCGGAATTAATACTTGCAAGAGCTCCTCCCATTAATTCGCATGAAATGCGTGCAGCATTCCAGTTAGCCCCACCTTTCGAACAGAAATATCTATGTCCATTTAATTCTCCCATGTAGATCATACCGGGTATATTATCCTGACATGGCTGACAATAAGTTACTGTTGGGTTGTTCCAATTTACTAAAGCTCCATTTAAAAATGGATCTGTACGAATTACTGAAGTATCCTTCGGACACTTTACAGCTACTTCTGTACCATCAACAAAAACCTGAAATCCATTTGTTGTTGTGTTTCCACAATAATCCTTTGCAGTATAAATTACATTAGTGGTTCCCTTAGAAAATAAATCTCCGGGGTTATAATTGGAAGTTAAACTTAATAATTTACAATTGTCAGCTGCTTCAGGCTTCGGCCAATAAACTGCGACATTGCATGCTCCATTTGCATCCACTGTTATATTGGCAGGGATATTCATCAAAATAGGTTTTACATCATCTTTCAATTCGATGCGTTGTATACATACGGATTTTAAATTTGGCAATGCAGGATCTGTTGCCGTCCAGGTCCGTTCAAGACTGATCGCACCAGCACATGGACCATCCGTAAGAATTCGGTCAGAGTAAGTAATGTTTGGCTGAAAACATTCCGTACTACCTGGAGCAGCCGTAGCAATACCCGTTACAAACGGATCTACACCTAATCCAGGACATCCATGAAAGTCAGCCGGACAATTTAAAACAGGATTTTTAAAACAACATTTTTCAGATACTTCAATAAAAAACCAACAGGAACTTGTATTTCCACATAAATCGGTTGCAGTATAAACCACACGCGTGCTTCCTTTTGAAAATACGGATCCTGGTTCATGGGATTTTTCAACTGAAAGAATTCCACAGTTATCACTTGCGGTAGGTTCGATCCAACTTACATTTGCATTGCAATCATATTGTGGGTCTACCGTAATGTCTCCAGGACAATTTGCAAAAGCAGGATGATCCACGTCTTCAAGTAAAATCGTCTGAGTACATTGTGTTTGTAAATTATTTTTAGGATTTGTAGCTGTCCATAATCGTGCTATGATTGTACGACATGGGTCGTTTGATAAAACCACATCTGTAAAAGCAATGACCGCAGCTTGACACACTGGTTGAAATGGATCTGCAATGGCTCTACCCGTATTAGAAGTATCTAAACTTGAACCTGGACATCCGGTAAAATCTTCCGGACAACTGATAACTGGTGGATTATTACAACAATTTTCAGTAACTGTGATATTAAAATTACAACTGCTTGAATTTCCGCAAGCGTCTGTAGCAGTAATCACAACATGTGTTATTCCCAATGGGAACGTGGAACCAGATGCAATGGAACTTGTAAGTACAACTTGACTGCAAGCATCCGTTGCAGTTGCATCATTCCAGCTTACTACAGCCGTACACAAATCATTTGAAGCAACTGTTAAGTCAATAGGACAAGATGTAAATACGGGTGCTTCAATGTCTTGAAGAATAATTTTTTGAATACAGGTACTAAATAAATTAGAGAAAATTGGATCCGTTGCTTTCCAAATTCTATTGATGCTTGTAAAGCAAGCTGATTGACTTATTATTACATCAGTGTATGTAATAATGGGTTGTCTGCAATTGGTATCCCCAGGAGATGCCGTTGCTTGTCCTGATATTCCCGGTTCGATAACCGCTCCCGGACAGCTTGTATAATCTGCAGGGCAATGAATAATTGGAATGGTTTTGCAACAATTCTCTTCAACTGTTATATTAAATGTACAACGTGATGTATTTCCACATTTATCAGTAGCAGTAATTGAAACACTAGTTGTTCCAACTTGAAATTTAGATCCCGATGCAATGGATTCAGTTAATGTAATATCGCCACAAGCATCCGTTGCAATTGGATGATTCCAAGCAACACTTGCTGTACAATCTGCATCTGATTTTATCGTAATGTCTGCCGGACAATTGGTTAATACCGGGCTGGTTTTGTCTTCTAAACGAATGGTTTGAATACAAGTCGTCGCTAACAAAGGATGCGTTGGATCCGTTGCTTTCCAGGTTCTGTTTAAAAGTAATAAACAATTTTCATTCTGAATGGTATCGTCCCGATACGTTAATACCGGATTTGCACAATGAGCACTTCCAGGTGTTGCATTGGCGACTCCTGTGGTTGCAGGTTGAATATCAGATCCTGGACAAGAACTATAATTTGCTGGACAGTGTAAAACCGGAGCTTTTTTACAACAATTTTCCTCGACTGTGACTAAAAATTCACACTTACTGGTATTACCACATAGATCCGTAGCAATAACCGACACCGCTGCAAGACCTAATGTAAAACGGTAACCTGAAGGTACTGAAGTTGTAATTGAAACACCTCCACAATCATCGGTAGCAGCGGGTTCGTTCCAACGAACGGTAGCAAGACAATCATCATCAGATTGAACCGTAATATTGGGCGGACAAAATGTAATCACCGGGGGATGATTATCTATTAGAATAATTTTCTGAACACAATAATCCATTAAACTAGGTTTGTCCAAATCAGTTGCCAGCCAGGTTCTATGTATTTCTGTAAAACACGCAGTGTGGTGAATTGTATCATCATTGTAAGTAATGAGTGG
This sequence comes from Saprospiraceae bacterium, assembly GCA_016712145.1. Classification (NCBI taxonomy): domain Bacteria; kingdom Pseudomonadati; phylum Bacteroidota; class Saprospiria; order Saprospirales; family Saprospiraceae; species Saprospiraceae bacterium. The sequence goes on from JADJRO010000001.1 coordinate 2,245,756, forward strand.
TTGTCTGCATTTTGAGCTACCAGGACTTGCGGATGCCTGACCTGTTACAACTGGTTTCGTTGAACTATTTGGGCAACCTTGAAAATCAGCGGGACAATGAATTATAGGATTCTTGTTACAACAATTTTCTTCAACGGTTACTAAAAACTCACATTTAGATGTATTTCCACAATTATCTGTTGCAATAATTGAAACTGCTGCCAGTCCGAGTGTAAATTGGTATCCAGATGGAACAGAACTTGTAATTGAAGCAATCCCGCAATTGTCAGTTGCAATCGGATTTGACCAACTCACTTTAGCAGTGCAATCGGCATCTGATTGGACCGTTATATTTGGTGGACAAAAGGTAATTTTAGGGGGAATGGTATCCTTAATTTGAATCAACTGTGTGCAATGTGCTGATAAATTAGAATGATCTGGATCTGTTGCAGTCCAGGTTCTTTCAATCGAATAATTACAATTTGAAAAATAATTTAATTTATCTGTGTAATTGAGAATGGGTTCTTTGCAAGAAGGACTTCCCTTTGATACGGTTGGTCTCCCTGTTGTGCCCGGATCAATTGAGGTACCTGAACACGCAAGGACGTTTGAAGGGCAATGTATAATTGGTGGTACATTGCAACAATTAGAAATTACAACCACATTAAAAACGCATCGGCTTGTGTTTCCACAATCATCTGTTACCGTAATTATAACGGTATGCGTACCAATGGCGAATTCACCACCATTTACATGAGAACTTGTAACACAATAGTTGCCGCAATGGTCTGAAACTAAAGGCATTTTCCATGTATAACTTACTGTACATTTATCATTACTTAATAGCACGGTATCTTTAGGGCAGTTATAAAGTTCAGGAGCTGTGGTATCTAAGGTGTTTATATATTGTATGCAAAATGCTCGCAGACTTGCATCATTTGGATCTGTTGCCGTCCATACTCTTTGAATTAAAGAAGCACCTAAACAATTTCCAGCTTTAACTAATATATCCTTATAAGTAACAATTGGCTCGTCACATTGCAGACCTCCTTTAAGCGCGATAGCTGTGCCACTTACATTGGGATGAATAGAACTTCCGGGACAAGATTTAAAATCAGCGGGACAGGTAATACTAGGGGGAGCTGTACAAAAAACGGATATCCGTTCTTTGGATACTTGTTGATATTTTCCAACTTGACACAAGCCAGAAAAATATGTACCAATAATTAGTACAATACAAGCTAATTCCCTTAGCTGGGGGTAAAATTGCTTTTCCATAAGAGGGTATGAATAAAAAAAATCTTTAGAGTCTCAAGAAAGGGTATTAAATCCGTTTTGGATCTGGCATTAAATGTTGAGCAAAGAGAAAGGGTGTATTAAAAGAAGTGTTGAGAGTGGGTGCTACTAAACGAATTGTAAATGTAATTTGAAGTAGCCGAAACTACCTAATCTTTTTTTTGAAAAATTTATATGATTGGTTTTTAGAATATAAAAACAGTTCAAATAGGCAGCAATACATTCATAAAAATGACTTATACAACAAATAAAATTTTAGAAATAGTAGGTAGCTGATAAATATGCTGGGTGAAATTAATAAATTTTGAAGCTGAATTGAAAATATCCTACTATTTCCAAATCATGGGTTTAAACCCATGATTTGGAAATGAAGAGTACGCATTCCATTTTGAAAAAAAATACTTTAATCCTTCCTCTGGGATTCATTCCTCTTATATTTTACGCTAGCATTACTATTTTGATTGATTTTCTATTGCTGCTTTGGTAAAGTAATATTACTTCATTTTTATTGTAGCTCCTATTCCCAAAACTAGGGTTTATACCCCAGTTTTGGGAATGAAGAGTGCATTTCCAATTTTGAAAAAAAATCATTTCTTAATTCACCTTCTGGGATTCATCATAGACCTTTTTTTTGTAATTCTATTTTGATTGAATTATAAAGCAGGTTAATTTCATTCTTGATTCTGCTAAATGGATGAGAATCTCTTTCCGAAAACCGGGGTTTAAACCCCGGCTTTCGGAAAGAGATTCTCTAATTCATCCTTAAGAAAACCAGATTGATGATGAATTTCTTGATTTCTAATATACCTTCTCACAAAATTTAAACTCTTTTGTGACACCGAGGCGGTATAAAATCCAGCTTGCCATTGAAATATTTCCGGAATTAGTTTTTGCTCATTAATCCAATATGAAGATTCTCCCTTAAGTAAATGAACTATGGACTGTAGATTTTGATTTGATTTCAATTGGACCAAACAATGGCAATGATCATTAAATCCATTGATGTGATCTATTTTTATATCCTTAAGTTTTGCATAGTCCAATATATGAAACCATGTATTTTTCCTAAGTTCCTTTGAATGTAAATATGGAACTCGCCTTTTTGTGATCCATACAAGGTGTATGTAAACTAATATTAAAGACATTTTTTAAGGTGCTAAATTCAAACCAAAATATAAAATATTTCATACTAGTTGAATTTTAGAATTCAAAAATTATTAAACTAACTGAAGTTTTTCTTGAACTGACTAGTCCATTGATTGAATCGCATTCCTAAAACTGGGGTTTCAACCCCAGTTTTAGGAATGCGATGAGCAAAATTAAAAAACTACTTCATATCAGGCTTCAAAATAATAAACATCAAAATGAACAAACCATAACCACCAATTGGGATTGCAGGCAACATGACCATATTGGTCGCTAAACCGATTTTCCCGATACTTTTTAAATACCAGCACAAGGCTAACCATAGGCATAGGCCAAGAACTATTAAAAGCCACGTTCCATTTTTTGAAGAGGAGCCTTTAATAGCATCTGAAATAATTATTACCAATGAAACCAGAATTCCAATTGCATTAATTCCGAAACCGATATAAAACAGAAAGGATTTAAGAAAAGCCCACATACATTGATTATTTAGTTTTGATGAAAATCATTTTATTACCAAAGTCAAATAAATAATATTCATTCAAATATACATCAATAAAATAAAACAGCTCCAACCAGAATAATTAATTCTAGTTGGAGCTGCACTTTCTAAACTCTAATACTTAGTCGACTACGGTGAACTTTCGAATGATGCGTTGATTTGCATCTTCAAAAATTGCAAAATACACGCCTGAATTAAACGACCGGACGATTCTCGAAAGGTCTAATTTAACCAATCCTGTTGGTTGCGTGATTGTATGAATATAAATTGCCTCACCCTGAGCATTAATTAATTTGATTTTTCCATTATTAACCGGAATTTCAAATTCAATATTCAACGCATCCTGAACCGGATTTGGATACACAATCATGTCATTCAATCCTAAAGAACTTGGATCAAATTCTGGTGCATCCAAATATTTCTTAAGCTGAATTTCATCCGTTTCAGGTTGAATCAGATTATTTCCATTGCAATTTGCATTTCCACAAGGTCCTAAATATCCACCATAATTGATGTGGGTTTGTAACGCTGCATAATAGGTACAAACAGTTTTATAACCGCCGCTATTTGTTCTGGTACATACCTGAACTTTAGTACCGCCACTGCATTTCCAAGCTGAAATAATGTTTGCAAAAGAAGGTGGATACTTGCAATCCGGTCTGCCATCATTATCATTATCAATTTTATCATTTCCACCTGGACAAACATCACAAGCATCTCCGACTCCATCGCAATCCGAATCTGCCTGATTTGGATTGGAAACAGTTGGACAGTTATCATAACAATCTGCTATTCCATCATTATCCATGTCAAATCCTTCATCAATTAAACCGTCACAATCATCGTCTTTACCATTGCACTTTTCTGTGCGTCGGTTTATTGTAATTGTAAATGAACATGTTTTAGAATTTCCGCTAAGATCTGTCGCAGTTACTGTTACAGTAGTTGTTCCTATTGGAAAGGTACTGCCACTTGTATGTGAATAGCTTATTGGAGCTAATTCACAATTATCTGTTGCTGATACTGCAAATGTCACTTTCTTAATACAGGAATCTACTCCCGTACTATCTACAATATTTGCAGGACATGTGATCATTGGTTTTTCATTATCTAGTACCGTAATCGTAAAACTGCATGTTGCCGTCAATCCAACTCCATCTGTTACTTTGTATGTTACTGTAGTTGGTCCAATTGGAAATGTTGCCCCACTTGCTAATCCTGCAGTTCTCACGGTATTAGCTCCTGGACAATTATCTGTTCCAACTGGTGTTGTATATGTGTAAACAGCTCCACATATGCCCGGTGTATTATTTACTGTGTTATTTCCCGGACAACTAATCTGTGGTAGTATGTTATCCTGAACTGTTACAGTAGATGTACAAGATGATACATTGCCAGCTGCATCCGTTACAAATAAAGTAACTGTATTTGCTCCCTTATTTGAACAAGTAAAGCTATTGGGTGATACACTCGTTAACACAAGTCCTGAACAATTCTCCGTAGAATTATTATTCACTTCTGATGGAACGATGCTTACATTTCCTGTTCCATCTAATTGAACCGTTATGCTTTTACAACTTGCTGTTGGTGGTGTTGTATCATCTCCCGTTAATACTACCATACACGTTGTACTATTTCCATTGCCATCACTTACTGTAACCGTAATTGTATGACTTACTCCTTCTCCTGAATTTAGCAGCGTGCCAGCAGCTGTTGATTGGCTCCAGCTAAATGAAGCGGAACAATTATCTGTTGCACTCGCACCATTTGTTAAATCCGGTACCATCAATTTACAATTTGCATCCAACACAACTGTTTGCGGTCCTTCACAAGTAGGGACAGGTGGTGTGGTGTCATCTCCTGTTAATTTAACAGTACAGGTATTGCTATTTCCATTGCCATCACTTACCGTTACGGTAATGGTGTGCATTACTCCTTCACCAGATGACAATAAGGTTCCTGTAGGACTTGATTGAGTCCAGGTAAATGATGAAGAACAATTATCCGTAACGGTAGCTCCGTCAACCAAATTGGGAACCATCAATTTACAGCTTGAATTAAGCACAATCGTTTGTGGTCCTTCACATGTCGGTACGGGTGGTGTGGTATCATCTCCCGTTAATACTACCGTACACGTTGTACTATTTCCATTGCCATCATTTACCGTTACAGTAATGGTATGTGTCATCCCTTCTCCGGAAGACAATAAAGTGCCGGAAGTGGTTGATTGGCTCCAACTAAATGAAGCGGAACAATTATCTGTTGCACTCGCTCCATTGGTAAGATCTGGGACCATCAATTTACAATTTGCATCTAACACGATGGTTTGTGGGCCTTCGCATGTAGGTACTGGAGGAGTTGTATCATCTCCCGTCAAAACAACGGTACAGCTTGCACTATTTCCATTTCCGTCACTTACCGTAACGGTTACGGTATGTGTTGTCCCTTCTCCGGATGCTAACAAGGTCGCTTCTGTTGGATTTTGCGTCCAGCTAAATGATGAAAAACAATTATCATTTACATTAGCCCCATCGATTAAGTTTGGTACGACCAATTTACAATTTGCATCTAACACGATAGTTTGTGGACCTTCGCAGGTTGGAACTGGTGCAGACGTATCATCACCAGTTAAGACTACCGTACATGTATTTGTATTTCCATTCCCATCGCTTACCGTAACGGTAATTGTATGTGTTACTCCATCCCCGGATGCAAGTCCTGCTCCAATAGCAGGATTTTGACTCCAGGTAAATGATGCAGAACAATTATCTGTTGCACTTGCTCCATTTGTAAGATCTGGTACAATTAATGTGCAATATGGATTTAATGCAATTGTTTGTGGTCCTTCACAGGTTGGTGTTGGTGGTGTTACATCATCGCCTGTTAATACAACTGTACAGGTATTTGTATTTCCGTTTCCATCACTTACTGTAACTGTAACTGTATGTGTCATCCCTTCACCAGATGCTAACATGGTTGCATTTGAAGGATTTTGACTCCAGGTAAATGATGCAGAACAATTATCAGTTGCACTTGCTCCATCAATCAAATTTGGAACCCTCAATTGACAACTTGCGTTTAAGCTTATATTTTGTGGCGCTTCACAAGTAGGTACTGGCGGTGTGGTATCGTCTCCTGTCAACAATACTAAACAAGTTGAACTGTTTCCGTTACCATCACTAACTGTAACTGTAACTGTATGTGAAAATCCTTCTCCAGAGGCTAATAAGGTTCCAATTGTTGGAGATTGACTCCAGTTAAAAGTTGCAGAACAATTATCAGTTGCACTTGCTCCATTTGTAAGATCTGGTACAACTAATTTGCAATTTGCATCCAAAGCAATTGTTTGCGAATTTTCACAAGTTGGTACTGGCGGAGTGGTATCGTCTCCTGTAAGCACTACCGTACAGCTGGAACTATTTCCATTTCCATCACTTGCTGTTACTGTTACGGTATGTGTTGTTCCTTCTCCTGAAGCCAATAAAGTTCCACTTGTTGGAGATTGGGACCAGGTAAAACTTGTTGAACAATTATCTGTTGCAGAAGCTCCATCTAAAAGATTCGGAACCAACAATTTACAATTTGCATCTAAAGCAATTGTTTGTGGTCCTTCACAGCTAGGCACAGGAGGTGTATTGTCATTACCTGTTAATACTACTGTGCAGGTTGCGCTATTTCCGTTGCCATCATTTGTGGTGACCGTTACAGTATGGGTAGTTCCTTCTCCTGACGCTAACAAGGTTGTAGCTGTTGGATTTTGTGACCAGGTAAATGATGTTGAACAATTGTCTGTTGCACTTGCCCCATCTGTTAAATCAGGAACCAACAATTTACAATTTGCATCTAAAGCAATTGTTTGTGGTCCCTCGCATGATGCTACAGGTGGCGTAGTATCATCGCCAGTTAATATTACTGTACACGTTGAACTATTTCCATTGCCGTCATTTGCTGTTACTGTAACAGTATGGGTAGTTCCTTCACCGGATGACAATAATGTTCCACTCGTTGGAGATTGTGACCAGGTAAAACTTGTTGAACAATTATCAGTTGCTGAAACATTATCTGTCAGATTTGGAACCATCAATTGACACGATGCATTTAACACAATCGTTTGAGGACCTTCACAGGTCGGAACCGGTGGTGTTGTATCATCACCGGTTAACAGAACTGTGCACGTCGCACTATTTCCATTACCATCATTTGCAGTAACTGTTACAGTATGCGTCGTTCCTTCACCGGATGCCAATAAGGTTCCACTCGTTGGAGACTGAGTCCAGTTAAAACTTGTCGAACAATTATCTGTAGCACTTGCTCCATTTGTTAAATCAGGAACCATCAATTGACAGGATGCATTCAATACAATTGTTTGTGATCCTTCACAGCTTGGTACCGGTGGGGCTGTATCATCGCCGGTTAATATTACCGTGCATGTAGAGCTGTTTCCATTACCGTCACTTACTGTAACTGTAATTGTATGAGTTGTTCCTTCTCCTGAAGCCAATAAAGATCCACTCGTTGGAGATTGGGACCATGTAAATGATCCGGAACAATTATCTGTTGCAGAAGCTCCATCTAAAAGATTCGGAACCAACAATTCACAATTAGAATTTAATACGATTGTTTGAGGACTTTCACAAGTGGGTACAGGTGGTGTAGTATCATCACCAGTCAATACAACGGTACATGTACTTGTATTTCCATTGCCGTCATTTGCTGTTACGGTAACAGTATGCGTTGTTCCTTCACCTGAACTTAACATAGCACCTAAAACTGGATTTTGGGTCCAACTAAATGTTGTTGAACAATTATCCGTTGCGCTTGCGCCATCTGTTAGATTGGGAACTATTAATTTACAAGAAGAATTTAGAGCAATTGTTTGAGGGCCTTCACAAGTTGGAACCGGGGGTGTCACATCATTTCCTGTTAATTTAACAGTACATGTAGACGAATTGCCATTTCCATCATTTACAGTAACAGTAACTGTATGCATCACACCTTCTCCAGATGCCAGCAAGGTGCCTAATGTTGGATTCTGAGTCCAACTAAAACTAAATGAACAATTATCAACTGCAAAAGCTCCATCTGTTAAGTTTGGAACAGCTAACTGACAAGAAGCATTTAAATTAATTGTTTGCGCAAACTCACAAACAGGTACCGGAGGTGTTGTATCATCACCTGTCAATTTAACTGTGCAGGTAGAACTATTACCGTTTCCATCACTGACCGTTATGGTAACCGTATGCATTACACCTTCCCCAGATGCAAGCGTTGTTCCAGCCGTTGGGTTTTGACTCCAGGTAAATGTGCTGGCACAGTTATCTGTTGCAGAAGCTCCATCAATTAAGTTTGGTACAGGAAGTCTGCACAAAGCATTGAGTGAAACAGTTTGTGCTGATTCACAGGTCGGTACCGGTGGTGTTGTATCATCTCCTGTCAATTTAACTGTACAGGTAGAAGAATTGCCATTGCCATCATTAACAGTTACTGTAATTGTATGCATGGTTCCTTCTCCAGAGGCCAATAAACTACCAATTGTAGGATTTTGACTCCAGCTAAATGTTGCAGAACAATTATCAGATGCAGATGCTCCATTTGTAAGATCCGGAACAGCTACCTCACAATTTGCATTTAATGAAATGGTTTGCGGAGGTTCACAAGTTGGAACCGGTGGTGTTGCATCATCTCCTGTCAAAACAACTAAACACTGGCCTGTATTTCCATTTCCATCATTAGCTGTAATGGTTACAGTATGTGTCATATTTTCACCGGAAGCTAAAAATGTTCCGGATGCTGGATTTTGATTCCAGGTAAATGTATTTGAACAATTATCAACTGCTGACGAACCTGTTAATAAATCTGGAACTAACAGCTGACATAAAGAATTTAATGAGATCGTTTGAGGACCTGGACAATAAACGGTCGGAGGAGTTGTATCATCTCCAGTTAATTTTACTGTACATGTTGAAGAATTTCCATTGCCATCTGAAACGGTTACCGTTACTGTGTGCATTGTTCCTTCTCCGGAAGCCAATAAGCTAGCCATTGCAGGATTCTGAGTCCAATTAAATGTAGTACTGCAATTATCTGTTGCGGTGGCTCCATTAGTAAGATCCGGAACAACTAATTGACAATTTGCATTTAATGAAATTGTTTGAGGAGGTTCACACGTAGCAATTGGCAAGCTAACATCATCGCCAGTTAAAACAACTGTACAAGTACCTGAATTTCCATTTCCATCACTTACGGTAACGGTTACTGTATGTGTAACGCCTTCACCCGATGCTAAACCGGTGCCAATAACTGGATTTTGACTCCATGTAAATGATGCAGAACAATTATCGGTTGCACTCGCTCCGTTTGTTAAATCCGGAACAACTAAAATACAAGATGAATTTAAAGTAATTGTTTGAGGTAATTCACAAGTTGGAACGGGTGGTGTTACATCATCGCCAGTCAAAATAACTGTACAAATAGAAGAATTTCCATTACAATCTGAAACAGTAATTGTAACAGTATGTGTTGATCCTTCTCCAGATGAAAGTTCAGTTCCGGAAACAGGATTTTGACTCCATGAAAAAGTATTCGAAGCACAGCAATTATCTATTGCTGTAGAACCATCTATTAAATTTGGAACCACTAATTTGCAAGCCGCATTTAAATTAACGGTTTGATTTGATTCACAATTCATCACCGGTCCTTCGTTGTCAATAATCTGAACTGTAAATTGACAGATTTTTGTTCTGCCACCTGCATCCGTTGCAGTGTAGGTAACTGTAGTTGTTCCAACAGGGAAAAATGAACCTGGATTGTGTGTTGACATCAAACTTACACCCGGACAATTATCAGATGCAGTAGGTGCTGTCCAGGTAACGACTTTACCGCATTGACCCGGATCATTATTTAATGGACCAATATTTCCCGGACATCCAGTAATGATTGGGTCTTGATTATCTACAACCAATACCGTGAAACTACAAACTGCTGTATATCCACAAGCATCCGTTGCTAAAAATGACTGGGTCGTAGTACCGACTGGGAAAAAATCATGGTTTACATAACCACTCATATCCGTTTGGGTGATCGTTACTGTACCAGGACAATTGTCCGTTGCAGTCGGATCTGTATAATGAACATTTCTGCCACAAACACCTACACCTGCATCTATAGTTATATTAGATGGGCATGAAGAAAATGTTGGTGGTGTGTTATCTATGCGTGTATTATATGTTACACTTGCTGAATGCGTACATGCATCCGTAACCGTGACTGTAATCACAGCTGAACAGGTACCTGAAGTACTTACTGAATAGTTTAATGTTCCCGGACAATTATCACTTGCAGTCGTAGCTGCAAGTGCTGCATTTTCTGCTGCTGCCTGTGTAGGATAACAACTGTTGATTGAGCCAGCGGATACATTGGGAGCCTGATCGTCTAAAACTGAAACAACTTTACTGCAACTTGAACTACACAAATTTCCATCCGTTGTAATTAAATTTAGGGTATAGTTGGAGTTACAAGCTGATCCAGCTACAATGGTTACTGTTTGTGAAGATGACGATCCTGAAATCATTGCAGCACCCGAAACTGACCATGAATAAGATAATCCAGCCGGTGCTAAATAATCATTTGAGGTATTTGGACAAACTGGGCCATTTGCCCCAGTGATTGTACAAGAAGGCAATGGATTAACAGTAATTGTTTGCGTTTGGATTACCTGACAATCTGCGAAACTTACTGTTACGGTATAGGTCGTGGTAGATCCAGGCATTACAGAAATACTTGCTGTTGATTCCGTGGTTGACCAGGCATAAGTCAATGCACCTGTGGTTGTTGCATCCAATGTTGCTGTTCCTCCATTACAAATAGTTGCATCGCTGGTGTTGCCACTGTTATCTGTAGTCACGATGGTAACTGTTGGAGAAACTAAATTAGGCATACCACCATAAATGATTGGTTCGTCATCTAACCATTGGCAATAAGCTACACGACTTGTAATGTTTGCGCCACTTCCTCCAGCAATAGCGCCGGGTCCAGAAGGATGATTCCAATAATTTGCTGTTGCGTCAATAACATTTGTTGCGTGTAAATTTTCTACACCAAATGTTGTACCTGCCAACCAGTTATTAGGTGTAGCAGTAACAAGTCCTGCGCTTGCAGTAGCCTGAATGTCTTTTCCATTGGCTAAAGCATCGTAAAATTTATTTGTTTTAACGGTACCCGTTCCATTATTTGTAAAACGAACTCCAATACCATTATTAAATATATGATTATGATCAATTGTTGCTGAACCTGCATCTACATCGATACCTATTGCAAATCCATGAATCGATGCATCATTATCTACAATATTTGCAGAAGCATTTGCTCCGACAACCAAAATACCGGTACCAGTACCTGTATAGCTGATTTCGGTGTCATCCTTTATTGTTGCAGATACTGCTGCATGGGTGCTCAATGGGCTGTCAGAAATTTTAGCTCCTGTTGAGCAATCCGTAATGGTCAGTCCACTTACAATAGCATGAGCTCCATCGCCTGCATCTGAAACATATCCTTCATAATTGTTTACAAAAAGTCCAATGCTGGTATTGCTAACAGTTCCTCCTGTGATTTCGGCTGGACTGGTATTTTTAACATTCCAAACTTCGTATCCTTCTGTTGGTTTACCAATAATCGCAATGCCATTTATAGAATTATCTACTGCATAAGAAGCTATACTTTGTGAAGAAATTAAAATTCCATCCCAAAATGATTCATTGGCATTGTTGATTCCTGTTATGATATTCTCTGATAATGTAAGCGGTGAAGCAGTGCCATAAAATAAATTATGGAAAATACCACGCCTTCTCACGGTCATGGTGTTGTTACCAATAAACTGATAAGTGGATGCTTCCGGATTTGCCAAATGAAAATTACCAGTTTGAACACCGATTCGAAGATTCATCATGCAATTGTTGACTACTCGTGCATACTGATTATTATACAACAAGACGCCACCACCCCAATATTCAATCCCGGAACCAGCATCATAGGTTCCAAAATCCTGAAATTTATTGTTAGCAATAAGATGCCCACTTGAAGGAACAGCTGCTGGATAGTCGTACAGCGTTATACCAAAATAAGATAGATTTTTAAAGATGTTATTTGTTGCAGTAAGGTTATTGATTCCTGTTTCATAAACGGTAATGCCTTCTGCAGCGTCTATATCGGCACCATTGGTACTGCTAAAGCCAGAAGTAATTGCGGTGTTATCACCATCAATAGTCAAACCAGATATTGTTACATCAGAAGCTGCAATATGAATAATTTCTCCTGCAGAAATACTTGCTGTTGCAGGAACAAGAATGGCTTCTGGAACTCGAGTACCTGTACAAGGATCGATGGTTGAATTCGGTCCTAAAATTGCCAGCGATTTGCTTACAATTAAATTTTCAATGTAGGTTCCTGCCCCAACAGAAAGCGTATCGCCATTTTGTGTATTTGCATCATTAATGGCTTGTTGAATCGTGCAGAATGTTTCTGTGGTATTAATATTAGTAACTAAATTTCCATTTGCACAAACACAGGTTCCAGAAGGTTGAAATCCAACAGCTCCACTTGCATCTACTCCAGTACTTAATACGGTTGATAATACAATAGTACCCGTTCCAGCTTGTGCAAATGTTGCCAATATCGTTGCCAGATTGGTGGTACCATGCCAGTTACATTCAACTTGAACATTGCTATTGATTCTACTTACAATTGTTTTATTTGCAAATCCATACGATAAATCATTGCCTTCTATTTTTAAATTCGTTGGCGTATTGTTTATCTTTCCAAATTCACCTATTCGGATTCCATTTTGTGGGCCTGTGATTTTGTTGTTTATGATTGTAACATTATTTAAACTTGCCGGAATTGTATTGTATGAGGACGCATCGTCCCTGGCTTTGATTGCTATCACTGCGGGATTTTGTGGATCCGTTGCTGTACCTGTATTGCCCGAATTCGTAATATCGCATTCCTTAATTGTAATATTTGAATAGCTTGCATATTTTAAATTGATATCAATTCCATTATTAAATCCATACGTCGCATCCGTTCCATTATTATTCATCGTCAACTTTTCAAATGTTGCATTACTCAGCTTTTCAAAGTACATGCCCTTTTGAAGGTTGTTACTGATCGTACTGTTCTTTATTACAATATTATCAAATGCAGATGGTGTCGTTGACTGAAAGTTTACAATACCCTGTAATGCATTTCCGGTAATCGTACAATTGTCTATCAACATACCATTTACTCCATTCGCAGTGCCATTTCGCATTCCTATGGTGCCTGCCAATAAACTGGTCCGCTGGATATCTGTATTTGTTATATCAATATCTGAATTATTTCCTCCAAATGTTATTCCGTATCTGCAATAATCTATTAATGCCAGGTTATTTAAAGTTGGATTTGATACTCCATTCAATAATACAGCATCCTGAAAGGATGTAATATACATAGCTTGAATCGTCACATTGGCTGCAGCAATTGTAAAGCCTGTACCGCTGCATGAGCTTGCCGGTTTAACAACTGTATTTGTAGCGGGATTGCTTCCTTTGCCTGATCCGGTAATTGTCAATTCTTTGTTCACCGTTACATTTTCATTAAACAATCCAGGAGATACTGTTAAGGTATGACCATTAAGTGTTTGAGGATCATCTATTGCTGCCTGAATGGTACAGAAATTTTCCAAAGTATTGGTATTAGTAACTCCTGCACATTTAGTAAGTACTACATCGTTGCCATCCCCACCTGCATAATTTATATCAAAAGTATAGCCACTCACCGTAATGACATTCCCCTGCGCAAATTGACCTGATACCGCCTCCGCCATGTCATTTGCAATAATGGTGATTTGATCTCCATTGGCGGGTGTATAGCCTAATGTCACAACCAAGTTAGCTCCACCTAATGTAACTGTTCCGTTTACTATAAATTGATCGTAATCGGTACAAGCAGTCGTTCCGTTGATTTCCATAGCTAATGCATCTCCACTTGTAAGCACCATGTTTCCTGCTAATGTTACACAACCCGGGCTTGATCCTGGTGCGAATGTAACTTCCTTGCTACTTGCATCTGCTCCGGAAGCATAGCTTCCTGTTTCGATATGAATTATATCTCCGGTCGCTGCTGCTGCTGCAATTGCATTTGGAATTGTTTCATCAGAACTTCCGGTTCCCGGTGCTGATACATATAAATTATTTCCATTGAATCGTATTAAGCCAGAAGCTACATTATCCAATGCTTCATACATCCTATCTGTACGACGGAAATTATTGCTTTGATCAAACAGATCTGCGCTCATATTTAAACCCGTTGAGCTTAAATTTTCTACATAATACGTTTCGCCTCCAAATTGATTTCCATCACCTGTTGTTAAGATGCAACCTGCTTGAACCTGAATATCACGGGTGTTATCCGTTGCATCATCAAAATCATTCGTCGTAATATGAGCTTTCCCATTGGATTGTAAAAGAACACCTATCTCATTGCTATTTAAAATATTACTGGTCAATTTTACAGCTTGCTCACCACTGAAATTACTACCAGCAATCCACTGAAAACCAATATTTGCTCCTTTAACAGTATTGCCTGAATAGGTAACGGTACTTGCTCCACTTGAATGAGATGTTACTCTAAACGCTCTCTGTAAATTGAGTGCGGGATTGTTTCCACCAGCTAAATTTAAAAACTGATTATTACTAACTGTTATATTGCTTGAATGTCCGTGTGCATTTTCCCAAATACCCAGTACCACTTGTGGTGTTGCGGATTGTGCATTTTGAATATTAATCGTGTTTCCAGAAATAGACAATCCATCATAAACGGCTCCACCACTGGTATTTGATTGCATACAAACTGTGGATGAAAAATTAGCACCATTGCTTACGCCATCCCCTGGCACATTAAATGTATTGTTAGAAATTGTCTGATTCGTTCCAAATGAATAATGAATTCCAATATTCTGATTTACGTCTGCGGGTGCAGCAATTGCATTTAAGTCCGTTGCGATATTAAATGTATTATTTGTAATTGTAGTTCCATTAAACGCATCAGTACCACCTGCTCCATTAAACATGCCGATGGACAAATCAAACTCTTTGAATTCCATATTAGAAATCGTCCAATTTTGATTGTCTCCTCCATCAAAAATCAGTACACCTTCCAGATTTGCAGCGGCTAAATCACCAGGGCCGTTGATGGAAGCATTGCCTAATCCTTCCGGGGCCGTAAATGTTACTCCGTTGATATTTGCAGGAACTAATATGGAATAATCATCCGCTGGAGAAACAACTCCGTCATTTCCCAATGACCATGAGCTGGCTGCATTTGCCTCGGTCCAATCAAAACTACCTTTTAAGTTTACGGTCCAATTGTTGGAAGCTTGTTCCACGGCGTTCCGGATTCTTGTATAATCGTTATTTGTTGCAGACTGTCCAGCGTTGATATCCGTTACATAATCATTATTTGCTTTTACAGAAACAAATCCTAGTGCTTTCCAATCAATTTTATGATCTATTTTATCTTCTACTGCAAATAACTGTGCATTTGATAATCCAGCACCATTCGTTCCACCAAACTGAACATTTTGTGCATTGATGTCAGCAGCAGGAACATTGGTTCCGTTTGATATCAGACTAATGTATTTAATTAATGAAGTATTGAAATTTACTGGAATTGCGCCATTAAAGCTTACCGAAGCATCTGCTCCCTCTACTAAAACACCGATTCCCGTACCATTTACACTATTTGTAGCATTATTAATTTGCAAAGCCACTGTGGCTGCGTTGCTGTTTAACATATTATCACGTACCCAAATAGCGGTATCACAGTTGGAAGTTGTTACACCAGTCATTGCATACAAACTGGTAGATGCATCTGATGCATAGCCATCAAAATTGTTTGCAAAAACTCCAATTTGGCAATCCGTTAATATACCTCCGTTGATTGTAACTGTATTGGAAGTAGGACAGTTCCATAAATTATATCCACTGCGTGCATCCGTAACATTATTATTACTTAAAATTACACCTACAGCAGATTGAATAGATGAAATTGCAATTCCATCATTATACGTTGCGCCTGCTACTGTTGTAAAATTATTGTTTGAAATATCAAATGTTGCCGCATTGGTATATGCCAGATTGTGGAAAATTCCTCTTCGCGAAGATTCAATTTCATTTCCAGTAATGCTATGACTTGTTCCGCCATCTGCATTATAAAAATTGCCGGTTTGAATACCGACTCTAACCCGAGTCATAACATTATCTGTAATGCTTGTATAACAATTATTATAAATCAAAACACCAATACCATATTCAGTAGGAATGATATTGTCAAATTTATTTTCTGTAATGGAATTTCCAGTTGTTGAAGTTCCACCATTGTAGTAATTGTAAAAATCAATTCCTGAATAATTCAGGTTCTTAATAATATTATTTTTAACCAATACATTGGATAAGCCTTCATAAGCGCTCATCGCTTCAATGGCATCGATGTTAGCACCGTTTATATTTACGGCGCTGGTTAAATTTGGATTGTCTCCATCCAAGGTAAATCCATCAATGGTGCTTCCTGATGCTGAAGGAGGTAAATACATGATGGTTGATGCTGTAGGACTGTTTGGATCAGGATCTGATAGTGCAGGTACTATAATTGACTCCGGATTACGCATTCCGGTATTTGGATTAATACCGTAATTATTACCTCGCAATTGCAAGGATTTGTTCAGTACTATATTTTCAATATAAGTTCCGGGTCCAACTGTAATAATATGACCATCTAATGTTTGCGGATCATCTATGGCCTGTTGAATTGTACAGAATGTTTCAGCAGTATTGGTATTGGTTACTAGATTGCCGCTACTGCAACCATTACAAGAATTAGCCTCTGGTTGAAAACCAGGAGTTCCCGGTGCATCATCAACTCCTGAAGTAAGAAACAATTCAAAATCTACGTTTCCAGACATTAAAGGTGGCACAGCACTACCTGTAACTCCCCACCAATTGCATTCTGCACTGATGGTTCCTGTACCGGCTGCAACGTTTGCTCCAAAAGCCATTGCATTGCCATTCATCAATACGCTATTGTCGTTTGCAATTATTGTATTGGTTGGAGCATTCCCTGTAAAAAATGCTGTTACCGGATTCGTACTTGATGCAGGATGTGTAATAAAATTATTATTCGCATTGACTATTGCGCCTCGTTGTGCAATAATCGTAAATCCATCATTTCCTCCAACTCCCCAAGGGGCCGATCCATTACCTGTAAAAATATTTTGTGTAATCGTAGCTTGAACATATCCTCTTGCATCCACTCCCCGATTCAGGTTGTTTGAAATGGTGTTTTCATCAATACTAATATTTTGAACAGTGACGGCACCTGTACTGAAATCACCCAGATATATTCCGGCACCAGAAGGGCTTAACGAACCAGTTCCACTAATTGTACAACCTTGAATTAAGGCCTGAATTCCATTGGCCGGGACTGTCGTCGCAGTTGTAAACGTATAAATACCTGCATGAAAATTTTGTGCTGGTAAGCTTGGATAGTTACCAGAAAAGCCAGTTAAACTCATTGAAATAATTTCTATATCAACCATTGCTAAAGGCCCACCTATAGTGTTAACCATAGCTATCCCTTGCATGCAACCAGTTATTGTTCCATTGGTAATTTTGGATTTTGGATTGGTATTTATGTCGTGCAAAACATACCCATAAAATCCGTCTGTAACTGTATTGTTATTAATTGTAACTTTTTCAGTACCGTTTGCTCCACTAAAATAAACTCCAACCGTAGTATTGGTTCCACCATAAACCTGAGTAACTAAATCAATGCAGTTATCTTCTATCAAACACGTATTTCCAGAACTTGTGGAAACATTGGATATCTGCAATCCAACACCTTTAACATAAACTAGGTTGTTGATAATTTCAATATTATTGAATCCTGAGGAGCTAACTCCAACTAAACCACGCAGTTCAAAACCATCTAAAGTCACACTATTAGCTGAAATTGTTACAGCAGTTCCAACTCCACCATGAATTTGACTTTCCGTCACCCGACCTCCATCGCATCCTGGAGTTCCTTGATTTGCCCCTTTAATGATTAGTGATTTAGAGACATTCACATTTTCAGAAAAGATGCCACTGGAAACAATTAATTCATGGCCGGCTAAGGTATTCGCATCATTTATTGCAGCCTGAATTGAACAAAATGTTTCTCCAGTATTTGAATTTAGAACATATCCAGTTCCACCGCTTCCAGGTGTGGAGTTCCTGGTATTTAAACCATTGGATGTAAATGTATTTCCGCTGATTTCATTCCCACATGCTACCGGTGCATTGCCTCTGCCGAAATAGTTGGCAGAAAATCCATCTATTTGTTCTCCATCCCCGGCATCATTTGGGACATAATTTGGAGTAGGGTGACCACCACCTTGTTGTTGAATTCCAATGTCATTATTTTTAACATCATTCGAACTGACTTCATGATTGGTTCCTTCTATCACGATTCCAAAACCTTCACTTTCTGTTCGTGAGGGGTTGGAATGTATGAATCCATCTACGGTATTATTTTTAATTACAACACCGGTTGGTACATCCGGATATCCATCCGGATTTCCTGCTTGAAACGAGCGTCTAAAAACAGCAATCCCTGCATGATCCCTAATGTTCATACCAACAGATGTAACAAAAGAAACTATATTATTATCTAAATAGATGCTTCCATCTCCTGAAGTTGCACCATTTCCATCTGGATTTTTTAGTTCGATCCCAAAACGGCCATTTTTAGCTACCGTGTTGTTGGAAATTACATTAGCACCTGCACCTGCTTTTAAGCCTAATAATCCAAATCCGTTATCTGCATTATCATGTACATTGTTGTTGCTCATGGTGACTCCGGAAGCAGTTCCATCAGATAGTTCAATGCCACAACAATTGTTATTGTAGACATCACAATTTGTAATGCTGATATTTTGTTTAAAACCATTCCAGATGACAATACCACGTGCTGCGCCAAATGCAGCTGTATGTCCTGATACATCCAGATTGTTTAAAGTCACGCCATTTATAGGACCATTTGCATAAAATCCACAACCCCCAATATTGTCTTTAATGGTACAATCTTTTACAGTAAGATTATTATTTCCAGCTACTGCAAAAATTCCAGCATAGCTGTTTGGGGCTGTTCCAGCATGATTTTTAATTGTAAATTTTTCAATATTGACATTAGTAATGCCATTGTTGATGTAAATTCCAGAACCAGTACCCAATCCGGTGCCATCAAGAATGCATGCAGATTCTGTAAATCCTTTTAAGGTAAGGGACTTATCAATTGTAAGTTTCTCAGCATAGCTTTGATCTGCACACTGTAATACATCGTTTGCATTTGCTGCATTGATTGCGGACTGTATGGTATTAAAATAGGTATTTTGCGTAAGGTTATGTACCGGACCACAGCTGATTCCGGCAGCAGGACTTCCCGGTGCAACCCAATTAGAAGTAGATCCATTTAAAGCAAAACCCGACAAGCTTCCATTTCTACTACTACCCGCATCGTCATTGAGCGTTGTGACGCCAGCATTATTGGATCCGGCAACTCCCTGATTAAAATGATAATTTGCTAATAAATCGGATCCTGTAGTTGGAATTTCACAATTCATATACGCTGCTATTTCAGCAGCAGTCCGCGCATCATTCCAAATACGAAGTTCATCCATTTCCATATTCGTATGGTTGGATGAACTATTAATTTTAGCTAATAAAATATCACGACCCGAAATATTGTTAAGCGCTCCAACTACTCCGGCAGTTGTATTTTCCAAAATGCCATTTACGTAAAGTTTAAGTTCTGTACCAACTCTGACAGCAGCCAGATGATACCAGGTCCCTGGGGTCAATGCAGTACTGGCAGTACAACTATAAATTGCTGCACCTATTTCGACAGCAAATCCAGGGAATTCGTTATCCCCATCAGCCGACAAGGAAATCAACCATTCATTGGTACCTGCATCCATAGGGTCGTTCCATTTGCCTAGAGCAGCCACATTTGAACCTCCTGTTGAACCAGCTTGCTTTTTTATCCAAACTTCGATGGTAAAATTATTTGATCCAAAATCATTCCAGGACGCATCGGATATGGTTACGATGTCGTCAGTACCATCAAAATCCAAGGACTCTCCAGACTGTGAGCTAGCGATATTGGTAAGGCTAAACACAAGTAGGTTTATCATTAGCAATTTTAAAGAATTGCTACATGTAAACAATGTAAAGATTGAATCAACAAAAAACCTTGTTAATTTTTGAAAAAGTGTAGTAATTAAGCTCATAAAAATGTGTGTTAATTAAATATAGGTTGGTTAATTAATTGTTTAATCTTAAAATGCAGTTCATGCTTAACTTTCTTAAAAATGCAAAGCCTGGTAAAAATTAATTTACAAGTGCTTTGATTTTGAAAATCTCAAAACTTAAAATCTGCTTAAAATCATCAGAAACCGATCAACACTTTTGAATTTTAAATTTCATTAAATTCATGATGTTATATGTGGTTTTTGATGGGATTCGTCTTAGTACCATGTATAGGCAGCAAGCCAATAATGAAGATTGCTTACGGCCATTTAACGGAGGGTCATTTTGAATACAAACAATGTTTTGAGTGTCTGGTTTTTGAGACATTGAAATTAGGATTGAACACTAAGCTTATTTAAAAGCTATTATAAATACAATACGGCTAAATTACTACAAAAGATCCGTTTAGAAGAATTTAACCAAACATATTTATAATATCTATTTGTTAAGATAAGGTTTAGAATTAAATGCATTCTAAAATTTCTCAAATTCGGCAGCATATTTCAATAAATGGTATCACATTTGTTAAAATTTTAATTTAATCAATGATTTTAGGCTCAAGAATTACTGTAAAACCACCTTTTGCGAAACCAATCATTCAAGAAAAAAAACAAGAATTTCAATAATAAAAAAATTAAATGCTGGAATGCACCAAAACGAAAAGCAACTTCTTCAATGAACGCTTGACTGAAATTCAGTCATTTATCAGATTTATTCTACAAAGCAATCCCATGCCTGCATAGAAACCAAACATAACCGGTTTAAACCGGTTGCGCGTATTGCATTTAACTGATTTTTAAAACATTATATAATAATATATTTTTTGAAATTTACAAATAATTAGAAAATTACATCTAATTTTAGGAACTTATTCTAGGATATTAAAAAATTCCTTCAAACTTTTAGGATCCTATTTCTATATTTGAAACATAACCAACTTCATGCGAGCCCTTTGTTTGCTACTGTTTAATTATTTAATGATAAGCTTTAAAGGCTTTGGCCAAATAATATATACAGATCACCTGCCTTATTCCGACCCTTTTGAAACCGAATCTATTTACAAGCAATCTTTATTGATTCAGGACAGTTTTAAACAACAAAAAATTGCCTGTGTTACCCTTGAAATTTTGGAAATAAATAATGAAAAATACCTAGCAATAGATGGTCGTTTAAATCTGTATAAATGGCAAAATGGAATATGGAATTTAGTTTCTAATTCCAGCTATCACGGTTATAATTTTATTTCAAAAAAATTTGGTTATAGTGGTTCAATCTATTCTTTTGGTGGGTATGGTTTTTGGCGCGAACACGGGGACTTAATCCGTTATGATTGGGAACGAAATGAATGGGAAACCGAAATCATAGAAACGGATCAAGATATTGGTTCCGGTGTATCTTTTGTTAAAGAAGCTTATTTATATATAATTAATCCTGTATCCAGAAATCAACACATTAATCAGGTTAATAAGCATCAGGGTTTGTATAAAATTAATTTACAATCGCATCAACTCACCATTCTCCAAACAGATCCAAAATTAGATGCACTAAAATTTTCTACCCATTATGAAACCAATAATTATTACATAACATCCATTGATCCGTTTCAGATTATTAATAAATCAGCTATGACTTACAAATATTCTGATCTTACGCATTTGGTTAAATTACTTGCTGTCAATCCACAATCGTTCGTCTTAATACGTGGAGATTCAATTACAGTTTCTATAAATGCTACAGAAAAAATTAACATTGCTCTGGATTCAATTTATAAAAACCTTTCAGATATTTCACATCCAATTGTACAAAAATCCAAATCTATTTATTATACCTATGCGTTCATGTTTTTGGTATTTTTAGCTAGTATTTGGTATTTTAATCAAATACAATCGAAAAAACAAATATCCACTCCTTTAGAGCATCCTATGCTGATACGGCTTATGGAATATTCTGGTCAAACGCTTAGTCAAGAACAATTAGACATTGCTTTTGGAATAGACCAAATTAACCCTGCAGAAACGCAACGTTCCAAACGATCTAATTTAATTAAAGAGATTAATCATGAATATTATAAGATCCGGGGTGTTGAATTGGTCTCAAGAATTCAGGATCCTACAGACAAACGAAAGTTTTTGTATCAAATCCGGTAAAATCAAATGCTGCAATACTACTATTCTGCAATGCTGCAATGCTCATTGAATTAATTTAACCAATTAACAATTATCCCCTAACAACTGACAACTATCAACTAATTAATCATTCTACCAATACAAATCCTGCCCATTGGTAAGGATCCAGCCCCATGTCACGCAATTCTTTTTGCGCCGCATGAAATGCATCTGGTATGCTCATCTTGTTCCCGCCTTTGTCGGGACCTTCGGCCGCCTCCAGCCATTTTTTATAAAAAGTAGTCATTAATAAAGATGTTTGCTTATCGGGTACCTGCCACAAACTCATGATCAAATATTTTGCACCTGCAATTTTAAATGCACGTTGCAATCCATACACTCCTTCGTCTCCTTGGATGTCTCCAAGTCCGGTTTCACAGGCTGAGAGAACAACTAATTCAGTATTTCTTAAATTCAATTGGCTGATTTCATATGCAGTCAATATTCCATCTTCTCTTCCTTCCAGCGTTTGTTTACCTTGCCAAGCTGCATTGCCTCCGGCCATGATTAATCCGGACCGAAGCATGGGGTGATCTGATATTTTGAATACAGATTCCTGCTCCGATATTGATGCTTTTGAAATTGAAGAAGCCGCTTTCGCAGTTCCCTCGCTTGTCGCACTGTCGTGCGCCACTCCGCTTTTTGCGGAGTTCGCTCGGTCAGGATCCGGAAAGAAGTAACCATGTGTAGCGATGTGTAATATCCTAGGAGAAGCAGAATTATTTGCACCGATATTTTTGAAGGATTCCTCCGTAGCTTGGTAGCCTTTTTTCAAGCTAACATTTACTCCTGAAGTCTTCATAATTTTTTCAATGGAGTTGACTTCGCGTTCTGTACCTGCAAGGTAATTCCATGTGCCACCTCTGAGTGTTGAATCCACTGACTTAAAAGTTAATTCTCCTCGGGATCTTGATGCAAGTAATGGTTCATTAATTTGCAATATACTGTCTTGTTCAAATTGAATACCACCAAATAGAACGGCATCATTATTGGAAATTTTTACTTGTGTAGGGATGACCAACTGTCGGGTACTGTTGAGTGCTATTAAATTGTATCGGTCTGCTAAGGTCTCTGTCTCAGAAACAGGAATGGCATCGAGGTTGATTCGATGCAATAATCCAGTTGGTGAAAAATAAATGGTTTTAATACCTGATAACTCTTTCTCCAAAGGCTGCCATAAAATTTCATATAATGATTTTTTGGGTGCTTCGATGGCAATTGCACCGCGATCTGGAAGTGTGTATAATGAATTGACATAATCTGCTTTTCGCTCTGATTTGTAATGCAACAAGGAGTCTAATGATTTTTCTTCGAAAAGCAGAATGAAGATGGGCTGTTGGGCTTCTGGTAAAAGTAAGAGGGCGGCGTACATTATGCTATCAGTCTGCTTTATTTCGACAAACCCGTAGTGGACGAACTCGACAGCCGCCTCACCAGCCGCCAGATTGCGCTGTACTTCCTGCCAATTGACCTGCCGCATGGCATCGCCGAAGCCTGCTACAGTGTGGGCGAGGTCTTTTTCGAGGGTGTTGGATTTTTCTTCCAAATCGGCGACTTTTCCGCTGTCACGTTCGGCAATGGGCAGAGCATATTGGGCAGCGAGGAGGCGCTCGTAAGACTTCAATAGGTTGAATTTTTCGGTGGTCGTGGCGTCGGTGTGCGCCAGGTTTTTAATTTGGTTGGCGGCATTGAGCAAGAAACCTTTATAAAAAAGACTGTTGTCGTAACAGATAGCCCTTGCCTTCGTCCCTGCAGTTTGATGCATAAAGGATAGCGCCCGGCTTTGACTTGTGGTAAAATTTTTCATGTACTTTTTCAGTTCACTCTCCGAGAGGTGGTGCAAGGCTTTTTCCAGTAGCTTTTGATTTACTGAGGATAATTCGAGGTAAAGGGGTTCTGCTTTTTCATAGTTGCCCATGTCCTTAAACAAATGCGCCAGGTTACTCAGGCTCCTCGCATAGTCGGGATGCTCCTTGCCGAAGCTTTTTTCATAGATGACTTTGGATTCGAGGTAGAGGGGTTCGGCTTTTTCGTAGTTTCCCATGATTGAGTACAAATTTGTAAGGTTATTCAGGCTCCTTGCATAGTCTGGATGCTCCTTGCCGAAGGCTTTTTCGCAGATGGCTTTGTTTTCTAGGTAGAGGGGTTCGGCCTTTGCGTAGTTGCCCATGGTCCTGTATAAAATCGCAAGGTTATTCAGGCTTCTTGCATATTCGGGATGCTCCTTGCCAAGGGCTTTTTCCCATATAGCTTTGGCTTCAAGGAAGAATGGTTCAGCTTTTTGGTAGTTGCCCATGTCCGAGTACAAAATTGCCAAGTTATTAAGACTCCCCGCATAGTCTGGATGGTCCTTGCCGATAGCTTTTTCCCGGATGGCTTTGGATTCGAGGTAGAGGGGTTCGGCTTTTTCATAGTTGCTCATTTCCATGTACATAGCAGCCAGGTTGCTCAGGCTTTGGGCATAGTCGCGATGCTCCTTGCCGAGGGCTTTTTCCCGGATGGCTTTGGCTTCAAGGAAGAGGGGTTCGGCTTTTTCATAGTTGCCCATTTCCTTGTAACAAACCGCCATGTTGTTTAAAATCATTGCATAGTCGGGATGCACCTTGCCGACGGTTTTTTCCGAGATAGCTTTGGCTTCAAGGTAGAGGGGTTCGGCTTTTTGGTAGTTGCCTATGTCTTTGTACAAAAGCGCAAGGTTGTTCAGGCTCCAAACATAGTCGGGATGCTCCTTGCCGATAGCTTTTTCCCGGATGGCTTTGGCTTCAAGATACCATATTTCAGCTTCGGGATGGTCTTTTTTTAAATAATTCACTCTGCCCCTATTGAAGGCACAACTGCCATACGCCGCCGACTCACGCCCCAGTTTTTCGAGGGCGATTTTTTCGGCAGCGGCATTCACTTCGAGGGCTTTGTCGAAGTTCCGCTGCCCTGTAAGGGTGCGGGAAACCTTGATGAGGCTGTCCACTTGATTAATGGCAGACGAATCAACAGATTGGGCAAAAATATTTTGATTCATTAAAACGATAAAAAACAGAAATCCTATCTTCATTTACACCTATTTTTTCAATGTAAAAATATTCAATATAATTAGACACACAATTTATAATTCAAAACGATTCAGTGCCTTAAACACATCACTTGTATTTCATATATTAATTAATTCAGGGTTTAATGAAATAAATAATGGTTGCGATGGTAGAGAAGAAGTAATTGATCTGAGTAATGAAGACATTTTTTGCGATTCGAAAGGAAGAACAAAAAGCGTTATTGATGAAATCAGAGTGATAGGAGATACCGGTGGAAATGATGTGAGTACCGATGATGATTGCAATTGCGATACCCGAATTCTGAGTATAAGAATTAAACCATTTAAATTAAAATTTCAAAACAGGTAAAAAGCAAGTCCTTTTTCTATTTCAAACCAAGCCGGTACCAGTAAATAAACTTTAAATCTTCGGGTAAAAATTTACTTAAAAGGGATTGTAAATCTATTCTTCTAAAGAAATAGAACTAAACAATTTTTAACACCAGCGATTCTTTACATTTTAATAATACAAATAACTATGAATCATTAAATAAGCGCAGGACATTTGAATATCGCTTAGCTTTTGATATCTTGTAATTAATATAATTCCATTAATTTTATATTATTGATAAAACTGACTAGTTTTGGAACAGTTTATAGCGAACGCCAATTTACTAAACTATTTGCTTATGTCAATTTTAGAATAGTACAAGGAAAATCCTTATAGAGTTATTAAAACAAAATAAAAATGAAAAATATCCTTTTCCTTAACTTATGTGTCTTAGTACTTGGCAATTTAACTGCACAGTACTCGGAATCGTTTCCAACCATCAACAAAGGTTATAAAATTAGTTGTGCCAATGACTTTACAACGATGAACTGGACACTAAGTTCATGGGATGCAACCGGAACGTGCCAAACAGCTGATTTACGAGATCCAACTGATTATTTCAATACAACGGCAGCTGGTGTATTAGAATCTATTGACCTTGATCAGGAAGTTTGTTGGGAAAGTCCACTTATTAATACGGTTGCAGCTAATCCTGTGAGTTTAGAAATGGACCTCACATGGGTGGGGTTTGACACTGATGCTGCCGGTGGTGGCTGTATTGGAGATTACATAAAAGTGTTTTATAGTGTAAATGGAGGTGCTTATACCATGATCCCCAATGTCAAAGGAGGCAATTCCTGCGCTACCGTAGCCTATCCTTTTGGTGCATCAGGAGCCCCATTCAACGACAATGTCCATATCAATCAAACCGGTATTCCCGGTGGCAGTACTTTGAAGATCAGAGTTTGTGTCTCTACCAACGCCAATGCAGAAATGGTTACTATAGATAATGTAAGTGTACCACAATCAGGTGTTTCTGTTGGTTGTGCCGCACCAGTACTGAGTATTGTGGTTACACCCGTTGGTTGTTCTAATCCCAATAGCGGGGCAATTGATCTTACAGTCAGTGCCGGTACTCCGGGTTACACGTACCTCTGGTCCAATAATGAAACTACACAGGATATTAGCAACAAACCTGTTGGTACTTATACGGTGACCGTTACCGATGCGGCTTCTTGCACAGCAACAACAAGTGCAAGCATTTCAAATGCACCTGCTATCACACTTACTACTCAGATACTGGATGCCAGTTGTGGCGGAAACTCAGATGGAGAAATTGGCCTTGATGTTAGCGGAGGTGTACCCGGTTACACCTATGATTGGAGTAATGACGGAGCAGAAAATCCAGACAATGATACTCAGGATTTAATTGCTGTAGGTACAGGAACTTATACCATTACTGTAACTGATGCCAGTGGCTGCACAGCAACGAAGAGTTTAACAATAGGGGTCCAACCAACTGTAGCCTATAACGAACAATTCAATGTTCCAAATAAAGGTTACCTGGCAAATTATGTGGATGACTTTTCTGCTGTTGCCTGGACAATGAGTTCCTGGTCACCTGAACCTCCTGCTCCTTTTGGGCGAGATGCTGTAGATTTTTTTCGTACCACCAGTGGCGTTTTACTGGGTGAGGATTTTGATCAGGATATCTGTTGGACAAGCCCTTTGATTTCATTAAATACAGGAACGCAATTTTCAGTTGACCTTAGTTGGACTGGATTTGATGTTCAGACGGATGAATACATAAATGTAAAATACAGTATTGATGGTGGAAGCTATACCACGCTTCCAAATTTGATAGGAGGTGGTGTCGGAACCATACAATATGCTGCTGGATTGGACCAGAGTGGTTCATTGACTGTTACCAAAACCGGTCTTTCAGGAAGCACCATTCAAATTCAAATTTGCGCACAATTCAATTCAAATAATGAATCAATGACTATTGATAATGTGAGTGTACCCAACAGCAAGCCTTATTGTCCTGCTCCAATCCCAAGCTTGACACCTAAGAATGTTACTTGTAATGGAGCTGCAGATGGTATGATTACAACTACCGTTACCAATGGATCGACTCCTTATACTTTTCAGTGGAGCAATGGTTCAACTACCCAGAATCTTACAGGCCTTACACCTGGTGGCTATACTATTACTGTTACAGACGCCAATGCACTTACCGGTACTGCTACAACAACAATAACAGAGCCTTCTGCGATTGTTTTGAGTACTACAAAAGTCAATGTTTTATGCAATGGAGCTTCAACGGGCTCAATTGATTTGACAGTAAATGGTGGAACTCCAGGATATAATTATATTTGGTCAAATAATGCAACATCTCAGGATATTTCAGGTTTAGCAGCGGGTACCTATTCTGTTACAGTAACCGATGCAAATGGATGCACTAAAACAAGTTCTAATACAATTACTCAACCAAGTGCAATTATGTTGAGTACCAATCAAGTCAATGTTTTATGTAATGGAGCTTCTACAGGTTCAATTGATTTGACTGCAACTGGTGGGGCTTCAGCATATACTTATATGTGGTCAAATAATGCAACCATTCAGGATCTTACAGGAATATCAGCTGGAGGATATACGGTGACAGTAACAGACGCTAATGGATGTACGAAAACAATCTCTGCAACAATTACGCAACCGGCAGCCATTTCATTAAGTTCATCCATTGTTACACCAAGCAATTGTTTTGTTTCGGATGGCTCAATTGATTTAAGTATCTCCGGTGGGGTGGGAACGATCACTTATGATTGGAGTAATGATGGACCGGAAAATCCTGACAATGATAGTCAGGATCTTAGCAATCTGTTGGAAGGTAGCTACTCAGTAACCGTAACGGATGATAATGGATGCACCGCAAGTCATACAAAAGTTTTGGATTACATTGATATTATCTTACCATCAATAAGCTGCCCATCAAATCAGAGTTTATCGAATGATGCTGATGTCTGTTCTGTTATCGCAACTTATACCCCTCCCATTGGAACAGATAATTGTTCAGGCCAAACAACAACTCAAACTTCTGGCTTAGCTAGCGGTTCCCCTTTTCCAGTTGGGGTCACAACCAATACGTTTAGAGTAACTGACGCAAGCAATAACACAAAAACTTGTAGTTTCACTGTAACAGTAAATGATACACAAGCTCCAACAATCACTTGTCCTTCTAATCAGGAAGTTTCAAACGATGCAGGCGTTTGTTCTGCTGTTGTTAATTATACAGCACCAACAGGAACCGATAATTGTACAGGAGCAATTACTGTTAGAACAGCAGGTTTGGCAAGTGGGTCCGCATTTCTAGTAGGGATAACCACCAATACTTTTAAAGTAACTGACGCAAGCAATAACACAAAAACTTGTAGTTTCACTGTAACAGTAAATGATACACAAGCTCCAACAATCACTTGTCCTTCTAATCAGGAAGTTTCAAACGATGCAGGCGTTTGTTCTGCTGTTGTTAATTATACAGCACCAACAGGAACCGATAATTGTACAGGAGCAATTACTGTTAGAACAGCAGGTTTGGCAAGTGGGTCCGCATTTCCAGTAGGGATAACCACCAATACTTTTAAAGTAACTGACGCAAGCAATAACACAAAAACTTGTAGTTTCACTGTAACGGTAAATGATACACAAATTCCTTCAGTAACCTGTCCGAGCAATAAGGTTGACAGTAATTCTTTAGGAAGTTGCACAAAAGTGATGACTTATACTGCTACGGCTACTGATAATTGTGAAGTATCTACTATCAGCTACACTCCTAATAGTGGATCAACATTTAATATCGGAGTCACTACTGTATTGGTTACAGTAACTGATGTAAGCGGAAATTCCAAAACCTGTACTTTCACAGTAACTATAAATGCCAGAACTGAGATATGTAATGACATAGATGATGATTGTGATGGAGAAATTGATGAAGACTTTGATATGGATAATGACGGAATATCTGATTGTCTGGATAATTGCCCCACTGTTTCAAATTCAAACCAAGCCGATTCGGATTGTGATGGTGTTGGAAACGTTTGTGATGTGTGTCCGGGCGGTAATGATAAAATAGATAATAATAATGATGGTAAACCAGATTGCAAATATCCACCTGCGTTTGCTTCAATTATTTCTGCCTGGAAATGCAGTGGAAATTCAAAAGTACAGGTTTGTACGAAAACACCTTCAGGTGGTTATAAAACTGTTTGTACTTATTATTCAGCATTACAAACCCATATCAATGCTGGTGGTTATCTGGGGCCATGTGGCAATGCATCCTGTGGTGGCAATTTGGAAAAATTTGAAGAGGCTATTCAATATTTAAATTACTATGAATCTTTGCATAAAGCACAATCAAATCTTGATCTGAATGAATTTGTCATCTCACCCAATCCGGTTAAAGAGGGATTTATTCTTACTTTTAAAGATTTCGTTGAGAATGCTCAAATCAAAATAATTGATTGCCGAGGATTTTCTGTTTATACAAAACAGATTCAATTTCCAACAATAGAAATTGATATATCAATCTCTCATTTTAATCAGTCCGTAAGTCCCGGATTATACTTTGTGGTGATTGAATCAACTAAACAGCGTCTGATTAAAAAACTTACAATTCTTGAATAATATTTAAACCCAAATTTATCAGTTGAGTTTCGTAGTAAGAGTCAAAAGTCCAATGAAATCTAGTACTCATATTTTTACCGCAGGCATAGTCATAATTGGTTGAGGATAAAAATATGAGTACGTGCTTGAGTTTGAAGGAATTTTGGCTCGTAACAGAAAGTTAAAGAAAAATCTGGGTTTAAGTACACCTCTTCCAAATAAAAAAACCCAACTCAATAAGTAAATTGAGTTGGGTTTTTTTATTATGTTGTTCTTATCGTATCAATTCAAATTTTCCGTTGTACATTTTACCATTGAGATCTTCTGCCTGAATTACATACAATCCTTCGGGCCAGTTGCGAATAGTGATGGTATGCAATTTTAACTCATCATCAAATTGAATGTACTCGGCTTGTTTGCCTTGATTATTAAAAATTCGAATGCTTCGCAGCATTCCTGTTTTTAAAGCTACACTGATGTTGTCAGTTGCCGGATTGGGAAAAGCAACTAATTGATCGTTCAATTCAAAGAAACTGCTTTGCTGATCAGATGGTATAGCTCCGTCCTCGCTTTTAGCATCAATGCAATTTTCTGCGCACAACAAACGATAAATCGTTTTATTTTCTGAAATCAAACTGTTGGTTCCTCCATTAAAATTATTTGCAATGTTGATGCAGTAATCTTCCACTTCACCATATGCAAAATTGCAACAGGAATTGGGAGGATAGGAACCATAAGACATAGATACCCGCATCCGTGTTGACTTTGGAGTGCATCCCGGTATGGTTACATTCCCACAAATACGGGTATTGCCATTTCCATATGCAAATAATTCACCCGCATCTTCAAAATCACCATCGCCATTAAAATCGATCCAAACTTTCCAATAAGCAGTGTATGCCGTACCGGAATATCCAGGTGTTAAGCATAAATTATAGGTTTGACCTGTGATGACTTCTATGCAAGGATTCGGAAAATATTTATAACCTCCATTTGGACCAGAACAATTGTCAACATTTGCCAA
Organism: Saprospiraceae bacterium; assembly: GCA_016712145.1. NCBI lineage: Bacteria > Pseudomonadati > Bacteroidota > Saprospiria > Saprospirales > Saprospiraceae > Saprospiraceae bacterium. The sequence continues at coordinate 2,277,261 of JADJRO010000001.1, forward strand.
TTTTACACACTGGATCCACATGATACTGCAATCGGATCCTTTAGAGGCACAATAGGTATTATTACAATTCACAGTGACATAAAAACTACAGGTATCACTTACACTGCCTTGGTATGCAACATAGGTAACTTTTGTTGTTCCACAAGGAAATAAACTTCCACAAGGTGGTCCTTCTATTTGTTTAAGGGTATAACATGGCATTTTACAAATAAATTCTCGTGTAGTAGAATTGTATTGATCATTCCAGGTTCCATCCGGTATTAATTCTACGTAATCCTGATTTCCATTGGCATCGTTGGGTTGTCCAGCATACCAATTGGTAAATAATATCGGACTGCCATCGATCCATTCAAACAATCCTTCGATGCGACTATCATGCAATCCAATATAAGCAGTTTGTCCCATTAGTTTGGAAGCCACCCATTGATTTTCATCCAAAGAATTCATCACACATAATTTGCCACCAACGCTTTCACAAATATATTTTGCATCCGGCCAGGTAGCAGTTTGTCGCGAACAGAAATACCGATTCCCTAAATAGGTACCCATATATACAAATCCGGGTATGGTGTCTTTGCATGGTTTGCAGGTGGTAACATTGGGATGATTCCAGTTGACAATGGCTCCATTCACATTGGGATCTTTATCTACTGTAATATTTGGTGGACAATGAATTTTTAATCCATTACCCAAAACTGTAACTTTAAAACTGTGATTTGTAATGTTTCCACAATGGTCATATGCTGAATACACAACAATCGTAGTACCCGCTGGAAAAACATTACCGGGCTTATAATTTGAAGTTAGTTGTTTGATACTACAATTATCTATAGCAATGGGTGGATTCCACCAGGCGGCTGCTTCGCAATCACCTTTCGCATCCACTGTAATATCAGGAGTGCAATACGTAAACACAGGAGCTATGGTATCATTTAAATCAATAATTTGTGTACATTCTGAATACAACTTGCTGTTTTTAGGATCGGTTGCACGCCAAATCCGCTTAAACCGTTTTGCATTTAAACAGGGATAATTTTTTATCAAAATATCCGAATAGGTGATGATTGGAATTTCACAAGAAACCGAACCAGGAATTGCAGTTGCAGTGCCTGATCTTGAAGCATTGCAATTGGCTTCAGGGCATCCATAATAATCTGAAGGACATTTGATCACTGGCGGTTTATTACAACAATTTCCAGTTACAAGTATTTTAAATGAATACGAACTGATATTTCCACAAGAATCAATTGCTGTATAAATAACTGCATTTAATCCGGGAGGAAATGCAGTTCCTGATTTATAATTACTCGTTAAAGAAGCAATTTTACAATTATCTAAGACTACAGGTTCTGCCCAGTTTACAATAGCTAAACATGTCAATGTATCAATGCTTACAAAAGTATCTCTGGGTCCCGAAATAAATTGAGGTGGAATGCTGTCTTTCAATTGAATGCTTTGTAAACAACTTGCTTTCAATTTAGGATCATTTGGATCGGTTGCTGTCCAAATCCGTACAATATGAATGGCTCCATAACATGGACCTTCAGAAATCTTCAGATCTTCAAATTTTATAATTGGATCTGCACATCCAGGATTTCCAGGATCAGCTATTGCCATTCCTGTGTGTGAGGGTTCAAGAGAAGAACCTGGACAAGCCACATAATCAGCAGGGCATTTTATTTTTGGATTGACATTACAACATTCTGAAACTGTTATTGTAAAACTGCAGGTCGCTGATTTACCACAAACGTCGGTTGCAGTATATAATATGGGACTGGTACCCACATTAAAACTGCTTCCGGAAGCTATGCTTGATTGCAATACAACTCCACTGCATCCATCACTAACTGCAGGTGCTTTCCAATGTACTGTTGTTTTGCAATTAATACCCGGACTTACGGTTATGTCAGCAGGACAACAAGTAATCACCGGTGCGGCATCATCTTTCAATTCAATCGTTTGCAGACAAAATGCATATTTCGTGGTATCAATTGGATCAAAGGCTTCCCAAATGCGGATCAACCGAATTTCACCCGGACAGGCTCCTCTAAATAGGACTGAATCTCGGTATCTATACACGGGCGGATTGCATCGTGCAGACCCAGGCGATATGGTAAGTTGTCCGGTGATTGTGGGGTCCAGTCCGTCATTAGGACAACCGGAATAATCTGCAGGGCAGGTAATCAAAGGCGGCGTATCGCAACAAGAACCGATAACGGTTATATTAAAGCTGCAACTGCTTTTATTTGCACAAGGATCTTCCGCATTGTAAGAAACTCCTGTGATCCCAATAGGAAACTGGTCACCAGAAATGTGGCTAGCACTTAAAAACAATTTACCACAATTATCAAAAACAGACGGAGGGTTCCAAAATACATTTGCAAAACAATTGCTGTTTGCCATGACGCTGGTGTCTCGCGGACAATTAATAATGGTAGGTGCTTCATCGTCTTTAAGGATAATTTTCTGGAGGCAGGAAGAATTTAAAATCGGATCCTGAGGATCGCTGGCGGTCCATACTCTGTTAATTTCAATAGCTCCAACGCAAGGTCCGGAAGAAATGACGGCATCTCTAAAGCTAATTAAGGGAGGACTGCAATTTGGTCCGCCTGGTATTGCGCTTGCAAAGCCAGTATTCCCTGGTCCGGTTGAAACGCCCGGACAGGCATGAAAATCAGGAGGACAAGTAATAATCGGTGCTACAGTACATGCAGCAATCCGGGTTTTTGCCCGGAAGAAATTAAATGATTTTTTGGGTTGGCCATAGTTACTGTTACATGCAAGTAACACCAAAACGAGCATGAATACCCGCCTTAAAATTAAAGTCTTTTGAGATTCCATAGTTTTGAATTTGAAAATTGTAAAAACTATGGCAGCGAAAAGCCAGGGCTGTAATTAATGAAAAGTCGACGAGAGGAACTGTGAAGATAGGGAATTTATTGGAAAGAAGAAAAATTAGTCTTTAGAAAGGAAGTCTGAAGGGAGGAAAGCTAGAATGGCTATGTTTAGGATAATAAATTATATGGAAAAATTCCTCCATGGCATTATTTGGATGGATTCGTTTCTCAATTGCGTTTCTTTACCTCCATAAAGAATGATTGCTCGTTTTGCTCCGCTTATTTTAATGAACCTAGAACTATTTTTAAAATACTCTGATGTGATGGTTTGTCCAGATTTAATTTCAATGGGTATTTGCTCGGTACCATTATCTAAAATCAAATCAATTTCCAATCCAGATTTATCTCTCCAATAATATAGTTGAGAAGGTATGGCTAAATTTGTATAATGTTTTAATAATTCACTAATAACCATGTTTTCAAAAATTGGACCTCTATAAGCATTGATTGCTAATTGATTTGATGAATAAATTTTCAAAAGATAACAGACAAGACTTGTGTCATGAAAATAAAGTTTGGGTCTTTTTATCAGGGTTTTATTAAAGTTAATGTAATGAGGTTTTAATAAGTAAATTATAAAACTGCTCTCTAATATTCCAATCCAGGATTTTATTGTTTTAATATCAACTCCAAGTTCTACAGACAAACTACTGAGATTGAGTTCCTGACCAACTCGGCCTGCCAACAAGCTTAATAATTTTTCAAACGTATGAAGGTCAAAAATATTCTTAATTTGCCGAACATCTTTTTCAATATAGGTACTGATATAATTTGCACACCAATCTGTTGATGGAATATTTTGGTCATAGATTGGTGGATAAAAACCTTTGAGCATTAACTCATCATCTGATGTGGGTATAAATAATGTCCATAATTTAATTCGCTTAAAGAAAAAGGCAAGAGGTTCATGAAAGCTACTCTGCCAGCTAGTGACTGAGAAATATTTTGTTGTAATAAATAATTATTAGAACCTGAAAATACAAATAAACCTTTTTGACTTGAATTGTCCAATAGTTCCTGGAGATAAGAAAACAAATCAGGCACTCTTTGGATTTCATCTAATACTGCACCATTAGAATACGTTTGTAGAAATCGACGAGGGTCTTCTAGTGCAAAGTTTCTAAAATCTGGGTTTTCTAAAGATACGTAGGGTTTATCTTTAAAAAGGTATTTGACCAAAGTCGTTTTTCCTGTTTGGTGTGGGCCTGTCACAGCGACCGACTTGAAACTAGAAGCTAGTTCCAACAGTTTTTTCTCAGCTACTCTGGGTACCATTTTTAAAAAATACAGCTTTTTATGGAATTTAATTCCATAAAAAGCATTTTATTGATAATTGGAAATTTTTATTATTTATATTAACTTGATTATCATAGTTTTAAGTAAATATTAAATAATAATATTGGTTCTTGAAATTACAGAATTAGTTTAAATAATTCAAACTATAAGTAATGTACCAGGCATTTTTTAATAGGTAAGTTGTATTGAAAACAATCAAAACTTACAAATGCGATTTGCCTAGGGCCTAAAATTAAAATCCAAAATAAAACCCGATTTCAGTGGCAGCCCTAAAAGCAATACAGAAAGACTTTTGGAAAATATTTTATTTGCAGATTAAAATCTCATAGAATTGGACATTGTCATCTTGTGAAATTTAAAGCTAGTAGGGGGTGAATAAGTTTGTTCTCTGCGCAATTTCATTATAATTAACTTTTTAGAAATATAACACGTTTCACTCTTCACCTTTCTTTTGCTTTCTAAACATAAACCAAATCCTGAATTTGAAACCACTTTATTAGATCTATTTAAGAAAAAATGAGACCATACTTATCACCTAGTCTATTGGGCTCATTTCTTTATGCTACATTAATGTTTTTAAATGAATCTGTTGGTGAGAATTTATCAGCTGGACTTTAGCTTAGAATTCACCAGATTTTACTAATAATTACCGAAATTAAAGCTTTGTCCATAATGCCTATCAAAGGAAGTATTATTGGGAAACAAATAATTAATTTATGTTTAATTCAGGAACTCCAAATTACGTTATAGCAAATAAGTGGAGGTTTATAGCAATACTTTTAACATTTTTTACATTTAGTCATGCTGCATTTTCTCAAGAAGAATCCATACTTAGTGGAGATACCTTGATTTTAGAACTCAAGGATACCAGTGGTTTTAAAATACAATGGCAGATTCGCGGTGATTCATTTTCCAGCTGGATAAATATTTCAGGGGCAACGATAAATCCATTTGCATTTTCAGTCCCGGATAGTTTAGAAGGATTGGCACAGCTCAGAGCTAAGTTGGTATTTATTCAGGATTCATGTCCACAATTCAGCAATGTTTTCAAATATCGTATTGTGAACAATATTAAGCAGTTACCTTTTGGCAGCTTTCTTAGAGGAGGTTACTTCTATCATGCAACTAAAGATCTTGCTTTAATAGCTTCAACTATTCCCACTAAATTTATGGCTTGGGGCTGTTATGGACAAGAAATAAACGGCAGCGATTTATTAGGGATCGGAGATGGGAAGCAAAATACCTTAGACATTATTGCACAATGTAAGGAAACCAATATAGCTGCTTATTTTTGTGACACTTTAAATTTAAATAATTATTCGGACTGGTATTTGCCATCAAAGGAGGAATTAGAATTGCTTCTAAAAAATATTGGTCATCTCGGCATCGTACCCCCGAATGCATACAATTATTGGTCATCCTCAGAGTTCTCAAAGTCAGAAGCCTGGTATTTCGCACTCTTTGATAGTGTTTCTTACAAACACCCTAAGAGTCATCCATATAATTATGTACACCCTATCAGGCAATTTAACTTAAAAAATGAAAAATCCATTCGAAAGCTTTTCTTTCAACTTTCTTCGACCCCTTACGACATCCATGTTGAACAATCAAAAACTGCACCATCAAATGTTATTGTAAAATTTATTGGAGAGCAAGAATTATCCGATAAATTAGTTTGGGATTTCGGACAAGGCAAGGTATTGTCAGGTAGCGGAGCAGGGCCATATGAAGTTTATTACAATTATGAGGGCTTTAATCAAATCACTGCTGTTTTGAATAGTGGTAACTGTCAAAAAAATCAATTCATTTCCAGATATTTTAAAGTACAGTTGTTCCATGAGCTGAAGCAAAACTTTTTTACAAATTACAAGGGAAATATTAAAATGGCTGATTATGATAAAGATGGTTTTAAGGATATGCTCGTTACGGGCTTCGATTCATCTTCGCTGTATAGATATATGGGTAACGACACTTTTGAACTGGTGAATATCCAACTTCCTCGTTTAAGTTTGTCCTCAGCACTCTGGATTGATTTTAATAACGATGGGTGGAATGATTTTATCTTAAGCGGATACCAAAGCAAGGATTCAACTTGTCGAAGCTTTGTATATAAAAACAATATAGGAAATTTTGAACTTATGAATATTAACATTCCTGGAATCAAAGAAGGATATATTGAAAGTTTTGACCTCGATCAAGATGGGAGTCATGAAATTCTTTTAGGAGGCGAGGGAAATGGAAATACCATAATTTGTAAAATATTTAGTGTATTAAATGAAGAATTCATAGAGTTGCCACATAATTTACCATTACTAAAAAATAGTTCTTGTAATATAGGTGATTACGATAATGATGGGGATGCAGATGTGCTTCTTACTGGACATGATGGAACCAAGCGTAATACTTTGTTGTATCGCAATGACAATGGGAATTTATTTGAAACCGGAATGCATTTTACTAATGTGGACAACGGCTGTGCGAAATTCGGAGATTACGACAATGATGGTTGGCCTGATATTTCAATAACTGGAAATCGCGCGGACATCTCTGTCACTTATCCAGGTGGAATCCTAAGTGTTGATACGAGGCCTGCTGCTACATTGGATATATTTAAAAATCTACAAGGAATTAACTTTGAAAAACAAATCAGTTATAAAAAATGGGTTATTTATGCATACAGCTCAATAGATTGGGGTGATTATGACAATGATGGTGATTTGGACATATTGATTCTTGGAGCTCTCGGAATGCAATGGTCTGTTGGAGGTACTGGTGGAGGGACCCCTTCTGTCATTTATCGTTCAGCTCCAAGAATTATACGCAACGATGGTCAGGATAATTTCAATTCGATTGATGCATATCTCCCTGCTGATTTCTCTGATATAATAACGATTGAAGGATATCAATTGGCAGAAGAAGACCAATTCAAACCGACTTGGGTTCCTAAAAATTGGCAGGGAAAAAACATATCATTTACAGACTACAATAATGATGGAAAACTTGATGTAATTCGGGAAGGACATTACGAACAAGCAAACAAGTTGTATAAAAATTGTAACTTATACGATAATTTACCTCCATCTATTCCCGAATTACTTATTACCAAAACGGGCTGTAATAAAGTTGAATTTTCGTGGAAGGAATCTGCGGATGATCATTCACCGGTAAACACATTATTTTATGAAATTTATGTTGGCAGTAACCCGGGAGCTTCCGATGTGGCATCGATACATAATAGTAACTATATCCAGAATAACTTTTACAACTTAAATAACTTACAACCCGGAACCTACTACTGGAGCGTTAAAGCAGTTGATCAGGCACAGACTGCAAGTGCTTGGGCACCCGAACAATCATTTACTATTTCTGGTAAACCCACCACCCCGGTTGTTAGCCTTATTGGAAATTCGCTCCATTCAAGTGTTCAATCTGGTAACCAATGGCATGATTTAAATGGATCCATCGCTGGGGCTACAGCTCAGGAATATACTCCTATTAGCAATGGAACCTTCTATTCAGTAGTAACTGAAAATGCTTGCTCATCAGACACTTCAAATCAGATTCAATTTATATTCTCTAAAATTATAACTACCAGTGAAAATGAACGATTTAAAATTTCACCAAATCCTTCAAAAGATATATTTCATATTCATACCAATTTTCCATACGAGCTTATCAAGTATCAAGTTATAAATGAGCTTGGAAAATTGATTCAGGAAGGTCAATTTAGCAAAACATTCAATTTAAATTTAACGCAGTTTCCAAGTGGCATCTATTTTCTTAAACTGGATAACACGACCGTAGCAGCGCTATTTAAACTAATTAAATTATAAATAGTTTGGAATTCAAATATTGCATTTAGATTGCAATCAATTTAGCATAAACATTGAAACCTGGTTTTGAATCGATTTTTCATAAACTTGTTGAGTGGGGATTGGTCTTGCTTAGTTTGCTATTAGTAAGCTTGCCTTCATCTTTCGCGCAATCCCCCTATTCCAAAACCTACTCCACCCACGAAGGACTCATACATCCTCAAATCACTACACTCTTTAAGGACACGCGCAATTATTTGTGGATTGGAACTAAGGGTGGTGTTTCAAGATTTAATGGCAAATCGTTTGAAAACTTTGATGTAGCGCAATTGGGAATCTATGGCGATATCCATCAATTCTATGAAGATAGCAGTCACTGTATATGGGCTATCGCTAAAGATGGACTCACCATATACAATGGCGTCGAATGGAAGGCCTATAAATTTGAATCCGCCCTTCATGATGCAGTTTGTTCAGCATTTTACAAGGACAGTTTTTATTTCATTGACAGTTACAGCGAACTAAACATTTTCTCCAATGGTAATTTTAGCAAAAGGAACCTGATAAACCTTTGTGGAAAACCATTGCGCAATATATTTTATGACCCATTTACACATAAATTTTATACTGTATTGGCTAACAGTTTTTCAATTGGAGTTTATGATAAGGATACGGTCAGAATTTTTAAAAATTATCAAGCCGAAGAACTGGGATCCTATCCAGTAATGAGAACTTATTTATACCGTACTTTTAAGGACGGTATTGCTTTGATTTACGATCTAAAAGATAGCCTGATTGCCAAAATACCTGTACTTTTTGAAAAGGGGGAATACATCTATACTCCAAACGAAGGGAGGGAATCTTTATTTTGGAATGCATTAAATGGTTTGAATAACAAAAATTTGAATTTGCATGCCTTTTTTAAAAATGAAAGAGGTAAACCCGATATCACAGCACTCTGCATAGATTCTTATAATTATTGGCTGGGAACGGAACGGGGCTTGATTAAAATTTCAAAGGCAGGATTTTTATTTTATAATAAAGATAGCATTCCGTTTCCTTGGGCGATCATTGAAAATAAAAACCATGAACTAATTGTTGGAGATTTTTTAAATGGACTCTTTTTGATAAAACCGGATGGTTCCATCCAACGAATTAGTTCAAAAGAGCTTTGGTATTTTCATCCATGCATGGACGCAACAGGTAGGGTTTTCCTTTATAGAGAAAATGAAATATACAGCCTTATAGATAATAAGCTTCAGTTAATACCCAAACTATCAAAAGAAAATCCAGATTTCACAGCTTCCCTATTCTTGAGTTGGTCCTCACGAATTAATAAATTATTGGGAGCTCAAAGAGGTGGTTTTTTTATTTATGATCCAACTACGCAGGAACTAGAATTTGTGAAATGGGATCATAAAGATTTTTTAAGTTTTCATACACTTTGTTTATATGAAGACACTGAAGGAATGATTTGGGCAGGATCCAGGAAAGGATTGATCAAGTATGATATTCAGAAAAAAAACTTTCAGTATTTTCCAAATGAAGCGTGTTTGGCTAAAGGAATACTGTCAATATGCAAGGCAAGTGATACCAGTTTCTATATAGGCACCTATAATGGTGTATGGGAATTTGGAATTCGTTCAAATACTTATTCCTTGTCCTTAGAAATTCTAAATACTAACATTATTAGCAGCCTGACTAATTATAAAGACAGTCTTTTATTGATTAGTCACAATAAAGGAATCACAGTTTGGAACCTGAAAGATAAAACACAGTATCGCGAATTCAATTATAACAATGGTTTTCCGGGTATGATGCCAGATCAAAATGCAGCTTATGTTGATTCCCGCTCTAATTATTATGTTGGTGCCTTTGACCGCCTCTGTGTAATACCCGTAACTGATTTATGGCATGATGAAGAAGCATTGCGCATACAGTTTACGAAATTAAACGGCCAATATATAGCCTATCAATCCAACATACTTACTTGTAAAAATGGTAAAGGGATTAGTATTGAATTTGACCTCATCGGCACCAACCGCCCAGTTGATTGCAGATTTCGATACCGCATCCAAAATAAAACAGGCTGGAGTGATTGGTTTCCATACCAGTATTTTATTTTACCTGAACTTGCATCTGGTACCTATAATTTGGAATTGGAAACAAATTGGGATGAACTTCAAAACAATCCTCTTGGTAAAGCCGCTTTATTAAAATTCAAAGTAGAACAACAAATTTGGAAAGAACCCTATTTTCCAATTTTAGTCAGTTGCATACTGGTACTATTCATTTTAGGATTGATCTATGCATTCTATCATTATAAAATGAGTCAGAAAAAAGTACACCTGCTTAAGCAAGAAAGTAAATATCACCAGGCTCGCATGCTGACTGCTCAAATCAATCCCCACTTTATGAGTAATTTCTTAACAAGCATACAAAATTCTGTCAGTTACCAGGATACAGAACGTGCCAATGAAAAATTATTACAGGTTGCCGATTTTTTACGAAAATTTCTTGGCAGTATCAATAGCAATGAACAAGGCGGTCTGATCCGCATCAATGAGGAATTAGAAATAATTCGTATTTTTTTAGAAATGCAAAATGTATTGCACAATGGAAATTTAGATTGGAAAATTCAATTGCCACCAGCGTTTGATGCAACAGAATGGTGTGTACCTCCATTAATTTTACAGCCTTATGTTGAAAATGCGGTCGTCTGGGGTATTGACGGTCGGGAATCGAGAAAAGGAAGAATACGCATTATACTCACCGAGCATCAACACAGCCTGGATGTTATCATTGAAGATGATGGAATTGGAATTGACCAAGCAAAAAGATCGCGCATGCATCGCGAACGAAAACAAGAAGAATCCGGAGCAGAAATAGTAAAGCAGCGGCTGGCCTTATTAAAATCCATGGGTATTGATATCAGCTTGTCAATATCCAGCAATGAAAATGGCACGATGGTACAAATCAGCTATCCTAAAATAAAGTCATGAATTACTACATCGTAGAAGATCAGTGCGATCCCCGGGAATTGATTCAAAAATATATACAGGAGGATTTTCCTCAATTGCATTTAACTGGATTTGCTGAAAATTATACTTCAGCTATAAAACAAATCCCAACAGTTCAACCCAATCTTTTGTTATTGGACATTAATTTAGGAAGTCACGATGGGTTTGAGTTGCTGGACTATTTACATAATCAAGGATTGTATTGTCCGAAACTCATTATATTTATTACTGCCTATGTAGATTCAGACAGAATCCTAAAAGCTTTCGAATACTATCCACTCCGATATATAACCAAGCCCATTGATCGCAAGAAATTGCAAATCAGCATCGATCAGGCAATCCATCAGCAGAATCTCATGCAATCTCAAGTACAAGACAAAATTCCGATTAGAGGTTTTCACAGCAACAAACTACGGGTGCCTAAAATCAAAGGAGAAATCGAGTTGCTTGATTTAGATCAAATTTTATTTTTACAATCTTCACACGAAGGGCAATTAACGAAGATATATTGTACACAACATTCAAATCCCATTGTATCCTCCCGTCATTTAGGGTACTTCAAAGAACTCTTACTGGAGCATCCTCAATTTTTCACGGTGAGTCAAAGTATTTTAGTAAATCTCAATTACTTAAAATCCTATATACATCAAAGTAAAACCCTCATCCTTCACAATTGGCAAGATCCCATATTAGCTTCGCGCAGAGGCGGCGAGGATTTGAAGAGGTGGTTGTGTGGAGGGTGAGAAATGCAATTTGTGATTCAAATATTCTCATCAAAATAGTAGCCGTATTAATTTTCTATCTTTTAATTTACTTAATCAAGGTGATGCTATCATCTAATAAATTGTTTGCTAAATCCAAGTTGGTCAATTTTGCCAATGAGAAATAATTGGGAATGGATCCAGTTAATTCGTTGTGTGCTAAATTTAATAATTTTAATTCAGAAAGCTTTGTAAAGTCAGGAATTGTCCCGCGGATCTTGTTGTAATCAATATTCAATTTGCGCAAATTGGGAAAATTAAAATCGAAAATCACGCCATTTAATTTATTTCTATCCAGATTTATTTCTTCAACACAACCACTTGCATTCAATAAAATTCCTGACCAAGTAGAAATGGGCCTTCCTTGAACCAACCAATTCGTTCGAATATTCCACTGGTTACCATTAAAATTTTGATAAAATTTAACTAACTCTGAACTATCTGAACTGCGATCACAAGCTATTTGAGTTTGACTATAACTACGGAAATTACTTAAAATCAAAAAGCAAATGAGGATTTTTTTTTATATTATAAAAATTAACTACTGGATAGTGAACCTATACAATATTGTCACTTTGAATATAGTACTTTTTATAAAAAAGCAAGTATTTTTCAAAGGGCGAATTAGAACAAAGAATTCAGAATTGTTAATTGGACTAACCGATTAAAGACCATGGACGATAGACAACTATCAACTAACCACTATCAGCTATCAACTCCCCTTCATTCCAACAAAACAAATCCAGCCCATTGATAGGGATTTACAAATCGTTGCCTGAATTCCAATTGTGTTTTTTTAAATGCATTTCGAATGCTGGAGGTATCGGAAATCCAATTTTTATAAAAGCTCAACATAAAGTCTTTGGTTTCACGATCTGGAACCTGCCATAAACTCATGATCATTTGTCCTGCACCTGCCAGTTTAAAAGCCCTTTGAAGGCCATATACCCCTTCAATATCTTTCAGATCACCTAAAGCTGTTTCACAAGCTGAAAGCACAACCAATTCTGTTTGGGATAGATCAAGATGACTAATTTCATAAGCACTTAATAGTCCGTCTTCCGTCTTGGTATCGTTTTGGATTGACTGAAAACTATTGGCACCAGATAAGACCAGCCCACTATTCATCATACCGGATCCATAAAAATTTGAAGACGGAGTCTGGTTTTTTGAAGTATTGAAATAACCATGCGTTGCAAAGTGTAGAATTCTCCAGTTTTTCTTGGACTCCAAACTATCAAAAATTCCTTTTTCTGTAGCGATGGTATTTTGTAAAGAAGCAACCTTAAATCCATTGGATTGTAATAATTTAGAAACATCAACACCTTCTTTTTCAGCCCATGGCAAGGCAGTCCAAGTTTTTGTTTGAGTACCTGCTGTGGAGGGATTTGAATTCCTGCTTGCAAATGTTTCTGTTGATTCAATATCATAATCCACCCCGCTAACTACCAAACAATTTTTATTTGAGTATGCTAGAATTTGAACATCTGTTGGGACAATTTGTCTTGTGCTACTCATTAATATAATTTCAAAGCTATCTGAAACTACAGCTTCTAAAGAAATGGGTAGGGCGGCAATGTTTAGCCGGTTTAGCAAGCCATCGGGTACCAGATAAATTCTTTGAATCTCTTTCAAATGCTCGCGTATAGGTGTCCAGATCAATTCTGTAAGTGAAGGTTTTTTCTCTCCTAATGCCATAGCACCACGACTGGAAAAATTGTAAATACTACTTACATAATCGGCTGTTCGATTGGTATTGGATTTTAATAAATTTTCAAATTCGGATTCATAACACAGGCTAATGAATTGGGGTGCGTCAGCATATTTTGTTACTAAGAGCACTCCGTAAAACACAGTGTCCTGAGATAATCCAACTGGGAATGAAATAAACTCCACTGCTGCTTCTCCTTCGCTCAAAGCAAATTGAATGTCTTCCCAAGAATATTCCATAGACTCCTCTGAAAAAGATCCAATGGTATGTGAAATTTGGCTTTCCATTTCAGAAATCTTTCGCTCTAATTCTGTAGTATTAGCCCGTTCACCTATGGCTTTATTTAATTCAAACTCCAATTGTCGATGCAAGGAAATTACTTCATCGCGAGAATTGGCAACGAAACGGGCTTTATCCATTCCTATGCGTATGCGCTGCAAATTACTAAGGATAAATCCTCTATAATATAAACTAATATTATATGCAAGTTTAGCAAGGTTTTTGTCTTGAGGGTTTGCTAACTGAAAGCTATAAATTTCATAAATAAATGATTTGTACTCTTTAATTTTTTCATCCAATTCCAGTTCTGATAAAAATCGAGTAGCTCGTTTTAAAAAATTTCGGGGTATTTTTTCAATAGTTTGAAAAAGCGCAATGGCTTGTTCCTTATTTCCAGTTTTTCGCAAAAATTTTGCATATTCAAATTGAGAATGAAAATATTCAATGTGATCTTTTCCTAAGGTTTTTTGTATTATTCGGATAGCTTCTTCGTAATTTAATTTAGCCTGATCGTGCTTCAGTTGTTTTGATTGAATGGTTGCCATTGAGATCAATATCCCTGCATAAATAGGATGATTTTTGCCATAGATACTTGCAGTAAGCGGGACCGCTTTTTCAATATATTGAAATGCTATTTCTGATTTTCCTTGATCAAGGTACAACTTGCCAAGATTACTAAGATTAATTGCATACTCAGCGGACTTAATAGTGCCAACAAGCTCTCTTCTTTTTAAGGCATCTAAATACAATCGCTCTGCATTTTTTATATCTCCTGTTTTTTCAGTCAGAATACTAAGGTTGTCAAGAAATTTTAAATATTCTGTTGATTTGGTATCTTTTAAACTGTCATAAATTGCAATGCCTTGCAGAATTGTACTTTTTGCTTTTTCATATCTTCCCAAACTTGCCTGAAAATTTGCTAGATTGTAGAGCGTCTTTGCATAATCTTTACTAAAAGCACCGCTTATTTTTTCTTTTATCCTAAGTGAAATAGTGTACAATCCATCTGCTTGATCAAATCGGTTTAACTTACAATAAACATCCGCAAGGTTATTAATGATGCGGGCATATTGAATATTGCCACCGCCAGTCTTCCGCTGGTTTATTTGTCTTGCTTCCTGAAAAACTTTTTCAGCGTCGCTGTAACGTGCTTGGCTGGCATATATAAGACCAAGTGTATTGAACGTAGAGATATATAAACTATCCTCTTTGCTGTATAGCTTTTTATATAAATCCCGTGCTTCAAGAATATGGACCGTTGCACTTAAATAATCAGCTAGTTGATAAAACGAACGACCCATATGATCGTGGATCTGACCGAGAAGAGTATCATTCTGAATTTGTTGTGTAAGCGCTTTTTGATAATCTTTGATGGCGGCTTCATAATCTTTTAAAGATGCATGGCATTGAATCATCAAACTATATATCATAAGGCTATCTTCTTGATAAAAGCTAGTTGAATTTTTAACCAATGTAGTTAATGTTTTATAAGCTTTTACAGGATTGTTTTGATCTAATAGGCTTTTAACAAGAGTAAGCTCAGCTTTAACAGCTATAGAACTACTTTGACTGAAAAGAGAAAAAGTATAAAAAAATAGACAAAATAAGTATGTAAATTTCATTCAAGAACCTTAGAATGCAATAACAAATAAATTCGCTACAATTGTATAAGTAAAAATTAGAATTAGTAAATAATAATTGCAGGACAATTAGTCAGATTTCAAAATTTTAGTAACAAATCTTGATTTATTATTACTTATCTCCATAATATACATTCCATTTCTCAAATCACCAAAATCTATAACAACATTTCCACAGCTGATTTCTTTAAAATTTAAAACGTTAATTCCAAATAAATCAAATACATTAATACTTACAAGGCCCCAAAGTTCAGGAATATTGCAAATTAAATTTTTGCTAACTGGATTAGGGGCACATTTTATTTCTATTTTTAAACCTTCATTTGCTGAACTTGTCGAAGTAATACTTTTTAAACAATGCCATAAAGTATCAAACTCAATTAAATCGATTTCCTTTACTGGCAATATCCCAATTTTAATATATTTAAAACTATCAATTTTAGTAATCGTTTCAATAATTTCACCATTTGTGGTGTATAAATTTACCCAAGTAATTTTTTGCTCCAAAAATTTGCATCCACCACTAATAAAAATGAAAGGTACATTTCTGACTTCACATAAACCAATTTCTAAATTCTCTAAGCTTGAACATTCCCAAAATGAACTATCACAATTCACGTCGTCTCTAAACTTCATCAGCCATGGCAAATTAAGAATTAAAGAATCATCTGCTTGGTCCAACCAAAATTGATCACTGCACTTCATTTGAA
This sequence comes from Saprospiraceae bacterium, assembly GCA_016712145.1. Taxonomy (NCBI): domain Bacteria; kingdom Pseudomonadati; phylum Bacteroidota; class Saprospiria; order Saprospirales; family Saprospiraceae; species Saprospiraceae bacterium. The sequence continues at coordinate 2,293,387 of JADJRO010000001.1, forward strand.
ATGCATTCAATTGATTTGAGTCGTTAAACAAAATGTAATTAATACTACATAATACTGAAAAAACTGGAGGAATAGTTGATTCAAAAAAGTTACCATTGACATTGAAACTATCTAAATTGTATAATTTTACAAGATCCATAGGAAGGCTTCCAATAAACCTGTTATTATTTAAAAAAACTGACTTTAATTCACAAAGGTCACCTAAATCTGGTGGAACCGATCCATTTAATAAATTATTAGATAAATCTAATAATTTTAAATTTCTTAATTGATTGATTGAATTTGAGATAGAACCAGATAACAAGTTCCCAGATAGTTCTAATTTCTCAAGGTCAAGTATTTCAAAAAGACTATCTGGTAAAACACCCACAAGATTATTATTATTTAATTGTATTGCACTAACGCAACCACCTGGATTAAGACTAATGCCATACCATTGTGAAACAGGAGTCAAAAGATTCCATTTGTTTATCCAATTGGGACCATTCGTACTATGATATAAAGAAATTAAATATATAGAATCGTAATTTGCACAAGGCGCCAAAGGTTTACCTTTACATTCACAGTTTTGAGTAATGGTGTCATTCAAAGTATTTGTAATTCCATCATTACAAGGTGCTCCTACTTGCTGTTCTCCCCCACAAAAAATGAATTTCCAATTCGTCCATGTACCTCCACTATATGGCAATTTTGGATTGTTAAAATTTCCATTCCAGCATACATTACATAACGATCTTAACGAGTCATTGAAACAACCTGACAAATCATTATTCTCTAACCAAAGTATCTGCAGTGGAATATTTCCAAGCGACCCTGGTATGGTTCCTGTTAAATTGTTATTCTTAAGGTTTAATTGATATAAATTAGGAAGGGTACCTATTTCATAAGGAATCCTTCCACTAAATTGATTGAAACCAAAGTTAAGAACTAATAAATTTTTCAATTTTCCTATATCAGGAGAAAGTATTCCAGTTAATTTATTGTATTCTAGATTAAGTTGTGATAACTCACTAAGAAAATATATAGAATCATTTAATGTTCCAATTAAATTGTTACCCTTTCTATTGCCTTGTGCGCCGCAATCAAAAATACCATCCATATCAATACATGTAACACATCCGTTTGAGTTCAATTTGATACCCCACCAATTGTCCATAGACTCATTCAGGTTCCATTTCTTAAACCAATCTAAACCTCCTGCAGAATTATGGAATGCAACAAGGCACAATGAATCCTTTAATCTATTGCATTGGCAGTTAACTGTGGTCGGTTGCAAGAATAAAATAAACAAAATACAAATTACTATCCTGTTAAATATATTTTCACACATATTTTTACTAATTATAAATTTATTATTCAAATACTTATATAGTAATAACATAGAATTATAAAGACTATAAAATGTCATAAAGTAACATTTCAAATTTTTAAGTATGTATAGTCCATAAAGTTCAAATTTTCAAAATGAAACAATTCAGTAATAAAAGTTAATCAAAATGATTTAAAATTTCTTTCGTCATATTTATTGAAGTAACGAAGTAGAGATTAACAAAGTAATTTTTTTGAGTGATTAAATACGATACTGTCTCTGTAAAAAATGCAAATAATAAGAATGTAAGTTTACACTGCATAGCAGTTCGCCTTTTTTGCACCTGCGCACACTCCGTTAGAAGCCCACACTTTGATAATCGAACAAACCCTTCAAAAAAAATATTTCCTTTACTCTTTATATTATACGGATCACCGCACTTTTGCCATGAAGCTGAATCATTTAAAGTTCGAACACGCTTTGTCCGAGCATGCATCGCGGCCTGGTCTTGCGTGTTAGTTCGCAGCATTTTCAATTTCTACTAATTAACTTTTGTCAAAACCATAAGAAGTCCGTCACTGTCCTCAAGAATTCTTTGCTTGTTGTAATAGAAAACACGGAAGGAGTATTGCCTGTTGTTCAAGGCGAAAGTGAAAGCATGAGTGTCTTTATTCCTGGTGTATGGAACAGTTGTAATTGCTCCGTTATGATTTAAGGTTAATGAGTCAGCACCAAAATTCATTTCAATATCTTTGTTTGATACGTTGCTTTTATTGTTTGGGTCAACCACCCAAGGACATAGTTCGCAACTACGAATAAGTGAATGATTTAATACTTCCATAATGCACTCAGCATTCCATTTACCTTTCAAATACATTTCTGAAATAGGTCCTTCATCTTGTCCGTGAACAAACGTCAATATAAAGACAGTCATTATCACTGAAGCGATTAACTTAAAGTTATTCATTTTAGTTATGATTTAAATTTGTCATATAATTTAATAAATTCAGATATCACTTTATTTCACAATTTTAATTTTATACACATCAATATCTATTATACGATTGGAACATTATAAACGAAGAACTTTGCCCTCAGGAGGAATAAGAAAAAATGAAAAGATCTATAGTAATTTCAATATATTTCATATCTATTAAGATTAAATCTGTCCTATACTGCAGGTCATTAATATTTAAACCTAGAAGGTTCTCAAATTGTGAAGCTAAACAAAATTATACCTCTGGGTCAAAGAAGGTTTTGTTTCGCAAAATTCGGAGAATAATTTAAAAATTTGGAGAACAATACCCCCTACATTCAATAGTAATACAAAAAATCCAGGTCTAATCTAAATTCAAACTATCAATTAATATAAGGTTCGTTTTAGCATATTTCACTTAAATTTTCAACGCCGTTTAATTCGTTCACCGTTCAAAATAATGTAAATTCTAAAAATATGGGTAATTAATTGTGGAATTTATAAAATCATTCTACTATTTATCCATTTTTTATTAAAAGGCGCCGAATTATATAATACATCTATAGATTTATCATATATCTAGCTGCTGCAATTAATTTTAAATCAAAATTTAAAATATGATTCTCTATAAGTATCTATTTATTGTTTGCCTCTCGATGGGTCAAATACCATCGAATTCATTATTTGTTACGAATTTACATTCGTTTCTATCGAATTCAATTAATGAGAATACAAGAATTGATAAAATTACAGGCAATCATGTTGCTAAACAAACTTCTTATAATCCCGTTTTATTTGAAGGATACATAATTGGGGATACAGAGAAGGAAAATTTATTAACGCTAGAAGGAAGTGGCTTTGGAATAGAAGGTACAGGTGCTACAAAAGGCACATTAAATATTGTTTGCAAAGACATCCAAATAAACAAAATAATCTCCTGGACAAATACCAAAATCATTTTCACAATTAGAGTTGGATATAATGCACAACCAAGAAAAGCGATAATTAACCTTAAAACTTCAGGTATTAACGGCCAAAATGTTTCACATGACTTTAAAATTGCTCCATCTGTTGGCACCCACCAATTTGGAGAATGCACTTGGTGGGTAGCAAAACGTAGAAAAGAATTTGGAAAGACAATACCTACTCCAATTTTCACAGATTCAAAGTACAAAAATATTAATGAATTTTATGAACCTATGAAACATGACATTTGGAAATTTTCAGACTCTCAACTTGCCTTTATAGAAAAAATTAATGTAAAACAATTAGGCAATAGTAAACGCCCTATACTTAAATATGAAATAGATTTATCTGAATCAAATCCTGACAAAAATGGTCAAACAGATGTTTGGTCAAAAGCTTTCATTGAAATAGAGCATATTTCGCAAAATAAAAGAATCATAAAAACAGGCTATTTCGGGAAATCTACAAATGATATGAAAGCTACCCATTTTTTTCGTTAACTTTTCTACTGATAAATCATTTGATAAAATATTATAAAAACAAAACCTATTTATAATAAAATTCAAACTTATTATTTATTAAAGCATTAATTCATAGTAAATAAAATATTTTTCCCTTTAGTTTCAAAATCTAGATTTTAATTTGGGATATGTTTTATGTTAAATTAAACGTATCCTTTCAACTAAATACTGCATTAAATCTATAATCAAGTCTTATAAGACACATGCTAATATTGTTATATATCAACACCATTTAGATCTTTTAATTATACGTCTTAACCAAGTGAGATTTGACAATAACATAATCATCAACAATATGCGCCAAATTATTTAATAATAACCCAAATTTTCGGTGTTGTATGTTTGATCGAAATGTAAATCATAATTTTAAGAATTAATTGCTTAAAATATTTTATTATGAGCTTTATTAATTGTTTGTTTATTTTATTATTCATTGAATCAAATAGTCCAAATAAAGTGCTAGCACCTCCAAAAATAACTAGTATTTCAGGTACTATATTGGGTTACCCAACTTCATACGATAATAACAAATTTTTGGGGTATATAATTGGAGATACCGAATCGTCTGTAAAAAGTCAATTGAAAATTAAAGGATCTGGTTTTGGAAATAGCAAAGGGGCAGTTCAAATTACTGGTGTCAATTCATATTCAATTACTAATATTGAAAGTTGGTCAGATGCAATTATTGTTGTAACTTTCAAAGCAAATTTCAATAGTGAACCTACAGAAAAAGCAATTATTTCAGTAAAACCAGCTGGAAATAATTCAACTTCAGTTAGTTTCAATATTGGGAAATTAGTTCCAGCAATCGCTTCCCGTCAATATGGTGAATGTACATGGTGGGCATCTAAGAGGAGAAAGGAGAACGGAAAATCAATTCCAAAGAAAGGTTTTGCTTATGCAGATTCAAACTGGAAACCAATAATTAACACATCATATTTTCCCAAAAAGATGGATCTTTGGTGTTGGACCACAAAAGAACACCAAGCCTATGTTGAAAAAATTGATTCGAGCGTTATGTGTGTTACCAAGAATCCATATAAAGAAAAAGTAATATATAGCATTTCTGTATCTGAATCAAACGCTGATAGAAAAGGCACTATTAATGTATGGTCTTTTCCGAAAGTCGAATACGACATAATATATAAAGATTCAACTAAGAAAGAAATTATTACACGAGAACGAAAATCTGGAAAATATGAATCATCTATTTCAAAGTATGGCGATGCTTCACATTATTTTAGATAGTGGGAATAATAGGAACCGATTAGTGCCATTAATTGGGATACAAAGGGGAATGTTGTTAAAATCAAAGTTATCGACTCAAATAGGAATACAGCATTTAAAAACCCTCCAGGAGATATTCCCTGGGAAAGACGCATGCGAGAACATGAAGAGAATTACAATTTTGGGGATAGATATGAAAGATTTTAATTATTCTTATTTGTACATATTCTATTTACATACTTTGATGATTACCTATTATACACAACAACCAAGCTTTGCTTGACAATCATTTTTTTCATGAAACAAGCCGGCCTAATTAACCGGCTTTTGTTTTTAAATATATTCCAGAATAGGCATCTCCCGAGGTCTTATTTTCCTAAACATTGGCCAAATCCCATTCCCCCAATCCTCCAAAATATATTCAAAAAAATCCTAATAGATCCTTATTTTTGCCCCTTAATCACAAACCTTCAAATTATGAAATCTTCTATCCTTTATTTTGTATTATTTTCATTAGGGCTTTGCTTGGTTTCTTGTAAATCTGAGAAAAAAGCAGATGCGGCTCCTGCTACGGAAACTACTGCTCCTGCTCAAGATCCAAATGCCGGTGCGGCTCCTGCTACGCAAGATGCTTCTGGTGGAACTACCATTACCCCTCCAGCTCCAACCACTGCTCCTGAACCAGCTCAAAATGCAGCAGGTGTTTGGCATTTTACCTGCAGCAAAGGTTGCCCAGGTGGTGCCGGTGCTCAGGCAATTGTGCTAAATGTGGCAATCCACTTACCCACAACCCAGCTTATCACACGAAATAAGCAGCTAAATACGGCTTATTGGCTCTAAAGCCGATTGGCTGTATAGTATTTGTAAAGCATAAAAAAAGTCAGTTCATTTTTGAACTGACTTTTTTATTATTAATGTCCTAACAAATGATTGCAGCAAGACACACTTAATAAATACACTGAGCAAACAGGAATTTCCGCCTCACCTTCACAACTACTACCGAAAATTAGAATCCAAGGTTTAATTCCTCTATTCGTAATTCGTCCCGCGAGTACGCGGGATGTCCACTACGTTCCCATAATCCGTAATTCGTAATTGATTAATGCTTTCCCCACAGTTCAACGACCGCTTTGGTTTGGCGTGCATTTTTTGTATCGTACCAAAATACGATTTTGGTAATCACCCTCCGGTTGCCTGCTAAATCAATCACCCGGCTTTCTTGGCCAGCTTTGAAATTATTTTTTAATTCTACATCTTGGGTGGTGCCGTCACCAAAATGGATGACCATTTTATGCATGTTTAAAGCAGAATTAGTAACTCGGATTTTTAATCCGGTAAAAAATCCTTCTTTGGCTATCACCAAAATTTCATCTCGGTCCATACCAAATTTTACGGTGCGACTTCCCAATTGTTCCCAACGACCTTGAAGGGCTTCTGGACAATTTGTGTTAGCAGCATAGATGAAAGTCAGTGACAACATCAAGAATAGTGGGATTTGAATGGCTTTTAATAGATTTTTCATGTTAGATTTATTTTGTTGATACTAAATTAAGACTTTAAAATTAAAAAATGGTTTAATTAGGAGCTGTTTTTTCATTTAATGACCAATCATATTCCAAATAGTCAATTTGGGCATTTTTTCGAATTTTTACTTCACTGTATTTATTGATGAATGGAATGATTCCACCCCTTTTCTTAAAATCAGATGAATACCATTTAAACAGTTGGGAGATCTTTAACTCCGAAGTTTGAATTTTATTTCTACCGGGATCCATTAAAAATTTATAACATTGTTCGTCGAGTTGAAGATCCAGTGATCCTGCTGTATAGGCTTCGTTTCTTAACGACGGACAGGATTTAGATGCACAAACCAATACCATGTGAAGGCGAGGATCTTTGTAAGTTTTTCGAAGTATTAGGTGTTCTATTGTATTTAGACTAAGCAATTCAGATCCAATCGTTATAAAAGGAATATCCCAAGTTGAATTGATAAACGGAATGCGGCTCCCAATGTCTTTAATTGAACGGATCGGATAATTACGTAAAATCAATTGAATTGTAAAGGCATTGTACGCATTGATCCAATATGCTTTTGACTCATTGACAGTCCAGGTAGGCCTTGGTGGATTGTTTGACAATTTTTCAAGGTATTCATTTAATTGGATGCTGTCTTTCATTATTCTTTTATAATCCACGTTTCCATTGGTATCAACGCTGGAATTCAAAATGTCACTCCATAGATTATGCGACAAGGATTGTGAGTTACACTCAAACCAAATAGACAAACCAATCAGAATGATAAAATTTCGCATTAATCAACTAAACTATTAATAAACTTAAAGCAATCCGGACTTGATTCTTCTAATTTTTGTGGATACATTAAATAACAGTAGATTAAAATCGCTGCGACATTTAATTTTGGAATGCCCATATAATCGTGTAAGCGTTTTTTCTCAGTATGTAAGATTTTTTCAATGAGTATCCAGGATTCTGCATCATCAAGTGGAAATTTATCTTGCAAATTAAAAATTTCAATAAAAACGCATGCCCATTCATAAAGTGCTGTATTAAAAAATGCGCCGGGCTGGACGTGAGCGGATTGCAATGCATCGCTGGCAAAAATCAAAACGCCGTCTTCATGAAACGTTTCTGATAGGTGCAAATACTGATATTGGGGTGAAGGAAACGCCGTATGATAAAAAACGATTTTGTGATACTTTACAGCCAACGGATTGTTGAGATCCAAACCTAAACGAACTGCAGGTGCAAGTGCCATTAATTTTAATTCTTCCGGTAATTTTTTATCGGTCATTGAAACAAATTCCCTTTGCTTCAATTCGAGTGCCAGTTGTGATAAAAATTTTACCTTATTAGCGTCCTCTAAATGCATAAAATAGGGTATGAATTTACTGACCCATTTTATTTCATAATCATCCAAAACGGGCTTGTATTTGGTAAACCAGTACTCATTAATTAATTTACCTAAGACGAAACTGGCCATAGCCAAAATGCCTGTGGGAATGATATACCAAAGGCAGGCATCCGTGCTTTTATCGGTAAATAAAAGGGTCAATCCAAAAAGACTTAATAGGATAGTTTGAAGAATTCGGTTAGGCATGAAATGGATTAAAAATATATAATGAATTGGCTTCCAAAATGTTGCATAAAATTACAGAGAAAGCTTCAATTGATTTAAATGTTTAAGGATTGGGTTTAAATTTGCAGCCCAATTTCCTTAAAACGATGGGAGATCCTTATTTTCATCGTGTCTGGAGGTACCTTAGCTCATCCCGCCGGGGCGGGAGGACTGAAAATCCTTCTCAATTTTTATCGCTTTTTATTACGATCTTATGTGAATTAATTTTTTAGATTAATTTTATTTTATATACATTATATATTGATTTGCAATTATTTATATTTTATATCGCTTATAGAATTCATTATTTTTGTTTTTGTTTTCCAGTCTTTTACATTTAATATATATTTGCATCCCAATTTCAAATAGATGAATTTATAAATTCATCTATTTGAAGGAGGTACCTTAGCTCAGTTGGTAGAGCAACGGACTGAAAATCCGTGTGTCCCTGGTTCGATTCCTGGAGGTACCACAAATGACCCTTGTAAGTTTAAAATTTACAAGGGTTTTGTTTTTTACCCTTTTTATTTCAATTCAGGATAAATAAAAAGCCAGTAATTTAAATCTTGCTTATTTTATCCAACACCTCATTCAGTGTATGCTTAACAATGATTGAATAGGGTGCAACTCCTTCTTTTGTATTTGAAGAATTTACAAAATGAATTAGAGTATTGTTTGTGCCGGAGTTTTGTATATGAATAATGTGATTTGGATTAATATGAATGTGAAATCCGGCAGGGGTCAAGAGGTCTAGTAATTTCATAATTGTTTGATTTAATTGCTGAATTAAAATTCTTAATGATAAATATAAGAAAATGTCAGCGTTTGTCTCGCTTAAATTATGTGTTTTTACTAAAACAATGAAATTTGATTGTATTTTACAGCCCTTTGTTAGTTTTCAATCTGTATTTTTCCAGATTGCTTCTGTCCATTGTCATTTTGAAATTCATAAAAATAAATTCCATTTCTGACAGGAATATTTAATTCAGTTCGCCTTTGACTTATCCGCTCAGTATAAACAGTTGTACCCAACATCGTGGAAATTTTCAGCGTTCCATCACATGCTTCTCCTAATTGAATCGTAAATTGTCCATTGGTAGGATTTGGATAAATTATAAAGTCGGAATTCACTTTTTCAGTTTTTGTCTGAACCGGCAATGTGATCTCAAATTGTGAAACACAGGTTTTTCCATTGTATATTGCCTTAAACGTATATTTACCAGGATTGGTAGGTAATTTTTTTGACCAGCCCTGAATGCGGGTCTTACTGTCTGCAGGGCTGGTATAAGTCCAACTGGTAAATACCGAGCCATCCGGATTTAAGATACTGATATCGGCGGTCATACCGCTGAGTTCATCTCTTAAAAAAATATAAAATTTTGCAAACCCTGCGGGCAATCCCGAACCTTGAAATGGGATTTGAAAAACATTCGTTTCATTTGGAATTTCTGTTGCAGGACATGCAGGAATTACGATGTCTGTTGAGTTGCTTGAAACTTTCACAATGGCTGTTTCTTTATAATCATTTTGTTTTGCCCACCAGCTCGTCGTATTTAATGCATTGCAAGTTCCTTTAAATGGATCTATACGGGTTGCTACCGTAGCACCAGCCCACACTTCAAAATGTAAATGCGGACCGGATGAATTTCCGGAACTTCCTACAATTCCAATAAATTCTCCAAGCTCCAAGCTTTGACCAATTGTTTTTGCAGTTAGTGAATTCTTTTTCATATGCAAATACAAGGCTCTGGAACCGTCTGCGTGTTGTACTACTATATAATTAGGCATCATGGTATTCGTAGCGCAATTTTTATCAAATTCTCCGTCGTGTTTATCAATGATCATTCCGGGAGCAGCTGCAATCACTTCCACCCAATTAGAATCCATTTTTAAATAATTATAAGGCCAAATCGAAATATCGGTCCCTCTGTGTCCATCGTAGGTGTTTGTCCCACAATTAAAATCCTGAAATGCTCCTGATGTCGTATTCTGATCTACATATGCCGAAACCCGATAAAAACTACAATCCGTTAAACGGTCCGCTGCACGAAGCGGCCATTCCAATGAGACGACCGCTGTTTGCATCTTCTTTTCTGGCTGCATTCGCTGGTTGTTTTCCATGCAACGTTGTTCAATGTTTTTATATAAAGTCTCCGTCACACATGGATTCATTGCATTGTTGGTAAAAAAACTTGATTCGTCCACTTGAATACCAGGATCATGAATTGGAATTTGAGCGATTAATGGGATACTAAGCAAGACTGAAACTGCAATCAATAATGTCTTTATACAATGATTTTTCATAATGATCTAAGGTACTAATTTAAAGAGTCAACAAAAGAAAAATATGCTGCCTGAGCTGTTTTTATTTGCCCAATACTGCTTTTTGGATTGCTTTATTCAAACAAGACAAATGGTGACGAAGAGGAGCTTGTCGGCATGCTGACCAAATGCGTCAGCACCCGCCAAAAAAATACAGAATCAGAATGTGAGCGGAGCATGCGGAGTATGGACATTTGATTTTTATTCAACCAGCACAAATCCTGCCCATTGATAAGGACTGATAAATCGCTCTTTCATTGCTTTTTGGGCTAATCGAAATGCTTCCGGAATGCTTCTATTCTTATTTTGATTATCGCTTGGATCGACCCCCAACCAATTTTTATAAAATGAAATCATGAATTCAGATGTTTCTAAATCTGGCACCTGCCATAAACTCATGATGATATATTTAACACCTGCAATTTTAAATGCCCGTTGCAATCCATACACTCCTTCATTTCCTTGAATATCACCCAAGCCTGTTTCGCAGGCTGATAAAACAACCAACTCGGTATTGGATAAATTCATTTGAGAAATTTCATAAGCAGTTAATATACCATCTTCTTTGCCAGCTAGGATATTCTTCCCCTGCCAGGTATCGTTTCCATTAGCAAGTATCAATCCGGAACGCATCATAGGTTGCTCAGAAATTACAAACTCAGGCTGGTCGCTTGTAATAAATTGAGGCTTTATTGAAGCCGCTTTTGCGGTTCCCTCACTTGCCGCACTGTCGTGCGCCATTCTGCCTCTGGCAGAACTCGTTCGGTCAGGATAAAAAAATCCATGGGTTGCTATGTTAATGATCCTTGGTGACGGTTTACTTGATAAACCTAACTCTTTGAAAGATTCTTCGCTTGCATCATAACCCGTTTTTAATGTAACACTGAATCCAGCAGCTATCAATAGATCATTCAAAGTCTTCACTTCGTGTTCTGTACCATCCAGAAATGGCCAGGAACTTCTACCTCTGGTTGAATCTATAGCTATATCTTTTAAATCCGCTTGTTGATTTTGTGTTACTCCAGTTAAAGAAGCAGTATCCGAAGTATTATAATAGATGCCTCCATAAAGGATGGCATTATTTGTTGTACTGTTAAAATTATTTGGCAAAATGAGTTGCCTGGTGCTGTTAAGTTCGACTAATTGAAATTGATCCGCAAGGGTCGTATTTTTAGAAGAACGCACCGCACTCAAATTGATTCGATGAAACAATCCACCAGGTGAATAATAAATAGTTTTGACTCCGTTTAATTCAGACTCAATAGGTTTCCACACCAATTCGTATAAAGATTTATTCAAAATTTTAGCCTCAACAACCCCTCTGTTATAAAGATTATACATTGCATTAATATAATCTTGCCGCAATTTGTATTTTGATTTTATAAGAGAATCAAGATCTGTCTCTTTACACAAGCTAATAAATCGGGGAGATTTAGAATCCGCCCGAAGTACAATGGCGGCATACATTACGGCAACTTGTTTATCTTGATTTTGAATCTGAAATGGAATAAATTCAATGGCTGCTTCATTGGTTGTCAACCGATCTCGTATTTTCTGCCACTTAACTTGCTGTGCATATTGTAAATAATTTAAATTCAATCGTCTCAATTTTTTTTCAATCGAATTGGATTTCGATTCCAACTCAGATACATTCCGCTGTTCAGATTTTGGTTTAGCATATTCAACAGCAAGTTGCTTGCGCAATCCTCTTAATTTATTTCTATCTATTTCAAACGTTGGATCATCAGAGAAACTATAATTTAACTGCGAAGCTGCCATTAACAGAAAACCCTTGCTGAAAATGGTATTATCTAAAATAAGACTTGTCAACTTTTCATGGTTATTCAAGGGCCGTGAATTTATAAATGCACCCAATTCATTTGTACGCAATTGAAAAGAAAGAATATAGTTTGCAAGTTCTATTTCTGATAGAAAGCTAACTGCACTTCGCATTCGATTCTGATCAAGTTCGTTTAATTCCGCTAATAATTGATCGGACTCATTGTATTTTTTTTGAATTTCACAGACATTAGCTACGTGCGCTAAACTCATAGCATAGAGAAAGTGTTTTTTGCCCAACATGTCTTCCCGAATATTTTTAGCCCTTCTAAACAATGCATCTGCCTGTTGAATTTTTCCAATATCCTTATACAAATCCGCCAATTTATCCATCACCTGTGCACTTTTATGATGCTTCGAACCCAAAACCATTTGAATTATCTTCAAAGATTCCAATAGTTTGAATTCAGATGAATCGCATACACCCATTTCATTAAATAAAAAAGCCAAACCAGCAAGCCCATCTGCGTATTGGGTATTTTGCTTTCCAAATTGCCTGCTTCGGGTATCCAACACTTCTTCAAAGAAGGATCTTGCTTTTACATAATTTCCTCTATAGGTGTATAAAATAGCCATTCGATTCAGGCATTCGAGATATTTCAAATGGTCCTTACCTAAAGTAGCTTTGTAGATCGCTAGGGCCTTTTGATAGAGAAGCAATGCATCCTCATAATTTCCGGTTTCTGTATAAATCTGTGCCAAATTGCTTAGTCCGCCGGCATATACACTGTGAAAACTTCCAAGACTGCGGTCTCGAATAGTATTAACTTCCATGGAATAGGCTATTGCTTTATTATAAATCCCCATTGCTCTGTACAACTGCGCCAAGCCCTCCAAACTGGTTGCATAATACGGGTGATTTTGACCGTGTGCTTTTCCACGCAACTGGATAAGCTCTAAAAAGTATTTTTCAGCCAAGGAGTAATTTGCTAAGTCAATATATAAATTGGCAAGATTTGTCAATGTGCTGGTATAGAGTAGATGCAGCGTACCTAAATGAATTTTCCGAATCCGCAACACTTCATTATAATAATGAGCTGCCTCCTCATATCGTCCCATATTTTTATACAAAATGCCCAGGTTGTTAAAGGTATTTGCAAGATCCGGATGGTCTGCACTTAAACTTGCTAATTGTATTTCCTTCGCATCCAATAAATAAGATTCTGCTTTCTTGAATTGTTGCATGTTTTTAAAGAGTAGACCCATTTCATTCAGACAAGCTATGTATTTAGTATCCCTCTTGGTAAATGTTTTAGCTAATAATTTTTTTAACTCCTCATAATATATTTCTGAATTTTTATAAGACCCGATTTCCTTATAAAAATTTGCCAAAAAACTTAAAGTCTCTAAATAATCCGGATGGGTACTGCCTAGCTTATTTTTAAAAACAAATTTGGCTTTTATAAAATAAAATTCTGCATCTGTTACTTTATTGTAAAAAGCATTAATTCTTCCTTTGTTTAAGCAATAAAGACCAAAAGAAGCTGAAATGCTATCCAAATTAATTGAAACAATGGAATCCACTTGTTTATTGAGCTGTAAGGCTAAATAAAATTTTCCTAAATCAATATGTTTGACAACCACCTTATTGAGACTATCCATCTGCATTCGAATAACATCTGCATTGGTCTCTTGTGATTTACCCAGCAAAGGAAAAAAAAGAATAAATAATCCGAATACCCTGTACATGGAACTTATTAAAAGAACAGTTAAATATAAATATAAATTAATGATCCCCTAAATTAAAAAATTGATTTCAAATACAATGAATTCAACCGAGTAGAAATTAATAAATAAACGGAAAAATAATTTTTCGACTTTTAGGGTAATCCGGAAAATTTTGATGATACCAATCGTAGTGATTTTTAGCCCGTGGAACTAAATTTGAATAGGTCCAAATAAAGAATCCAAATGCGGGTAAATTCCAGGCCATTACAGCAAAACCAAGCCATTGTATTATTTCTCCAAATAAATTGGGGGAGGCTACAAAATTAAATAAAAAGCCATTTGGAATTTTATATCCGGTTTCTCCTGTGCTTCTTAATCGGATCAACATAGTGTCTGTCTTCCAGTTGATAAACATTCCAGTCAAAAACAAAGCTATGCCTATTATAAAATTCCAGCTAACGATCCAGAGCTCATTATACTTATTTATCGGAGCTAAAGCCGATAAATAATAACCATTTAAACCTGCATTTACAAAATTAAAAAAAATGGCAGACGCAACAATTGCAAGCGGTATGCGTTTAGGCGTAGCTTTAATTCGAAGCGGATAGATCAAGGTTCTGTTGACATAATGAAAAATCCAAAGAAAAAATAAAATCCAAACATAGGATTTCAATGAATTCGCGCCATAAATAAGAAAATACACCATGATTGCCAAGGAAGGCAATTCCATAACAAACCATCCCAATTTATTATTTATACTTATGCCCCATTTTTCTGAGGTATGTCGTCCAAAAGGTGCTTTAATATAAAACATGGTAACATGGACAAGAATCGCCAAAGCTATCCAGCAATAATTGATCAGGAGAAATGATTCCAAATTGATTTGATTCATGTACAAATGTATTTCATTTGAGAGAACAAGAAGAAGTCTCTAGAAAGGAAGTCTATAGGCTTTTGGATTATTGTTTTACAGCTTTACTGACTATTGATTTCTAATTGCTGACTACTGATTTATATCCTGCAATGCTACAATTCCGCAATGTTGCAATATTGAGAATTTATAGCATGAACTTTCTTGCGTAACAGCTTATTTGTTGTACCTACCAACTGACAACTGACAACCATCAGCTAATTAATCATTCCACCAACACAAATGCTGACGAAGCGAAGCGTGTCAGCATGCCGACCAATAGCGTCGGCATCCGCCAAAAATACAGAATCAGAATGAGAGCGGAGAATGAGGATTTAGATTTATTAATAATTTACTCAACTAACACAAACCCAGCCCATTGATACGGATCCAATCCAAGATCCCGCAATTCTTTTTGAGCAGCATGGAAGGCATCGGGTATCGTCATTTTGTTTTCAAGCCATTTTTTATAAAATGCAGTCATTAATAAACTGGTTTGCTTATCGGGTACTTGCCAAAGCGACATGATTAAATATTTAGCTCCTGCAATTTTAAAGGCTCTTTGCAATCCATAAACGCCTTCATTGCCTTGGATATCACCGAGTCCGGTTTCACAAGCTGATAAAACGACCAATTCTGTATTTGATAAATTCATTTGGCTTATCTCATAAGCAGAAAGTATTCCATCTTCTTTTCCATCTATAATTTGATCACCTTGCCATGCGCTATTTCCTCCAGCAAGAATTAAACCGGATCGTAGCATCGGCTGATTGCTTATTTTAAATACATTTTCCGATTGGCTACTGAATTCTGATTGTTGCCTATTGGATTTTGAATCAGGAAAAAAATAACCATGTGTCGCAATATGCAATACTCGCGGCGATTGGTTTCCTTTCCCCATGGCTTTAAATTCAGATTCTGTTGCAAAACGATCGCGGAATTGAGTCGCTGGAATGTTATTGTTCTTAAATAGACTAAAAATGCTGCTGATTTCCTGATCCGTACCAGGAAGGAAACTCCATTGCGAACTCTTATTCGCAACATTGGTTTTGGAACTTGCAAATTCAAGTTCTTTGCTCTCTACTTGCAATTTTGATGTTGTATTCGGTTCACTAATATTATAATTTATACCACCAATCAATGCAGCTGGTGTTTGATTCCAACTTTTTTTCTGTGACTGGACTAATTGCCTGGTGCTCCCAATTTGAGTAAATTTATATTTATCTCCTAGCACCGTGGTATTTGAAATTGCAATTGCAGTGAAATTCAATCGGTGTAAATTTCCTGAAGTGGCTAGATATATTTTTTTGCTATTTATCAGGTACATCTCAATTGGTTTCCAAACTAAATTATAGAGGCTAGTATAATCTTGAACTCGTATCGGAGAAACGCCGCGGCTGGCGTAAATTTCTGCTTGTTTACCAGCTGAATGCCCTTGGAGGATTAAGCTTAATTGCTGCTCTTCAAAAAGCGGGATAAAAACTGGTATGGAATCTTCAAATCGCAACAGAAGCACTGCGTAGATTATACTATCTGTTTTCTTAGGAAAATCCAATTTAAAGTTTACAAATTCCAATACAGCGTCCCCAGGCTGTAATTTTAATTTTACATCATTCCATTGAACCTGAGTGCTTGCATCAGAATAACCATTCACCTTTTTAACTAAATCCTTTTCGACAATATTTGCCTTTTCTTCCAATTCAATCAGCAGTTGTTTATTTTGCTCAGAATACAATTTTGCATATTCTTTTGCCAACCTCCGTTTATAAGATTGGAGTGTTGTATTTAGTTCATTGGATTCACTTGTTTCGGCTGCCAACAAATTCAAGCGATTGGCGGCATTTAGAACAAAACCTTTTTGAAATAAAGCTGTATTAAATATTGCTTTGTTTAAGTTTGCCGAATGGTTGCCCATCATATTTCTTCTGTAATTTATTGATAAAAGTGTTGCTAAATTTCTTGCAATTCTATCTGCGTATTTATTCAATTCTTCCGGAGATAGGTATAGAACAGATTTGATTAATTTCTCTTGGCTCAGCACCATGTATTCATAAAGTAAATTATCAGCTAACTCAACATTTGATCTTTTTTCATTAACAATTGCCAAATATCCTAATACGGTTGCGTATTCAGCATAATCACTCCCTATTACTCTTTTAAATATTGTTTGCGCCTCTGTTAAAAAAAGCTCAGCCAGGCTATCCCTGCTTGTCTCCATAAATATTTTTGCTAAAGAAATCAAACTGTTTGCATAAGCAGTATGCTCTTTTCCCGTTATGGATTTTTGGATTTCCAATGCTTCGCGGTGATACGATTCTGCCAGCTCGTAATTATTTAAAGTTTTATAAGCATGTGCAAGCAGGTGAATGCAATTTACATAATCCGGGTGTTTGGTTCCAAGTTCGGTAAATAATATGGCTTTTGCCTCAAGTAACAAAACCAAGGCTTGACTGTCTCTATGTAAATCATTGTATAAAGAAGCCAGGTTGTATAAACTCTGCGCATACTTTGGATGATTTTTGCCTACTACTTGTTCAAATATTTGGGTTGCTTCAATATAATAGCGTTCTGTTTTATCTAAATTGCCCATTGCAGCATAGAGCGTACCTAAATTGGTTAAACTTACACCATAATCTTGATGCTTCTTTCCCAGTGATTTTTCCCTTATCTCCTTTGATTCTAAATATAAAGGCTCCGCTTTATCATAAGCTCCAATAATAAAATAAAAAACACCCAGATTGGTTACACTTTTAGCGTATTGAGGATGATTTACCCCCAGAATTTTTTTGAATAATAAATACGATTCTGTATAATAGGGTTCTGCTTTATCGTACCGCCCCAATTCTTTGTACAAAAGTGCCAGATTATTTAGACTTACTGCAAAATCAATATGATTTTTCCCTACAGCTTTCTCCTGAATATCCCTAACTTTCAAATAAATTGATTCACACGGTTCGAATTTTCCCATCAAATAATACAAGACTCCTAAATTATTTAGTGCCTTTGCATAGAGGTTGTGCTCTGTACCATAAAGAGTCTCAAAAATATGGATGGCTTCAAAATAAAATGTTTCTGCTGCTGCGTGATTGCTCTTTGCTAAATTCCACTTTCCCCGACTTATGCAGCTGTTTGCATAGACTGCAGAATTTCTACCTAATTTTTCCAAAGCTTGTTTTGAAACTAAACTATCTAATTCAAATGACTTAATCAAGTCGCCTTTCTCCCGCAAATTTTTAGAAACATTCAGAAGACTGTCTAGCTGTTTCAAGGTGGCCGAATCGATCAATTCCTGTGCTAAAGCAAAATTTGTCCAACATAGAACGATGATAATGATGCTGTTTTTCATTTCTGTCTTAAATTAAAATTTCACCTTCTTAATACTAAACTCAAAGGTAAGTATAATATTAAAAGTATAAACTAGTGACTATTAACTTCTGATTCATGGCAAGGAGTCTGAATGGTTTTGTGGCTGATCGCAAATAGGAAAAGAAGCGTAGCATCTCTAGGGTGGTAGTCATTAGGAAAGTCTGAAAAATTAATTCATAACTAACAACTTTCACCTAACAACTATTAAAAATTCACCCTTTATAATTTACAATTTACCATTAATATTTATTCTACTAAAACAAACCCAGCCCATTGATATGGATCCAAGCCTAGTTCGCGCAATTCTTTTTGAGCGGCATGGAATGCATCTGGTATCGTCATTTTTTTCCCGCCTTTATCGGGACCTTCGTCTTCCAACCACTTCTTATAAAATGTAGTCATCAATAAACTGGTTTGTTTATCGGGTACTTGCCAAAGCGACATGATTAAATATTTTGCTCCTGCAATTTTAAATGCTCTTTGCAATCCATAAACGCCTTCGTTTCCTTGGATATCGCCTAAGCCGGTTTCGCAAGCAGATAAGACTACCAACTCGGTGCTTGACAAATTCATTTGGCTAATTTCATAAGCAGTAAGTATTCCATCTTCTCTGTCTTCCAAAGTTTGTTTTCCTTGCCAGGCTTCATTGCCGCCTGCCATTATTAGTCCTGATCGAAGCATGGGATGTTCTGACATCTTAAACACAGTTTCTGTTGCTTCAAATTTAGCAATAGGATTTAATGAAGCTGCTTGCGCAGTTCCCTCGCTTGCTGCACTGTCTTGCGCCACTCCGCTTTTTGCGGAGTTCGTACGGTCAGGATCAGGAAAAAAATAACCATGAGTAGCAATGTGCAAAATTCTTGGTGAAGGCATATTGTTTGTTCCGATTGATTTAAAAGATTCCTCCGTTGCTTGGTTTCCACTTCTAACTATATTCTGCATGCCTGCTTGTTTCGTAATTGCTTCAATGGAGTTTATTTCCATTTCAGTGCCAATCAAATAGTTCCAACTTCCTCCTCTATTTGTAGTGTCAATAGATCTAAAGTTAACTATATCTCCTTTTCTGTATTTAAGAATAGTATCGTGAGTTTCTGTTTGGCCAAAAAAACTATCCCGATCAAATTGAATTCCACCATACATTGTAACCACATTATTTTGTTGAACCATTGTTTTAGGAAACATTAATTGCCTTGGACTATTCAATCGATTCAATTGATACTGGTCAGATAAAATGGTTGTATCATTAATTGGGATGGCATCAAAATTTATTCGATGTAATAATCCAGTTGGAGTATAATAAATTTTCTTTATTCCAGTTAATTCACCTTTTAAATTCTTCCAAACCAAGTTATAAATAGTATTCATTGAAATAACTTTAATAGGATTAACACCCCGAAAAGCATATAATTGGGTTAAATTATTCTGGCCTTTCTTTGTAGTCATAAGCTCTTCAAGTTGTTTAGATTCAACCAATGGGATATATAGAGGCAGCTGATTCCCAGATTTAAGTACCATAGCTGCGTAAATTATACTATCCGTGCCCCTTTTATTTGAATAGTTAAAATGAATAAAGTCTATAATGGCTTCATCCGGACTCAATAATTTTTGTACTTCTTTCCAACTTATTTGTTGGGTGGAATGATCAAAATCAATATTTAATCGTGCGATTGTTTTCTCAAGTTCGTTGGATTTTTCTTCCAGCTCTTTAACTCCTTTTCTCAATAAAATAGGTTTAGAATATTCCTTTGCCAACAAATGGCTGTAAGATTTTAACAAATTAATCTTCGCGATAGTAATCGAATCAGTGCCAATTAAATGTCTATTATTATTAAAAGCGTTTAATAGGAATCCTTTAAAAAACAAGGAATTATCAAAACAAGTTGTTGCTATCTTTGTCCTTCCGTTCGTATTGTGTGCAAATGATAATATCAAAGCTTGTTTTGCGGCAAAAGTCAATATAAATTGATTCATTTCTTGTTCTGAAAGGTGGAATAAGGCATTCATAATATTTTTTCTTATAACTGCAGATGAAATTGAAAATAATGATTCTGACTTTTTAAATTTCCCCATTAATTCATAAATCAATCCTAAATTAAACAAGCGATTTGCATAGTTTATATGCTCAGTACCTAGAACTTTTTCTGTAATCTTAATGGATTCCAACTGCAATTTTTCAGCCAGTTTATAATTTTGCTTCTCAATATATAAACTAGCTAAATGAGATAAGTTTTCAGCGTATGAATAATGTTTCTTTCCTAACTTTTTTTCTACAATTTTAATAGCTATTTGATAACATTTTTCTGCTTCTTGCAAAAAACCCAAGCTCATATAATAACTTGCCAATGCAATTTGTGATTTTGAATAGGTAAGACTACTATCTCCCTGAGTTTTTAACCAAATATTATTAAGTTCAATTTGCATTTCAATTGCCTTCTGATAATTTCCCTTACGCGATTGAACATCAATTCGATTCTGCAGTGTAGAACAGTACCATTCATTTTCTTTTCCTAATGTTTTTTCCAGAATTTCAATTGCCTCTAGTAAAAAGATCTCAGCTTTATCATATTTACCCAATTGCCTGAACAAGGTTGCGCAATTATTTAAACTGGATGCATAATTTGGATGATTGGTACCTAAAGAGGCTTTTCTTGTATTTAATGCCTCCAAAAACATCCATTCAGCTTTTTCATAATTTCCCATGATTTGGTACAATCTTGCAATATTATCCTGGATAAGTGCATACGGAGGACTTTGTTCGCCAAATAATAATTTTGTGCTGCTAAGTGCTTGGAAGTAATAAGTTTCAGCCAATTCAAACTGCGCAATTTCTGTATTTAATGAAGCTAAATTATTTAAAGTAGTTGGATAATGCCTTTTATCTTTTCCCAAGTGCTTTTCATAAAGCTCTTTAGCCTCCAAGTAGTAAAGTGATGCTTCTTCATATCTACCAACACGCTGATAAAAAGAGCCAATATTAATTAGCACAACTGCATAACCATCATTTTCCTTCCCCTCGTACTTTTCCTTGAGTTTTTTCGATTGTAATAAACATTCTTCTCCTTTTACAAGGTCTCCTGATTCAATATAAACAGCACCTAATGTATTAATTGTTGCGGAATAATAAGGATGATTTTCTCCTAACACTTTGAATTGAATTGCCTTGGCCTCAAACAGCCATTTTTCAGCTAATCCATACTCCAATTTTAACTTATAAACGAAAGCACGAAAATAACATACATCTCCATAAGATGCAGATTCCTTTCCAAACCATTTAATACTCAAATTTTCAGCTTCGACAATTACATCAAATGCTTCTTTAAACGACCCTTTTTCAGAATAGGCATCACATAATACAAACAGACTATCCAATTTATCTAATACTATACTTGTGTCTGACTGGGAACTAATGTAATGGGATATTAGAATTAATACCATTAAGAATTTAAATTTCATAAATAAAATAAATTTACAATGTTAAAAGGAAGGTATTAAATTGAAAATAATTTCAATTTCTAGTGATTAATAGAAAACCAAATGAAATCAAAAATGAAACTTTACTCTACCAATACAAATCCCGCCCATTGATGTGGATCCAATCCAAGATCCCTCAATTCTTTTTGAGCAGCATGGAATGCATTTGGTATCGTCATTTTAGCTTCTAACCACTTCTTATAAAATGCAGTCATCAATAAACTGGTTTGTTTATCGGGTACTTGCCATAGCGACATGATTAAATATTTAGCTCCTGCAATTTTAAATGCTCTTTGCAATCCATATACGCCTTCATTGCCTTGGATATCTCCCAATCCCGTCTCACATGCAGACAATACGACTAATTCAGTGTTGGATAAATTCATTTGGGAAATTTCGTAAGCAGTTAAAATTCCATCTTCTCTTCCCTCCAATGCTTGTTTTCCTTGCCATGCAGCATTCCCTCCTGCCAAAATCAAACCGGAACGCAACATAGGATGATCACTTATTTTAAATACGCTTTCCTTCTGACTACTGACTGCTGATTGCTGACTATTGATTTTTTGATCGGGGAAAAAGTAGCCGTGGGTTGCAATGTGCAAGATTCTTGGTGATGGAGCATTATTTATACCAATATTTTTAAATGCTTCTTCCGTTGCATTTAATCCTTTTTTTAAATTGGTTTTCACTCCTGAATGTTGCATGATTGTTTCTATAGCATTGACTTCTCGTTCTGTTCCCGAAAGGTAATTCCAGGATCCTCCTCTTAACGTTGTATCTGTGTTTTGAAAAGACAATTCTCCTCTTGATCGTGAAACAATCAAGGGTTCATTTGAAATGAAATTAGTATCTCGTTCAAATTGAATTCCACCAAACAAAACAGCATCGTTATTGATATGCTTTATTTGATTGGGGATAACCAATTGGCGTGTACTGTTTAATTCAACTAATTGATATCTATCTGCTAATACTTCTGTTTCCGATACGGGAATTGCATTCAAATTAATTCTGTGCAATAATCCGCTCGGTGAAAAATAAATCGTTTTAATTTCTCTTAATTCATTTTCTAATGGTTTCCATAAAATATCATACAGTGATTTTTTAGGAGCATCAATGGCTACTGCCCCACGATCTGATAACGTGTACAAACTATTGACATAATCTGCTCTGCGTTCTGATTTGGAATATAAAAGGGAATCCAAAGATTTTTCTTCAAAAAGTGGGATAAACTTAGGCTGATCCGATCCAGGTTCAATCAGTAGGGCTGCATACATGATACTATCCATATAACTAGGAAAATTGATCTTAAAATGAACAATCTCGATAGCAGCTTCTGCTTTTTTTAAACCATCTTTTACATCCTGCCATTTAACTTGACGGATAGCCTCTGCATAACCCGAAACTGAACGGGCAAGTTTTTTTTCTGCAAGGTTGGCTTTTTCTTCCAATTCGGCGATGCCTTTTTTCCCAGCGATTGGCTTTGTGTATTCAACGGAGAGCCGACGACGGTAGCTTTTGAGTTGGAGATTCAAGTCTACCATTTCTGCTGAAATAAACGTAGGAGCATTCAGCCGAGTAGCAGCGGCCTGGAGGAAGCCTTTATAAAAAAGGGCATAATTATATGCCAAATTAGTCAGAATTCCGGAGTGTGCTTTAATGTTTGGGCGTGCGAATAAATAAGAATTCAATCGGTCTCCGCCTTTTTGATATTTTATTAAATATTGAGCAAGTTCTTGTTCCGAAAGAAAAGATGTGGCGTTTAAAAATCTGGTTTGCCTCAGGAAAAATGCTTCTTCTAGTAATGGTTCCGAGGCTAAATATCGATGTTGTCTTTCATATACACGTGCCAGGTTGTCTAAACTTGCAGTATAATCTGGATGTGCCTTGCCCAACATTTTTTCTCTGATAGCTTTGGCTTCGAGGTGGAGGGCCACAGCTTTTTCGTAGCTGCCCATTTCATAATAAAGGTTTCCCAGATTGTTAGGGCTTGTTGCATAATCAGGATGCTCCTTGCCCAGTGTTTTTTCAATGATAGCTTTGAATTCGAGGTAAAGAGGCTCTGCCTTTTCATAGTTACCCATATCATCGTACAGGACTGCAAGGTTATTAATGCTTGAGGCATATTCGGAATGTTCCTTTCCGAATACTTTTTCACGGATGTCTTTGGCTTCGATATAAAGAGGCTCGGCTTTTTCAAAGTTGCCCATATCATGATAAAAGATTGCCAAATATTCCAAGCTTTTGGCATATTCAAAATGTTCCTTTCCAAACACTTTTTCCAGGATGGCTTTGGCTTCAAGAATTAGTGGCTCGACTTTTAGATAGTTCCCCATTTCAATGTAAAGACTTGCCAAGTTGTTGAGGCTTGCCGCATAATCTGGATGTTCATTACCCAGCACTTTTTTTCTAATGGTTTTGGATTCGAGATAGAGTGGCTCTGCCTTTTCGTAGTCACCCAAAGTCCAATACAGGCTTGCAAGATTGTTTATACTTGCGGCATAATTGAAATGCTCCTTACCCAATGCTTTTTCCCAGATGGCTTTGGCTTCAAGATAATAGGATTCAGCTTTATCGTAATTGCCCATATCTTTGTTTAAGAGTCCAAGATTATTCATGGACCAGCCATAAGCGGGGTGTGCCTTGCCAAGCACTTTTTCTCGGATGACTTTGGCTTCTATATAAAATTTTTCGGCTTCTGGGAAATCCTTTTTGTTATGCATCACCCTACCCCGACTGAAGGCACAACTACCATACGATGCTGACTCCCTTCCAAGATTTTTTAATGCGATACGTTCAGCTTCAGAAATGACTTCTAGCGCTTTATCGAAATCTCTTTTACTCGTGTAGTCACGCGATACTCGAATGAGGCTATCTACCTGTTTAATTGCACTAGAATCAATTGCTTGAGCGGAAAGACGGTCTAATGCCAACAATATTAAAATAAGGTTCGTGTATTTCAAATTTTTACATTCAGAGTGCAATATTATACTTTCTACTTAAAAACTACACTACCAAGCCAAGTAAAATACAGAATCATAATGAGCGCGGGGAATGAGGATTTAGAATTATTAATAAATTACTCAACTAACACAAACCCAGCCCATTGATACGGATCCAATCCAAGATCCCGCAATTCTTTTTGAGCGGCATGGAATGCATCTGGTATCGTCATTTTCAATTCTAACAATTTCTTGTAAAATGTTGTCATCAACATGGAGGTTTGCTTATCTGGTACTTGCCACAAACTCATGATGAGATATTTTGCTCCAGCGATCTTAAAAGCACGTTGTAATCCATATACACCTTCATTTCCCCGAATATCACCTAATCCGGTTTCACATGCGGATAGCACAACGAGTTCTGTATTCGATAAATTCATCTGAGAAATTTCGTATGCCGTGAGAATTCCATCTTCTCGTCCTTCCAGTGTTTGTTTTCCTTGCCAGGCTGCGTTGCCTCCTGCAAGTATTAATCCGGAACGAAGCATCGGATGTTCACTCATTTTAAACACGCTTCCTGTTTGATTATTGAATAGTGACTGCTGACTATTAGTTTTGGGATCTGCAAAGAAATATCCATGCGTTGCGATATGTAGGATTCGAGGTGAAGGAGTATTGTTTGTCCCAATATTCTTGAAGTTTTCTTCTGTAGCCAGATATCCCTTTTTCAAGTCAACAGTGAATTCATTAGATTGCATGATCTTTTCAATAGCATTCACTTCTCGTTCTGTACCGGGCAAATAATTCCAACTTCCACCTCTCAATGTAGAATCTACAGAACTAAATGCTAATTCCTCCATTGAACGGGATGTAAGCAAATTCTCTTCTGCTTTGATTGTAAAATCCTGTTCAAATTGAATTCCTCCAAATAAAACAGCATCGTTTCGATTATTTTTTATTTGTGAAGGAATGGCTAATTGCCTCGTACTGTTTATCCCAATTAATTGATACCTGTCTGCTAAAGTCTCTGTTTCAGAAATAGGAACTGCATCCAAATTAATTCTGTGTAATAAGCCACTTGGAGAGAAATAAATTGTTTTTACATTTGTTAGTTCCTTAACAAGAGGTCTCCAAAGAATATCATAAAGTGTCCTTTTAGATTCTTCAGGTGCAATTGCACCCCGGTCAAAATGGGTATATAAATTATTAACATGATCAGCCCGACGCAAGGTGTTCGATTGCAATAAAGAATCAAGAGATTCCTCATAAAATAAAGGTATAAATTCTATTTGTTGGATTCCTGATTTTAGTATTAATGCTATATAAATTATCTTTCCCGATTTATGAGGAAATTGAATTGGTAAATGCAAAAACTCAATAGCGACCTCATTTTCAGTAAGTTTAGATTGTATATCTTTCCAAGAAAGTTGTTTGCTTTCAGCTTCGTATTCAGAAATTAAACTTGATAATTCCTTTTCAGCAGCATTTGCTTTGTCTTCTAATTCCAATAAGTTTGTTCGCTCTGAAATAGGTAAAGAATATTCTGAAGCCAATCGACGACGATAGCCTTTTAGTTTCTTATAAATATCTGTAGCCAGCGAATTAGTACTTGCTAAAACATTCATCCTTGAGCTTGCTTTTAATAAAAATCCTTTATAAAATAACGCGTTATTGAATACTAATTCAGTTAGTTTATTACAATTTCCACCAGACTCTTTACAGGCTAAAGTATAATTTGCCATATCACTGCCATTCCTTTTATACATGTCTATATATTTGGCAAGTTCCTGTTCTGATAAATATGAAATTGCTGAAGAAACCTGAGCTTGTTCAAGAGAAGCAGCTTCTTCTAAAATCCGTTCTCCAATTTGATACTCTTTTTTAATTTCATAGACATATGCTAAGGTGTACAAAACATCCAGGTAATGCGGATGTTGCTTTCCTAAAAGTTTTTCCCTTAATTTTTTTACTTCCAAAGCAAAACTTTCTGCTTTTTCAAATTGACCGTTTGCAAGATAAAAATTTGCAAGATTTCCCAAACTCCAGGCATAATCCGGATGATCCTTGCCGTGCACTTTTTCATAGATACGCATAGATTCAAGATAACATACTTCTGCTTTATCCATTTGTCTCAAGTCCATATAGGTATTTCCCAAATTATTGATAATAAGTGCACATTCTGGATGGACTTTTCCATATACTTTTTCATTTATTTCACGAGCTTCGAGTTCAAGGTTTAGTGCTTTTTCAAAATTACCTTTATAATAATATAAATTTGCAAGGCTGGAAACACTGGATGCATAATGAGGATGTTCTATGCCATAAACTTTTTTAAAAATTGTTTTTGCTTCTAAAGCAAATGGTTCTGCTTTTTCATAATTCCCCATTGCCGTATATAATACTGAAAGGTTGTTAAGACTTTGAGCATATTCAGGATGCTCTTTTCCCAAATTACGTTCGCGAATACGTTTCGCTTCTAATCCCAAGGGCTCCGCTTTATTATAGATTCCCATCTGATAATATAAAATTCCGAGATTATTAAGACAGTTTAAGTATAAAGGATGCTCCATGTTTTTCAATTTAGCTTCAAAAATTTCCTTCGTTTCCAGATACAAGGGTTCTGCCTTCTCATAATTTCCAGAATCCGTATATACCAGACCCAAATTCAAAATACTGGCTGCATAATCTACACTGCTTTTTCCAAAGATTTCTTCTCTAATTGCTCTTGACTCCAGATAATACTGTTCTGCTCTATTGTAATTACCAGTCATATAGTTAATTACTCCTAGCATATGCAAGTTCATAGCATAATCTGAACTTCCTTTGCCTAATGTATTTTCAAATATTGGTTTGGATTGTAAAAACCACTTTTCAGCATCAACAAATTCACTTTTATAATAATAAATTTTGCCCTTGTTTAATAAACAGTTAGCGAAAGAAACAGATGCATTGCTAAATTTACTTAATGCTAATTTTTCAGCCATTGCATTCAGTTCAAAAGCTTTTTCAAACTCTTGATTTTCTGCAAAATCTATAGACAATTCAAGTAAACTGTCTATCTCTTTGATCGCAATGGATTCGCTGCTTTGACCAGATACCAAAAAAGGAATCAATACAATTATATAAGTTAATTGCTTGACCAAATTCATAAAAATTCTATTTCTTTATTAACTTAATATGTTGATTCTGATTTTCAATTTGTATTCTTAAAATATAAATACCTTCATTTAAATCACTTGTATTTAAATTTATCAACTGCTGCCCTGAATTAATTGTTATTTGTTGTTGTTCTGTACATTTTCCAAGAATATTAAAAAAGGTTAACAATCCAGTCGAATTTGATTTTGAATCAAATTTAATCAAGAGGTTATTTTGAAACGGATTTGGACTTATGGATATCACCATAGGAATTAACTTCTCATGGGTTCCTACTGTTGATTCAACGTTTATGTTTACGGTTGCCGTTGCACAATCCGGATCAGTATCACACATTCTATATCGAAACGAATCCATTCCGACAAAATCCAATTTAGGCTGATAACTAAATGCACCCAAAGGATCTAAACTAACGGTTCCATTGGCAGCACCTCCATTCGCACCTACCAACAACCATAAATTGCCTCCATCACCACTTGCAACGTCATTGAGAGAAACATCTCCAACCACCATTTGATTCTGTTTGGTGCTATATTGGTCATTAATTGCAACCGGTAAATCGTTAATTGAATTGATGGTAATATTTACCAAAGCCTCTGCGCAATCGGGTTCTCCATCGCACAATTCATATACAAATTGGTCTGTCCCAAAATAATTTGCATCAGGTTTGTAACTAAACTGGCCATCGGGATTCATGCTTACTACTCCTTTTAAAGCACCACCATTCGCACCTTTTAATTTCCATTGATTTCCTCCATCTGGACTTAAAACATCATTTGCATTAACATTTCCAGATAATACCTGGTCTTCATCAGAACTAAAATTATCTTCAAAAGCGATGGGTAAGTCGTTTACCGAATTAATTAATACCTTGACTGTAGTCTGAGAACAATCAGAATTTGCGTCACATAATTCATAGGTAAATTCATCCATTCCATAATAATTTGAAATAGGCTTGAAATTAAACGTACCATCTAAATTCATTGTTACTATTGCCTTTAAAGCACCTCCATTGGAACCTTTTAATTTCAATTGATTTCCTCCATCTGGACTAGGTTGATCATTTAAAGCAACATCCGCATTTAATTCCTGATCTTCATCTAAAATAAAATTATCTACAACTGCGATGGGAATATCATTGGTGGAATTAATCATTACTCTAACAATAGCTTCTGAACAATCCGAATCTACATCACACAATGTATAACTAAATTCATCCTGACCGTGAAAATCTGCTTCAGGCTTGTAATTAAATTTACCATCAACATCCATACTGACAACACCTCTCAATGCGCCGCCATTGGTTCCTTTTAATTTCCATTGGTTCCCGCCATCTATACATGGTTGATCGTTTGTTGATACATCTCCATTTAAGTTCTGATCTTCATTTGTTATAAAATTATCTATAACTGCGATGGGAATGTCGTTTATGGAATTTATATCAATTAAAACAGTTGCTTCCGAACAATCAGAATCAACATCACACAAGACATAATTAAACTGGTCAGATCCAAAATAATTGGGATCGGGTTTATAAACAAATTGACCGTCTTGCATCATGGTAACAGTCCCTTTTAAAGCACCTCCATTTGCGCCCTTCAATTTCCAATTATTCGAGCCATCATTGCTGGGGCGATCATTGGTTACAACCGTCGCAGCAAGTTGTTGATCTTCGTCTGTTACAAAATGATCAGCTGCTGCAAGTGGAAAATAATTAATTAATTTTCGTTTCCCATTACCAAATCGACTCGCCCAACGGTAGCCATTGAGAAAACGATTTGATGTTCCATTCGAATCTATTTTTGAAGCTGCCAATCCGACTGTATGAATTCGAGTAGGTCGCGTAGGTGTTTGAAACCCATCGTCAAAACTCAAACTGTCATCTTCCATTGAATAATTTGGATAAGCCAATCCGACTCGTTGTTGTTGAATATATTTTAATTCTCCCTTTTCAATATTGGTCCCTACAATTCCAAAACTGCCACCATAAGTTTGATTTCCAAAGTCAGTGAAATAAAAATCAAAAGCCAAGACATAAGGAGAATTTTTAGCAAAAACCGGATTTCTAAATTGATAAACTACATCTTGACTGATATCAGCCAAAGGAGCGCGAAACAATTTTTCAATCGCACCATCTCCAAATTGATCTCCTGCAACATCCCAAAAACGGAGCACGCCAATATCCCATTGTTGAAATGAATTTCCTCCAACAATTACATTGGTACTAAAACAATCATACATAATATATTGTCCGCTAGGATCAAAATCCATAGATCCAATTTGTGTAACGGTCGAACTCTGCAAGCCTACCTGTAATTCTGTATTTGTTAACGTAAATATTTGCTCATCCTGAGTAAGCAAATCGCGTACTTTTAATTTATTATTATTCTGCGTTGGTAATTCGAGCAATGAAATAAATCTACCATCTTTAGAGACACTCACATTTCGGTAAACTGGATTATCAATCAGTAAACTTTGATCATATGTAAATGTACTTGGATTGTATCGCAGACGATACACTTTTAAATCAGTAGCAACAAAATAAATGTCGGTGCCATCATCTGTCACAGAAGGTTTGCTTACAATATTTAAATTACTCAATTGCTGGAATGTATGCGTCGTCATATCTCTAATATAAACCCCTTCATTTCTGTTGGCATTTACATTAAATCGGGTGCACACTACAAATTCTGTTCCGGGGTTAACCGGCAAATCTTTTTGACTAAAATCAAACAAGCCGCCACCCGGATTATTGCTGCTTGTGATTCCAACCATATCAAATGCAGTATTTGCTGAGGCTAAAACATCGGCATTATTTGCATATAAATCTTTACATGCTTGTTCGATAGATGCACGTAAATCTTTAAAATCAGCTTGCCGGGTCAAATAAAAAATCAATGCATGATAATATACTTGCTCGGCTATTTGTTTAGCTGCTTCCTCACTGCCGGCTGTGTTGATCATACCTTGCACAAATAAATAAAATGCATGATTCGGAATACCACTGTTCCAATGTACACCACCACCATCTTCCAATCCTTTATATTGTTGATTCACGTGTTTTGGTTGCCACCCAATCCGAAAACTGTCTTTCGGCAATCCCTGGTTGGGATCTGCCATGTTTCGCTCCACGCCTGTTGGGCGTATTGGATGTCCCGGAACAATGATATCTTCTCCAAGCGTCCAATCTGTTCGATCGACCAGCACTCCAAATATATCTGCAAACGATTCATTAATTGCACCGGTTTCAGCATCATATTCCAATCCTGCAGATGCATCGATAATTCCATGAGAAATTTCATGTGCGCCAATATCGATTCCTTTAGCAAAAGGTAAATAGCCTTTAGAAACATTTCCATTCCCGTAATGAATCGTTCCATTGGACCAAAAGGCTCCTACATAATTGGATCCAAAATTTACATAAGAAGTAATGGTTGTGCCTTTTCCATCAATAGAATTTCTATCGTGTGTATTGTAAAAGTAATCATACACCTGGCCCGCATTGTAATGCGTGGAAACGGATACTGTTGTATAATTATTTGTCTTCGAACTGATCTGATCTTTTCCAGGAAAAGGATTGAATGAATTTTTAGCATCCAGTGTCCAGATAGCTCCTATAGGATTAGCTAATTGGAATTGACCTGCTTTAAACATTGGTTTTGAAGCATCAATAAGATAAACATCTGCTCCTTCACGCCAAACATTGATGGTACGGTCCACCCCATTTAAATCTTTTGCCAGGGTTGTTTCACCTCCAGCAATTTCTGAATTGGCTGAATTGCTTTTTTGTTTAATTTCATCACAACAAACTTTGGGATCTCTTCCGATGTGGGCATCCTCTTTGTGAAAACTACACTGTGTTTTTGTAGATTTCAAAATTTGACCTGTGCTTGCATCCAGATATACCATCCAGTTTTCATATGTATTACAACGAACAGTCGTTTTGTATATTAGAAACCATTTTTGTTCGTTGGTATTAAACCAATATGCCAGTTGAAAATTTGACGCGTGAATTGGGTCATCCAAAAGGTTTTTATTTCTAAAATAATTTTCAATAAAATTTTGAATTTGAGATGAATCAACTCTTGCATTAATTCTTGATTCAGGCATTAACACATTTCCATGACCCAGAATCTGACGGTCTATATATTCATGTATAAAATATTGCCCTCCTAAAACAATAATTCCATTGTAAAACTGATCAAACTTGGCATGCCAAATCCCCCTTTTATCTAAGTCCTCAGAAATTTTCTGATAACTAACTCCCGTTTCATGCCTAAGGCCTAATAAGTCTAATAAATTTTGTTCCCAATAGGTCGATCTTTGCTTTGCTTCGATTGCATGTATTAATTTGCAGGAAAATCTCTTAGGAAATCCTGAAGCATCTGATTCCAGTGTCTTATAATTTAAATCCAATTTTTGGAAACTGATACGCGCTAACTTAGCCTTATCAAAATTATTCTTTGTCCTGGGTTCTTGCCTTTTAGAATTTTGTTCCAGGTCTTTAATTTGACAAAAACACCTTAGTGAAAATATACTTAAAAATAAAAATAAAATTGCGCTTTTCATTTATTTAAAATTTATGTTTGATTAGACTATTGAATTGGCTCCAAATATTATATTTCAATTAATGCTAATATATATTAAATGGAATAGCCAAGATACAAAAAATTACAAATGAAAAAATTCATTCTTGCCCTGATATCCATAAAAAATTGAAAATTTTAGTCCTTTGTGTAGTTTTACATTTAAAAATATATTATATGTTTAAATACTTCCTGGTGCTCTGTTGCTTTTACGCAAGTGCTCAGCAATCGTTGCCGATCATTTCAGCTGCCAAATCTCTGCATAATGCCTTGATTCAAAAAGATTCAATGCAACTTGAGGAACTCTTACATCCCGAGCTTTCATATGGTCATTCCAATGGTTGGGTTGAAACAAAACAAGAAGTATTAAATCATATCCTTTCAAACTATTTAATATATGAGCATATCGTAGCTGATAGCATGCACTGCCAGGTTTCAAAAAAATTTGCCATTGTCCGCTTTCAGGCTGTTCATGAAGTTGTTTTACAAGGTAAAGCCATCCGATTGAATTTACATGTTTGCCAGGTATGGATTAAATCTCATAAACGCTGGAAGCTGTTGGCTCGCCAAAGTACTAAAATTGGCTAGTATGCTTTAGGATCCGAAGTAAATTTTATAATTTGATTAAACGACCTTTAATAGGTAAAATATCCTCTGTTTGTATCATAAATACATAGACCCCGGGACTCCAATCACTGGCATCTAAATAAATCCCGGACCCCATTCCTTGGGTATTTACAACCGCATGTCCCTGCAAATCAATGATTCGTATTTGAAAACTTCCCAAATCACGATCAAATTTAAGTTGAAGCTTGTCTTGAGCTGGATTGGGTCTTAAGAGATATCCATTTTTAAAATCTAATACTTCCACGGTTTCCAATTCAGAAAATGCAAATCCTCCCAATTGCAATCTGTAATAATTTTTCCTGTTTTTTTGAGGAAACAGATGTTTAAATTCATAGGATATGTTTTCTGTTTTGCTGCCACAAACTCCTTTTATTTCTCCAATTTTATAATATGAAATGCTGTCCGTGCTATGTTGTATTTCAATTCCATCACAGGTATTCCCAGTTTGAATTTCCCAATTTAAAATAACCTGGCCATTTAATACCTGTGCATTAAAATAATTTAAAATGGTTTGGGATTTTAATACTCCAAAACTACAAGAAATCAAAAACAGAAAAACGAATTTAATACGCATACTAAATAAACGAATTAATGAAGTACAACAATCTTCATGGATTTGTAAAAATTACCAATTCTCACTTTAAAAATGTACATACCATTCTCCAGATCATGTAATGGGATGCTTAACAATTCATAGGACTTTGGATTTACATAATAATTTTCTGTTTGAAATTTTAACAAGTTTCCATTTAAATCAATTATGGAAAATTCCAAAAGACTGTTTGAATTCAATCCCTTAATATTGAATATCAATTTATCCCGTGTCGGTACGGGAAAATAATTTATTTTAATAGTATCGAATTCTTCTGCCTTACTGGTGATTCTTTGCCAACCTGCAATTTGAGCCATCAAAACCCAAAACGCTTTTGCAACACGAATACCACCTGCCGATATGGATCCTAGATGTCCCCCTTCGGTTTCAGTAGTATACTGAGGACAAATGGCCGGTATATTTAAACCATCGTCTGGATTATTTTCCGTTTGATAGGCTATGCCATCCCGATTGTCATAACAAGGGATTCCATCCGGATTGTGAGACAAAATATCTGCCACATCAAAAAGTATTTGTTGATTTTTCTGGGTATAGTTGCGCATTTGATCGTTAAACGCTTCAGATTCTAAACTACCAATCCCGCGTGCAAGGGAACTGGTCCACCAAATAATTTTTTTGTTTGGATTATCCGTTGCAAATTTGGAATAAACGCTTGCATGGTTTCTGGAAATTTTACTTCCAAAAAATCCATTGACCGGATCCGCAATTTTTGAACCTGGAGTAACAGCCAAATAACTAAACTGGCATCCCATTACATCAAAAGAATCCATTCGGGCTTGCATAAAATCTATAAAACACTGGACATCTTCCGAACAAGCAGTAGGCCAATATTCATAACGCCAACGGCTTCGATCCCAGATTCCATTCCAAAATACCTCTTTAGGTGAGACTGCATAATTTGAATCTCTGTGATCGTATTTTTTACAAAAACTTCGGGCACTGCTCCAGGGTGATGCGAGACAATTTAAATATTCGTCGATATTTCCGCCAACCGAACGGTCCATAAAAATCATATGCAATTGGGCTGCAGCGTCTTTATATTGTTGTGGAATGCTGTCAAATAATTCAACAGAATTGTGATCTACCACGATCCCTTGTCCATGTGAACCATTTAGCAAAAACCAGAACAAACATCCTATGCTTATAATCTTCATACTATGGAATATGCTCTAAGTTACAATTTCTACTATTATTTCTATGTGAAGATCATATAAAATTAATTACAGGCAACAATCCTCAAAGGAAAAGGATCTATATTTATCTAGTTGCAATTGCACAAATCTTCATTTAGTTCGTTTAACTTTATAGGCTCTTAATCAAATTCTTATAGTATGCTTATCAACAGACTCCCTCAAAATTTGCACTCAATTTTCCTGATTTTAATGTTTTTAAGCATTGGTAATAATTTGAAAGCAACCCATATTATTGGGGGTGATATCAGTTATCGCTGTTTGGGCAATAATCAATATGAAATTACGATGACCGTGAGACGAGACTGTATTAACGGCCAACCACCCTTTGATGATCCTGCTTATTTAGGCGTTTATGATTCGCGAGGAGTCCGTCAAATTAATGTTGCAAACAATGGTCGTCTGGATATGCTATACAGAGCCGATGATACATTAAATGAAGTTGCTTTTAAAAATTGTGGAATCGTCGGTGGTGATGTTTGTGTCCATACCACTACCTATAAAGACACGCTGGAGTTGCCCTTCTTAGCTGGAGGATATATCCTGGCTTATCAACGATGTTGCAGAAATAGAACCATCCTAAACATTGTGGATCCTGAAAATACCGGAGCGACCTATACGGCCCAGATTACAGAATCCGCTTTATTATCGTGCAATTCGAGTCCGGTATTAAGTCCATATCCTCCAATTTATATCT
Source organism: Saprospiraceae bacterium (assembly GCA_016712145.1). Lineage (NCBI taxonomy): Bacteria > Pseudomonadati > Bacteroidota > Saprospiria > Saprospirales > Saprospiraceae > Saprospiraceae bacterium. Next base: position 2,328,906 of record JADJRO010000001.1, read on the forward strand.
GTGGAAATCAGCCCATAGAATTTCATTTAGCTGCTAAAGATGCAGAAGGTGATTCTCTGGTATATGCCTTATGCAATCCCAACACAGGTGCCACACCTCAAAATCCAAGACCAACTTTTCCTTCAAAACCACCTTTCGATCCTGTACTTTTCAGCCAAAATTATACTTTGAATGATATGATTGGCGGGTCGCCTGCCTTGCATATTGATTCCAAAACTGGAATTATGCGCGGATTTGCCGTTCCAATCATTGCTCAATACCTCGTTGCATATTGCGTGGAAGAATATCGAAATGGTAAATTACTTTCTGTATTGCGCCGTGATTTTCAAATTAATGTTCGTTTGTGTAATTCCGTTCCGGAAGCTGCTTTTAACTATTCAATCAATACCTGTAAAAATCCGGTTGAGTTGCAATTAATTGATGAATCGACCGATCAGTTTTCTACAATTGACTTTTGGCAATGGACGGTTTTTTACAATACCGATCAATTGCAATCAAATACCAAAAATCCCATTTTCTCTTTGCAAGATTCAGGAATTGCTAAAGTCAGGTTGGTAATCCATTCCAAAGAATCTTGCTACGATACGATTTTTAAATCGATTAAAATTCAAACTATAAAACCAGAATTAATTGCAAAGAATCATCTCATATGTAGAGGAGATACCATTGAATTAATTCAATCGTACAACCCTGCAATCAATTATACCTGGTCCCCCTCCATTGGATTAAGTTGTGTTACGTGCCCAAATCCAAAAGCAAGTCCAAGTCAATCTACAAAATATTTGGTACATTATGAAGATGCATTGTGTGAACACACAGATACGATATATATAAATGTAACAAATTGTACTCTGGATTCTTGCGGCATTACTACCATTCAAAAATGTTTGCCAAATGGTATGGTTGAAGTAACTGCTTTAAATGCCTTTAAACAAATAATTCAGCCAAAAAACAGAAATCAAGAATTGTTTTGGCAAATCCCCGCAAGTTCTAATCATCCCGAGTACACACTCATTAATCAAAATCCAATTTTACTATTTAAAAAAGATGTATTTAGTTTAACGTCTAAAATGTATTCCTGGAAAAGTGGATTACCTAAAACCATTGAATTTGCAGATATCTGTAAGCGCACTGTTTTCGATTCTCTTGATATAGAATGCAGTGGTCATTGTGAGGAATTGGAATTTATACTTTCTTCGTGTGAAGATGATTATGATGTTGAACATCAATTAGTCTATCCGGATATCATTTGTCAATCCGTTTGCAGTAGTTCCTGCATGTTTATTGTCGGACTATTTGAAACCAATGGACAGCTTATTGATCCCAGTCAATATCAAATACGTTGGTCAACTGGTTCTTCCGGTGCATATGTAATGATGATGGGTACCTATTTCAATACGCTTACCGTGGAGGTTCGTAAAGGAGATTGTATATGGAGAGGTCGCTATTGGAAAAGTTGTCAACAATATAAAAAAGCCAGGAATCCAGAAGGAGAACTCCAACTCAATTCTGGTCCACTGGAAAATTATACGCTTCAACAATTGATACAACATGAAACAAAAGCAAGTATTTACGATTTGCAAGGCCATCTTGTTGCAAAATCACTGAAGCAGTTAGAACAACTGGCTTCCGGAATTTACTTTATTAGAACAGAACATCAGGAAAGCATAAATATTTATAAATTTTTTAAGCAATAATGTAATTCTAATTTCGAGAGCTAGTTTATTGAATGCTGTTTCCTATTAATTCTATCGTTTCTTTTTCTTAACATTAAGCGTTTCGGGTTAATTCTGTAAAATTCATTTTAAAAATGAATTCAAATTTCAAATAAATTTTCAAATCAGGTTATAAATACAATTTTAAATTAACTAAGGCGTTTCCATGATATGAAAACACACATATACTATTTAGCATGCCTATTCATGTTGCCTTTAATTTCTTGTCAGAAGGAGGATGAAACTGACTTTGCAAAACAAATACTGGGCGTCTGGAACTGGGAAAAATCTGTTGGTGGAATTGGAGGATGGACCCTGACACCGCAATCTGAAAACTATACTAAAACGCTTTATATCAGTTCAAATACCATAAAGGAGTATAAAGATGACAAGTTGCAATTTTCAACTACCTACGAATTAAAAATTAATACAGACAGTACTATGTGGAAGTGTTGTTATTATCTCGAATTTCCAAATGGAATTCCAAATCAAAGCATTTGGATAGATGATCAGCAATTGATGTTGTATGATTGGATTTCCGATGGTTATGGCCATAGTTACCGAAGAAAATTAAACTAAGAAACTGCATTCAAAACGGATTGTATAAACCTTTTTCCTGGGGTACCTGTTATTTATTTTCAACGCTTCACGAATGGTCTTATATATCAAGAATATGGTTTGTCATCGGTGCATTCTGGCAGTTGAGCATGAAGCTAAAAATTTAGATCTTGAAATTGATTCATTGCATTTAGGTGAATTGAAATTAAAAACTCAACCAACCAATTCAATTCTATCCCAATTTAAGAAAAATCTAAATGCTCTGGGTTTTGAGATATTAGACAATTCCAAACAGCAACTCATCGAACAAATCAAAATTGCAATTATTGAGTACATTCAACTCGATACAGACTATGCACATCAAAATTTTTCATATATTTTGACAAAAAAATTAAACAAAGACTACAGTCTATTAAGCAATTTGTTTTCAGCAGTTGAAGGAATTACCATTGAGAAATATTTAATTCTTCAAAAATAGAGAAAGCCAAAGAACTTCTAATTTATAATGAATTAAGTTTAAGTGAAATTGCAAATAAGCTTCATTACAGCAGTGTAGCTCATTTATCCAGTCAATTTAAAAAATTTCCGGATTGACACCCAGCCATTTCAAAAACCTAGGAATAGACAAAAGACTGGCTTTAGATCAGGTAGGATAGGTCCTATTTACAAAATTTTGTAAACCTTTACCAAAATAGTATAATCAGTTATAGAATTTCTAATAGAACTTTGTCTATTATTTCTAATCGATATGTCTGTAATCAAAGAACAATTAATACTACCCATTGACGGAATGGAAAGTGAACACTGTTCGCTACTTATTCATTCAAATTTGTCAAAAGTTGAAGGACTGCAAAACAACAAAGTTGAACTGAATAATAAACGGGTTTTAATTGAAACTGAAAATCCTGTACAAGCTATCCAACTTGCAGTGAACACCATTGAATCCCTGGGATACAAGGTCCCTGTATTGACTAAAGATTATCCTGTTCGTAACATGAGTTGCAGCGCTTGTGCAGCGCACATCCAATCCGTTTTGGAAAAACTACCCGGTGTTTTGTCTGCTTCGGTCAATTTTGCGAATAATTTAGCGCATATAAAATTTATACCTGGACTGATCAGTTCACAAAAATTAAAAGATACCTTATACTATATAGGATATGAATTAGTTATTGATGAATCAGAGGAAGCCAAAGACCAACTCGAAGCATTACAAGCAACTCAATATACATCGCTCAAATATAGAACCATTGGTTCTATAGGTCTTTCCATTCCTGTTTTTGTAATTGCCATGTTTTTTATGGACATCCCGTATGCAAATTACATAATGTGGATTTTAACAACACCGGTACTTGCCTATTTTGGAAAACAATTTTTTATCAATGCCTGGAAACAGGCAAAACACCGATCTGCCAATATGGATACACTGGTAGCAGTGAGCACCGGTGTTGCTTATTTGTTTAGTGTATTTAATACCCTGATCCCTTCATTTTGGCATGAGCAAGGATTGCATGCTCATGTTTATTTTGAGGCCGCATCGGTTGTAATCAGTTTTATATTATTAGGAAAGTTTTTAGAAGAGCGGGCAAAAGGAAAAGCTTCGTTTGCTATTAAAAAATTAATGAGTCTCGCACCTAAAACGGTTCATGTCATACATGAAGGTGATCATCATATGGAAATGCCTGTTCAATTGATAAAAGCAGGTCAAATTGTATTAGTAAAACCCGGCGAAAAAATTGCTTTAGATGGAAAAATTATCTATGGAACAAGTTTTGTTGATGAAAGCATGCTGAGTGGCGAACCGATACCTGTAGAAAAAAAAATAGGGGATGCTGTTTATGCAGGTACGATTAATCAAAAAGGGAGCATTCGTTTCATTGCAGAAAAAACGGCAGGAAATACAATTCTTGATCAAATCATTAAAATGGTGCAACAAGCCCAAGGAAGTAAAGCACCCGTTCAAAAGTTGGTGGATAAAATTTCCAGTGTCTTTGTTTTTATTGTCATTGGCATTGCCGTGTTGAGTTTTATAAGTTGGTTGATCTTAAGTGGAAGCAATGCTTTAAGTCACGGCTTACTCGCCTTTGTAACCGTTTTGGTTATTGCATGTCCTTGTGCCTTAGGACTAGCTACTCCTACTGCATTAATGGCGGGTATCGGTAAAGCTGCAGAACTAGGAATCCTTATTAAAGACGCGGAAAGTCTGGAATTAGCAAAAAAAATAGATGTTTTAATATTGGATAAAACCGGAACAATCACTGAAGGAACTCCTTCTATAGATCAAATCGTATGGCATCAAGAAACAAATGAACTTAAAGAAATATTGGTTTCCATAGAAAAACAGTCAGAACATCCCTTGGCAGATGCCGTTGTTAAATTCTTCCCGGAAATACAATCTAAACCCATTGCCTCCTTTGAAAGTGAAACGGGTAAAGGTGTACGTGCTCAATTTCAAAATGTCTGGTATTATATAGGGACGAAAAACTATCTGAAAGAAAAAGGAATTGATACTTCAGAACGCTTGCTATCTAAGTTTAATCAATGGGAATCAGAAGCCAAATCCATAATTTGGTATGCAAATGAAACAACAAGTCTTGCAATACTTTCTGTAAGTGATCAGCTTAAACCTGGTTCAAAACAAGCAATTCAGGCTTTACAAAAATTAGATATTGAAGTGCATATGTTGACAGGCGATGCTAAAAAAACAGCAGAGACTACAGCCAGAGAGATAGGAATAAAACATTTTGAAGCTGAAATGCTACCAGAAAGTAAAGCTGCATACATCCGAAAATTACAAGAATCAGGCAAAGTAGTCGCAATGGTGGGTGATGGAATTAATGATAGTACTGCACTGGCGCTTGCTGATGTCAGCATTGCAATGGGGAAGGGCAGTGATATTGCAATGGACGTTTCCTCAATTACAATTATTTCATCGGATTTAAGAAAAATTCCCCAAGCAATTAAATTATCTGAATACACGCTAACTACCATACGTCAAAATCTATTTTGGGCTTTTATCTATAATATAATTGGAATACCCATTGCGGCTGGCATATTATATCCAGTGAATGGGTTTCTATTAAATCCTATGATTGCAGGAGCTGCAATGGCATTTAGTTCGGTATCTGTAGTCAGTAATAGCTTAAGATTACGATCTAAAAAACTGAATTGATTTAATTTGAAATAAAACTTTCAAGAACAGAGTAATCCTGATTAACATCATTTGAACAATTTATATGCAAACACTTAGCTTGTTTTGAACTTAAATATTCACAACTAGAATCCCTTTCAGTATGTATAAAATTAATTATAGGAATTCCACTAGCGACATACTCCTCCAATTTACTTGGTAATCCCGGATGATTTACGTTTGCAAAATTTATTAATATATCACTATTCGCATATGCTTCTTCTAATTCTTGATCCGAATTACAATAGCTGATTTTAATTAATAGTGGATTTTGCTTAGCTAATTTTACAATCGGCTGATCTTGATTCCCAAATAATTGCAAAATCATAGGTCTCTTTGAATGTGTTTGAATATATTTTAAAATGTAATAAACTTCTCTTATGCCGGGGCGAACCGGATGGTATGTATTTCCAATAAAACTAAATCTTAGTATTGGAGAGGAAATAGGCTTGCTGTTTTCAAATTTGATATTAACTCCATTGGGTACAAGTTGAGTTTTTTCCTTATTAATTGAATAAACTTTGATAAAGTGATTCCTAATAGATTCACAATTTAAAATGATCCGATTTGCTGATACCAGCACCTTCCGTTCGATTGTCTGGTGAATGCACCAATTCGATGTCATAGGCGAAAAGTAAACATCGCCTATATCTGCATGCCATTCATGCTTAAAGTATTTTTGAAGCACGATACCTATCAAATGACTGCTAAACGGATTTGAAACTGTATAGATTAAATCATCCGCCTTTCTAAATTTAACCAAATACAGTATCAAATAATAAATTTGAATAAATACATAGCGATCCGGAATGATGCATTTACTTATAAAATCAGCTAATTGATTGTACCGAATCCTTTTTATTATACTTAATAGGAATTCGAGTTTATTATAATTCCACTTATTAATGAATAATTTGTCAGTCGAAGGTATGCTTTGACTTGACTGCTGATTAGATGTAGAAATAATCAAATACTCTTTTCCAAAAAAACCCGATTGCTCCAAATTCTGAATTCGAAACGACCGGGGATTTCTCTTAGGAGGGTAATTGTGACTAAATATTACAATCCTCATAAACAAGCAGTATAAATATTATTCAATTCTTCTCCAGTTATATTATTTATGGAATTTACATTAACCGATTGAAATGCATTTATACATAATCCATTATATGCTTTTTGAGACAATTTTAATACCCTATCCAATGTATCTTCAATTGCTTTTAAGTTAGTTGCGTCTGTAAGATATCCATTAAACCCATGGATAACCGATTCAGGAATATCACAATGTGAAGTGCTAATAACCGGTTTAGCTAAATTTAAACTGTCTTTAATAAAAATGGGACATCCTCCTTCCGTATCATAACTTTTGGAACGCTTACTTAAATTAACCGCAAAATGATGCTTCATTAAATGATTTAAATAACGATCCGGAGTCATTTTATCCAGAATACGTATCGAATGATTTACTTTCTTTACTAATAGTTTTTGAATCTCAGCATAGTAATTTTTATCTACCGGTTCCCCAATCATAACTATTTTAAGTCGACCCGCATGGCGATCCTGCAATGCCTCCAATAATGCCAATTGGTTCTTCTTCTCTGTAAAACTTGCTGCCTGTATCAATCGAATCGGGGATTGCCAGTTTATCGGTTTTAAAATTCCATTTCTTGAAAATAGTAAATGCAAGATGCTGATTTGCCTTGATGGAATTCCATATTCCAACAATACATTTCTTGAATACCTTCCTTCTACGATAAATCGACACCCTAAATGAGCCAAATTTTGATAAGCTTTTAAAGTTCCTGATTTACTCTTAACCAGAAATTCATAATCAAATCCGTAAAATGAAATCAAAACTGGAATTTTTAATTTCTCAATTAATTGCATCTGTCTAATTGCAGTATTTGCAAAATGAAAATGAATGATATCGATGGATTCTCTGATTACATAGTTATAAAGACGGCTTGATGAGCTTAAATCCAATAATGAGCATAACACTTTATTGTAAATTGGAACCGGATATGTACTCGTAAGACTGCCAGGAACCATCGGATACTTTAGTTTATAATCATTTATGTGATATCGGGCGGCTATATGATGTTCGCAGTTTGACCCAGTACTTTGCAGAATAGAATCAATCCAATTCATAGTTTCAGGCAAATAGCTATCCAATATATGCAATACCTTAAAGAACATGCTGTGTATTCTTATTCATCATTTTTATAATTAGCACCAGAGACACTACTCTGAATTTTAATTCTCTTGAATTCGGAATTCTACTAATTCCCAAATCCCTAATTTCACTCTTAAAATGCAAAAGCCATTGGTTTAATTCCCGGTCAATTTCATTATAATTGATAAAATGCTTTGAGGAGCCAAAAAATTGAGCTATTTTTTCTCTAATAGATGGTAATCTGGAAGAAACTGCTAATAAATTTAAAAAAATGTATTGAGGAGGGATTCCTGTTCGTTGCCAGGGTATGTCTAACAATTGTTTCGGTAAATATTTATTTAAAAATTTTAAGTAAAACCTGTGGTTCAATTGCAAGCAATCATCGATACTATAATTTAAAGCCATCCAGTTCATATTATAATATGGAAGGATTAATTTACAATGAGAAGACAACAAATAAACACTATGCGCAGACTGATTGCGAATTTTTTGATCGATTAAATACGAATCTATGCATTGCTTAGAATAAAAAACATCTTCACTTTCATCCGGGCTGGTTCCTAATTTAAGATATTTAGCTATCAAAGAAGGCTTCATTGCTGAATTAGCATCGCTCCGATTCGCATAGATTCCACCACCAAAAAATCCATGAAAATAAACAGGATAGCTTGCTGCAATATATTTATGGACAGGTGCCTCGTGCAAATGTCCTAAATGGAGCAAGCCATCCACTTTCCAAAAGGCGCCCAATCGATTTTCTAACCAATTAGACATTCCTATCTGTATAAATTCATGTTTTATACTAAGAGTCTTTGCAACTTTTTGAGCTATTTGTATTTCATAATTTACCGCATTTCCGAAACTAAATGAATTAAGATGGCAGGTTTTGGAAGCAATATATGCAATCAAACGACTGTCTAATCCACCACTGAGACTTACTCCAAATGAATTACAATCTTCTTGATCTAACTGTGAAATTCCTGATTTAAATAATTGATAATACGAATCTAACATTTCCTCAATGGGTCTTGTTGTTTTTGATACTTCAGACCAGGTCCAATAATAGGTTCTATTTAATTGACTCGTTTCGCAGTCAAGTGAATACATACTGGCTGGACGCATCCTGACGATCTCAGTAAACCAGGATTGGTTTGAAATTAAATGTCCATTATCTAAATAAGACTGCATTGCCTGCGTATTCCAGCTTAAATTTCCATCAGCCACTTCTTTAATAAGTTTGATTTCACTGGAAACAATAATTTGTCGTTCATCCTGATATAAATACAAGGGAAAAAAACCCAGATAATCGGTGTATATAGAAACCTTGTTGTTTATTTCATTGAAACCAATATAACAATAAGTTCCATTCAATTGATTGAACACTGTTTTTATGTCAGGGAGCTCCTTATAGAATATCGTTCGACAGTTTTTTCCTTCTTTCCTTTCATTAAATGTGTTTTTCTGGAAAGAAAAATTCCCTAATATAAATGCAGTGGCGTCTGGTGTCTGAATTTTAATTGGCTTTACTGGAGTCAAATGATCATAAAATAGAGCCCAATGATTTTTTTCAATCACAAGATTCAGATCCTTTGACACGCTCGTATTAAAAGCTGTTGATTTTAATTTCCATTGTTGAAAAGAATTGTTCTTCGAAAATATAAATAACAACTTTGCCATCACATAATTTTCAAACGGAACAATTCAATTATTTTATCGCGATAAAAAATAAAATTGATACTAAATAAGCCTGCAACTGCACAAAGCAAAGAACTAATAAATTTCGGATTCATCAAATGAATCAAATACAAAACGATGCAACAACACATTAAATAGATCGTATATTTTAGTAGCGCTTTATAAAACAATTTGACATCTTCAAAATAAATTAATAGACGGTGTATTGAATATACTAATACCGAGAAGCTGAGAAATATATTAATTAATAAAAATTTATAAATATCTGTTTGTGTCCAATAAACTACAGCAATAAATACATAATTTATAATTAGTACTGCAATATTCCATTTTAAAAGTCTTGAAGATTCTCCTAAAGCTAATAATTGATTGAAAACTATATTATTGATCGAACGAATCATTGCCATGATTACAATGAATCTAGAAAACTGCAAAATGCTGTATTCAGGATCTTTAAAAAGTAGTGGAATGATATCAGACAAATGCGAATAAACAATTAAATAAATGGTAATACATACCAGGGCATGACTTAATAAACTTTCTTTAATTATATCCTGTCGGTGTTTAACATCATTCTGGTACTTTGCCAACAATGGAAAAATCGCCTTATTAAATATTGGATTGATTTTAGAAAATAAAAGATAGCTAAATTCAGAAGCAATATTATATGGACCCAAAACCAACAAGCCAAAGACGGAACCAACTAATACCGTATCAAAATTACCCTGTACAAAACTGATACCTTGATTCAAAACCTGATAAGCTGAAAAGGAAACATGTTCCTGAACTGATTCATTAATTTGATCGTTATAAATCAGGAGTTTGGTATAAATCCATGAAAGGGTATAAAAAATGCTAAATCTTAAAAACAAGCCAATACAAAATACCAATATTGGATCAACATACCAAATTGCAAGTAGAATCCAAATAAATTCTGCTGTTCCAGATAAAATTAGAAATAAACTAATTTGTTTTTGTTTTAAATGATGTTGCAATATAGAAGGATACATACTTCCAATACCTATAGTACAAAAAAGTACTAAGGATATTATTACAACATATGGGTAATTTATAAGATAGGTATACTCCCATAAATAAAATCCTATAAGCAATCCAATACAAATACACAACAGTAAATACTGTATGTTTCTCAATTTAGTAAGTATTTCCTTAGTAAATTCAGCTTTTTGAATGATAGAAACAAACATCCCAGGATCCAGTAAAGCCATTGCCAATCTGAATACTATTTGAAATATGGTATAAATTCCCATCTCCTTATACCCTAGAAATTGTCCAAGAAATACAAGACTTGCTAATTGCAATAAGCTCATATAGAGCGAACTGGCAAATTGCCATCTGAACAGATGGTTTAAAGTATGTTGAGGGCTTGTATTTTGATCAGGAATTACGGACAATTTTCTTTATTTGAAAATAATAAAAAAAGGCTGGAAGGTAATTGATGCTTTGAATGATAAAATTACGGTAATCTTTACTAATAATAAGTGAGATTCCTTTGATTCGTATCCGATTCGTTGAATTTTTTGAAATACCAGCTGGCTTAAAATGAATCAAATAGCGATCCTGTAATATAAACCTCTTTGAAAACTTACACTTTTCAAACCAATCCAATCCACTTTGATCCCAATTCAATTTGTGGAAATTTACAAAGTCCCTTTTTGTAAATAAACTGGCAGGCTTGTTTTCAGCAACAAACTCTTTCACTACATGGACTAATTTATAAATTTGATTGGAAGCATGCAATGTGAGTTCATCTGAGATGGCCGCTACCGGATTTTCTGAATTCAAGCTTTCCTTTGAAATGCTCATTTTATTTTGAAACAAAATTGGACCCGCATCAAATAGCTCATTCATCTTATGAAAGGTATAACCAAATTCCAAATCAGCTTGAACACATTGCCAAAAAACAGGAAAACAACCTCGGTATCTCGGTAATAATGAATAATGAAAATTGATCAATCCATTAGGGCAGGCCCGTAAGAGATCACCACTTACTTTTTCATGCAATCCTGCCGATAAAATGAATTCTTTATCTTTCAAGTATTCTATTAGCTCAGGATTATTTACTGAATCAAAAACTAAAAATGGAATGTGGTGGCGATGGGTATAATATTTCCAATAAACTAAACTTGCAGTTTTTAGTAGCGGATTGGCCTTTAAGCTCAAAACAAAACGCAGAAAAAATGATGCATTTGAAGGTTTTAAAACAAATGGTTTTTGGCTTATAAAAATCAATAGAAATGGCCCTTGCTCTACTAGTTTTGGAACAAATGTTTTTGTAAAATAACTATCCGGACAGCCTATGTATGCCCTTTTTACTGTATTTGTTGTACGTTGTTGAATGAGTCCCAAGTCTATAATTGAAAATCAAAAGTAGTACACAGCACCTGACAATTCCAATAAAAAGATTTACTTTGCATAAATGGATCCAGCGTTTCGCGATCAACTCAAACAGGCTGCTCAGGACAGTTTAAACTGGCTCCTTACAAGTTACCATCATTTTGGACAAGGTGGGTTCCCACACAGTCGTTGGATGTACCTACCGTCTTTTTTAGCTTGGCAAAAGGATTATCCAGAAACAAGTGGTTACCTTATTGAAAATTTGCTTTCAACTAAAAATGCAGAAGCAATATCCGTAGGAATTGCATGTACTCATTGGTTGCAATCCATCCAATCAAAAGATGGATTTTATCATTCGGGTGTTGACTTTAAAACTAAAAGTGCTTTTAACACTGCCCAAATTTTATTTGGTCTTGACGCGGCTTATAAATTCTCCCCCGATCCTGGTATTTTTCTTACCTTGGAAAAATCGTATGATGCATTACTAAATAACATTGATGATGCGCAGGGTATTTTTAAATCTCACTTATATCAACCCGGCTATTTTGCAAGCTATTACAGTCGTAGCATTTGGCCTCTTTTACAAATTGATCAAACATACTTTAACAATACGAAACAAGAGCATTTAAATAAATCCTTGAATTATTTATTTAAAAATAAAAACGAATTCGGATTTTTTAATAACTGTGGTTTTGAACCGAATAAACGTGCACTGAGCCATCCAGTAGCCTATGCATTGGAAGGATTTCTGGAATCTGCCATCCTGCTAAATGATCAACACATTGAAAAATATATACTTGAAATATTAAATCGAATCTGCGATCAAATCCATTCACATCATAAGATCCCAGCTTATTATGAAAATAATATAACAGGTGATTACTCATTTATCTGTGTTACCGGCCAAATTCAAATTTGTATATTATTGTTAAAAGCATATCAAAGGACCTATCAAAATCACTATAAAGAAGCAGCCGAACAACTTATTCCATCCATACTTCAATGGCAAATAAAATCAGGATCTGCAGAACATAAAGGAGCGTTTCCATCCTCTATACCCATTTGGAAAAATTATTTTCCGTTTCGCTATACCAATTGGACGGTAAAATTTTTTCTGGATCTATGTCAACTTTGGGATGAAATAGATGTCAGGGAAGAGGGCTGAAAGGCTGAAGGGCTGGAGGGCTGTTAGACTATTAGACTGATAGACTATTAGACTATTGGACAATTAGACTATTAGACTGTTAGCTTAAGGGCTACAAGCCACATTTACTGACTTCTGACTACTAATTCCTGACTATTGATTTTGGCTGAATACTGATTTTGTCTTATCTCAATATGACCATTTTACCAAAATCATTTTTGAAATACTGATCTGTATGGGTATCAAATTTATCCCAGGATTTGTTATTTCTTTCTTTTACAATAAAACGGTATAGATAAACTCCATTCGCCAATTTTTCACCAAATTGATCTGTGCCATTGTATTCAAAATGGGTCATGTGCGTTCCAATTGCTAGCGGACCTAATTCATCTTTGGTAATTTCACGAACCAATTTGCCAGAAATCGTAAGGATCTGAATCATATAATTTTCAGGAAGCGCATCCCCTGTCAAGGTATACACAAAGCGTGTTTTATTCACAAACGGATTGGGATAATTAAATAAATTTCCAACCGATGATTTTTTTACAATTGTAAAATCCACTTGATAATCCTGATCCGTGGCTGAATTTCCAGAACCGTCAATTGCATTGACATATAAGGTGTGGATTCCATCCAATTTAAAGTCGCCTTGGATTATAGCTTTTACGGTCTTACTGTTTCCTCCTGCAGGTACAAATTGCACTTGTTGATTTGCAAAATAAACACGTTGTGGTGTGGCACCTGGTTCCTTAATCCGAATTGTAAACACACTGGTATCGTTTAAGAGCAAATCCTTGTTTTCATCTTGCAGACTAATTTCAATATGTGATTTACTGGAAACGATTTCAGCATTAAATATTTTTAATCGATCAAAAGTAACATCCATGTAAGGTTTCAACTTATCACGCCGTACGAAAAATGGGATAATGGCAGTATTATTAAAGGTATTCAACTCTGCCTGATCATTGTTTGGATTTAACTCAATAAACAATTTATAAGCGCCATATATTTTTGAAGAATTAAAACTAAACGGAATTTTTTGGAAAGCCAAACTTGCCATGGAGGCGAACCGTTTGTAAGTTACTATTTGCTGATTGCTTTGACTTACAACCGTAAATTTTACCAACAAACTATCCATATCTGCTGCACCGATATTTTGTGCCAGAATTTCCAAATCCAATACATCCCCTTGATTAATGGTATCCTTCGCTTTTTTATAATATTTACTTGGATTGAAGGCCGCATCCGGCAGCCCCTTGTAAAGCACACGCCAATAATCCAATTCCGGGGTTGATCGCTTAAGGGTATCAGACGTTTTCCATTCAAGTTTTAATTTGGGGAACTGTGCAGAACTTACACTCGATAAATCATATAATTTATCTGTTATTGGACCCACGAGTTTGGTTTCATTTCCAAAAGCATCAACACCATAAATGTTTATTTCCTGTACATCTTCAGCTCCATTAAAGTTTTTATAATCCCACAAAAAGTTTGACCAGGATTTTGCAGGACCAATAATTCTGGATTGCACAAATCCTGAAGTTTGCGGAATGGTAAAAGAATGAGAAATTTCATTTTCATCCATAAAGTTTCCAATACTTTCCTTTACTTCAAACTCTGGTCTTCCTTTTCGGAATAACATGATGTACGGCACAGAGCTGAAAGATCTTAAACTTCGAATTTCCTTTGCACCAAAACGTTCCAATACGGTGTATAAATTATTCGGGCCATCCGATTCCCATAACTCTGGATAATATGAATTTTGATATTGTGTCATTGTGCTAAAAATCACAACGTGATCGTTTGGAATATACTGCTCTAAAAATTGAATTAATGCAGCACGTTCTGCCTGACTGGAAGTCTTAAATACAAAAAATGGTTTATTTATATAACCAGGATGATTCAAACTATTAAAATCTCCACCACTTTGATTAATCCACATTTTTCCGGTAATTGGATCAAATACATTGACAACAATCCCTGAAAAATCCGAACTGTAATTCCAATAATCATAATCAGCTGCTACATCGGTGCCAACATATACTCGAGGTCTGATGTACGTTGGCAATTCAATGTATCCATTATTTGCACGAATTTCTACAAAGGATTCAGCATATTTAAACTGGCGATCCGGTTCGTTTAAATTCATTTTATAAAAATCGTTTTTCTTATGTTGAAAATAATGCGATTGATTCCATCCAGCTGAACTTCCCGGTACGTAAATGAATGATGAATTTCTCCATGCGAAGACTCCTGATCCAGTGCTGTCGGGTGCAATTCTCCAATAATACACGCGGTCTGGCATTAAATTAACATTGGGTGTCCAGCTAATTACTCCACCGGTTTGTTGAATTTGTGTTGACAGTTTCAATGCGCTATTGAAATATTCTGTAGTATCCAATTCAATAAAATAGCTTCCACTTGCAGCCAGTGTGTTGCCATTTGAAGCAATCAATTTTAAATTGTCTTCACTGACTATTGAAAATTCCTGAGGAAAAACTGGACGAGCTTCATTTCCAAAAATATACAAACTATATCCGCGTTGTCCTTGAATAATTAATTCATTATTATTTTCTGCATCGGCTAAAGGTCCTTCAGCCAATTCATTGGCTCCGTCCAATTTAACATAAATACTATTGTAACCTATCGATTCTTCACCATTCATTGGAATTTTAACACTAACAAGGCGACGGGTTGATGGAGTGGCAATTTTGAAAACGGTTACAGGAACAATTTTACCATTTGCCTGACGGATATCAATATTTATCAGAATGCTATCCTTTGTATAAGCGCCCAAATTGACAACTTCAAAATTAATTTCAAATTCTTTCTGATTATTAAATACGAGTGCAGGATTCGTTCGGACCGATTTAGCATCAATGGTATAATCCTGGAATGTATTCACATTCAATTTTACAGCCGGATCTCCATTAAAACTTGTAGAATAGGCTTGAGTCAATAATCGTTCTCCGCCCTGGGACCTCATATTGTGATAGGTCTCTCGGATGGCATCTCCGATCGTACCGCCATAAAATTTAGTACCAATTTGCTTATAAAATTCCGAACCATAAACTCCCAAAATATCTGGAAAACCTGCAGTGGTATTTGCCAGATAAACAATGGAGCCTTTTTCAGGTGCAAGGTTGTGATCTTCACTGATGGATCGATTGGGTGCAAACATCGAACCAGCATAACAACCCATAGCCATAAATAAATGATATCTGTCCTTGTTTTTATATGAATCTACATTCTCCAAATTAAAATCCAGACGGATTGCCGCTGAATGTCCCATAAATGCAATGATCGAGCTTCCTTCATTGATTGAATTTTTCAATTTCTCACTATTAGCTACCTCGATGGTACTGCTACTTTGTTTATAAAATGTTTGAACATTGGCTCCAAATAAATTATCCTCAATTACTTGTTCCATACCATTTAACTGGCCACTTATCTGTGTATAGATACTTGGATCACCTCCTGATAAATGAACGATGCGTTTCTCCCATTCTTTTTCTTCGATGGTATGATTTGCAGTACGCAAATAATTTTCATGAGACTTGACTTTGTTTAAATAATTTTTAATTTCTGTGCCATTGATAACCGGCAATCTTCCAAATGAACAAAGTGCATCATTTTGGCTATTTGTGACCAGCATAATGTCTGCAGCTGGTGAAGAAAAAGTTGGTACAAAAAAGAAATTGGGGTCCACGCCATTTTTACGGTAATAAGGATACTCCAAACCTTTTCCAATAACCAAACAATAATTTAAATTTGACCAGATCGTTTTTGCAAACTGCACAAAGTTTTTTACAGCCAATGGATGTGTATGAATTCCATATGCAAATACATCGTATAATGCTTCAACATTTATTAGAGCCACTTTGTAAGCACCCCCTGCCTGTGATGCCCTGTAATCTGCATATTCCTGCACATAATTCGATCCGTGGCCATCATCCGTTAAGTTAGGATGATAGAGTATTAAATAATTATAGTCTCCAGGTTTGATATCCAAAAAATCCATTGTTTGCAAACCAGAAATCGATTTGATGGATGAAGTATTAAATAATATCAGTTCGCGCTCGGTAGCTGATTCCGGAATGGTAATTTTATAGATACCATTTGCTTCCCGGATACTTTTTAAATAAAAATTATTTGTAATATCGTATACAAACATTTCAGTTCCACCATCAAAATCTTCAATTTCAAGATATTTTCGTATTGGACCAGGACCAATTTTAATTTTTGCATATTTATTTTGGTCAAAAACGAATTCTGCAGGATAGGTGTATTCAAGGGTAGCAACTACTATTTGGTCTTCTGGATTTGAAACGGCCTCTATACCCAGGCGCATGGATTCATTTAAGTCTGCAGTACTACGATTAATTTCTTTTATACGAACCTTATATCCTGCAAACAAATCATCATCAATGGCTTGTCCATCAAGTAAAAAATTTAATTTATGTGCAGAATTATCCTCTCCATAACCTCCAATGCGCGCTGTAATCTTTGTATTAGGTCCTGCTTTAAATAAATGTTTAAATTTTAAGTCAAATTCACGACTCTTGAAATGATCTGTAGCAAATCCCTGACACCCATCAAATAAAGGAAATTTTTGTGCATTGCCATAACCAACTCCTCGTTTAAATGATATCTCAGTGAAAACATCTAAATGTGTATTTAAATAATACAAATCTTTTGGCAAAGGTGCTGATAAATCATTTTCAATTTTTTCAACTACATTGGAATTGATTGTATGATCCCAAGTCAAATAATACGATGCCGTATCATTGTGCATACTGTATTCTGGATTCATTAAGACAGTTGGATCTGCAAACAAAGGCGCATCCAATTCAGCTCTGTTTTTCTTTCCATAAAATAAGAGGTAATCATCCGTTCCCATCAAGCCTTCGGTTGAGCGAATTAATTTCACATCCTGAGCTAAACAGATCAAATGCAATCTGTTGATTTCAACTGCTCCAAGTGGAAAACCGGCCTGATGCAAATCCTGATAGCTGATTTTGTAAACCCCATCTTCGGTAATCTTAAATTTAAGATAGGTCTGATTGGAACGGATCCATTCATTGCCATAAAGGGCTTGACCCTGAAATTGCATTTGAGCAAAAACAGCGTTCGCAGCAAAGAGTAAAAAAATCAATAAAATTGAACGAATCATAGATAAAATTGAATTTTTGGGTAGATAATCAACTGCAAACATATTAAATATTTTTATAATATTTAAAGCTAGAATTGAATTTTTTACCTTTATTCCGTTGGAAGCCTTGCTAGTCTATGTTGGTTTTGGATGTTTGGGAATTTTCTCAATGTATTGGTTATTGATTTACAATAGATTAACTCAAGTACATCAAAAACCAATTCCAGAGAATTGGCCGTCTGTGAGTATTATAATTTGTGTTCGAAATCAATTATCAGAATTTAAACACAACGTTCATTTGTTTCTGGAACAGGATTATCCTCATTTCGAACTTTTGATCGTTGATGACGATTCAACGGACGGATTAGAAGCCTGGATTCATGAAATTTCTAAATTCACTGATAAAATCAGTTATTTTAAAAACCAAAAAACACAGGAAGGGAAAAAACAAGCACTTACTTTAGGCATTTCGAATGCAAAATTTGACTGGTTGGCACTGACAGATGCAGATTGTAAACCTACTGGACCTATGTGGTTAAAATCGATGGTAGCTTGTTTAAATAACAATCAAAAAATCATTCTTGGCTATGCACCCTATCAATTTACACCGGGTATTTTAAACCGATTCATTCGTTTCGAATGCTGTTTCAATGCATTACAGTATTTGTCTGCATCTCAAGCTGGTTTTCCATATATGGGTAGCGGTCGAAATTTAATGTATCACAAAACTGTTTTCAACCCTATTGCTTTGCAAAACGAAAAAATCTATGGTGACGATGACCTTTTAATCAATGCTGTTTCTGATTCTAAGAATACAACGAATTGTTTAATACCGGATTCATTTATTTGCAGTGAAGCTAAAAGGACGTACGCAAGGTATTTTAAACAACGATGGCGGCATTATGCAGCATCGCTTCATTACAATTTGATATCGAGCACGCTGTTACTGATATATTTCAGCTCTTTTATTGGTCTATACTTTTGTATTATCCTATTGATTTATTATAAAAACTATTTCACAGCATCTTCGTTGTATGTTTGTCACTTGCTTGTGAGTTGGCCTGTATTTTATACTAAATTGAAAATTATTAAAGAAAAAGGACTTAGTGGCTATTTTCCTATATTGCAAGTTTTATATTGCATTCATTTAATTTTACAATTTCCATTTCTTTGGATCAAAAAAAAGCATTGGTAAATGGATACGATTGATCGCTATTTTCCGGATATTACAAGTGTTCAGCGTTCGAATTTTTTGAAATTAAAAGTGCTGTACGAGGAACAAAACGCTAAAATTAATGTCATATCCAGAAAAGATATGGAGTCATTCTACTTGCATCATGTATTGCATTCCTTAACGATAACTGCATTCGTAAATTGGAATTCCAAATGCAGACTATTGGATTTAGGTACCGGCGGCGGATTTCCTGCAATTCCATTGGCAATTTACTATCCGGAAATACAGTTTACTGCAATAGATGGTACTGGTAAAAAAATTAAAGTGCTTACTGAAATTGCGGAACAATTGGGATTAAAAAATTTAAAAGCAATGCATCTTCGCGCTGAAGACTGCAAGGAAAAATTTCATTTTATTGTGAGTCGAGCCGTTTGCAGTTTGGATCAATTGATTCAATATTCAAAACCTTTATTGTTGCGTGATGCTGTAACTGCCTTACCCAATGGAGTCCTGGCATATAAAGGCGGTGATCTCACGGAAGAAATTCGTGAAATTAAAAAGAAGGCTTATTTTGAAACCTATGACATCCATCAAAAATTTCCTGAAGCTTACTTTCAGGAAAAAAAATTAGTGTATTTGCAATTGCATTGATTAATACAATACTACAATGCTGCAATTCTGAAATAATGGAACAATAAACCTATGCAAAATTTGTGAATTTGCCTTATCTGCTTTACTGACTCCTGACTACTAACTGTTGACTATTGATTGGAAGTCTGAAGGTTGATTCTGCAATGCTACATTGCTGCAATTCTGAAATAATGGAATAATGAACCTATGCAAAATTTGTGAATTTGCCTTATCTACTTTACTGACTACTAACTGTTGACTATTGATTGGAAGTCTGAAGGTTGATTCTGCAATGCTACAATGCTACAATTCTGAAAAAAATTGAATAATGAACCTATGCAAAATTTGTGAATTTGCCTTATCTGCTTTATGACTCCAGACTAAAGACTACAAACTAAATTAGGAAACCGCATATTCAATGAACTTATAAATAAGGGTTCCACGCAAAAATCCAATAGAATACCAACATGAAATACGCAGTTCTGCGTAGTACATTTCAGCAGATTTGCCTATTAATTTGGGAAATACTTGGTGGTAATTTTGTTACTCAAAACAATTCAATTTTCACCAAAAAAAGGCACATATGAAAAAAATAATCAAAACGCTAAAATGGACAGGTCTGATCCTGTTGTTAATCTGCATAGGTTTGATTGTTTATGTCCAATTAAATTGGCAAAAAACACTTAATGCTCCCTATCCAGAAATAGCTGCCAGCACAGATTCTGCAGTCATTGCCAGGGGAAAATATTTGGCTTATGGGCCTGCACATTGCGGCACGTGTCATGTTCCCATGGACAAATATTTGGAAGTTGAAAAAGGGGATTTAATTCCTTTGAGTGGTGGATGGGAATTATCAATTCCTCCGGGTACGTTTCGTGCGCCAAATATTACACCTGATAAAGAAACAGGTATCGGAAATTTAACCGATGGTGAAATTGCAAGAACACTGCGCTACATGGTAGGATATGATCATCGTTTCATTGCCCCGTTTATGTCTTTTCGCAATTTGAGTGATGAAGATTTAACGGCTATTGTTTCATTTTTAAAATCACAAACACCCGTGAAGCATCAGGTAAAACGCAGTGAATTGACTTTTCTTGGCAAAGCATTGGCAGCATTCAATTTAATCAAGGCTGAAGGGCCCGATGGAATACCACCCAAATCAATAATTAGAGATACCAGTATTAGCTATGGGAAATACCTGGCCAATTCTGTTGCAGATTGTGTTGGCTGTCATACAAACCGGGACTTGAAAACAGGTGAATTTATTGGAAAACCTTTTGCTGGTGGAATGTTTTATGAAGCAGATGCGTTGAGTGAGGGTGTCGCATTTATCTCTCCTAACTTAACACCGCATCCAACAAGCGGAATCATGTCTGAATGGGGAGAAAATGCATTTGTTGCACGATTTAGAGCTGGACGTGTTCATAAAACAAGTCCAATGCCTTGGGGCTCATTCAGTCGAATGGATGATTTGGATTTAAAAGCACTATACCGTTATTTAAACTCTTTAGAACCCGTTGATAATAAAATTGAAAAAACCGTACTACTTGCTAATACAAAAACAACCCATTAATATTTTATAAATAGTATACTATGAACTTTACGTTACCACATACCATTGAGAATGGACAAGGAGAGACAATAACATTCAAGGAAATTATCCAGGAACCCGATGGTGCAAAAATTCTTATCGAAGGACGCTGTACATCAAACGCAGGTCCAGCCATGCATATTCACTATCTTCAAGATGAAGGGTTTACTATTATTCAAGGAAAGGCTGGTTGCCAAATTGCCGGACAGGAAGCCAAATACTACTCCAAAGGAGAAACATTATTTTTCAATAAAAATACAGCACATCGATTTTGGAATGCAGGATCGGAAGAACTCATAATTGATGCCTGGGTTAAACCCGTAAATAGTCTTATCTTTTACCTGGATACCCTTTATGCAGCACAACGGAACTCAGGTTCAAGCCGACCAGAAGCTTTCGATGCGGCCTTTTTGTTGGTTAAATACAAAAACGAATACGGTATGCCCGAAATGCCTCTTATTGTGAAAAAAATTATCATTCCAATCACCTATTTCCTTGGACATCTTTTTGGAAAGTACAAGAAATTCAAGAATGCACCTAAGCCTATTAAATGATCGAATGCTAAATAAATAAAGCTTATTCGTTTTCTAAAAATTCCTTCAAACCAATATTAATAATATAAGTCCAACCCTCTTGAAAATTTTCTAGCTTTAGTTCCTCGACATCGTCAGGAAATGCTTTTATAAATTCATGGCTAAAGTTAATTTGGGTTAGTTCATCTGATATCTTAATCAATTCCCAACTAACCAAAGTTTCCCCATCGTATCCCGGATATGTCCAGCTATGACTCAGTTTTTTTTCAGGGATTAGTTCTTGAATAACACAACGGTGATGCCATTCCTTCCCATCAGGAGGTCCTGCCCAAAAATTAAATTCATGCCCTTCAGCAAGTTCAAAATCAGCAATGTCAAAATACCATTTTTTCATAGTATTCTTATTGGAAATCGCATCCCAAACTTTTGAAATGGGCGCTTGAAATTGTTTCTCTATTCGAATCATACGTAAATTAAAAGCACTAAAATACACCAAGACTTTGAATTAGATTCAATAAAACATTTAAACTAAATGGGAGCTTTCAGAATGTAAAATAAAAATGTACTATTTTTACCTCAATATGGAAATGTCATTTTTAACTTTATCAGTTTTACTCGTTGTGGTTGCGCTGTTAGCTCTTTTTGATGGATTATACCTACATCTTATACGCTACCAACTTCAAAATCAACCGGACAGCCGCATAGAACATTTAACACATACCTTGCGGGCTATATTTTTTCCTTTAATTTTGTACTTTCTGTTTCTAAACCATCTGAATACAACAGGATTGTTCATTGGTTTATTGATTGTTATTTTGGATAGTATTGTATTAGGAATTGATGCTTATTCAGAGAAAGATAGTCGCGCATTCATGGGTGGACTTCCTCGCTGGGAATACATCTTGCACTTATTTGTCAATGGATTTCACTTTGCGCTGATCGCTGTATTTTTAGCCACTAAAATTAATATTATTGAACATCAATTTGTTTTGGTACACGATTTCAATAATTCAAACAACTTCCAAGTTTTTGAAAAATTAATACGCTTGGTTTTACCTGGTTCGATTTTATTTGCATTCGTACATATATTACTTGCTATTCAAAAAATTAATATGTATTTGAATTCTAAGGGGATCTTTAAATTTGTAAAATAATTTTTGTTTAAAATGATTATTAGAAAAGCTACTCTTGATGATCTAAATGCGCTTTCAATGTTGTTTGATGCCTACCGTGTATTTTACAATAAATCAAGTGACTTGAATGCCGCAAAAATATTCTTAGGAGATCGAATCAAAAACAACGAATCAGAACTATATCTAGCAGAAACGAATGATTCCAAAATTATTGGATTTGTTCAATTGTATCCATTGTTTTCTTCCACCCGTTTAAAAAGACTTTGGCTATTGAATGATCTGTTTGTAGCCCCGGAATATCGCAGTCAGGGAATCTCCGTGTTATTGATTGATCGGGCCAAACAACTCGCTCGCGAAACCAATGCAGTAGCAATTACTTTAGAAACAGCTAAATTAAATACTATTGGAAATGCATTATATCCTAAAACCGGATTTGTGTTAGATACAGATCATAATTTTTATGAATGGGAAACTTGAATCAATTACGAATTTCCTCTAGTTCCTCCAAATTAAATTTCTTGGTTTTCATAATAACTGCAAGGACTTGGGGCGCTTTTTGAGGATCTTGCATCAGGGTACCTAAGATTTTTGGAACGATTTGCCAGGAGAGCCCAAATTTATCTTTTACCCAACCACATTCTACTTCCAATCCGCCATCTTTGGTTAATTGATCCCAATAATAATCAATTTCCTGCTGCGTATCACAGTCAATCACAAAAGATATTGCTTCACTAAATTTAAACATGGGTCCTGCATTTAGTCCCATAAATTTTTTACCCATAATTTCAAAATTTACAACCATGGGAGTATCTGCAGTAATTTTGCCATCTTTAAAAATACTGCAATAAAAACTGGCAGCCTCTTTAGCATTGCCATCAAACCATAAACAAGGATATAATTGGTCAGTCATATTTTGAATTAATCGTTTCTAAGAAATAGATTCTACGTATTGTTTAAAATTATTTAAGATGGCTTGCCATCCTGTTTGCTGTAATTCCAAAGAGTTTTCATTTTCGGCTTCAAACTTCTCAACAACAAGGATTCCTTCATTATCCTTCATGAAATGTATGCTGACCGTGCGTCCGTCTTCCAGGGTGTATTCTATGCGATCTTTTGGTTGTACCAGATCATAAATTCCATTAAAATCAAAACCCATGCTTCCATCTTTGGCTTCCATCCTGCATAAGAAGCTGCCACCAGATCTTAAATCTACTGTTGCTCGAGGCGCACACCAATCATCAGAAGCAAAATTCCAGTTTACAATATGCTTTGGGTCATTCCAGCATTCCCAAATAGTATCAAGGCTTGACTTTACAGTTACGCTGACTTCAATAAATATTTTTTCCATAATTTAAATTAAGGCCGTAAAAATAAAAATAAATTATGAAAGTAAATTGATTTCCACTAGTTCCTAAAATGATTGAAATAAGTAAACGAGTTATTGAATCAAGAATTAAATTTATTCTAACTACAATACCGTTTTTATGGCAGCCCCTACTGCCTTTTGAAATATATCAATAGCTGCATTGGCAGCTTTTTGTGCCATGGCTTTTGAAATGACTTCCAAAGCTTGCATCTCTGCTTCAGCAATTCGCTTTTCGTCTTCCAGTCTTGATTCAAAATGTTCTTGACTCAATTCTCCGGAAATGCGCAATTCTGCTAATAATTCAAAACGAGCTTTTCTTGCAATTAAAAATTGTTGCATGCTATCCTTAATTTCTTTCCAGTGATTTGATACGGTGGATTTTATAGCAGAAAGCATATCGGTCATTAGCTCATCTATATTTATAGTTGCCATAAATTGTATGCCTTAATTTATTGCTTTTTTATTTTTTCTGCAATCCGCATGGTATAAAACAATTCTTCCATGGATTGCCTGTTGAGTTCAATGACACCATTCGTTAGTGTCTGGGCTTGCTTGTGTTCACTTTTATACTTAATCCAAAGATCTCGTGTAATTTCTACGATTCGCAACGTGTTCTTATTTAGCGGGCGAATTTTATTTTTAATGTAAAGGGAGTTTAATTCAGACTGAATAGTGATATAACTATCGCTACAACTTGAATACGATCGCTTGTGTAAATTTGCGGGATCCAATTCCAATAATTCTAAATAAAATTTATCTACTCGTTTTGCCGTTTGATCTATTTGTTCTAAAATGGCGGCATCAAATTCAGGCAATAGATGCACCCTGCAGTGCGAAAAAAATAAAACACAAATAAGAAAAAAGGCATTTAGCGAAAAGCCATGTTTGAATAAAATGATCCGATTTGTACTTGAATTAATCATTTCCTTTTATCAAAGATACAAATTGGTTTTTAAATTGGATGAAAAGTCTATAAAATATTGAAGCCTCTTCATCCTATTTTTACAGAAGTCATAGTCAGTGAACCAGCAACAGCCTTATCATTAAATAATTCGATCGAATCGGTCTTATCTTGCAAAGCCAATGCATATAGTAAAGGCAGATAATGCTCGGGTGTCGGAATGGCAAGATCAAATGATTTTCCTTGCGAACGAAAATCAATCAGTGTTTGATGATTTCCACTTAAAAGGGCGTTTTTCATTTTATCGCTGGCTTCCAATGCCCAGTCAAATGCATATGAGTCCGAATTTAATTTGTCCCAGGCAATCATTCCAAGATTATGAACCATATTGCCACTGCCAAGAATCAAAATTCCTTTTTGACGTAGACTGGATAATTGTTTTGACAAATCATAATGATACTGGCCATTTTGTGTATAATCCAAACTCATTTGGATTACCGGCACGTCTGCCTGTGGATACAAATGTTTAATCACGCTCCAGGCACCATGATCCAATCCCCATTTGTTATCCAAGCCAATTTGGGTTTTGCTTACTATTTCTTTGGTTTGTTGTGCCAACTCCGGACTACCAGGCGCTGGATATTGCACGTCAAATAAAGCTTGAGGAAAACCGCCGAAATCGTGAATGGTGGCAGGCTTGTCCATAGCCGTCACAAATGTTCCTTTGGTTTCCCAATGGGCAGAAATACATAAAACGGCTTTAGGTTTTGGAAAACTGGCACCAACTTTCCGAAAACCTTTTACAAATTCATTTTCTTCAATGGCGTTCATCGGACTTCCATGCCCTAAAAACAATACAGGCATTTTTTCTGTGTTGTCCAATTCTTGAGAAGCCTTGTATAATTCACTTAGTTTCATAACTGCACCTGCTATGGGTAATAGTGTTAACGCTTGCAAAAATCGTTTTCGCCTCATATATATTTGAATCTCACTTATACATACATATAGTCAAATCCTATACTCAGTAATAACAGTTTAAATGATACAAAGTTCTCCCCTCCCAAGCCTTCTTATGCCAAATTTAAATCCATAAATTATTAACACGACCATTTATTCCTTGTTGTATTTCAATCCTATCAATTTTCCTATTTGAAAAACGATAAGCGCTCTACTAACAGTTATGGCCAAAATTATCTCATTGGAATACCACAAAAATGCAATCAGTAAAAAAAAATTAACTTGAATTAGAATCGCTGATTCATTAAATTTATCCTATGAACAAATTGCCTTAACCAAATAAATTAAATTTAGATTTACAACAATTTATCAGCAGCAAGTAAAATTTTGGATGGCTTACACTATTTGAAGTATAAATCCCAAATAATATTAATACTCTTTACGTATTAATTACTATTTGGGTACGATCAACAAAGACTTTTTCCAAAATCTTGCTCCTTTCTTAAAGACTAAATAATTAATACCTTGTGCAAAAGATGACACGTCAATTTGTTTGCTTAGTTCGATTTCCTGTAAACTGCCATGTATAGGATTTAATAAGTACAATTGATCAAATGTGGTATTACTTTTCACCTGAAAAAATTCAACTACTGGGTTTGGTAAAACCTCAATTGAAATCTGCTCCAAATTATATTCCGATGAAGTTAAATCATTGATATTAAATTGTACAATTTGACTTTTCTCACAACTACCTGGAACGGACACTTTAAAGTGTATGCTGATTTCATTGAGCGGAAAATTAACTATGCGTTCGCGAATGTATAGATCCTGTCCAACAAATTCAAAATAATGGTTATCCATCCCGGCTGCATCATGTATCCATTCAAAACTTGCACTTAGTTCTTGCCCATATACGTTTTTAACCATGAATTTTGTAACATGATCTCCTGCATTGGATTGACGTAACAAGATATTGGTAACAGGCTCCACTTGCAAAGTCTGATACCCTGTTATAAATTCCTTAGGTGCATGTTCAGAACCAAGAATTGAATTGTCTGAAAATACTACAATGGACGATACTTCATAGATGCTGTCTCTTGATGCATCGTACATTTTAAATTGAATGGTATCACCGGAATACCGGTTGCTATAAATAAACATATATACATACATCCGTTGATTGCTCTCCACATTAAAATACTGAACTCCCCTTAGCTCATCACCCACAAATGCAGCAATCATATCATTTGAATCCCGGATCTCATCGCATTCAATATATCCTACTCCAATAACATTCATATTATACTCAAAACTTGAAGCATCAATCTTCCAATCAGGTTGGGACCAACCGCTTACATTGGTAAAGCCAATGATTATTACTATCGCAATACCCAAATTAAAACAATCAATTGCCTTCATATTAATTTACTTTTTGAATTAGTTTAGTAAATTGCTTTTGTTGTGTAACCAAACTAATAAAATAGCTACCAGGGATTTGAATTTGCTCTGCATCAACCAATAATTCATTAAACCCTTTCTCCAAATTTAATCTGTATTGCAGGATCTCTTGACCCAAGATATCTGTAATTCGAATAGTTGCATTCGTTTCAGCTGCTTCCGCTGTATATTCTATATGAACAACATCCTGAAAAACTTGTGGAAACACTTCATAACGTTCGTTGTAAACTTCATCACTATACTTGATGTTCTTGCAAATAGATTCATCCATTTTAAGTACAAAGGGAAAATTGACACTTCCAATATGTTCATTTGCAATGAACTGACAAGTTGAATTTAAATCAAACTGCAAGTTCTTTGCAGGATGAATTAATTTGTAGTGCAGTTTTTCAGATTCATCTCCAGCAATGGTTAAATATGCAATTTCCTGTTGTGCCTCTGTTTCCAATGTAGCCTTAGCCCTCCAGTTTCCAGTTGCATCAAGGATTCCAATCCCAAATCCATTCTCATGAATTAAATCCTGACAACTGGTATTTAAGGTAGCAATTGCCGTCATATTATTATTGAATTTTTGATGATTGACCTGCCATAAGTCCTCTTCATTTGTCCGCACCACTAAATCATCAAAATTTTCAAACATGCCTGCAATAGGATATGTAAAGGTCCTGGGACCATTGCTTTTGGATTTATACATATATCCTTCGCCAGGAACCATGGTTTTTAAACTACCTAACCAACCTGTTCCGCTGCCATTGTAAACTGCAAAATTGTATTTGCCTTTAATGATGTCACCAGTCGCAGGTATTAAGTTGGCCAGTGCTTGATTGATTTCCTGACTTCTTAATGAGATAAAACCAATCCAGCTCCAACCTGAATTTATAGTTACAGGTCGCGTAGTAGGATTTACAACGGTGCCTCTTAATATCAAAGTGTCATTTGTAAGCTTCTTTAATTTCCACAACTGGGTTGGATAAAATCCATTAATTTTATTTCCACTCCAGGTAGAACCATTGTGCGTATTGGATTCGGTTAAATTTTTAATGCTTGCATCCTTTTCCGCAACACTTTCTAATACTCCATCCGTTGTTGTCGCAATATTGTCAAGATAAAAACAAATCCAATTCCAACCATTAAATACCGGAATTTCCAAACTGACAATTGTTCCAGATTCAAAGACTACCGGATTTGAAAAACTTCCTCTCACAGAATCAGAAGTAAACGTAATTCCATTTCCTACTACATCGCTATAAACTTTACCAGTTGAGGCATCCCAGATTTTAAAAGTCAAAACCGGATTACCTGTTGAGTTGTAGATATTTAAAAATACACGGTATGCATCTAATTTTGAAACGTACTCCAAGTTTGCAACCCCACGAACTTCGGAACCAACATAAGCCACCACTTTATCCCTTACATCCGCAGAAAATATACCATTTATTTTTATAGTTCCGATAATATTCATGGTATTATCATAAGCAGCCGGATTTACAGTCCAATTGGGTTCAATTGCTTTTACATCCAACTCAATATTTAATTTTTCGCGGTAATTAAAATCAGTCAACAAGCTAACTCCAACAGCATACGTACCTAAATTTATAGATGAATTAACAGTAAAAATTACTTCAACAAAACTGTTTGGTGCTATAACACCTGAACTTGGACTGACACTCAACCAGGAAGGAAGATCCAATATATTAAACTTTTTTGCAGCACCTCCGCGATTGTAAATTCCCGATTTAAAACTCAAGGTCTCGCCTTTTAGAATGCTGTACTTTAACAATTCATCTTGCCATACCACTTGATTCTTATCAATATAAGCAATCCAACTAACAGGTGATTGCATGGTATTGCCATGCAAATCATGAATACCCTGAACCGTAACATCCAAGGTTACGTTTTCAATTAATTCCGCTGCTGTTATGGGCGTAAGAATAATTTGATCATTATTGACAGAATAATTAAAAGCAATTTGTTCTACAGGTCTTTGTAGCTTAATGGTTGGTGTGGCATTCGACAAACTGGCTTTAATGGAATCAATGGTGTGTGGTGCACTGATTTGATCTGCTATGACACCTGTCAGTATTTTTATACCACTAGCATCTGTGCTGTAATGTTCGAATGGCAAATAAAATTGCAATCCGGATTCATCGCCTATCATTCTGTTTTGTTTATCCCGTTTTATTTGCTCATAGCTCCGGGCCACATTCCAGAAACGGAATTCATCTAGTAAACCATTGTAATGATTGCTTACATTATCTTGAGTTGCTATTTTAAATCCTCTCGCTCCAATCCACATATTGGAACCACTCCATTCACGAAATCCATCACTTGAAATAGAATTTTCAAATAAACCATCCACGTAAACACTCAAGTTTCCATTGCGTTTTAAAACCATTGCAAAATGATGCCAGTTGTTGTCAAAATAATTTTTAGTCGTTGCAGTAAAATCTATTTTATTGTGCTTGATATGAATAAGGCTATCTACTTTATCGATATTCCAGGATTGCAATGAATCAGAACTCAATCCGGTCCCGGTACCATTCGATAAGAAACATGCATTTCCCGTTTGACCGGATTTAAACCAAAATTCAGTGGTAAAATCCATTTCGTCTGTAATTACAATATTTCCGGTACTTGCTTTTAAATAATTTGAATTGGCAGCTTTAAAATCAGCTGATTTACCGGATGGAGTAATTTGCCAGGTAGCTGCTTTAATGAGCGCTTCTCTTCCTTTTGCTATATCAATGGTTGTTGAACCCGTTGCCTCGTCCATTCTCCAATTGTAAAGCAATCCGGCTTCATTTCCACTTAATAATTTGGATTTATAAATAGAAAACTGAGATAAACTTCTCGCGGTCGTCCAAATCCTGACTTCATGTAAATTTCCATTTAAAAATTGTGTAGCTGTTGCTGAATTTTTACCAAACAAGGCTTTTGTATTGCCACCAATATAATCAGGTTGAATGCTGGTTGCCCCTATATTAATTAAACTGGCAGTGGTTTGCTCATCTGCTAAAAACATTTCAACAGTTTCAGCAAGGTATTTGTAACTAATAGCTACCGTATGCCAAATATTGTCATTGAATGATTTTGTTGAGCTGACTGATGTCCCATTTATTTTAAAAATCAATTTATGATTGGAGCTAAACCCTAAATAAATTTGTTCGCCTGCAACAGCACCTTGACTAAATAGTGTTTGCTCACCAAAAGAATCCCTTTTAAAACTAAATTCTATGGTAAAATCTCGTCGATCCAAAGCAATTCCATCCGGCAATTCGAGAAAATCATCCACGCCATCAAAACTCAAAGAAGTTGCATGTTCAACCGGGCCACCATTTAATACACCGCGGATATCAAAATTTACACCAGAACTAATAGACCCTAAATCAATGGGTTCATTAAATTTAATACTGATTTCATCATTGGGTGATAAGATTCCATCCGCTGGCGATGGATGTCCAAATGCATGCGGATTGATCCGGTCGATAATTCCGGAATGAATTTCAGAATTTAGTTCGGACAATTCGCAATCAGAAGTCACTCGAAGGTCGTACGCACCGTCTGACAATTGCTTAACATCCCATTCGTAAAATGAAAATGGCTTATCGCGTGGTATAGGCACCGCGTTGGGATCCATTAAGCCATTGGTATCAGCATGAAATCTTTGCAATCCAATCCATTTTGCTGAACTCGATGGTTTGTAATCCAAACGCAAATTTTCCAAATCAAAATAATTTACATTGTAATCAACGATGGATATTGGAAGGGTATCGTTAAAACTGTTATTTAATACCCATTGATTATCTGGATTTGCAATTCGCACTTTGGTACATGAAGGCAGAAAATGTGCAGAAACATAAACAGAATCGACAATATCAGAAATAAATCCAGCTCCCCTCGTAAACTGACATTGTGAATGCACCAAAACCAATATATTATCATAATTATAAACCGGACCAGGCCCTTTTTCAATGGTTAAAACCTTATTGATAGATGTTCCGCCCGCTACAATAACCGATGCACCAGGCAGACCGTCAATTCTTACAATCGCTCCAAAAGGATTGGTTTCACTGGCAACACTGATATCATACGGCATGATGTATCCAATTTCAGATTCATTAGAAATCGTTAGATTAAATACTGCGGCTTCATCCACTGGCACATTAGTAATTAAATAAGGACTTACCTCCATTTTAGGTTTATCAATTTGCAGCGTTCGTGGACTAACCACTGTTCCGGGCATATAATATTCTGTAACGGTCTCATCTTCAAAAGGGCAGGCTGTAGCGCAACCCGGTTTATTTTTAAAAACAGGTCCCCAACCCAATATTGAAGGATAAACATCTACGGAGTACAAATCACCGATATCCGGATCGTTTAAATTGAATGTCACCGTTTCCGTTTCGCTTTCTTCCAAAGCCCATTCATGAGAATTTGTAAAACTGATTTCTAAACCTTTTTCAATACCAACTCCATTGTTATTGATTTTACCTGATATTTCAAAACCCAACTCTGCAGTCAATTCATATTCAATACTTGAACCATGCTCTACAGCGGTACTATGAGAAACTTCTGATTCGTAAGTGGTTCCACCGGTAAATGTAAAATTTGCTGGACTGCCCAAGCTCTCAAATTTCTCAACAATGCGATTTCTTTTTGCTTTATATTCTAAATACTCATCAATAACTTCTGCCTCTCCAATTCCAAATGCAGTAGTTGCGGCAAACGTTGCATATCCAAGAAAGGCAGAGCCAACAATTGGAACTGCTATGGCTCCGTAAGAATAATATATTGCAGTTGCTGATGCAATAGATAACGCAGCATAAGCAATAATAATACCCGCATATTGTTTATCCAAATCAGACAACTCCTTTTGTCTATAGGCCTCAATGGTATCCTTATTTCCAATATTTACTTTTTCCCATTCGTTGAGATAGATTGCTTGTTCCCATTGATACACTTGATTATTTACATATCTAACAGAGTCCACTGTATTCATTAAATCCAAATAGCTCGGATTTGCATTTACAAAAAGTTTATAACTAGGTCCATCATAATCTTCAAAATCTCCGGTTCGTGGCGTATAGGTTGATGCAGCTGCGCCAAAAACAGGGTCATCATTATTTTTTCCATAATTTTCATCATTTACTGAAAGTTTGCTGGTATATTTTGGATTGGTTTGTAATATTTTATTTCGCAAACTAATCAGATTAGGAATAATCAAATTTTTAATATCATATTCATTAAACATAAATTGGGTGCTGTATCCTCCCGGAACAATAGACAATCCATATTTTTTTGCAAATGATAAATTGGTTGCTGGTTTTTTACCTGCTAGACAGGGTATCGTATCACATAATTGATCTGAAATAATTACTAATTCTTCACTTACTCCAAATTGCACATTTTGAGATTTACCAATGTATAAATCACTGCTTGCGCCCGGAGGGATTCCTGTTTCTCCATAGGTTGACCAGGAGTTTGTATTGGTTGTTTCAATGGTTTGTGACCCAGTTCTTCCACCACTAATTTTAGCTTTAAATCCTGCAGTGAGGTTGTTCTCTGTTTCATTATCAACTTCTACGCCTACCCCAACACTTACTTTTACTCCTGTATAAATTTGATCAGAAGTGTGGGCTTCTTCACCTAAGTTCCAGGACCAACTGGTTTTATCAACTTTGGTTGTTCCAATACTTCGACTTGCAGTACTTGCTGTTCCCGGTGGATCTCTCAACACATATTCTGGTACTTGTGGACCCAAGGTTACAAATTGTTGTCCATTGGATCGCTTACCCAATAAATAATAATGGTATACGCCTGTATTTGTATTTGGAATACTAAATACTTTATTGGCAGCAGGCAACCATGCTATGGTACCAGCGGCAGTTTCCAAAACCATTTCGATTTTGCCGGTAAAACTGTATTCCGGAATCGCTACATTTTCACTAAAATTTGGGAATCCAGGTTTAAACGTATAAATTAAATTTCTAAAGGAATCCAGACTTGCAAAATCCGCGACATTAATTTCTGCAAAACTTTCTTCAGCAAGATCATTGCTAATTTTTAGTGTTCCTTCAGTTGTCGGTACACTATCTGTTATGGAAGTTGTATAATTTTTATAAGGCTCATAGATTTTTATTAAACAACGATACAATTGCTCATCATCACCCTGTAGAAAAACAGGCCAAAAGTAAGGATTGGTTCGTAGGTTTCTGGTATTCCCATAAGTGTCAGTATAGCTGTCCTCTCCAATAAAACTGCTGCTACCATCTTTATCAACAACACTTACTACTGATTTTTCCCGCCAAATAAAATCCAATTGTTTGTGGAAGCTTATGGATGGGCTATTGATCAAAAAATTGCCATTAATATCAAAAGTAGAGTCTATTTTACTAATTAGATTTGTTGCTGAACTTAAATCCAGTAAATCGATTACACCAAAATTAACAAGCGGATTACTGGGTACAGTGACTGAAACTACATATTTTAAAGGAGGCAACCACAACGTATATTCACCGGTGCTTGAATTGGTAAATACGGTGTCCTTTCGACAACCAGATCCTAATTGAGAAATAAAAATAAGTTTTGAAACCCTAATATTGTTTTTTGATTTCCCCAAACCAGGAAATTTTGCAGCTTCCCGCAAACCACCAACAACTCTTCCTACCACTTTGAGTAAGGTGGAATCAATAAAATGAATTCCGCTTAAAGCAGCTTGAAAATTATAGCTACCCGAACTAGGAAATCGACTGTTTACATATACATGTCCTTCTTGTCTGACTTCTATGAAGTGATTTCCAATTGGAACTTGAATTGAAAAAGAGCCTGTTGGATCTGTTTTGGCTACAGCCCCATTGACAATTAAAGGAACCCCATCAATTAATATGGGTGCATCTGCAACGCCACAACTGGAATTCTTATAATACACATCTCCAGTTACTGTAAATGATGAAAGGTCTGTAAAATTAATGTTGTTGTGTATGGTTGCTCCATCGCCAATAAACAAAGCAGAAGAAGAAGGATTAAAGGTGTGCGTTAAATAACTTGGAGACACAATAAAAACTTCACCTGAACCTTGAAACGGGGTATTCAAAATATAATTTCCAATTTCATCAGTGTAAGCCAGCAAGGATAGTTGACTGGAAGTAGGATATGCATCTGTCCAACCAATTCCTGATCCACGAAAGATCCCGTGATTCTTATTAAATTCAAGAGCTTGCTTAGAAAAATCATAAACAGCATTTCCAATTCCTTCAATGGTTCTGTAATAAATTAGCAATCCCGTTTCACTACCTGACAAAAAGCGTCTGCTGTCTTGTACAATTTGTGTAGCTGACTTTCCAATATTCCATAAACGAAGTTCTGCTAGTTTACCGTCAAAACCAGAACCGATAACAATACTGTCACTTGTATTTCTAAAATAAAATTCACCACCCCCAGTCACAGCAATTGCGGAAACCTTTCGTTCAATGCCATTGACGTAAAAACGAACTGTATCTGATTTTACTTGTACAGCAATATGACTGAAAATATTCCGTGGAATATTCGTAGCACTTAAAACAAAATTGTAACTCGTGTTAGCATCATAAATTGTAAAATCCAAATTATTATTAAGGTTGATCCTTAATTTATAATTGTTTTGTTTTTCAATGATTGTCATTGCATTTGCATAACTTTCTGGTTGTATAAAACATTCGAACAAAAAGGCAGTATCCAAATTTAAATTATCCTGCGGAGCAATTACAATGGTTCCAGATGTAAAATCTATACTCTTATTTGTGATACCTGAAGTTGATGATGCATTGATCTGAACATCTTTTACAGCAATACCGCCGCCATAGCTGACTTGGCCCGTAATGGTTCCGGTGCGAGTTCTGAATCCAATGGAAGTGGCTTCATTAGTTATATAGATTTGATTTCCACAATCCAATTCACCAAAAATCTTGTATTCATACAATTGCCCGGCTTCTGCAAACACATCTACATAAACATTAGAACCACTTTGTTCATTTGCAATTTGTATAAATCCGGTATCCTGTAACCTTCTTCTAAAAATCCGCAATCCACTAAGATCTGCTCCAAAATTATAGGACCATTCCAGTACTACTTTGTCTGAAAAATAACCTTTAGAAGCGCTAAATGTTTGATCATTGAACACTGCTGAAACATCATAGGTTAAAATGGTATCTGCTGAAGCCCTGAAAGCACTTGCTTTAAAACAAGAGTTATTGGCGCGAAGCGTATAATGATAGGCTTGGCAATATGTTACATCAACATCTATATAAGTTTCTGAATCTGCTGGCAGGGTAATGGTCTTGCTCACTCCACCCGTCCTTTCAATTACATACTCTGTTTCATTTGAATTATTGTCATTCCAGCTGAGTAAAATCCGATTCCCATCTGGTATTGCTGTAAAATTACCAGGAATCTGAGGTTCAAAAACGCCAGTTCCAGTTACTGTATTTGAATAGCTTGACGCACCGCAATCTGAAACTGCTTGAATCTTATACTGGTAAGTTTTATTTGATAACACATCTACAGAATCCAGATAACTGGTTAATGAACCATCAATAGTATCAATCACCGTCCAAAAACTAAAACTTGGTCGAGATCGTCTTTTCGAAATATAATATTCCTCTGGCTGGATATCGGGTTGATCCCAGCTAATTCCAATTAAAGAATCACAGGGTACAGGATTGCTCTCAATATGTAAATTTACAGGCGCTAACGGAAGATCAGTTACATGCGTTGTTATTGTATTGGATACATCAGAAATCACCTCCCTTGAATACCCTGGAAACCAACCGGTTTTTAATGAATAACTATATAAACGACCTGTAACCACATCAACATCTGTAAATTGATTGTTTGGATTCGCACTACCAAACAATTCATAATATTTAGAATTGCCCAGGTCATCTGTTCTGTATATTTTAGTCTTCCAACTGCTAGCTGGGGAACTGCAATCCCAACTTGGGTTGGTCCAATTGAGTGTAATGGAATTGCAATCAAATGTGTTTGTTAAATTGCTTCTGGCTGGTATGGTTGTGGTAGAATTTATGGTTTTTGTATAATCTACATTGGTGTCATTATTTCCTGCATCGTTATTAAACCACAGCCCCGTCATTTGAAGGTCAATGCTTCCTCCCACCAAGTTTAAATCAAAATTTCTTAAAGTTAATGTCCCTTCATAAACATTGTCTAATCCTGATACGTCCGTTACAGAAAATGATGGATTTCCTACATCCGTAATGTATGCAAACGTTCTATTTTGGGTCCCACCATCTCTGGTAAATTCAGATTCACAAAAAGAACATGAAGATTTAGGTCCATCTTGTAATTTAAAAATTCTTTGCCGTACATTGTTTTTATCATAATAGTAAACGGACATGTAATAAAAATAATCATCCTCTCCCCGGCCATCTAAAATCCAAAATTTTATAGTTATGGTTGCACTGCAATTATCGTAAGTGACTCTCCAGTTTGACTCAGAATAAGGATCTGCTTTTGCTGTATGGATATTTAATAAATAAGCAACGCAAAACATCCAAATTGAAATTGTGGCATTTAATCGAAGTTTCATAATTTTTACAGATTTGAATTCAAAACTATTTTAAGCTTTCCTCAATCTCAGGTCAAAGTAGATGTATGAAACCAATAAGTCGATCAATCTACTTTGTAGGTAGAAGAACTAATTATTTGCGGTAGAAGGAATTGGTCAGTTTTAAAATTATATCTAATCAATTGATAATGTGTATTTTAACTATATTTTAATACCCTCGGTTCATTGAAAAAACTTATATTTCGGTCCTGAAAATTGAATACTTTTACCTAAGTATATGCCTAATCGAATCCGATACATTATTGCCGATGACGACGATCTATTCCGAACGCTTACGCTTCAGTATTTGAATTTAATCCCAGACCTTGAATGTCTCGGTGAATTTAATGATGGATTGTCTGCTATTGCTGGAATTCAAAACACACACCCTGATTTAGTGATCAGCGATGTTGAAATGCCCAATTTAAATGGGATGCAATTGGCTAAAAGTATGAGTCAGCTTCCCTTAATGATTTTTATTAGCTCTCATAAACAATATGCTGTGGATGCCTTTGAAGTGGATGCGGTAGATTTTCTGACGAAACCCATTCAAGCTGAACGTTTAATTAAGGCTATTGATAAAGTGCGCAATCTATTGGATTTAAAGCGAAGTATTACAAATCAAGAAGCTTTAAAAATTGAAAATGGCGATAGCTTTTTTATCCGGGAAAAAAGTGCATTTGTACGAATTCATTTTACAGATGTAAATTACATTGAGTCCCTAGCAGATTTTGTCAGTATTTTTTTATTGGATGGAACAAAAAAAACTGCTCTGGTAAGTTTGAAAAACCTGGAAATGCAATTACCTGCCAGTTCGTTTATACGCATATCCCGAACCCATATCGTTAACATCCAAAAAATAACATCGCTGGATCCTAGCATGCTTAGTCTTGGTAAAATTAAGTTGCTCATTGGAAAGTCCTACTCAGACAGCGTGCTGCAAGCTGTCCTTGGCAATAATGCAATAAAGCGCTTTTTATGAAATTGATAAAAAAATTAGTAGTTTTTCTTGCGCTTGCCCTTTATTTAAATTGTGTTTGTGCTCAGGAAAATCAAGCCATTGATAGTCTATTTAAATTGTTAAATGACGAGCAGATTGATTCCAATCAGTTATCCATCAATCAGGCTATAGCTGATTACTATATTAACTTGAATCTAAATAAAGCAATCGATTATTATGAAAGGTCTAAATATCTGGCAGAAAAACTAAATAATAAATCCCAAATAGCCTCCAGTTACTATAT
The DNA here is from genome assembly GCA_016712145.1 of Saprospiraceae bacterium. Taxonomy (NCBI): domain Bacteria; kingdom Pseudomonadati; phylum Bacteroidota; class Saprospiria; order Saprospirales; family Saprospiraceae; species Saprospiraceae bacterium. The sequence goes on from JADJRO010000001.1 coordinate 2,367,479, forward strand.
TCTTGGCAGTTGCTTTTTAACTAAAGGAAATTTTGATTTGTCTCTTGAAAACTATTTAAAAGCAGTAAGACTCTATGAAGAACTAAATTTTAAACGTAGGCTTACGAAAACCTATATCGACATTGCCTATTTATACACAGAATATTCATATTACACTAAAGCACATGAATATTTTGAAAAAACTAAATTGTTAATAGATCAAACACAAGACACCTTTGAATTAAATTATTACTTTCAGGAAAAAGGGAACTTCTATTACAGACAAGCTAAATATGACTCTGCTATTATATGTATTAAGGAGTCAAATCGACTCGCTGCACTATTAAACAATGATAACTATTCCATTCCAAATTCCTTATCCAATATTGGATTGGTGTATAAAAAAATGGGTAAGTTGGATGAGGCTCATCACTATATTGATAGTGCATTAAATTTACTTAAAATATCAGGTGACTTAGATTTTCTACTTGCAGGCATTTACAATAATCTGGCCTGTATATATAGTGCAAAACATCAATTTGATTCGGCAAATTTATATTTCCAGAAAAGCATATCCCAGTCTAGAGACAAGCATGATGTATTACTTGAAATAGAAAATTACAGAAACCTTGCAGAGATGTATGGCTTAAAAAAAGAATATGGTTTACAAATTCAATATCTCACTAAATATTACAACATAAAAGACAGCCTGTTTAATTCCGATAAACAAAATCAGTTGAATCAATTAGAAACAGATTACCAATTAGAGAAAAAAGATAAACTAATCACCAAAAAGAATCTGGAAGTCATTAAACAAAAAAATAACCGCAATCTTTCATTGCTTTTTTCTGGATTCGCCCTTATCTTATTATCCGGATTATTTTACTATTACCGAAAAATTCAAAAAAAGAATCAAGATTTAGAAATTAAAAACACCCTTATTGAAAATCAAAAAACCGAACTGCAACAATTAAATCATATTAAAGATCGCCTGTTTGGCATCATAAGCCATGATTTGCGAAATCCTTTGATTACATTAAGAAGTTATTTGATGCTATCGGATAATGAAAGCATCAGTGCGGATAAAAAAATACTTTTTAAAAACCAAACCATGGAAGCCGTAAATCAAACCGGCGATTTATTGGATAATTTATTGACCTGGGCAAACCTACAACTGAAAAATGTTGAAACACCCCTGGTTCCAATTGCCTTGGATGAATGTGTTTCAGATGTGGTAAACATTTTAAGTGTTCAAGCAAAACAAAAGGAAATTGAAATCATCCAACGAATTCAAGCCATAGTTTTTCCCAGTAATTCAGATGTTTTATCCATTGTACTCAGAAATTTAATTACCAATGCGATTAAGTTTAGTAAAGAAAAACAGGCTATCATTCTTGAAAGCAATCAAAATGAACAGGGAATTCAATTGATCGTGCAGGATTTCGGACAAGGACTCAGTAGCGATCAAATTCAAGCTATTTTAAGCAGTACCAATGATTCCACCCTTGGTACCAAGGGCGAAAAAGGCAGTGGCTTGGGTTTGTTTTTAGTGATGCAAATGCTCAAAAAAATTAATGCACAATTACTTATTGAAAGTCAATTAGGAATTGGAAGTAAGTTTATTGTTTTTTGGAAAGAAACTCAGGACGTCTAAATAACTATTCATCAAATTAAATGGAAAATGTAAAATTTTAACATGCAGCATTTAATCCGAATAAATAGTATTTTATTGTTGATGATCTTGTCATTGAGCTTAAAATCACAAACTACCTCCTGGACATTAAAATGCATTTTAGAAAGCAAACTCCAACACAGTTCGGGAATCCTTACGCTCAATGAAGGGCAAACATTTTGGACACAGGTTGACAACAGCAGTCCCGCCGAACTTTATGAAATCGATCTCAATTGCAAGATTCTTAGGACCGTTAAAATCATAGGTGTTTCTAAGACCGACTGGGAAGAAATAACCACCGACTATCAAGGTAACATTTATCTGGGAGATTTTGGCAATAACAACAACAGCAGGCAAGATTTAAAAATTTACATCTTACGCGCAATAGCAAACAATTCAAGTGACAGCATTCGTCCGGAGCTGATTCAATTTAACTATAATAATCAAACCGCATTTCCTCCGGCTGCGGCCTACCGCAATTTTGATATGGAAGCCATGGTTTGGTATCAGGATACGCTGCATTTATTTTCAAAAAACAGAACCGATCCATTTACAGGCTATACCTACCAATATAAAATTCCAGCTATTCCTGGAACCTACGCAGTGAATCCAGCGGATAGTTTCAAAACCGGTGATGGTCCGGATCTATTTTTTTGGATAACCGGTGCAGCATTCAATCCGATTGATACAGAGTTAATTTTATTGTCCCACGACCGCCTCTGGAAATTTTCAGGATTTGATGGCAGTCGGTTTTTTAGTGGAAAAAACAGTTTAATTACCTTGACGACCTACTCCCAAAAAGAAGGAATCTGCTATGCTAAAGAAAATACCTGGTATTTAACTGACGAATATTTTAGCACCCTGCGCATCGGTGGCAATCTCTACGAGATGAAATTGGAACCTACAAAAATCGAGGAATCAGATTCTGAAATTGAATTCGCTGTATTTCCCAATCCGGCACAACGTTTTTTAGAAATACTCATTCCCAAAATAAATCCGGATCATCCGGACCAACTTATTTTATACGATGCTTTGGGCAGCATCCTGTTACAAACCCGTCTAGATAAAATGCGAACTCTAATTCCAATCGAACATTTAGTCAATGGAATTTATTTTATAAGAGCCTATTCAAAAAAAATGAATCGCTTTATTGTGAAACGAGTTTTGAAGGTGGAATAAGTTGTTTTGCTGTCTTTTGTCTGTATTTATTTTAACTCGCTATTTTACCAAATAATTATCATATTAATTTTCCCGAAATATGTTAAAGTTTGACTTTTTCAAAAAATAATTGCCTAAAAATTTGGAGATGTTTTTTTTTTTTTTTCAACATTTGTACTAGAAAGCATTTCAATAGGATAATTAGATATTATATCGTCACATAGCTTTCGAAATAGGACCATTTGATTATTTCATTATGAAAATAGTATAGCTATGATACCAGAACAATCTATTCCGCCAGTTTATTTCAGCTGATTTTTTTTATCCGCAATGGAATATAGGTAATACGATTTATGAAGATCACCTAATAAAAAAATCAGCACCCAATCAAAAAATTTCCTGATCAACATTAGATTGGATGAATTGCGTTTGTAATTTAGTTACAAGCCAATGCAATCAGGATACAATCATTCGAAGCAACTTAGATAATTGACCGGTTCAAGGTCTAGAGATTTCTATTGCTTTTGTAAAATATTAATTATATATACAGATTATAGCTTATAGTCATTTAATGAGCCATCTGGTTTTACTATTTAAAAAATACTCTATGGAATAAAAACTTGAATTAAGCAATGAAATTATTTCTTTTTAATTAACACTTTTTAATATGAAAAATCTATTCACTTCCAGTACAACTATTTTCAAAAAAGTATTAACTATCACTTTAATTGTGATATGTTTATTCCAACAGAATTTTAGTCAAGATATTATTAATTCACTTTAAATTCTATTTTATGAAATCTTTAAATTTCAAATTAGCCAGTGTAATCTGGGTCATTTTATTTTTGGTATCATTTCCTTTCTTTTTGTTTGGACAATGCGGTTTCGCTCCTGATCCAAATGAACCGAATTATCAATATCCCGATTGTCAAGCCACACGAGATTGGAAGTGTATTAGAATTAAGTTTCATTTTTTGAATAACACAAATGGACAGCCCGACGATTTTCCTCCCGAAGAACAGTTTAGGAGTTGGTTAGCCCAAATAAATAATCTATATTTTGATGCAAAAATCAGGTTCACTTTTGATTATAACTGCATTCATTATGGGAAGGAAGGTGATATACCTAATGATTTAACAACCAAAGATAAATTCGAAGATTATTTGGGCTTTGAAGGCACGCAAAACCCTTTGGATCCAGAAGACTTTATGGATGTTGATGAAAATTCGCTTAACTTTTATAAATTTCAAACTCCTTTAGATGGTGCTCCGTATGCAAACCCATATTTTGTTTATGATAATAGCAACATTATTAGCTCATTTGTCCATGAGTTGGGACATTCTCTTTCATTGGTTCATACTTTTGAAACAAAATTTCATTTTGACGGAACAACAACATTCTTACATGAACCCAAAAATCACAATAAGGTAGATGGTAATAATGTACCTTTGTGCCAAAATACAGGTGACAGAATTTGCGATACTGGATTAGATCCATATTTAAAAAGTTATGTTGCCAACTGCACACTTAAGCCCGGTTGTAGTACATATAACAATTATTATTCCAATTGTCCGGATGGGTACAACGATACCTCCACCGAATGGGACATCCCCTATGATAACTATATGTCTTATTATTATAATTGTCATAGCCGATTTACAGCTTGTCAGATTGCTAAAATGCATGAAGCTTTGGAAGGAGAATATCAGAATATTTACCCTAATTACCTACTAGATTGTAGTCAAGATCCATACGCGAATCTTAACCAAAATTGTGACGATATAACTATTGATCAGGAGGAAGAATGGACTGACGATGTTGTGAAGCTGTGTGCTGGAAAAAAAATAAACATACTTCATGGTGCCTCCTTAAAACTAGTAAGGACAAAAATAACAACTGATGCCGCCAACAGCGCATGTCCAGGCCTTTCTGGAAAATGGGATGGAATTTATATCACAGGTGATGGTTTAAGTCCGAGTTCTTTACAAAGTGGAGGAGATTATTTATTAATAACAGATAATTCTGTGGTTGAATACTCACTTAATGGAATTCAAGCGTTAAATGGAACAAATGGCATTTTAATAGATCACTCCAATTTTATTAATAATGGAGTGGTCATGAATGTTAAAGACAAAAGCAGTACGAGTAGTACCCCGCCATATTATACAGCGTATCCGGATGGCAAAATTATAATTAAGCAATCTACTATAAATGTTGAAAATGAGAATTCAAATACCCAGATTACTATTCGTGGTGCTGATCTTGATATGGGTCAATCGAACATTACAATTGCATCAGGAATTGATAAATTTGGAACGGGAATAAAACATTTAAATGGCAAATTAGATGTTAACGATTCCAAGTTTCGAAACTTTGATGTCGCTATTGATAAAGAAAGCGATGGTATTTTAGGTGGATTAATATTAAAGAACAATAAAATATATAATTCTCAAATTGCCGTTAGGAACAATACCAATAAAACTACAGCGCTTCATAATTATTTAGAGGGAGCAGTTCAAAGTTTATCTTTATGCTACGGAACATGGGATAATAATACTTTTACCGGATATTTGAAAGGACTTGCAATGAATAACCCCTCTGAATCTATGAATCTAATAAACAATCTGTTTGATAAAAATAAGGCGATATTCTCAGGGAGTCATAAAAATACTAATGTCCTTTGTAATTTATGGGATGATACCAATGATGCGATTAGAGCATTATTTACCAATCCTGTAAAAGAGCTAAAACCAAACTGGGGAAACCAATTACAATCTTCTGGCAATAAATGGGAAAATGGAAATATGCCTCGAATGGTGATAGCTATAACCCAAGGTGGACCCACTAGAAATTTTCAACCTGATGAAACACAGCAACGATTCGATTATGTTTTGGGAGTTCAAGAAGCTAGGGGGAACGAAAATGAAACTTGTACAAATGACTACCCAACAGCATTGTCTAATCCAAATGAGAATGAATCCCAATTTGTTAATAAGGAATATCGAGATTCAATTTGGACTGTTAACGATAGCTTATACGACTATTTACAAAACCAATTGCTCTATGCTGATTCCGCCCAAAGTGTTATGATTAAAGAAAGAATGAGTGATACGAAAGTAAAAATGGGACAGGCTGTCCTCTTTTCTCTTATTGATACTGCATATATAACTGACACAACTTTTGTTACAGAATGGGAAAGTAAAGCAAACCCAAAACTTGTAAATCAATTAGTGTTATTAGAACTACTATACCAAGACAATTATGATGGAATGATTACCTACCTGAATAATTTAAATCCATCGGATACTTTGGATATCTTGGATAAAGATAATTTATTAGATTGTTTAGACTGGGTTAATGACTTTGTTGACGAAAATTATTTACTAACAAATCTTAATGTTGAAGATATTAAAGAATTGGAAGAATATGCCCGGTTATCATTTGGTGATTATACTTCCATAATTCGGGCTTTTCTTAACCTAGAATATGGAATCAGAATTAGTCCCTTTGAAGATGAATTGGAACAATATGTGAATAAATTTAAAGAAACAAATAAAGAAGAAATACAGGAGGAGATTCTTATTTATCCTAATCCTGTTCAAAATTGTTTGCATATAGAATCACAAAATCGAGGGATTAATTTTAGGGTTAAAATAATTGATATTAATGGGGTCGAAATTGTGAATACCGAAATTAAAGACAATGAGCAATTTTGTCTGGATGATGTTTTGCCACCTTCACTTTATGTACTAAAAGTTTCAGATACTGTTGGTCATGAACTAATTCAGAAAAAACTAATAATAAAATAGATAGAATATTAAGGAGTAAGGCTATCTTTGCTATAGGCTATTGATAGCCTTTGCTTTTTGTCATGCCAGTGAAAAAAATCATACTTGTAATAATATTATTGATTAATATATCTGAATTTCTTTTCGCTCAGATAAAGACTTTTGATTTGATTCCAAATGTTGGAGGTTTGAGATCGCAGTCAAGAGGATTTATGGTCTATGCAGATTCAAATTATATTTATCTTTTAGGAGATAGAAAAGATAGTACGGTAATGGGGTTTGAGCCTGGAATTTGGCCGTACATGGCAAAATTTAACTATTCTGGCAAAATGCTTGATACTTCCTTGTTAATTGATAGTAATTATCAAAAATCATTTCGAATCAGAACGTCAAAAATTTATAGGATAAATGACAGTACGATTGTGTTTCATTCATTTAGAGATAATGGAGCCATCTATGCTGACAAATATTTGGTCTTATTGGATTTAAAGATGGGTAAAATTTTGAAAAGTAATAATTTAATTGAAAAAATTGATTCATTGAATCAACATCATTATATTGAATTCATTTCTAAAACAGACGTTGGCGAATTAATCGCTTCGGTATTTTATTATCAAAATAATAATAAAGTAGTAACCACGGAAATATGGGAATTTGATTCAACTCTTAATATTATAAAGGTCATTAAAGTTCCAGACACCAAGTATAGGGAATATTGTTATTGGGTTGGTAAAACTGGTAATAATTATGAACTTATTAATGAGGTAAGGGAATATAAGAATCGCCAAGGCAACATAGTAACTACTATTGCTTATTTAAAAATCGATTCTGTTGGAAATATCATTAAACGCCAACCGCTTGAACTTAATGGTGATTTCGGTTTTTATTTAACAGATACATATACCATTATGCGTGATTCTTCAAATCGTTTTATTATTACATTGAATGAACTTATATTGACTAATGAATGTAATGATTGTTTTGCATCTATTCCCTATGTTTTTTATTTAAGCCCTGAATTAGATACTGTGTATAATAAAGTTAAAATGTATTCTGAACCCAATCCCATCAAATATTACCCGAATTATACTTTAGGAACAATGACTGCTTCCATTGATAATTCTGGATATTTAACCTGTGGAGAAATGTTGGGCGATGTATTAGGCAGCAGCAGAGGCTTTATTTTCAAAAATTCCTTCTCTGGAGATAGTTTGTGGTTCCGAAAATATAAGCCAATATCATTTGAATCTGATCGCGCTTATTGGATGGAATTTCAACAAATAACTTCAACTCCTTTTAATACTTATGCAGTTGCGGCAACGGTGGCGGATATTAAGGACGAAGTGCTTAAATCATGGATATTACACATAGATAGCTTAGGATGTTTGGTTCCTGGTTGTGATGAAATTGTAAAGAATTTTAATTATGAAAAAACGAAATCTAAAATCTTTAATATATATCCGAATGTAGTCAAAGAAATATTTTACATGCATTCCAACATTGATTCAAAGAATACTTATAATTTATCATTGCTTGATCTAAATGGAAAAATGATTAAGACGATTCCTTTCAAACCAAGTAAAGGTATGCAATATATTTTGGAGTTACCCCTCGGTCTATTATCGGGGAACTACTTTTTATATATTTATAACGATAAAAATGAATTGATTCAGTACGATAGAATTAGCGTCCCTTAATTCTTAAAATTATAGTTCAATGTTTGAGCACTAAAAGGTCTGCTCGGCTTTCCATCTATCATAAGTTTTAGATATATCTTGTAATTCGGAAGATTTATAAAATCCTCGACATCAAATTCAGGATACATCTCTTTTGCCATGTGCATAGCCTAAGAAATGCACTAAATTATTATGATCATTCAAATTAAACCAAAAACAGAAAATACAAAATCAATATTCCCCAATTCTTCAATTTAAACCAGCCAAAAACCCAAATTTTCTTTAAACCCATGCCTAAACACAGCTATTATGGATTTCTAAGCACTTTCTAAGTAGTGTTAAAGTTTTTTGCGCTGTAAAATATTGCGATACTTTGCCTGAGTGAATTAATTATTGAATTTCAAACAGTTATGGATTGGATTTGACAGTTCCGATTTATAAGCTGTATATTGTAGGTAGTAGTTTAGTTTGTATAAAATGTATCTAAAAGTATTTGCTTTTGGTATAGCCACGCTTTTGTTGTGTGCTTGTAACAATCAGGAAAAAGTATTTCATATTCCCGCTGCATGGGAGCACCAGGACGCCATGTGGTTGGGTTGGGAAGCTGATACTTCCTACGGATATCAATCTGTTCTCGTGTCAATTATTAAAGCAATCAGTCATAAAGTTCAGATAAATCTGGCTGTTGATTCTGATAGCTTGAAACTACAGGCATCTCATTATTTTAAATCTAAAGGCATTAATCCGGATTTAATTCATTTTCAGATAATAAAAGGTTCCCAATTTTGGATTCGTGATTTTGGAGCACAGTTTTTAGTAAACGATCTGGGTGAATTGGCAATTGTCGATTTCATTTTTAATGGATATGGATATCCCGATTTTTTAAAGAGGCAGTTTGGTGAAAATGCACAGACAAAAGCCATCCTGGATGCTATGGAACTAAAAGTAAGAGAAACCAATAAGGTAAGCAGCTTGATTGCACTCAGTCAAGGTGCTTCTATCATTAAAACCAAGATCGTTCAGGAAGGAGGTGGCACAGAAGCCAATGGAAAAGGATCCTTGATTTTATGTGAATCCACAGTGATGGATAGAAATCCAGCTTTATCCAAACGGTCCATTGAATCTGAATTTAAACGATTGTTAGGTGTGACAAATATTATTTGGTTGAAACAAGGACTCCTTGAAGATCCACTGCATTGTTTTAGAAGAATTCATCAAAATTACATTGCCTGTGGTACGGGTGGACACACAGACAGTTTTGTCCGATTTGTAGATGCAAGCACTATTTTTATTGCCTGGATTGACGAATCCGAAATAAAAGGAAATCCCATTCTTCAAATCAACCATGATCGCATGAAGGAAAATTATACCATACTTCAAAATGCATTGGATCAGGATGGTCGGCCCTTTAATATCATTAAAGTACCCATGCCGGATTTAATCAGTAAAAAATTAACTGCGCGCTGTTTTCAACAAACAAACTTTGATATGGAAGTCATTTCATGTCAAGGCTTCATTCCTTCTGAAATGCCGAATGAAGGTGAAACATTGTTTCAAGTGGCCAATGCGAGTTATTTAAATTTTGTGATTACCAATGGAATGATTTTACTTCCTACTTATACACACATGGGCTCTTCTAAATCAAAAGAAGACCTGGTTAGATTAATTTTTAAAATTGAATTTCCACACAGTCAGATTGTTTTTATAGACGCCATGCCCTTAAATTGGAAAGGCGGCGGATTACATTGCCTTACCATGGAACAACCCGGAAAATCTAAGTATTTGCCTTGATTTTTTAAAACCACAATTTACAGTTGTAATTAAACTATTTCTCAGTAGAAATTTGCTTGGCTACATAACTACCTTTTAATCTCAGATTTCAATCTATTTGTGATCTCAATAATTAATATTAGATTTTTCCTAATATGTTAAAGTTTGAATTTTTCAAAAAATAATTGCTTAAAAATTTGGAAATGGTTTTTTTCCTTTTTCAACATTTGTACTATAAAACATTTCAATAGGATAATTAGATATTATATCGTCACATAGCTTCCGAAATAGGACCATTTGATTATTTCATTATTAAAATAGTATAGCTATGATACCAGAACAATCTATTCCGCCAGTTTATTTCAGCTGATTTTTTTTATCCGCAATGGAATATAGGTAATACGATTTATGAAGATCACCTAATAAAAAAATCAGCACCCTATCAACAAATTTCCTGATCAACATTAGATTGGATGAATTGCATTTGTAATTTAGTTCCAGGCAATTAGTTTCAGGCTACATTCATTCGAAACAGCATAGATAGTAGGCCAGTTCAAGGTTTAGTGATTTCTATGGTCATTGTAAAATTAATATTTTAATTTCTGAAAAAGGCTTATAACTATATAATGAGCCACCTGATTTTACTTTTTATAAATATTTGATGCAAAAAATATTGAATTAAATAATGAAATTATGTCTCTTTAATTAACACTTTTTAATATGAAAAATCTATTCACTTCCAGTACAACTATTTTCAAAAGAGTATTAATTATCACATTAATAGTGATTAGTTTATTCCAACAAAATTTTAGTCAGGATGACTGCAATCCATCAATAATTACAGTTGTTTCTGACACAACAAGCCTGGAACCAGACCCATGTAGTCTTAATTATCTTTATTTAAATATTGATAGAGTAACAGAACTACCGGTAAGCTCATTAACTGGTAACTTTCGAATTCAAAGAGATTTAATAATTGATAAAAATTTTACCTTTTTAAATAGCAAGATAAAAATTGATCCAGGTGTTAAAATTACTATTGAAAGCGAAAAAGTGTTCACAATTGATGGAAGCCATTTATTCACATGTGCATTGCTTTGGAAGGGAATATTATTAGAATATAAGTCACAAATTGTAACTAAATCTAATAGTCTAATTGAAGATGCCGAAGGAGCTATTCAAGTAATAGATCAGTCTAAAGTGGTACTTAACATTTCAAATACTACATTCAATAAGAATAGAAAATGTGTTGTAATTGACAAGCAAAACCCTATGAGCCTTAATTTAGTTATTATTATTTCAGCTTTCAATAAAAATACATTTATGTGTAATGGCTTTTTGAAAGGAACAACGGATGAAATTACCCATTCTGGAATATACCTAAGAAATGCAGGTGTTGGATTAAGGAATAGCTTGTCTCCCAGTTTTACAAATTTATTTACTGGTATTTTATATGGTGTTTATCAAGAGGGAAGTACAAAATCAGTTAATTTAACAAACTGCACATTTAATGATATTAGAGTGGCTGGAGTCTATTCTCAAAATACTAGTTTGACAGGATATTTTTTAACATTTTTAAATTGCAATTTTGCAATGATGACAGTAAAGTATTTGAGATTTTTGATATATTTGGTCGTTCAATCTATAAAAGTCAGGAAACCATCGGTGATGAATTGATAAGATATTTACAAATTCCATCAGGTATTTATTTTATTAAAAATTTGAATAATGTTCGAAAAATTTACAAAAATTAGCCTGCTCATACTGAGTATTTTTATGAGCTGTTGCACTTCTATTAAATGCCAAAATAAAGTGGATTATTCGTGGATATTAGGTACGTATAACTTTGAAAATCCAAATATAACAATCATTAAATTCAACTCTGATACTATCTTAAGTGTATCAGCAGTTAAAGGGGATGCCTCAGTTTATACAGATGCAGGCTTAATTTGTGATACTGATGGGAATTTAAAAGTAATTGCAACCAACTGTGCTGTAATGAATTCTAATTTTGATACTGTTTCAAATTCAAACTTATTAAAAGATAGATATTTGAATTATTGTCAAGAGAGAAATGGAGCTTTTTGGCCCTTCGAGCAATCCGTTCTGGTTTTACCTTTTATTGGAGATAAAAATAAATTCCGGATTTTGTTTACGAATACACAAAGTATTAGTACAGAACAAGATAGCCTAAGATCTTTTTTTTATAGTTACTTGAATGGGGCCGTGATTGATTTTAGTAAAAAAGAACATGGTGAGTTAATAAATGTATGGCAACGTTTATATAATGATACAATTACCGTTTCTCACATTACGGCGTGCAAAAAAGATAATAATGAAGATTGGTGGATCATTCTGCCAATGGATGGAAGACCGCGCTATAGTATTCTCTCGTATTCCATTGATACAATAGAATTTTTTAAAAAGGATTGTCTAGGCAAGATCGGATTTAACAATATTGATTTCGAAGGTCAAGCTAGCTTTAGTCCTGATAGAACTAAGTATGCAAGATTTAATATAGCGAATGGATTACATTTATTTGATTTTGACTCCAAAAGCGGATCTTTATTGAATCCACGATTGATTAAATTAAGCGTACCTCCAGGCAATATATCTGGAGGCTTATGTTTTTCACCCAATTCAAAATATTTATATGTGTTTTGCGATAAACTGTTATATCAATTAGATGTAAGCAATCCTGATGTGGAATCAACTAAGGTATTAATAGATACTTTAGATTTAACAAGTGGTAAGGAATATATAGCAAGTTTCAATCATGGCTTATTAGCTCCTGATGGACGGATTTATATTAGTGGTATTTGGGATAGCAAATATCTTAATGTAATCAATAGTCCCAATTGTAAAGGAAAATTATGTGATCTGGTCCAACAAGCAATTCCATTGCCAACTAAAAATTCCTGGGGTGTACCAAATTACCCTCATTTTAGAGATAGAAAAGATGTTCCAGAGTGTCCTCCGGATAAGACCATTGAATGGAGCGAATCAAATTATAAAATTGAGTTTAAAGAAAGTTTTCTCACCTATGATTTTAAATCCAGTAAACCTAAAAGTATATCTTTTTATGAATTGTCTGGACGGCTGATTAAACTAATAGAATTAACGAATTCAAATGGGCAAATAAATATTGAATTTTTAAGTAATGGATATTTTATAGTAAAAATTGTCTGTAATAACAGACAGTATATAGAAAAAATTATTAAATTATAATAAGCAGCCCATTATATTAATAGATTAGTTTGATTAATAAGCTAATGAATTTATTATTTCATTTCAAGTCTAATGACATTTTAATATTTGCACGTTCATAAAATCCCGATTCCAATTCAACTTCAACAAAACCATATTTACGGTAGAGATGGATTGCAGATGCCAATTTTGTATTGCTGTATAATATTAATTTTGTTATACCTTGTCTTTTAGCAAAATCCAGGCAATGCTCCATTAGGCGTTTTCCTATTCCAAGGCCTTGTGCACTTGCAGTTACTGCCATTTTACCCAACTCAAATTCAGATTCCGATTTTTTTAACAGGGAGGCAGCTCCTACGATTTCATCATTTAGCAAAGCATAAAAAATAAAACCCCCCTTATCTATAATTTCTGATTTTGGATCTGATAGCGAACGGATGTCTGAGGCTTCCAATTTAAAATAGCGCTCCAACCATTCATAGTTTAGTCTTTTAATGGCATCCTCCAAACCTGGAGCATATTCCTTTAGGATAATGGTCTCGCTCATGATATTGATTATAAGTAGAATCGAATACGTATAAGTTAGCGGTTTTGCAAATTTTGAATGGCCGCTTTGTGATGGTGCTCCACATGGTAAATGGCATTGTACAACATCTCCCGCAAACTGAGCATTCCCAATAAAGGATGGGGAATACAATAACGATCCAGATCTGCTTCAGAATAATTATCCATCTTCAAGCACAAATCAGCAATGAGCTCCGTTAAATTTTGACCTAAACTTTCTCGCCTTTCAAAAAGAATTACATCCGGAAAATAGTTTGCCGGTGCTTTGCCTCCCGCTGTGAATTTTTCTAAATAGGATGTAAGCAACTGATCATAACTCAAACCTTCCCGATCCAATTTGCCAAATTTTTGTTCAATAAGTAATTTATCTAAACCAAAAACAGCAACCAACGGTTTGACACACATTACAATATGCGCTAATTGTTGTCCCGCTGTCCACTTCTCTTGAAATTTAAAATTGAAAGTATCTTCATTGAGCTCATTGATATAATTTATAAACCCTTGGTGCCTATTTTGCAATTCAGTTTTTATTTGTTCTTGATACATTCTGGGATTTTTTTATACTTCACATTTTATGATCTATCAATAAAGAAGAATTTTTATCGCCACGAATGCACGAATGAATGCGAAGAGTTGCCACGAATGCACGAATGAAATACAAATAAATTTTATATTTCGATTACCATTCGTCCTTAATTCGTGCATTCGTGGCATTTCCTCCTTCTTCAATTCGTTTCTTCATTCGTGTCTTCCATTCGTGCATTCGTGGCATTTCCTCTTCCTCTTTAATTCGTCTTCCATTCTGGCAATCTACCCGGTGTAAATGGCACTGAATGCATCTCTAATTTTTGTTCCAATTGCGTCATGGCTTCATCTATACTTTTAATTTCTTTATACACAGCATTGAATTGCGTCAAAGCAATTTGGTAAGATTGTAAATACGTTTCACTGGGCGCAACGGTTGTACTCCACAAGCCGCCAACAATGGTACCAATGCGTCCATTGATGGATGGCAAGGTTTCGAATTCGCGCCTGGCCAGACTTCCGTTGCCATTTAATTGAAGGTTGGCAGCATTCATACGAGACTCAATATCTGCGATGGTTTTTGAAACAGCTGTAGGCAATGCAGGTGCATCAATCACCGCTCGCTTCATGTATTTTAATTTTTCCTGGAGCTCTGATCGATACGCATCCGTTGCTCCGGTCACTCTGCGAAGTTCAGCAACTTTTTTACAAAAATCATCCACTGCTTTTTTATCAGCTGCCGGTAAACTGGATTGATTCAATGCCTGAATTTTAAAATTTTCATTCAATCCCAAATCTGTATAAACTCCATCTTCAAATTTACTGATAGCTACCCGATACATGCCAGGTATTGCCATGTAACCGGTCTCCTGTGCATTAAATACAAATGACTCATCAAAGCTGCTCAGATCAATCGGACCAAAAGGTGCATAGCGATAATCCCATACGATCCGGTGCAATCCCTTTTTAGCAGCCGCTTTTAATTTACGTACTACATTTCCGGATGCATCTGATATGGTAAATAGTATGTGTGGTGCCGGTTGCTCATCTTCCAATCGCAGTGAATCGGCACTTGGATAATAAATAGCTTCTTTGTTTTTAATTTTTTCTTTCTCCTGCTCACGGCGTTTTTCTTTAATCGTTTTGATATCATCCCGCAAATAATAGCTAAACACAGCCCCTACTTTTGGATTTGGAGCAGTATAAAATCCTTCGCCTTGAAATCCTTTTCCACGCACTCCCAGGGGCACCGATGGTACAAACATCCAGGAATCTTTAATCGGATAGATTTTTGCAATTTGTGCTGAATCTTCTTTCTTAATGAAACGCAGTGGACTGTAATCATCCAATACATAAAATCCTCTGCCAAATGTTCCTAATACCAAATCGTTTTCACGTTTTTGAATTTCCAAATCACGTACAGCAATCGTTGGCAAACCTGATTTTAATGCGATCCATTTTGCGCCACCATCTATACTGCAAAAAGCACCAAATTCGGTACCAGCAAATAATAAATTTTTATTGATATGATCTTCCGCCATGCAATAAAGTGATCCCCGTTCCGGCAAATTAGATTGAATGGCTTTCCAGGTCATTCCACCATCTATTGATTTTACAATGTACGGATGAAAATCACCGTATCGGTGGTGATTAAAAATTACATACAGGGTATTGCGATCGTGTTGCGATGCGACAATCTGATGTACGTAACTGCGTTCCGGAATTCCGGGTATGTTATCTATTTGCTTCCAATTTTTTCCACCATCTGTGGTAATTTGAACCAAGCCGTCATCTGTTCCAACATACAAGGTGTTTTCATCAAATTGATTTTCTGCAATGGAAGTACAGTTTCCATAAATATCGGTCGAACCATTTTTCGCAATGGCATCAACACTCCAAACCCGGTCCATGACTTGTAATTTGTTGCGGTCAATATTTCTACTTAAATCAGGCGAACTTGTTTTCCAACTGTGTCCCTGATCATCGGTACGAAATAAACGATTGGCAGCAAAATACAAACGCTTGTTGTTGTATTTGGAAATTAAAAGCGGCGCATCCCAATTCCATCTATAGGCGGCTACAACATTTTTTTCTATTGGTTTGATATCTACAAATTCACCATTCTTTTTATCGTAGCGCACCAATCCGCCGTATTGAGATTGCGCATAAATAATATTTGGATCTAAGGGATCAATTTGCGTTTCAAATCCATCACCAGTACTGGTAAAAAACCAATCTGAATTGACGATGCCATTGATGCTGGTGGTGCGTGATGGTCCACCAATACTAAAATTATCCTGAGTCCCTCCGTGAATATTATAAAAAGGAAATGCATTGTCTGTGGAAACTTTATAAAATTGGGTTACCGGCAAATTGGCTTTATAAGCCCAGTCTTCTCCGGAATTAAAACTTTCGTATATACCTCCATCACATCCTACCAGATAATGATCGGTATTGCTTGGATCTATCCAGATCACATGATTGTCAATGTGTTTGCTCTTTTCTCCAAGAATTGCAAAATTTTTACCTCCATCTTTACTAACTCCAAAATAGGTGTTGATTACAAATACTTTATTGATGTCTTTTGGATCGCAATAAATCTTTTGATAGTAATTTCCTGAGGTTGAATAGCCACCTTGCTTTTCCCAACTCGCACCACGATCTTTACTTTTATATACACCACCTTCTCCATCAGCAGCTTCCACTACAGCAAACAATACATCCGGATTTACAGGTGAATAGTTTAATCCAATTCTTCCTATATCTCCACCTGGCATCCCACTCATTATTTTATTCCAATTGCTTCCGCCATCGGTACTTTTATATAAAGCAGATTCGGGACCACCACCGATATAACTGTAAACTTTCCGTTGACGTTGATGCGCAGCTGCATAAACAATGTTTGGGAATCTTGGATCAACAAAAACTTCATTGCAACCTGTATAATCGCTGATTTTTAAAACTTGCTTCCAATTCGCTCCGCCATCGGTGGTTTTATAAATTCCCCGCTCACCACCATTCGTCCACAGCGGACCGTAAGCTGCTACATAAACGATGTCCGAGTTGGAAGGATCAATGGAGATTCGCCCGATGTGTTCAGATTGTTTTAATCCCATGTTTTTCCATGACTTGCCACCATCTTCTGATTTGTAAATGCCATCCCCGTAGGCAACGCTGCGTTGGTTATTATTTTCTCCGGTACCTACCCAAACTACATTGGGATTTTTAGGGTCAATGGCCAGACAACCGATGGAATAAGATCCTTCCCCATCAAAAATCGGATTAAAACTGATCCCATTATTGGTCGTTTTCCAAACTCCACCGGAAGCCGCTGCAACATAATATTCACTGTGATTCGTTGGATTGACTGCAAGATCGGCAATCCGACCGGAGGTTAATGCGGGTCCTACACTTCGGAATCCCAATTCTCCAAATAATCCGGAATTGATAAACTCTTTGGTTTCCACTTTTGCCGCAGGAGCAATTGGATTTGATTTCTTTTGGCTAAAAGTGGATAAGCTATAAAAGCAAATCAGAACACTTACTAAACAGATTTTCTTTGACATGTTGTAAAAATAAAGATGGTTTTTTTAATGGGGCTCAAGATAAGGAAAAATCATTTATTACGAAAGACTTCGTATTGATAAATCGCCTTAGGAGAATGGATTTATCTATTTTTTTCAGCTTATAGTAAAATCTCACCCAGACCTCCCAGATTTTCGTAGAAGTAATTTTTTCCTCTCTGCGTCAATCTGCGTAATCTGCGGGACAGAATTTCATGCTCCTTGGTAAGATGGATTTTTGCAGATAACATTTTATAATCTTCATATGCAATTGTAATCAGTATCAAGTAGAATCTCCCGCAGATCTCGCAGATTTTCGCAGATAACATTTTATAATCTTCATATGCAATTGTTATCAGTATCAAGAAAAATCTCCCGCAGATCTCGCAGATTTTCGTAGAAGTAATTTTTTCTTCTCTGCGTCAATCTGCGTAATCTGCGGGACAGAATTTCATGCTCCTTGGTAAGATGGATTTTCGCAGATAACATTTTATTATCTTCATATGCAATTGTAATCAGTATGAAGAAGAATCTCCCGCAGATCTCGCAGATTTTCGCAGAAGTAATTTTTTCTTCTCCGCGTCAATCTGCGTAATCTGCGGGACAGAATTTCATGCTCCTTGGTAAGATGGATTTTCGCAGATAACATTTTATTATCTTCATATGCAATTGTAATCAGTATGAAGAAGAATCTCCCGCAGATCTCGCAGATTTTCGCAGATAACATTTTATGATCTTCATATGCAATTGTAATCAGTATCAAGAAAAATCTCCCACAGATCTCCCAGATTTTCGTAGAAGTAATTTTTTCTTCTCTGCGTCAATCTGCGTAATCTGCGGGACAGAATTTCATGCTCCTTGGTAAGATGGATTTTTGCAGAGTATTTTTTTATTTTAGATAATTTTATTCTGGATAGCCAAACGGATCAATCCTGCAATTCCATTTACCTTTAATTTTTGGATGAGATTGTTACGGTGCGTATCAACTGTTCGCGGGCTGATAAATAATTTGGAGCCAATTTCTGTACTTGAAAATCCTTCAGCAATCAACTTTAATATTTCTATTTCGCGATCGCTTAATTGAGACAATGCAAATGCATCTTCTTTTTTACTTTTACTCAACATAGCCAAGGCAATTTCTTTTCCAAAATAAGTCGAACCATTCATAACTTGTTGAATGGCTTGTGAGAGTTCCTCAATGGATGTATTTTTAAATAAATAGGCTTTAGCGCCTGCATCAACGGCCTCTTGAATTACATCCTTATCATTAAGCATACTGATCATGAGGACCCGGATAGCAGGATGGTCTCTGCTCAAAATACGGCATGCTTCAATTCCGTTTAATTCGGGCATTTCAACATCCATGAGCACAATGTCTGGCTTGATCCCATGGTCTACTAAAGCAATGAGTTCATTTCCATTGGCTGCTTCTGCTATGATTTCAAAACCGGGATGTCCGGAAAGTAATGATCGAAATCCTTGTCGCACCAGATGATGATCATCTGCTAAAATAATTTTTACTCTCATCCTATAGGAATTCTTACGGTTGAAACGGTTCCACTGAGATCGCCTTTTTCTGAAAAATAGTTTCCACCCATCGTACGAACCCTGCTTAATATATTTAATAAACCCATGCTGCCGGAATGTTTCGCTTCATTAAAATCAAATCCAACGCCATCATCTTCCACTCTTAAAATTAAAAAATTGCCTGCGTGGTATAATTGCATTACAATCTTATGAGCTTTTGCATGTTTCAATATATTATTTAATAATTCCTGGGCAATGCGGTATAAACCCAATTCAATTTTTTCATCCAGCTTAACTGGAATATCAAAATGCTCAAATTCACTCTGAATGCCGGCCTGATTAATTGAATTTCGCAATAACAATTCCAGGCTGGGTACTAAACCTTTTGTTTCAAGGGTAGGCGGCAACATGACATGTGAAATATTGCGCAACTCGGTACAAGCTTCATTCAATTGATTACTCAAGTCTTTTATCTTAACAGAATGCGTTTCTTCTAAATGTTGAATTGAATTATGTAATGCATCAAAACCCAATTTAGTCGCAACCAATTCTTGAACAATCCCATCGTGTAAATCTTTGGCAATGCGCTTTCGCTCTGCTTCCTGTGCTTCAATGACTGCATTTAATCCCAATTGTTGTTCGGCTATAACAGCTTCCTGCAATTTTTGATCCTGCTTGTATTGATATCTTTTGTACAATAAGATAGTTATCAAAACAAACGCAACTAAAAAAATTCCAAAACCAATCAGCCAACTGGTTTTTTTAAAATTTTTTTCCCGTTCAATAATAAGTTCTTTTTCCTTTTTTTCTGCTTGATATTTTGTTTCAACATCTGCAAGGCTTCTCACATTTTCTGAACGAAATAAAGAATCATCCAGTTTCATAAATTTTTTAAACGAAACCAAAGCTTCTTTATGATTTCCCAGTTTTTCATGAGCCATTCCAATTTCTTCCAGATACACTTCCATGGGATCCAGCAATTTATTTGCTTCCATAATGGCAAAGCCTTTCATCGCAAAATCAAGGGCTTTTTGCGGTTGATTCAACCGGTTATAAACAGATGCCAGATTGACATACGGAAAGACCAAATTCACCAGTCGGTTAGCTTCAGTCAATAATTTAATCGATTGCTCACAATGCGGAATGGCTTCCTGATATTTTCCTTTCTCCAATAAAATATGGCAGATTCCACCATCGATCACGCCCGCTACGTAATTATTTTTATACTTTAAAGCAATGTCAATTCCTTTGTTTGAATATTCCAATGCTTTTGATAAATTATGGTCGTCATCTCCTTCGCTGGTGCCATAGGCTACTGCCAGATTGTTGTAAGTGAACATACATTTTTTTTCTTCACCGTGCTCCAGTCGAATGGCCAATGCTTTTTCAAGATAGTTGATTGCCTTATCATGAATTTTTTGATCATTGTAGAGATTGCCTATATTGCTGTATGCCGAAGCGAGGTTGCTGTATTCTTTAAGGTCTTCAAAAATCTTGAGCGATTTTAAATAGTAGTGAATGGCAGAATCCGACTTATACATTTCAGCATAGGTACCTCCCAAATTGTTGCAGGTTATGGCAAGTGTATGAACATCCGGATCTTGTAGGCGGATTTGATAATCCTGATAAAACAAGTCCAATGCTTCTTGTAATTTTCCGGATTCTTTGGCTATCAGCCCTTTAAAATTGAGGACATAGGCTTTGCTGGCCTGACTTTTTGAATGTTGGGCATATCGCTCGAGGCTGTCTGTATAGAATGCTGCCTGATCAAAATGCTTTTCCAACAACTCTTTCGCTATCAGGTAATAGTACCTGGTTTGGTTCGCTGGATCTGTTTCTGCTCCCAGTTTTTGTCGAATGCTATCTGTTGTCGGTGTTTGTGCTAGAATCAAACTCGTTGCAGCAAACATTCCAAATGCAAGTAAGAAAGTCAAAATTATCCTTCTATCCATCAGCCATCCTATTTCAGATCTTGTAAAAATATAGAATTACTGAAATAATACGCTAATCTGCGTAGTCAAATTACGAATTCATACGGATTTCTTTTGGCAGTTGGCGGCTATACCTTTGATCCATCAAAATAAAAAATCATGAAAATTAGAAAATCAATCGTTCAGTTAATGAGTCTTATCGGATTGGCAATTGCATTAAGCCTTTTGCTTTTATATTTAACAAATCCGGCATTGGATCTGGTTGAAAAATTGGCTTCGGAGTTATTGCAAACTGAACAGAATTATTCTGAATGGGCATCCAATTTTTAATAATTACAAAGGAGCTTACCTTTGCAATTAATTATGAAAAATGACAGATAAAAAATGTATTAAAAGCAGTTCTAATATTAAATGAAAAATAAAATCCCAGAATTACATTCTGATGTGAATTACACTTAATTTTATCTATATTTGAATCCGCTTAATTAATTCTTAGAAACAAATTAATAACAATAAATAATTTTTAAAAAAAACGTATGAAAAATTTAATTACAGCCTTATTTGTTTTCGGGTTTCTGTTTACAACCTGTTGGATTTCTGCACAAGCTAAACCAGCCAAATTGCCTATGGAGAACAAAACAACTTTTGAAACTTTTCTAAAAGATGTTTATACGGTTTATGAAAAACACGATTATAAAGCATTAAAAAACATTTACGATCGGCAAGCAGGTGAAATTGGTCCTGATGGCATGTTGATCATGGGTATTAAAAATCTGGAAGCATCCTGGAAAATGTTTGATGGCATGGTGGATGGTACTCCAAAATTTACGTATCAACTTACTTCTTCTCGTATGGTAACCCCGGAAATCGCAATCATTACCTGGGATTCAGATGCTGATATTGTGATTAAAGGCCAACAAATGGGTGGCAAAGCAACCGGAATGGCTGTCCTTAAAAAGAAAGGAAACGGCTGGCAAATTCAATTTGATACCATGACTCCGGTAATGGCTATGCCAATGCCTGCTCCAGAAGCAGCTCCAGCAAGCGAAGGAAAATAATTATTTATGCTTTGAAAAAATTTCTATTGGACAATGCTCAATGATTAAAAATAGTCATTGAGCATTTTCTTTTTTAGTACCATTTTTAATGTTCAACGAGCAATGCAAAATAAGTCACTAACCATTCGAAATCCCAAATTCTTAATTTTTAATTCTTAATCTTTAATTTTTAATTAATTCACCGCTCCCAACACATACATCTGATCCATCGTTGGAGATGCCACCCCGCCTGACGGCTCAAGGGTAATTGCAAAAGCCTGCGCATCCTGTACAAATTCAATTTCTTTAAATGCAGTTTGCTTATCATTCAGATCAAATACTCCTAAATCTACCGGTTTGCCGGCTACAATAGCCCATAATTGATACTGCTTCTGCGTAGGTGGCTTTGGCAAATCCACGACATCTAAATAGGTCTTATGTGATAGGGTATCATAATAAATAGTTGCAAAAGCCTGTGGTGCAACCGGCGTACCTTTCATCAATATTTTCTTTGCATCTTTATTTCGTAAAATTTCCAAACGGCTATTGCAATCCACTAAATTCAAGCTATCCTGCACACGCAAGGCTGTTTGCTCATTTAACTTTTGATTTAATTGCAAAACTTCTCTTTGGCTGGATTGAAAGTTCATCCATAAATAAGAAGAAATAATAATGAATGGGATGGCTACAGCGGCTATGCTTCGATACAGCATGTTGCGGTAGCTTTTTTTAAGATCCAGGAATTTTGATTCTTGTTCTATTCGTTGAATGATGTTGGTTTTAACGCGATCTGGAACCGCAACTGCATATTGCGAAGCAAAAACCTCCAAACTATTTTGAATTTCATTTAATTCTGATTGCAATTCCGGTGATGCTGCTAACCAACTGTTTATTTCTTCATTTTGTCTGGCATCTGTTAATCCCAATGCAAATTGCTCCAGAATTCCAGAGTCTTTGATTTCTTGTATGTTAATCTTTTGATTCATTTAAAAACATTCATTAATAAAATGAAAAAAGTTGCTAACATCGTACGCAACATTTTAATTGCTGCATTGATCCGTGTTTTAACAGTCCCCAAAGGCATTTGCAGATGATCTGCTGCTTCTTGTTGTGTATAACCTTGTATATATATTAAATCAATCAATTCCTTATATTTTGAATCCAGCTTATTGACTTTATTCATTAATCCAATATCTGAGATCTGTGATTCGACACTATAGTTTATACTATCATATACGCCCGGATTGATATTTTGGTTTTTATGTCGATTTTCTTGTCTTAATAAATCCAATGCTGTGTTTCTGACAATGGTCAACATCCAGGTAAATAAAGAAGCTTTTTCAGATTGATATTCGGCCAGATTCTTCCATACTTTAACAAATCCTTCTTGTATCGCTTCCTCGGCCAAATGCTGCTCACGAACAATTTTTAAGACAATTCCATAGAGGGTATCGCCATACTGATCCATTAAAAATTTTAGAGCCCGCTCCGGTGGTCCTTTGCGAAGTTCTAAAAATTGGGTCCGTATCTGTTCTGTTGTTGCCAAATCGAGTGGCTAAGATAATTTATAAAAAGAATTTACATAAACGAAATCCAAAACGCATACTCCAGACGTAACTAAGTAAAATCATTAATTATGAAATTAAAAATTGTACTTTCCAGCTTATTTAGCATGTTTATTGCGTTTTTGATGGCTTCCAGCCATCGGGAAGCGCCACTAATTGCAAATGATCCACTTGCCGACAATGTGGATTTGTATGCATTCCGGAGTCCGGACAATCCGGATATGATTACGATTATTGCTACCTATGTTCCGCTTCAATTTCCGCACGGTGGACCAAACTATTACAGTTTTGGACAAAACATTCGTTATGAAATTCATGTGGATAACGATGCATCCAGACCTGGTGATGAAATCACCTACCGATTTACGTTTAAACAAGTAAACGAAGACCCAACAACGTTCTTTAACATCCGTTTAGGTAAGCAGAATTTAAAAACTACTTACACGCTTGAACGCAGCATTGACGGAGGTTTGAGTTTTATTACCTTAATTGACAATGGTCCGGTGCCACCCAATAACATTGGTGCTCGCTCCATTGAGTCAGGAGTTGGTTTAGGAACCACGTATTTAAATCTTATGCAGACCGCAATCCGCAACACAAACACCGGCGAACGCGTGTTTTGTGGACCAACCGATGATCCATTCTTTGTGGATTTGGGCGGTGTATTTGATTTAGGAAATTTACCACGTCAAAACGGTAAAGCTCGCGATGGAATTGCCTGCTTAAATGTAAGTGCCATTGCGATTCAAATTCCAATCAGCACTTTACTAAAAACGGGTGCACCAGCCGCTCCACGTACCATTTTGGATCCGGATTATGTGATTGGCGTTTGGGCATCTGCCAGCAGACAAGCAATCCGCACTTTAACTCCGGGTGGAGAAAATCACTCCGGTGATTGGATTCAGGTTTCCAGATTGGGTATGCCTCTGACCAATGAAGCCGTAATTCCAATTGGATATAAAGACTATTGGAATTCTTTAACACCTTATCAGGAGTTGGCCGATACATTAATGGACAATTTCTTTTTCAATCCGGAATTAGCACTATACATGGATGATGCGCTTTTTGGAGGAGCTGTACCCGCTATGGCTAAGTTGCGCATCCAAAGAAATTCATTACAAGGATTTGATTTTGGTTATGGTAAAGATGGACTGTATGGTTTAAAGGGAAATCCTGCAGTTGCTGGAACCGCATTAGACGATGCCATTTTTGGAACCTTGTTGTTACCGGGTAAAGGAAAAGCACGTTCTGTAGACCTTTGGCCTGCATTCCATACCGGCGTTCCAAATTTTAAACCCTATCAATTAGCAACTGGAAAAAATGGAAATCCGCTTGCTGAAGGAAAACCATTTATACACAATTTCCTTCCAAACGGAGGGGATATGTTGCGATTAAATATGGCGGTTCCGGTCACCCCAAGAAACGATCCTGCTTTTAGTACCCTGGGGTTGGTTCAAGCTTGTGTTCTCGGTTTAACCGATCCGAAATTTGCAAACACAAACATTGAATTTATACCCAATATGGATGGTTTTCCCAATGGAAGACGCTTAGAAGATGATGTAACCCGCATTGAATTGCAAGCGGTCTCTGGAATTGTATTGGCTGCAATCGGACTCTGGTATGACGATTATACTGCCGGTTCACCAAATCCAGTTACTCCCAATTTAGTAGGCGTGTTGACCTATACAACAGGCGTCGAGAAAAACGATGCATTGTTTTCAAATAGCTTTCCAAATCTTGCAGCACCCTGGTCAGGAGATGGAGAATGCGGAGGAAAAATTGTGAGTGCAGTTAATAAAGGCGGTGGTGGAATTATTGGATTAAATGGACCACAAATATCCATGATCAATTATCCAAATCCTGTAAACACACTAACTACATTTAAAATAAACAATCAGTTAGAAACAAGCGTACGACTCGATTTAAAAACGAATGACGGTAAAACAATTCAAATTTTAAATCCTGAATACTTTGGCAAGGGTTTGTTTGAATTCACTGTAGACTTAAGTAAAATTCCAGCAGGAATTTATCTTGCTAGTGCTGTTACAGATCGCGGTGCAGTTGTGGGCTACACCAAATTAATCAAAAACTAAAATCAATTTAAAAATACCTTGGCTCTTAGGAGTCAAGGTATTTTATTAAAAAAAATTACCATGAAAAAATTAAGTTACCTCATTTGTACTCTTTTTATTTTATCCTGTGTCAAAGAACCAAAAACAAGTTTTGAAATTCCAGCATTACTGGAACGATCAGAAAAAATGCAATATTTTAATGAATGGACTGAAGTGCGAACAAGCTATGCAGATCTCAAACATTTATTGACAAAAAATTCTGACAATATAGATGCCTTAATTAGAATTACAAATCTCTTTATTGCTGAAGCTAGAATTACCGGGGAACACGGACATTATTATCCAGCTGCATTAAAAACAATCGAACATGCTATACAGCAAAAAAACCTTAATAAAGATCAGGAATTTCTTGCCTTAAGTGCTAAAGCCAGTGTACAACTTTCGTTGCACCATTTTAAAGATGCGCTGAAAACTGCTGAAATAGCTCAACAAAAAAATCCATACAATGCATTGATATATGGAGCATTGATCGATGCGCACGTTGAATTGGGCGATTACAAGAATGCAGTTTCACTTGCCGATAAAATGGTATCCATGCGTCCAGATTTACGTTCTTACTCCAGAGTCTCTTATTTGCGTGAAATATATGGTATGCCGGAAAATGCTATTAAAGCGATGCAAATGGCAGTGGAAGCCGGCAGTCCAGGTAGCGAAGAAAAGGCATGGGCCGCTTTACAATTGGCTCAATTATGCATACGCTATAATAAAACAGCAGAAGGAATTTCTATACTAAATCAAATTCTGGAAGAACGTCCTGATTATCCTTTTGCAAAAGCAAACCTGGCAACCGTGTATATGAGTCAGGGTAAATTTAAAGAAGCCGAACAAGAATTAAAAGAAGCCTGTGCCATCATTCCTGAAGTTTCATTTTATATTCATTTAGCAGAATTGTATAAGCAGACGAATCAAACAGAAGCGTTTAACACAATCATTCCTGAAATCCTGGCGATGCTGAATGACGATATGCAACATGGCCATAATATGAGTCTTGAGTACGCAGCAGTCTATTCAGCTTTATTGAATGATCCGGATAAAGCTTTAAAATACATACAAGAAGATGTGGCCATGCGACCTGATAATATTGATATAAATAGAAGTCTTGCCAAAATATATCAAATGAAAAAAGATCCGCAAAATGCCCTCAAGTATTTAGAAAAAGCAAGCAGTACCAATTCAAAGCATCCTGAGCTAATTGAATTAAAACAGCATCTCAAAATCTAATTTTACTCTATAAAACTAAAAGGAAATTAAAGATGAATGTCAATTCTTCGATTCGTGGCTATAAATTGTTATTAAATTCCTTCAATTCGTAATTCGTCATCGATCATTCGTAATTGATTTTAGTTCGTGGCAATAAAATATAAATTCAGATGAAATATTTTAATCATATAGCATTCTTGATTCTTATAAACATTTCAAGTTATGCACAAATCAGTGGGTTTGTTTTAGATGAATTTCAAAATCCAATTCAGGAAGTAACGATTCTAAATAAAAAATCAAATACTCATACCCACAGCGATGGGAACGGATATTTTAAAGATCCGAATGCAAAACTTGGGGACAGTCTTCAATTTTCCTTTATAGGATTTAAATCAACTACATACCAAATAGCAGAATCTGATTTAAACAGGAATCTTACTATCCATTTATCAGAAACCTCTGTGTCATTGAATCAAATTAACATTACCGAATCCCTGCCATACAATCTACAGCTAATAGACAATCATATCCGACCGGTTCAAAGCAGTCAGGAACTTTTGCGATTGGTGCCCGGTTTGTTTATTGCACAACATGCAGGCGGAGGAAAAGCCGAACAAATCTTTTTAAGAGGATTTGATTTAGATCATGGTACAGATATTCAAATTACGGTTGATCAATTGATTCCGGTCAATATGGTTTCACATGCTCACGGACAAGGGTATGCAGATTTACATTTTATCATACCAGAAACCGTAAAACGACTGGATTTTGAAAAAGGGAGTTACAATGCTGCCAAAGGTAATTTTGCCAATGCAGGCTATGTTGATTTTATTTTACAAGATCGAATAGCAAACAATAGCATCATCTTTGAAACCGGAAAATTTGATGCGCACCGATTTGCTGGAATGTTTAAACTTTTAAAAACTCCACACACCAATTCCTATATAGCTGCAGAATCTGTTTCAACGGATGGATATTTCGAACATCCACAAGATTTCAAACGATTCAATGGTCTTTTCAAATTAAATCATAATTTAAAATCCGGTGCCGAATTAAAATTTACAGGCAGTCATTTTAACAGCAAGTGGAACGCATCGGGACAAATTCCTCAAAGAGCTATAGATCAAGGATTGATCAATCGTTTTGGTGCTATTGACCCTAATGAAGGTGGAAAAACAGATCGAACCAATCTCTTGATGCAATTCATTCAACCGATTTCTTCATATCAACAGTTAAAATTAAGCGCGTTCGGTTCATATTACAATTTTGAACTGTTTTCCAACTTTACTTTTTTTCTAAATGATTCAATAAACGGAGATCAAATCAAACAAAAAGAAAACAGAACTATTTTTGGTTTAGATGCCCAATGGCTTTCAAAATGGTATGGAATTAATTTTACATCTGCAATTGGCAATCGTTTAGATTTGATACACAATATTGAATTAAGTCACACAAAAGATAGATTATTGCTACTTAATCATCTTGCCTTGGGCAATGTAAATGAACACAATGCGTATGCCTATATTAAGTCAAACTATGAATGGAATAAATGGGAAGTATCTGTACAGTGCAGAATGGATATATTTCAATTTAATTATAAAGACAAGGTACTTTTATCGCCAGACAAATTAAACAAAACAGAATTAAAAATTTCTCCAAAATTTCATTTGAGATACAATTTAAAACCAGGATTGCAATTGCTTGCAAAGATGGGTCGTGGTTTTCACTCTAATGATACCCGCTTGTTACTTCAAAATACAAATACATCCATGTTACCTACAACCAACAGTTTGGATTTAGGAATGCAAACAAAGCTTGGAAAAAATATATTGTTCCATGCAGGACTTTGGTATTTGAACCTGCAAGATGAATTGGTCTATGTTGGTGATGAAGCCATCGTAGAAAACAGCGGAGAAACAAACCGTCAGGGCATCGAAGCAGGGTTTCGTTTCCAGTTAAACAAATATATATTTTTAGATGCAGAATCAAGCTATTCCCATGCTCGCGCCGTTACCGCTGATGAAAAGCAAAATTTTATACCACTTGCTGCAAATTGGACCCATATTGGAGGCCTGACCCTAAAAAATTACAAGCAATTTTCAGCAGCTTTGCGTTTCCGGATGCTGTCAGATCGACCTGCAAATGAAGACAATAGCATCAGAGCAACTGGCTACCAACTTGTGGACGCGACAATTAATTATCAGTATCGGTACATAAATATCGGTTTGATTGTAGATAATATTTTCAATCAAAAATGGAACGAAGCACAATTTTTAACGTTATCAAGATTAAAGGATGAACCAAAAGCTGTCGAAGAAATTCATTTTACACCCGGCAGTCCAATTAATTTCAGGTTTAAATTTCAAATTGATTTTTAATCAAGGGCTTATCAATTAGGCATTTTTTTATCGTGTAAATCGTTGATTTTAAATTTATTATCTGAAATTAATTTTAAATTCATTCTGTAGTTTTTCATATCTTTGCACCCTAAAATCAAACCGTAGTGATGAATCCTGAAGTAAAGGAATTTACCGGAAAAGTTAAAGAAGCGCTAAAAACATTAAAGCCTTACCAAAAAACGGATAATCTCAAAGCAATCATTCAAATTTTAAATAGCATCGGACCTTTTTTTGCGGTCTGGGTAGCTATTTATTTTTTATGGGATTACAGCGTTTTAGCTGCTTGCTTGTTGGCATTATTAAATGCACTCTTTTTAGTACGCATTTTTATCATACAACACGATTGTGGCCACAACACCTTTGTAGAATCTTCCCGCTGGCGTAAAATCATAGGTTATAGTTGCAGCATGTTAAGTTCAGTACCTTATTCATACTGGGCAAAATCCCACCATTTTCACCATATGAATAATGGCATGCTGGAAGTTCGGGATATTGGTGATATCAATACACTTACGGTTGCTGAATATTCAAAACTTGGTAAATTTGAACGCTTTAAGTACCGTTTATACCGGACACCACTTGTAATGTTTGTATTAGGTCCGATCTATTATATTTTTATACACAATCGTTTACCGCTTGTGAATTTAGAAGAGTTCAAAAAAGCAAAACCAGGATTGTATTTAAATAATATTATTTATGCAGCCGTATTTATAGCACTTTGTTTCATATTGGATTGGAAGCGTTTCATAACCATGCATTTAATAATTCTTTCATCTTTTGCAATCATTGCCATCTGGTTTTTTTATGTTCAACATCAACACGAACATGGTTACAAACACTGGAGGAATAAATGGGAGTTTATGTATGCAGCCATTAAAGGAAGTACCTATTATAAATTACCAGCTCTATTTAATTGGTTTACTGGGAATATTGCAATTCACCACATCCATCATTTAAATCCGGCTATTCCCAATTACAATTTAAAAAAATGTGTAGATGCCATTCCTTGGTTTCACAAATACACCACAGAGTTAAATTTCTTTCAAAGTTTAAAATTAGCAACCCATAAACTGTGGGATGAAAATACCGAGCGCATGATCACGTTTCGGGAATACTACCGCATGGAACGATTGGGATTGGTGAAAGTGTAGAGGAGAGGCTAGAGGCTAGAGGCTAGAGGTTTTGACTGCTGACTACTAATTGCTGACTACTGATTTTGGGGCTAGAGGCTAAAGGCTAGAGGTTTTGACTGCTGACTACTAATTGCTGACTACTGATTTTGGGGCTAGAGGCTAAAGGCTAGAGGTTTTGACTGCTGACTACTAATTGCTGACTACTGATTTTGGGGCTAGAGGCTAAAGGCTAGAGGTTTTGACTGCTGACTACTAATTGCTGACTACTGATTTTGGGGCTAGAGGCTAGAGGCTAGAGGTTTTGACTGCTGACTACTAATTGCTGACTACTGATTTGAGGCTGGAGTCACTTTTTTTTTTGACTACTGACTATTAATTACTGACTACTGATTTGGGGCTAAAGGATAGGAAATTAATTTCTCATTTATACAAGGATTCTTACCAATCAGCCTTTAAGACCTTCAGACGAACAGACCACCAGACGATTCGACGAACAGACCATCAGACGATTCGACGAATAGACGACAATTATTCCTCCTCCTTTTTTCGATTGTAATAATCAACCACATCCCGGATGCTTTTGGAAATTTCTGTATAAACTTCATCTGAATTTACTGCATTTTCAATTGGAATACCTCCTTTGGGAAGGGCTTGCAGTTTTCTGAATGGCATGCCGCTCCAATCACAGGCTCTGGCTATAATAGGAATGACCCTGGCAGTTCCAGACTCGTGCCTTTGCATCGCAATGTCCAATTCATTTCTCCAGATATAATCCGAGGCAATAAAATCAATGCTAATCAATAATATAATGATATCTGCCGTAGTAAGCTCTTTTTTAATTAATTCATCCCATTGATCTCCCGCCATGATTTGCCGATCCTGCCAGACTTCAATTTTATTGGATCGCTTAAGAGTAATTAAAAATTTATCGAGTTGATTTTTAATCGCCTCGTCTTCATGCGCATAGGAAATAAAGACTTTTAGTTTACTCATTATTTCCTATTCATCATGTTCAACTTGTTTTGATATCTGGGATTGTTTAATACATCTTCTACAGATTTGCGTTTCTGTTTTCCAATCCAAACTTCAAATTTATTTACTGCCCCCGGTGCATCTACAAGTACCGGTTCGCGGGTGACTTCAATTTTTGCATTCATAAGGGTACGGTACATTTCATTTGCCAATTTTTGATCAGATTTATCAAAATATTTAATATAGGTATCAAATGATTGATCTTCAATTTTATCAATACTCGCACTAAATTGATTATACCACTCTTTCTGATCCAATGCAAGATAAGCGCGCTTGGCATCGGCCTCAAAACCTGGCATGTACTGGATGTAACATTTATATTTTTTGGATAATTTATCAATTTTCTGAACTTGATCTTTTATCTTTTCTTCTTCAACAGGTTTGGTCTCAAGTTTATACTTTTTTTGTACTTGAATATAATCATTGTTCAATTTTTCAAACTCATGTTGAACTTGTGTTAATAAATTCAAGGATTGCTGCTTGATAGAATCTGCTTCTAAAGCAGTTTGACTTAACAGACTATTTGTATTAACCAGTGAAGTCTGAAGACTGTCGAGTCGAATCAATGCGGAATCTCGCTCAGCAATTAGTTTTTCTTTTTCTGAAAGCAAACCGCTTTTTTCAGCGATGAGCAATTCCTTTTCATGCAATTGCTTTTTTAATTCATTGGCTTTGCTAGAGAGTTCCAATCCTAAATAAAGAATTAAACCACCTAAAATACAAAAACCCAGTACAACAATTACCGTATAGATCTTAGACTTTTGCTCATTCTCCAAAAGATTCTCCAATACACGAATATTCTGCAGATTTTTTTCTTTAAATTCTGAACTCATAGTACTGAATTAAATGGTTGACAATTTGGTGGGAAATAAAACATTCTTCACAGAAATTAATGCGATCAAACCGAATAACAAAAAACTGAGCACCGCCAATAAAATTTCATGTGTTTTATCATAAATAAAAAATGATGCAAAAATTCCAATCAGCAACACAATTCCTGCAACAATCCAATAAAAAGAGGTACTGGTACTTGCAATTTTAACCGATTGCAATTCCGGAAAAATAAAACACTTGATTTCATCGCCTATTTCCTTAAAAATAGTTTGTTTGTCCGGCAAGGTTTTACTTAAGTGCTCAATTGATTTTTTTTCTTCAGGAAGCACTTCACTACTGTATTTTTTTAAAATGTCATCGGTAGTCCAGTCGCATTCTCTTAAAAGTATAGGAACGATTTTAATGTGTTGGGAATCTGCCAGTTTTAAAATCTTTATACATTCATTATTGTTTAAATAATCTACACTTATTAATGGGATGGTTAAATCAGATAATTTTAAATATTCTTCATTTTTAGTAAGATCTCCGTTTTGTTTAAATAATTCCTGCTCGTCGTAAATTTCAATCCATCCCTTGCGTTTATATTGTTGCAAGTGATTGTTTAGATCTTTGTACAAGGTTTGATCTTCTGGTTTGTCAGAATAGGAAAAATAAATTTTCTTCATATTTTATACATCAAAAGAAGTCGGTAAATGGGTTTCAGTAAATTGTTCAGCCGCTTTTCGACCTATAGCCAATAAGTCCGGAATATTTTCATAATGATCCATCTCAGCAATTGAGCGAACCTTATTCATATCAAATTTAAATCCAAGTGCTGTCAATGCGTCTTGGGTTAATCTTACATTGTGCCTTGTAAAACTAAATAATTTTTCTTTTAAATATTTTAGCTCTTCCAATTGACCAAACTGATTATCGATAAAATCTGAGGGACCGAAATTCTTACCAAGGTATTGCAATAATATCTGATTCATCTCAAGTGCATCTATCATAAAAAGGTTGGGCAATTTAGAAGCCCAGGCTACGGCCCGTGATTCAACCAAAACCTCTGGATCCTCTAAAAGCAGGCCATTCCCGGTTCCTAATGATGTCAGAAACAAATCATTTTCTCCAGACTTCCAGTTAAATCCAAAACTCGGTACCGTTGCGGTAAGAAAAAGTTGGAAAACAGGGTTATTAGCCAAACTGACACCACCATCAACAAAACCCGATTTAACCAACTGGCCTTTACGTGTTTTAATTGGGAGTTGTTTGGGTTTAAAATAATAAGGAGCAGCTGAACTGGCTCTGCACAATTCCCACAATTTAATGTCTTTATTTGCTTTGTAATAAACCCCATCCGGGTGATTTGCAAAAGTCCACAAACTATAGGTGTCTGCGCGTTTGGTATTGATGGCCAATCCACATTTAATGGCTTGTGTATCTCCAAAAACAATTTCGCCAAAAGTACTCTGCAATTGTTTTTCTAAATTTTCTGAATTGTAATTTTCCTTAAATATTGCCCTAAATCCAGTCCAGTCTCTGGGAATCAGCGAATAACTTCGTTTGCCAAAAATAACTTCCCCTAAATCCAAATACAACTGAATGATCTGTTTCACTTCCATGCCTAATGCAAGGCCAGTTGCCATAATGGCCCCGGTACTGGTTCCTCCCATCATATCGTAATAGTCACTCAACACCAAATCCGGTTTAGCATACCGTTTCGAAGCATGGATTCAATCTTTTCCAGGAAACCCAAGGTTAGGATTCCACGGACTCCTCCACCATCCAATGCAAGAATCCGCTTGGAGCCTGATGATGCATCCAGTTTTTGCTCAAGGTTTTTAAATGAATGGGCCATATACGTTCAATTGTTTTTTATAAAAAAAAGTACCTCTTTATACAATTCATTAAAATCATAAACGGTTGATTTAATATTATCTCTATGAGCTTTCCCATAATCTATTAAGGCATGTACTTTTAATACATCCTTTTTACGGCTCATAAAAACTTCAAAATTGTCTTTATTCTTTTTACATAGTTCCGGTGGACAGGTTGTCAATTGTTTTTTTATATGTTTATTAAACTGTTTAATGCAAGAAATATCACATCCAGCTGAAATATAAAGTTTAAAAATATTTTCACAGGTATCAGTAGGTCTTTTACACGGATCAATGGAGGTAATCATTCCTTTATATATTTTCAACAATTCAAACCGATTTACCTGATTGCGATCGTTTGGATCCGAAAGTCCTTTTATAGAGAAAAAATAAACCTCATGATTTAATAAAGGGATACTA
Organism: Saprospiraceae bacterium; assembly: GCA_016712145.1. NCBI lineage: Bacteria > Pseudomonadati > Bacteroidota > Saprospiria > Saprospirales > Saprospiraceae > Saprospiraceae bacterium. The sequence continues at coordinate 2,402,447 of JADJRO010000001.1, forward strand.
TCATTTTTAAATGGAATATAAAATTGAAATCGTTGATGTTTTATACTGCTGGTATCTTTAATCAAATAAATATCCATATCATGAATTCTCGATTTTTCAGTCATCATGACTTTTTCGGAAACTTTATTTCTAAAAAATACATAAGGCGTTAAATTCATTTCAAATTTAGTGAAGGTATCTCCAGGTGAAAATGTATGAACATATTGTTCCAATTTTTTAGATAAATCCTCCACTTTATGATATTTCCTGGAGCAGGAACTAAGCACCGCTAAGAGCAATAGGTATTTATACATTACTTGATGGGATTAAAGTGATTAAAAGTCAATCCGACTAAAATGCGATTGGCATCAAAATTTGGATGAATGGCAATTTTCATGGCATTGTGAATGAGATCCTGTACTCCCCAAAGTCGCTCACCTTCTTTGTTTGTTCCTCTTAAAGATCCAATGACTCCAACATTTATTGCTAATGATTCATTGATAAAACAACGCAGAGAATAAGAGGACGAATTGTAATTATTTCCGCTTCTAAAACCGGTAACATTGTATCGGGTACCAATGGTGTCAGGCTTTATATCTGAAAAGATGCTATAATCCTGTACATCCATCCCAAGGCGGGTTGCTAATTCAAAATACTGACGTTCATACCCTGTAAACTGATCAAATGTTAATTCAAATAAATTGTTTTTATGAATAGAATGGTAATAAATACCCCCTCCTCCTGTCCACCATCGGTCAAAACTATCCCCCAGTCCCAATAAATTGAGTGGCATTCCTCCATCATTATAATAATTGATGCTTAGGTTTTTGTAATTGAGTACAATGGCGCCTACCGTTTGATGCCGTAGGTGGTTGTTCATGATAAAATTGACACCCAACATGGCGAGTCCTTCATTTCCAAATCGCAAATTATAAAACGGTAAATTATTTATCGTACGAAGGTTTTTATATAGGGGAAATTTTTCATTGATATGACTGGAAGCCGGACCAAAAAATAAACTGGATGTAAAATCAATTTGATTATCCTGCTTAAGCAAAATCAAACTATTTCCTAAGGATTTATTATAGATTCCTACATTCATGCCAACTGACATCATGTAGTTTCCATACTTTGAATCGATTTGTTTAATGCCTCCTACACCTACAAAAGCTTTAATCCCGGGAAAATTAGTTCCACCCCAGTAATAGATATTTATGGTAGTCCCTATATTAAAATAGAGATTACTAAAGCCCAATTGTTCCTGACCAAATAGCAAGAATGGAAAAAATCCCAGTAAGAATCGCAAACAGTTTACCATGAAGCTTAGATTAGCGTTAAGAAATTAGCAGTCGGATCTCTCGGAATATTGCAAATGCAGCCAAAGCTTATCATACAACACCCGGAAAACGGAATATTTCTTTAAATTGAGCCTATAAAAACGGAACGAAATGCTGGAATTGAGGTGAAGTTATTACGAATGTATGGTAAATCAAAAAATATGTTAAAAAAAATACAAATTTGATCATTCCAGTAGAAAAGCCGATCTCTTTGTATAAAATTTACAATAATTAAATAAATCCTTTGACAATGAAGTATTATTCCAAACCAATGCTATTCAATCTGTTGTTTTTATTGTTATTTCAGTTTAATATTAAAAGTCAGAAAAATCCCTATTTGCATTTTGATGAATTTAAATTAACGCATGAACTTGTCTATAATAAAAATGCAAGTATGGAAGATGATATATACAATTCACATAATTATAATCAAAGAATTGTTAATTTAAAATACTTTCTTCAAAACGATAAATTCATCAAGGATTCCCTTCTTCTTAGGATGGAATTTCAATTAAGGCCAGAAGAATTTTCCATAAATGATGATATGTATTACAAAGCAGATTCTTCCATTATAAAAATGCATGCCCGGAACATTGAATACCTGTATGGTACCCAAACCATATCAAGTTCAAGCTCCAATACAAGTACAGAAACTGTAATGGTTGCAACTCCAGCTACTACAGAAACGGTTACCGATGCCAATGGAAATAAAACAGAAGTAACAATACCTTCTAAAAATTATTCTGAAAACGTAACTGTGCCAACAACACATACAAAGATTGAAACAACTCCATTTCGAATGGTAAGCATTTACATCAAATTAAATCAAGATGATATCAATTTAATATTAAAAGCAAGCGAATTCAAATTTAGAATCTACACCAATCGGGGAGGTTCAACTATTAATTTCAAAAGATATGAATTGAATAGCTTGAAAAAATTTATTGAAGGGAATAGGGGGTGATGTAAAAATTTTGAATTTATTTGCGTGAATTAAAATTTAGCTAAACTATTTTGCGTGCTTCCTCGTGCCATCAGGATTATAATAATTTTGGAGTAAAGATTCCCATCGCATGGTTTCAACTTTCAATAATGCCAAATCATTATCATTAATAAGTTCATTGTAAGGAGCACCTTGTTGAATAGCCCTTTCTAAATACTGATAAGCTTGATCGAAACTTTTTTCACTACTATACACGCAAGCTAGATTAAATGAAGCCCTGTGATCAATTTGAGAATTTTGAGAACTAATTTTCCAATGTTCTAAAGCTTGATCTATTTTGTTTGAAAAATAACTAGCATTTCCTAAATTGAGATGAATGTAACTATTTTCAGGATTTAAGACCATTCCCTTTTTGAGAATGGCTTCGGCCTCTTTAAATTTCTTCATCTGGATGTAAAGATTTCCTAATTGAATATAGGGTAATACAAATAAACTATCACGTTGGATGGATTTTAAAAAGTTATATTCAGCTTGATTAAATTGCTTTAAACGATAATGCACAACACCAATATTAGTGTAGGTTAAAGATCTCATTGAATCTTTAGATAAAGCTTTTTCTCCCCATTGTAGTGCTTGTTGAAAGTCCCCAATCGCAGTAAAATGGCTCAAAAGATTAATCATTGGATCTATATAAGAAGAGTCTTTTTGATATGCTTTTAAAAAATAATGCTCTGATTCCTTATATTCTTTTTTATTTAAATAATAAAGACCCAATGCATTTAAGGCTGGTGATGATTCTGGAAATAGTTGTAACAGCTCCATATAATATATTAAAGCCAGTGAATCATTATTAAAATTAGTATTTAAATTATTTGGGAATATGATTCTGGGTAGCAACCAACTTGGTGCCGTCTGGATCGCCCTTTTAAAATAGAATACACATGAATCCAAATTTTTTAAATGCAAAGAATAGTTTAGTCCCAAAGAATAATAATATAGCGGCATTTCATTTTGATGGGTCAAAGCATTTCGCAAATAGCTATTTATCTGCAAACCAAGTTCGGTATTTTGGTTATTGCTTTGATATAATAGTTCGAAAGCTTTAAAATACTCCAATCGGGAAACCAATGTCTCATACAGATAATGCTTATTTCCCAGGAGTTGGATGCTTCTTTCAAGGTACAATCGGATGATTTTACTTTTTCTATGCGAACCTTTCTATTTTGTGAAAGCTCTTTGATGTCCGTTTGCAGGATACCATTTATAAATTGTTGCGCTTCATCCTGAAGTGCCGCTGCGTAATTTCTTGTGAAGGTGCTGTGTAAAGATTTTAGTTTTTCAGAAGCGAGCAATTGAGAATAATAGGATTCAGCGCAATTGGCATCGGGTGATAAATAACGTTTTTCAATCAAGCTTTTCTTAAAGTTCTGATAACTTTCATAAAGCAAAGGATCTGTACTATTTTCAACCAGGTAATCAATGCTGCGGGGATCAATTCCTGAAAACAATACCTGATCATATGTTTTTATTGAATTTATAGAATCCAGGTCTTTTATAAATACTTTAGACAAAATGTAATCTCTTGGACCAATCACCATGGGTATTTGCCGGATGGGTGCAACATCTTTTTTGACCCGGTCTTCCAAATACCTGCTTATTTCATAGGAATTGATTTCAAGATCTTCGTTTTCATCTGCCAAACCATAAAGACCCTTGATCAGATGATAACTAAAAGCACCTCTGCCTCCTCCCCATTGTTCCCCTTCCATGCTGTATTCATCCGGCTGACAGGATAGAATTTTAATTTCATTGGCATATTGTTTTGCAAGATTCGTATTTGTCAATTGACTGCCATTGATTGCAGAACCTGCCAGCTTTCCACTTCTGCACGCGTCAATGATGGCTATGGTTTGCGTTTGATTTTTTACTGAAAGGGTTGAGATAATTTCCTGAAGCATAAATAATGAAAAGGCTCCACCAGACATGTACACATTTGCCGGGGAATCCCAGCACAACAAAAATCCTGGTTGCGTCAAACTCCTCCGTTCGACATCGCCATGACCTGAAAAATAAATAATTGCCTGATCACCAGGTTTGCACACCTCCCAAAGCCAATCCAGCGCTACTGCAAAATGGGCCATGGTGGCTTGATCGTTAAGTAATAATCGCATATGATCTTGCTTAATAGCACCTGCAGGAGCTGACTGCAGATATTGAGCAAAGGAAATAGCATCTTTGTCGGCAAACTTCAAATCGGGAATTAGAGGATTCTGATAATCTGAAATTCCTACAATTACTGCATAGGTATTCGTTAGTTTGTTTTCAACTTGTTTATTAGCTTGAACCACTCCTTTTGTTTGGGCACAAATTCCAGAAGCACCTAATAATAAGATAATTGGGAGACAACATACTATATTCCAATCTTTGAAAAGATGAATCCAACTAATTTGATAATGAAATTTACTGATCATAGTTAATTATGATTGCTAGAATGGGAAATAATGATTAAAGTCAGGGTGAAATTACATTGTCACCCTGACTTTATCTACTCGTATTCAATTCTCTAGTTTAAAAACAATTAAAAATTAGTTTTCTCATTACATTCCAATATTTTCCGTTACTTCCATTTTAATATTATATTCTTTACAAATTTCATTGATCACCTTTGTACTGGATACATCCTTTGCATATTTTTTAGGGTCTTCATTAAACTTCCCAGCTTTAATATCATTAATATATTGATCTGATGCAATTTCAAATTTACTACCATTGTATACTAAATAAGCAATGCCTTTTGCGTTTTTATAACATTGGATACCTCCTCCTGGCTTACCAGGTGTCTTTTTCAAGCTTTCACATGTTATTGGTCCAGAATTACATACATCAGCCCAGTCATCACAACTTCCATAAACAATTTTACATTGTCTAGTTACTAAATGGCATAATTTAACAGTACCAAATAATTTAGAAGAAAATAAAACACATGTAACTAATAAAATTTTAATTGAAATATTCATAAAAATAAATTTATATTTTGCCTACTCTATCCAGTTTTCAGCATCCCTGCTCTACTCTTTTAAAGATTTTCGAAACCTCTTAAATTGAATTCCTAAGAACTTCTCAGCTTATTTATAATTATAGAATTAGTTATTTGATTAAAGTGAACTTACCATTTAGTACAAGTCCGTCTTTTTCAATTTGAATTATGTAGAGACCGGCTTTACATAAAGTTGTTAGAATACTTGGCCCAATACTAATTTTAGTTGTAGCTTCAACTATATGAGAAGACCACAGGGTCTTTCCCAAAATATTTTTAATTTTAATATTCGCATTTGTCAAAGGAAAATTCAAATCAACCTCAAGATGATCATACACCGGATTGGGGTTTATTACCATTTCTGTTAAAAACTCACCATCATCAAACGCAGGAAAATAATTTGTAGGAATTAATTCCTCGGCTCCTGATCCTATCAATGCACCATTTCCGTTACAATTTGCATTGCCATAGGGACCAATAAAACCTCCTTTATTAATATGAGTTTGGGCAGTTGAATAATATGTACAAACGGATTGGTATCCACCGGAAGGTGTTTTAACACTAATTATACATTTTTGTAAAGATGGTGCACCACATTTCCAGGCTGCTATCAAATTTTGATATCCCGGTGGATATTTACAGTCAGGTTTCCCATCATGATTATTGTCAACTAAATCATTCCCACCAGGACATTGATCGCAAGCGTCCCCTACACCGTCGCAGTCACTATCCACTTGTTGCGGATTATAAACAGTACTGCAATTATCAAAACAAGAAGCAATTCCATCTAGATCTGGATCAAATCCTTCATCTACAATCCCATTGCAATTATCATCCAATCCGTTGCATACTTCAAGTGCTGCTGGATGAATTTGAGCATTGAAGTCATTGCAGTCACCATTACTTAATGTGAATCCATCTCCATCAATATCACTATTACAGGCATCACTAACTTCCTGATTTGAATTACAACCTATTAAATTATATTCTATATCCGCAAATCCATTCTGTGACAGAAAATTGCAAATACTACGTACAGAACAATACGAGAGCTTGGGATTGTTTTCAACTCCAATAAAGTCAATCGATCCAGAAGAAATATTATCTAAACCCGATAAGCTTTGTAATTCTGAATTCCAAAGAATAAAAATATTACCATCAAGCGTAGTAAGACTTTCTAATCCACTAAAATTTAACAATTTTGGATGATATAAAACATTAAAATCGCCACGAATTGTCTTTAAATTTTGGAATCCGTTAAAGTTGACAATTAAATCATTTTGCTCTAAATAAACACCGCCATTTATTGTTTCGAGATTTTCCAATCCAGTAAAACTTAACAACGAAGGACATTGATTTATTTGAAGTCCTCCTGTTGAGTTTAAATTATTCAAAGGACTTAAACTTGTTAAAATCGGGCAATACGAAATAATAAAATAAGTACCAACCTCACTCAGTGCGTTTAGGCCATTTATTGAGCTTAGTCCATCCATTGCTCCAATTGCTAAACCACCTCTAATTTGAGATAAAGATTCCATTCCCATTAAATTTGCTACATTCGGACATAAGCCAATATTAAAATTCCCACCAATCTCCGCTAAACTTGAAAATCCTGACAAAGAAGTTAAATTATTATTATAAGCTATATCTAAATCCCTTCCAATTTTCGGAAGCTGCTCGAGGCCATTAAAATTAATTATCGAATCACAAAAATAAACTATCAAATACCCTAATTTTGTTATAGAGTGAAACGAACTAAAATCATTTATACCAGTATATATAAAATAGAATCCATTGGATTCTTTTAAATTGCTAAATCCACTGTAATATTCTAAATGAGGATTTGTATCAAATTGGACATCAGCCGCTTTTGTCAATGATGAAAATCCATTTATTTCAATTAATTCCGTGTTTCTAGAAAATGATAATAAACCGGCTTCCGCAAAATTGTTAAAAGCGTCAATTTGCAATAAAGCTGGATTATCATAAACAATGATATTCGTGGGAGAATTAAGCGTTCCATTAAATCCACTAATACGCTCCAATATTGGATTTCCATAAATCGATATTGAACCTGGACCAACAAATTCCAAATTATTCAATCCATCCAAATAGCGTAAGGTATTACAAGAATAAATATTCAAGCTTTGTCCAATAGATGTGATTTGACTTAAACCATCCAGGTTTGTAATATCGTTCGATGGGCCAATATTAAGATAAGTTTCTATTTCTGTACACCCGGGATAATTTATACTAAAGTTATCGATTTCTTCCTGGGTGGTTAATGTGATTCCACCCGAACAGAATGAAGAAAATCCCGTTTCAATAAATGAAACTAAAACTACTAACAACGTAACTAATTTTTTCATAAAATAAAATTTTAAGGGTTTACAAAATGGATTTCATGAGAATAAGTTCCCATGAAATCCAACTTTGAAGTCTATTTCGAAACTTTAATTAATTTAATAAATTCTGACTGATCTTGAATGCTTATCCGTAGAAAATAAAGTGCAGGTGGGTAAATCTCCCCAAAACTTAGTTTGGTCTCTTGACCTTTCATTTGGATTTTTTCAATAGAATTTCCAAATTGATCAAAAATTTCGATCCTTGCCGTTCCTACTGGGGGGGTCAATAAATTCAATTGAAAACTTTGATTACTTGGATTTGGATACACCTCACAAATGGCAGGCTTAAGTTCTGAAATGCTTTTCGAAATTTCATTTGTTAGCATACATAAACTTTTCAAATACACTTCTGAATTTGAATTTAGAACTTCATCATCAAGATCATTTTCTAAATACACAACAAAACGAACCGCAATACTAGAGTCAGCTGTGCAATTCGCTACAATAAAGTCTTTAATTAAATTAAAGCTAAACTTAAAATCAATCTCTCCAACTGGCAAATCACATAAATTAATTTGCGCAATTTTCACTAAACCACTATTCCAATCCTTAATTGAGCTTTGCGTTTCTTCAATCTGTGCTGATTTGAGACCAACGATCAATCTACTTCCATGTTTGGACGTTTCTTTTGATGGAATTATGAATCGCAATCGCATATCTTGAGCAGTATTTTTCAAACAAACTGATTCAGAATTTATTACTGCATCAGAAGCACCAAGATGTCCTTTCAAAGAAATAATTGAGTTTTCATCTTGAGATAGCTTCCAAATTGGATTTCCATTAATTGGTTCCCAATTTGAAATTTGTTCTGGTTCATCTAATGCTGAGAACCGATTTGCATTAATAATACACAGAGCTTCTGATGTGCCAAATGTGGGTTCCGTAAAACAATTAACACTGATACTGAATATTTTTTCATAGACTGCACAAATAGTTCCATCTGTATTTTTTCTGGTCACTAGCATTTTAATGAGATAGTTACCAGGTAATTTAAAATTGTGACAAATCAATTGATTTCCAACGCTGACAGCAAAAGGTGTTGTAAGATTTGGCAAACTATACCAACTTACCATATCGCATTCACCTAGAGCAACTGGACTGAAACAAGCTGTGCAATTATTTAATATGGTAATTTTACTAATTCCTTTTTCAACATCTTCCACTAGAACGTCGGGATCACAAGGGCAAATTTCATTGCAACCTGGAAAAATCAGATGAATTGTACATGGACATTGTACATTAACATCACACTGTCCATTTAGGAGTAGATCATATTCGCCACCCATCGATACAATAGCTTGCGGAATATAAATTCCAAATCCAGGAAATGCAACACTAGTGCCTGATGCAACTGGAATACCGGTATTTGAATTTACCAATTGCCAACTTAATAGGCTTTCCGGACAATCATTTTTGCATAATAGGTTTCCACTAAAGGTCCAGGCACAATCATCTGGTGGACAATCTAATTTCAAGGTATCGCGACATGTTGCCATGACTTTATGTTGTTTGTCGTAATAGAAGCTTAGATCTGAAAACCCTTCACAAATGCAGGGACCATCACAATCAACTACAACTGTTTCACAGAATCTATGAATTCTACATGGGACTAAGCTTGGGTCACCAAATGGATACTCTGCTACCGTTATACAAATAGTATAGCTACCAGAACTTGCATAGGTATGTGTCCAGCTATTTGAAGCTGGAAAAGGACCCGTTAAAATGGTACTACCATCTCCCCAATCTGGACTGGTTTGATAAAAATAACAATCTCCAAATTGCGGAGTAGCCGCTTTAACAGAACATCCGGAAACCTTTATTGGAATACCTTGTGCAATAAGATTTTGCCATTGAAAATAAGCACCGATTCCTTTCTTACAGCAATTTTTACAATTCAGATCGACTGGCAACAACAAGCTTATATTATTACATTTAATTCCGTTTTCATCATATTCCACTACAGTGATTGCAATCAAGAAGCTCATTTGAGTTGGAGTATACGAATGCATAATCATACTTCCCGGAGAAAATGGACCTGTGCTTATTGTTCCATCTTTCCAATTAATGGATGATATACGGATATCACAAGGAAGACTATCGAAAGTCAATGTAGCCTTGCAATAGGATTGATCTACGTTTATATGGATTGCATTTTGAACCATCTGTATAAATTGATCTTGTTTAAGACAACAGCTATCACAAGCTTGGAAAAATAAATTAAAACTGCAAAAACAGGTATCCTTTCCACAAATGCCGTTAAGATTTACAGTGTAAGGTTTATCCTTTTGAAATTGACTGTATAATAATTGAATTGACCAGAGTGTGTTAGCAGGAGTGGTCAACTCATTTCCCGATAAGACTAGTGATCCATTTTCATCAATTATTTCCCAGTTTAAAACTCCATTACAACTATCCGAGCAATTTAAATTTCCATCAATGAAAAATTCGGTTGCTGTTTTAGGACATTTAATAATATAAGATTTCGGAGTAGTGTTGCAATTTATTGAATGATTGAATTCACTATTAAATACATTTATATCTGACAATTTTTCACAATCGCATTCTGAAGGACAATCAGGTAAAGAAATACTGATTTCTGAAACTTGATTGCAATAGAAATTTCCTGTTGCATCAGACAATTGCATTTGCAAATGAATGATTCCATCTGGATCCGGGAACGGACTCGTAACAACAAATGTCATGACCATTCTAGGTGGATCTCCAGGTCCTAATGCAGGATATAAAGAAATTGTATTTGGAGAAATGCTGACAACATTCGCATCCGGCGAACTGATTATTAGATCAGTTGCATCAAATCCCGGAGAAGAAATATTATCTATTGTAAAAGTAATTTTATAGCCTCCGCTATCATTCAAACACTCTGCAAAAGTATTTGTAATCAACAAACATCTGTTTACAGTATCTGGAGCGCAATCAAACTGCAACATGGTATCACATGCAACTGTTTGATCATCAAATTCGTAAAAACGAATTTTAAACATAGAGCTGAGTGCTGTTGCAATTAATGATGTTGATTGAGAACTTGATGTTAGGGTTCCTTGGTTTGGACATGGAATAAAAGTTGGATTCAATTTGTCAATATTTGATCCATCGCCAACTTCACCCCAATAATTTAAACCCCAGATAGATAGTTGATCACTTTGATCATATATTAAGGCGTGTTCATAGCCTGCCAATATAGTATGCCAATTGTTTGCACCAACTAATTGAAATGGCACAGCACTGCTTAGTGTCGTTCCATTTCCTAATTGACCATGATTGTTATTTCCCCACAACCACAAGCTACCATCTTGCTTTGTTGCAATTGAAAAATTAGCACCTGTAGATAATTGATCCCATTGCAGGTCTGTACCAACCATTGCAGGTATTAATGCTGTTGCATAGCTATTACCAAGTTGACCAAGTTGATTTCGCCCCCAGCTCAAAAGTGATCCATTATTTTTTATTGCTGTAGTGTGTTCCCAACCTCCTTTTACTAACTTCCAATCACCTGATGAGCTAATTAAGGTTATTGAATTCCTATTTATGTTTGAACCTTCACCCAATTGATAATGGTTATTTCTACCCCAGCCCCAAAGATTACCAGCAATATCAATTGCAAAACAATGATGACCAATTGAAGCATCAATTGTTTTCCAATTTCCTGATGATACTAAAACTGGTGTTGTCTTATTTATAAAAGTACCATCTCCAAGTTGTCCATATTGATTTTCACCCCATGCCCACAAGGTTCCAGTAATTTTTGTTGCAAGAACCATATATCCTCCAGCATCAATTTTGTCCCAATCTGAATCTATTCCTACTTGAAGTGGCGTACTAGAATTGATAAAATTTCCTTGACCTAATTGTCCTTGATAATTTCCGCCCCAAGCCCATAAAGTTCCATTGTTTTTCAGTGCTATTGAAAAATGTCCACCAGCAGATATATATTTCCAATTTGTGTCTCCACTAACTTGAATAGGAATATTTCTTGCTATAGTCGTACCATCACCTAACTGTCCACTAAAATTATCGCCCCATGCCCACAAGGTTCCATCATTCTTTATAGCTAAAGTGTGTTGGCCTCCAACAGCAAGCATTCTCCAACAGCCCAAGTTTTCTTCAATCACTGAACTATCAATACAAAATTGCAATAGGTTTGTCGTAATCCCTGTTGGCAAGTACGCACCCGGATAGTCCAAACACACCAAATCAGGTGTTGGAGGCGTACAATAAATCCATGATGGATCTTTTATAACAGATCCGAAAGAAACACCAGGTGTCAGAGATTCAATTTCTATTTTTCCAAAATAATTTATTTCGCAATTATTGATTAAATCCAATGCATAGCAACAAGAAGAACTATCAACTTGAATTTCACGTGCAACAATTTGAATTTCTTCGCAGGGATTACAGCAAGGTGTAATCTGTAAACAATAGCTGGTATCTTGAAAACAAACCGAACTGTCAGCGAAAACCAATCCAAAGCTTACACAAAAATCTTGAGGATTGGTAATTGGAATGCTGCTTACCACTTTAACACATAAATTGCCAGAAATAGCTCCCGGTAGAAGTACACCGCCCAGATCAATCGTTAATGGATCCTGATATCCACTGCTTCCGCATGCATGCAATCCAAAATTTGGACTGGTCACATCAATGTTTACATCTGTTGCAGGATATGGTGACAGATTTTGTACACTAAAAAATAAACAGTATTGATTTGAATTTGTACTGTCGCAAACAATACGCATGTCTATTGGTGTGATGCAGTTACCCCCACAACTCGGAGCTATACAATTTGTTAGAATAGTATCTCTACATATGGCAATACAACCACCAGATTTTGTTTTTTCATACCATACAAATTCAATCTCTTGTACGCTAGCTGATCCTATGAGACCGCTGAGGCAAAAAGTAAAAAAATCAGTTGTTAGTCCACCAGGCAAATTACCTCCCGGATATTCGATATATTGTGAAGTTGAAGTTCCGGAATTATATAAACCAGAAGCAACACTTGTAGAACTAAAAGTCCATCCAGGAGTTAAAATATTTACCTCCGCTTTTTTAATACTAAAACCAGCATTATTATTTAGATCTACAGAATAACAACAGGCGCTGTCGGTACAATTAATAATAGAATCAGAATACTTTTCAGCAGTTATATAAATATTGTCGCAACAATTAATTGTATCAGCTGTTCGTATGCATTCACAAGAATATTTTCCGATAAAAATATCTGGATCATAACCACCAGCAGTATAAACTAGACCACTTGAATTTGTATCTGGTTTAAAATTAATCGAATTCGTTCTTCCTAGAATCACAAAACTTCCGTTATTGTCAGGAGCAATGGACCATCCATCATCATTTCCGGATCCATTAATATTAAAATCTTTGATATTACAATCATTCCCAAAAACTCCAAAATAGGTATTTGCAAAAGTATAACCTGATGCAAAAAAATTATTTCCACCAATAAAATATACATTATCATTAACATCAACTGAAAGTTCATTGATGTAGTTGTGATTGGGTATTTCCTTTTGGCATATACGATCCCCGTCGCTATCATATTTTACAAGAAAGCTTGTTTCATTTGGACCAGTAATTGGATATGGAGGACCTTTTGGATTTATATCGTAATAAATTAAGTTGGGTGCATATTTATCAAAACTGATTACAAACCCGCCATTGATTGCCTCAATATCTGTTACATTACCTTGAAGATCAGTTGGAGATAGCGGGGAACCTAATAAGGCATATGCCCAACTAAATATGAGTGCCCCTGGAGTTGGTTCATCAAATCTTGCAAAAAATGGTGCACTATTGGAAGAAATGGGTGAAGTCAGTGGGCCTAATGGTAAATCGGGATTATTGTCATTATTAAAATCAACAAGTTGTGAATAATGCCCAGCGACATAGATTTCTCCAGATGACCCCACACTCACTCCAAGTGGATAAGCGCCACCTGTGTTAGTCGAGGACGGAACCAATGATGTTGACCATACATGACTACCATTAACATAGTTAAATTTCACCATATAAAAATCTTGATTACCACCACTTATTAATGGGGCTGTTGGTGAAGACACATTTGGAATTTCATTGTCATCAAAAACCATTGAACCTGTAAAAATTCCTACAAGTATTGGATTGTTATCTGCATCCAAATCCATATCGGACAACAGCGTTCTGTATTCACCATTACCATAGATAAGAGACCATTGTAATGCTGGAATGTAGTAAGAGTCACAAGTATTCGTTACACTGTATTTTGCTAAAAATATAACTTGACCATTGTAATTATTTGTATGAACATTACTTGTACCACCACCCCCTGGAATGGTGATTGTTTTACTATTTGAAACACCGGCTACATAGAATCCACCACTGAAATGTTTTATTACAAGTCCCTGGTCATCTGCTTCGCCACTTATTGAAAAATTCCAACATAAGCCGCAACTTTCATCGTATTTTGAAACGAAACAGTCGTTGTTTATTGCAGCAGAATTTAAATGACCAGTTATTGGTCCACCGTTGTAATGTCCAGTACAATAATAATTTCCTCCTTGGTCTGAATCTATATAAAAATCTGAATGATTTGGTAAGCCATCTAAACCAATCGGAACTTTAGATTCACCAAACATGTTAAAACAATTAAGAGCAATTTCCGTTTTATCACAAATCCCACACTGCACACAAACTGAAAAACAACTATCCTTCTGAAAACATACGTTGCCATTGTCACCTGTTTCCTCGTATTTTAAACAAATGGTGTACTGTCCGGATTGTGTATACGTATGTGAAGCATCAACCGGTCCAATCCCTTCAAAGTATCCACTGCTAGTGCCATCACCCCAATCAATCAGCATCCGCTGACACCAACCAATGCACGGATGGCTTATACAAATCATACAGGAATCTCTGATAACTTCAACCTGTGTTGCTGCTATAGCTAGAAATGCGTCTTCATTGACGCAACAACTATCCAATGGACAATTCCCAAAATTTAATCCTGAAATTACCGAGTGTCCATCTAAAACATCAATTTCATAACTACCCGTTGGAGGATAACTCTGAATATATCCTGATTGTTGCACTTCACATACTGTATAATGACCAATTGGAACATTTTGAAAAGAATAAAAACCATCTCCCAGTGTGATAGCATTGCCAACTTCATTTCCAATTGCATCTTTTAATAGAATATTCCATCCCACACCAGGCTGATCACCAGAACTTCTTTCGCCATCGCATTTTTTATCCAAAAATTTATAACCCGTTACAAAATTATTCTGATTACAACAGGCTGATTCTAATAAGCCAACTCCATAAACCAATCCTTGTATGTTTAAACCCATAGCAACACCATGCAAGTTTCTGAGCTTTGCACGGATGCAATATTCTCCTGCATCCAAGGTAAAAAAATTGGAACTGGAATGATCTACTGAGCCATCAAATGGAGTATGATCTGCGCTGCTTGATGAAGTAATACTCAATAAATTACTAATTAAATTACCGGATGCATCCGTTAAACAAATCTCAACCGCATCATCTGCATACGCTTTCATTTTTATTCCAACAAGTGACGAATCTTCACAAACACAAAAACAATTTTGAAAAGTGTAAGGAATAAAATCTGGAGCCGGATTATTTTGTATCCAATCGGCAAAAGGATGCGCAGAGATCCAGTTTGCAGATCCTGGAGTCAAAGCCCAACCAGAAATTGGCGAAATAACATAAGCAGGTGCAGACCCTGCACCTCCCCATAAGGGGGATTCTACTAATGTCCATTGACTCGTAGCAGATCCCGGAGGCAATAACACATCATTTATAGGATCATAGCCTGTACTAATGTAAAGTGTATTCGTTACACAACTATCCGGACAACCGCAAGGCAGCACACAAATAGTATCAACACAGGTGCTACTATTTCCACAAGCATCTGTTGCGGTCCATATCACCAGCGTAGTACCTTCTGGATAAATTGCAGATGCATTATTTGTGTTTGTATAATTATTTACGATAATTGGGCTTGCATCACAATCATCCTCAACATCCGGCGACAAAAATTCTACAAGGGCCTCACAACTACTCGAATGGTTGCCTAAACCCTGAACAACAATTTTCCGATTGCAATTTCTAAAAATTGGTGCCAAGATGTCATTTAATAAAATTTGTTGTAGACATTCAGAAGTATTTCCACAAGAATCAACCACAGTCCATTCTCTATAAATGGTCGAAGGACAAGTGTCTGTTAAAACACTGTCTTCATAAAAAGAAATTAAAATTCCGCTGCATGCTTCTAATATATACGGAAATCCAGTAAATTCTGGTTCCGTAGGACTGCCACAAATCAACAGTACATCTTGAGGACAAATCAAAACGGGATCAACTGTGTCAATTTGAAAAATATTTTGAAAACAATTGCTTGAATTACCACAAGAATCTCTTACCAACCATTCTCTTAAAATATGTAAAGGGCATTGACGATTGAGAATTGAATCCCTATAGCTTGGAATAAACACGCTTTGGCAATTGTCAGTAATTGTTGGAAATCCAGTTTGGTCAGGAGTAATAGGATTATTACATGCTATAGTGATATCGGGAGGACAAACAATTGTTGGTGCTATGGTATCATTTTGAATAATTTTCTGCTGACAATGAATGATATTTCCACAAAAATCTCTTGCAGACCAATCCCGAAGTATTTCTTTATAACAAGGTGTCATTTGAATTATAAAATCTGTGTAACTCACAAACGGATTCGGATCAAAATTATCTGAAACTGTAGGGTATCCGGTAGTAGGTGGACTGGTTAGCTGACTGCAATCCACCGTGATTCTTGGTGGACATACAATAGTAGGCGGTATCTTATCTGCGAAACTTACATGTACGGATCGACAACTTTGACAACTTGTAAAACCATTGGAAACAGTTACACAAACGTTATAATTTCCTGTAGTCGCATATTGATGAATCGGATTTTGCTGAGTACTGCCGCAAGGCGGTGCGTCTCCAAAATTCCAACAATAAGTTACGGCACCAGTTAAATTGGTCATGGCATTAAATTGGAAATTGCCACAACTGTCTAATGCATGACTGCTAAACTCAACGATACACGTATTGACACATTGCCCCTTTACGGTATAGTTTAAGGACGCGGTACCAAGCGGTGTAGGTTCTTTCAGGTTTTGAGCTATCGAACTTGGTTGTACAATAACCGGGGTGAAACTTAATTTGTCAAAAGAATTGTCCAATTGTTTTAATCCGCATTCATCCAGACTTCCCGCATGAATGGCCAGATAACCATCAGACAAACCTATCCCAGAACCCGGGTTGACTCTGCCATCTGCATACGCAAAATCAGACGTACCAATTTTAGTCAAGGAACCTTGATTAAAGTTCGTTTCACCATTGCTGAAATAACGAATTAAATTCAGGCTCAATGAACTTCCGTTATCTATAAATTGAAAAAGCATAGGTCGAACGACTCCGCTAAAAATTCCGGTACCCACCGCATAAAACGAATTGGCATTAATACTAACAATTTGATGAATTCCGGAATAATTTAGATTTCTATATATAAAGTTATTGGGATTGGTAGCTGATACCTTTATCACTTGTGCCTGTGATGGTGCAGTTAAAATGCTACTTGCTAATAGAAATTCTCCATTTGCTGTCCGCTGTAAATCATTGATTCTTGAATTGGCACTAAAGGATCTGCCTAAATTTGTTGGAATACCGTTTGTACTTAAATTGACAACCACATAACATCCAAAATTTGCCAGGTGACCCGACATAGCCAATTGTCCACTGATCGGATTATAAACCGAAAGTTTGGTATGATATTCATCATCCTGATTGAGTGCTCCATATTTTCGTCTCCAATTTGCGGCTCCCCATTCATTTACAGCAGTTAAGATTACGTCGTCGTCATTTTTATTGTTTGTAAGATTGATAGATCCTAAAACAACATATCGGGTTGCGGCATTCGCTATGATAGGATTCTCAACGATGCTGTTGTAAGATTCATTGATCCCATAATCGTATGAAAATAAATTCAATGCATTTCCATTCAGATCATAAACACCCATCAGTACATCTTTTGGAAGTCCGGCATTGAGATCCTTTGAACCAACCAGCAGTAAATTATTTGAAGCATTTACAATAAAATCATTCCAGGAGGAGGTATCAGCAACTTCACTGGACCAAATATGATTCCCAGTTAAATCAAATTTATGCAGGCAGGCTCGCTTGCCATTACTCCCAATAACATAATAATTGTTTTGGTGAAATAACACTTTTTTAAAAGTATTATCCAATGCGTTTCCGGAAAGCAGTTGAAAGCCGGAAACCGGAAGCTTTAATGGAAGTGATTCTTCACAGATAGCGGAACAGCTTACGTTCTTCTCGACAGGTCTCTGCCAAAATTGAAAATTAAAATTTCCAAGAAGCAAACTAATAAAAAGGACAAAGGTGTTCATGTAAGATTGGTTTAATATGGTGAAAGTATTTCATGTACATCCTGAACAGGCCCTCGAGTTTCCTTCCGCAGTGTATAGATTTCCCAATGCAGGCAAATACTGAGATATATGATTAAGTAATTATGTATGAAATGATCCATACATCCCTTGATATCATGTGATTGGAAGCTGTCTTTGGCTTTATACATACATGGTATGTGATAAAGCTCAAGACAATCGTTACCTCTAAATCAGGGTTTGTAAATAAAATGTGGGATATGGGAAGGTCTGTTGACTTATAGGAATTGCTTACTTTGGAATTTAAAATCCAGTATTATTAAAAAGTCAATAAATTGTTAGAAAATAACTAAGAAATAAAAATTTAGCTGCGTCTTCCTTTGGTTGATACAAATCGCAAAAAAGCCTCACGACGTCTTTGGGCCAGCGGGATATGCTTTCCATCCAATAGTTCCAATGCTTCCCCATCATTTTTTACGATTCGTTGCACTGCACTGATATTTACTAAATACGAATGATGCACTCTAAAAAAACGTTTTGAATGCAATTGAGCGGCAATCTCCTTCAATGGCTTGCTAACTAAAAGCGACTGCCCATTAAAAAAATAAAGCGTACAATAAGCCCGCGCAGCTTCAACGTAACAAATATCATACGTGCGGACTAAATCAAATCCTTCTCTATTCGGAAGCAAGAGGATCTGCTTCGTTGTATCAACTAGCTGCAACAAATGTGCATTGAATGATTTCATGTTTTTTAAATAAAATGGAACTCGCTAACTGTTGAACTTAAGCGAATAATCAAGAAACTTTAAAATAAATAATTTTTTATTATAAACCTTTCTTTGGTTTTTTAAAATCAAAGTCTGAAGGACAATCACAACTACAAGTAGCATTAATGATTGAAGAATATATAGGTCTTATACAATCAGCTTTGTTGTTTGGATTAGGCGTGCAATTATCTATATAATGCTCAATACTATAAATGTGATTCATGCCAAAATTTGTTGTAGGGTTTGTAGGTTGTAAACTAACACTATTAAAGTGGCTTGGATCTGTATTAATTTCTACACAAAATTCAATCAAACCATATTGCTTTATATCAGGGACAGTAGCAGGATCAGAGTCATCTGCTGTTAAATAATGAGGACAAAATTTATTAAAATTAAATTCAATATTTGGAAATGATGGAGTATATACTAAGCATGGTCCTCTTCCACATCCAGTTTTATCACCAAATGACCAATTTCCAACTTTTAAAGTATTTGCTTTAACAACACTTGGTAAAGTAAAATTAACTTTTACATCTTCAACTGGCAATGTCCCATCATTCATAAATTGAATCTTATATTTTACAAAATATCGATCTTTACTCCAAGGGTTATACCAGGATCTTACTTGTTTGTAAATACACTTCACTTCTATAAAATTTGGATCGTGTTTGTCTCGAACTGTTTCTACTATTTTACCAATTTCCTGAGTTCCGCATTTTAAAGTAATTGCTTTTTGCTCACCTATAATTATACCTGCTGGCAATGGACTTTGAACCCTTAAGTTAAAATAATGGTAAGGCTTAGAATTGTCAATGGGTATACCAGTAATTCCAAGCGGAGTTTCAACAATACTTGAATTGTTTAAATATGACCAAGAATAATTAATATTGTCATCTTTAATAAAAACATCACTAAATGGAAATAAACTTTTATCATATTCCAAACTTATTGTTGATGTTGTACATGTTGTAATTCTTTCCATTGGCAAAATTACAGTTACATCCTTCCCTGGAACAAAATCATGTGTAACTGAAAATGATTCCGTAGTTGCAGATAAAGTATATTCATTAGTACAACTGTATCCTGCTCCATCAGAAATAGTTACCAATCCAGGGGGATCATCCCCTTGATAAATATTTGTAGCATAAAAA
The DNA here is from genome assembly GCA_016712145.1 of Saprospiraceae bacterium. Lineage (NCBI taxonomy): Bacteria > Pseudomonadati > Bacteroidota > Saprospiria > Saprospirales > Saprospiraceae > Saprospiraceae bacterium. Next base: position 2,422,555 of record JADJRO010000001.1, read on the forward strand.
TATTTTATAAGGCCACTATTAGATATAATTTTAAAATTATTTTCCGTAATTGGATAATTATCAATATTTGCAGGCGGACGCGTATTAATACACTCGCCATTTTCAAATATTATAAAAAAATCCTTTCTTCCCTTATTAGGACTACAATAATTACAATTTGGATATACTCCAGAAGCATTAATTGAGTTCAGATTAGTTTGTGTTGAGTAAGAATAAGCGTTTTTAAGCTTACTATTTTTTACATACCATTGATAATCCAAATTAATTTGCGAATTAAGAATATTAATAGTACAAATTGATAAAAATAAAAAAACAATTAACTTAAAATTCATTTTGGTACTTTTTTAAAAATAAAAATTAAAAAACAAATTGACAATCCAATTAATAAATATAACAAATTCCGTGAATTGGTTTCAATCCCTTCCATTTCCCCATACCCCACAAATCCAGCCCAATAATACGGATGCTTTTTTTCAAATCCTGCTTCTTGTAAATATTCCATTTTAGCATTCCGAAGGGCCTCGTCTTTTGATTTTCCTTCTTTGAGCTCTTTGTAAAATCCGGACATAATTTTTGCACTGGATTCATCATTAACAGACCAAAGAGACATAATCACGGATTCTGCTCCCGCCTCCTGGAAACTTTTTCCCAAACTGCGTATGCCTTCTCCGTATTCCCATTCACCTAATCCGGTTTCGCAGGCACTCAATACGACCATGCGCCACGGACTGTGCAAACTTGCCAATTGAGCCAGTCCAAATTGTGACGGATCTCCTGGTAAAATCAAATAAGCAGAATCTCCGCTTGCTTTGGCATGGCCGGCAAAATGTACAATTTCTGCCGACTGCATGCGGGCCGGCAATTCATCTACAGTGATTTCCTTTGAAATCTCCACTTGATCGCCATAATGCATTTGAATGCTATCTACCTCTTCTTGTGTATGCAATAAGGCTGAAACGTTACCTCGAGTGGCAATTAAATTTTGTTCCTTGCTTTCAGGATATTCGGGTCGGATGGCCAATATGAAGCTAGGCTTATCAGAATAATCTGACTCAAATTCGGGTTCGCCATATCGTTGTGCAAAATAAATACTACAATGACTTAAAAGAAATTGACCATCAGGATGAATTAAAGCATCAAAAGGAATAAATTGAATTTGCCCATCTGGAATGATACACAATCTTTTGGGCAAAGGATTTTTCACAAAAGCTAAAAGAAAATGATACGCTTGCTTTAAAAGCGCCTCATCCAGTTTAAATTCCCTTTGATTAAAATTGGAATTTATACCTTTTATAATTTTCTGCAAATCTCCATACGTTCCAATTTGTTCAAAATAGCTTTCGCCTTTCAGTTGCGCCATCACATAGACTGTATCATGAATAATCTGGTACTCTATATAATTTTCAGGATATCTAACCACCGGCTCTTGAATTGAATACTTCCCGAATAAATCTCGTTTCTGTTGTTGCAAATGAATGCGCTGACCTAAAATAAAATTGGACTCATTGATTTCTTTTGGATTCAATTGCGAAAGTTTAAACTCTTGGCGCTCCACCTCACTGATTTGCAACTTATCAGCTTTCGAAAATTGGCTAATAACCATCATTTCGAAAATTTTGTTTCCCAATAAGATCCCCTTGGAATAATTAAAAAATTGTCTGCATTTTACAAATAAAACCTCCGACTGAATCCCCAATTTCTTTAATTGGTACAGTTGCTCAATTCCCCGATCCACCAGGCTTCTATTGGATCCAATGATTTTTAATTTGGATGGAGCCGTTAAGATTGATCCTTGTATAATTTCATAACCAAATAACCCAAGCTCCAAATAAGAAAGTGATTTCAATAACAGATCCGTCTGCTTATCCTGTTCATAGCGAAGAGAATACCACTTTGAAGCTAGCGAAAATGCTTCAGTAAGTGTATTCTCCTGATAGAGATCCACTTGATTTGGAAGGGTATCCAAACTCCTGAATGATGGTATCAGGCATTGAATCCCATTCTCTAAAAATTCTCTGGAATTCTCTAAATCTTTGACTTGGAGGTAGGCAGTTGCAAAATCGATACAAATTTTTGCAAAATCCCTGTCACAATCCCTGCTCCTATAATATTCTAAAGCAGTATTAAAATAACATATAGCCTCATCAAAATTACCCAGCTTAACCAAATAATTTGCCTGAGTCCTATGCCAATCTCTTTTATTCTCTTCAATATTTTTCTCCGGAGTATTATATAATTGCTCAAAAGCTATCTCTAGATACCTGTTGACAAGTTGCATAGAATCCATGAGCGTATACAATCCTCCCAAGCCTGTAGCGTTGGCAAAAATTGATTGGGGCTCATTCATACTGCTGGCTATTCTGAGGCCATACTTAAAAAAATTCTCCGCCTCTTTTTGTTTACCTTTTGTCTGTCTAAGTGTTCCTAAATTAGTATAAGTCCTTGATAGATTTTTGGAATCCCCTAAATAAATTAAAGCATTTGCAACCAGGCTATAATAATATTCAGATTTTTCAAGTTCATCCAATTGGTTGTAATTAATTGCCAATGTGTTTTCTATATACCAGGCATGTTTATCCAAACAAAATGGATCGTCTACATACGAATGAGCTATTAATAAATAGGGAGTTGCTTCAACAAAACTTTCTGCATATTTAATTACATTAGCAAAATTCATATAGGCAACTCGTATGGCACTACGACCTGGATTTTGCTTTACTAAATAATCAATCCAATAAAGTAATTCCGATTTATGTTTTGCCGATAAACTATCTTCAGAAATACGTTTACCCAGTCTAAAAAGCTTTTTATTATAAATTTCCCAATTTTTCTGGCTAACTAACAATTTAAGTGAATCCCGATCTGATTGTGTTATTTGGGTAAAGACATCGTTAAAACAATAAAAAGAAACGCATAGAATAAGCAGAAATCTTGAAAATTGGAACATACGTTGGTTAGGTCTCAAGCAAATATACCTAAATTATCTAAATCAAAATTAAATTACAAAAAATTTAAACAAGAGGTAACTTATTTTAACTTTGGACTCACAAACAAATAGTAATTCGCTTGCTGATTCAGGAACTTATTGAAAAAATCCGGGGTACCGAAAAAGATCGTGCCGCTGTAGTAAGCCTTATTTATCAGGACTCCAGTCTAAAAAAGTCAATTAAGTCCTATGTTTTAAATCACTATGGCAATGAAGACGATGTAATTATTATATTTGATGACATGATTGTCCAGTTTATTAAATCGGTCTTTTCAAAACCAGACTTTAAATTAGAAGGTGAATTATCAGCTTATTTAATGGGGATCGCAAAACATCTTTGGTATGCTGAATCTAAAAAGAGGATGAAAATGAAACAATGGGATTCAATTGAAAATAAAGATTTTGTAGATCAGGATATCATCAGTATTGACCAAATTTTAAGTGACGAGAAAAAAACCTTATTGCTAAATGTACTGAGCCACATTGGTAAAAATTGCAAAGAAGTCCTAATGTATTGGGCAAATGGTTACGCAATGGATGAAATTGCTCAAAAGCTTAATTATAAATCAGAAGGCATGGTGCGTAAAAAGAAAAGTGTCTGTCTTAAAGAACTGACTACCATCATCCAACTACGACCAGAAATTAAAAAGGCATTGTCATCATGAGTCCCTACTACGAACAAATCGAAGCTTATCTGGATGGGACCCTTTCCCCAAAGGAACTTCACGACTTTGAAGAAGCTCTTAAAGCAGATCAAGCCTTACAGGAAACTGTAAATGAGTTTAAGTTCGCAAAAAATATATCAAAATCATTCATAGAACTTGAAACCCGGCAACATTTAAACGCATTAAAAACTAAAAAAGTAAAATTCAATTGGATGCTTCGAATTGCAGCTGGTTTGATTTTGGGTTTTGTATGCATTTATTACCTATATCCAAAATCAACTTATTCCAAATCCAATCCCGATCAAATTTTCGCCAGTCTTTATGAAAAACCAGCCAGTACAGCTTATCGTTCTGAAACAGTACTTAAAAATAATATGGATTCAGCCATTTACCAGTTTGATTTAGGAAATTTAGACCAAAGTCAACACTATTTTTCAAACATTCGCTTATCCGATACCACCAATGAACTGGCATTAAAATACCTTGCACACATTCAACTGCAAAAAAAGAATTACAACGAAGCTAAAATAGCATTAGAAAAACTTTCTAACTCAAACAAAGAAGCATTCAAAACAGAAGCATTATACTACTTATGTATGTTGGAACTGATGAATAATAATATTTCAGATGCAAAATTAAAATTTGAACAGATTAAAAATAATTCTCTGATTGCTCGCAATAAAATTACTGCAATCGAAAACTATTTGAAATGATCTTTGATAAAAACCATCAACCTGTAATTTATACATTTCAAATTTCTAATCAAATCCAAATAAACTAAAGTTTCTAATTTCAATTTGGAATTCTTCTTAAACTTTAATCTGATAGATAAGTAAAATTTAATTAATCAAACGATAACTTTACTATCTATCAGATAAAAATAAAAACAATATTATATAACCATGCCTTTATGGTTTCATTAAATCGCCAAATTTTGAAAAATCAAAGGACTTTGTAATAAATAAATTAAAATATGGGTCTGGACTACCATAATTACCTTTAAATTCTCCTCCAATTCGTATCCCGAATTTGTTTTCTGAAATTCCAAAATAGAAACTGTAATTAAAACATGGTCTGGATGCTCCACCCATCCAACTTATACCCAAAGGGGTCGCCTTTATAAAAAAAATATATTTATTACCTTCATAATTATATTGGAAATTAGTAAATCCCCAATAATAATTAACAAAACTCCTATTGACTGTAAACGGCACATGCAAACTATCCAATACAGGTCCTGTTACTGAAATAGTATCCTTGTGAATATCTTCAAATGTATATGCAATAGTTTCTTTTGTCATTACGGCTTCAAAATCAAACGGTGTAAAATAGACATTGTGTTTAATACCGTCTCCAAATAAACCCTGATTTGTTATATTAAACGGCAAGGTCAATACCAAACCATAATTATTAAATGAGCTATTCGAATTTAAACTAGAATAGCTTCTTTCAACCAGATAATTGGATTGATCTATACGGCCAATTTGATTATAATAATAATTTAAACCAGAAGGAATGCCTTCAGTTGATATATATTTAGACTGATACAGTCCAGCATAAATTCCCATTTTTGAGAGTATATTTCTCCTCAATCTCCCCTTTTCAGATTTGCAGACATTATGACAAAGAAAACTAATTCTACCATAAAAAGTATTTAATGTAATCCCATCAGACAAATCTAAATTTGCACCAAGCGATAATGAAACCTTTCCGGTATCAATAATAGTTCTAGTCTGATTCATTGCAATATAATTTGAATAGCAACGATTGGATCCAAAAAGCAAGAATAATGTACAAAATAAATAAAATGTATTTTTCATAATATTAATTTTAATAGTGATAACAATGATGAATGAATACTTAAAAATGATTGTATCAATAAAATGGAAGCGAGCATTGCTGCTCACTCCCATTTATCAATTCCAAATCATCAAAATTTGTTAAAAGGGATTCTGTAATTTTTGTTTTGATAAACAATTCTTAAATTATATAATCCATTGGGTAAATGGCTAATGTCCATTACTCCATGTTCCTTATAAGTCTCAAGTGATACAGAATACAATTTACCATCACTTGAAACAATTACTACAGATGCTTTATTTAAATTCTTGCCTTCCATGTCTAAATGAATCACGTTGCTTGATGGATTTGGATACAAGGAAATATGTTCCGGAAGTTGTTTTGAATTTACACCAATTAAAACGGTACGAATTTTTACAACACCATTTGAAATGTTTAATTTAAAATTTTCAGTTTGATTTGAAAAATTTGTTGCTATTGGATTGTCAATAAAACTTAATAATGTTGAATCTCCATCTTGACCAACTGCATTAAATTCAATTGAGAATAAGGTGTCCGTATCATTCAGACTGGTTCCATTTAAATTTAAAACATACCAGGAAACACCTATTCTTCCTTTGTCAATATTTGATGTATTGAAATTAGAAGTACTCATATTCAATGCCGGATTAAAATCGGTCAATGATGCATATTTCAGTTTATTGGCATTCCAACCTAATGAAAAGCCAAATGAGCTAACATTTTTGAATCCTTTTGCATACACAGGTACCTTAATTTTTCTTCCTGGCATGACTTGGGTGTTATTTATTTTTAAATCAAGAATTGGTTGCTGAACTTTTGTTCTGGTATTCATTGTTGAAATCTCAACTGGTTCTCCAAATTTCTGGGGATCTCTGTCCAAATCAACATCTCCCATTTTGATACCTGTAAAATCTAGGTTGGTTTCGTTCTTGCTTATTTGAATAGTTCGTATTTCCGGAAACGTTGATTGAAAGGGATTATTGGCATTTGGAAAATTAAATGATTTTGGAATAAATCGCCAACTTTCAACAGCCGCAAAGGCTTGATTTTTATTAAAATAAACCGAAATAATTCGGGCAATGTCCACTGAATTAATGGATTTATTATTATCTACATCTGCAGCTATTATTTTAAACGGAGAGTCCAAAATAAAACTTCCTAATATATGACCTTGAATATCTGCAATGTCAGCAATTTCCACTCCATTGCCAGGAAAAGTTAATTTCTTTGGTTTAATTGTAAAAGTTCCGGCCGGAACATTCGAAAAGCAATAATTTCCTGTTGCATCTGTCTTTACCGTTTGGGTATTCTGTCCAATTAATTCAACACTTACTTCTTTAACTGGTTTGTTTTCTTCGGTAAGGATTTTTCCACAAATAGTAAATGAACCATTCACACATACGCTTCCAGTTTTAAAATCAGGTATGACCGTATTTCTATTTTGCTTTACAATGGCGCTGCTTGCCTCAAATGAAATTATTGCAGTTGTATTGGCAGCACCTTTCAATTTAACTTTTAAATAGCAGAAAATATCATTATCCGCTAGCGAAGTGGCACTACTTGAAATTCCAGCCCAGGCTACTTTGATTTTAGATGTAGAAATTATCTGATAAACAAATGCATTCGGATTGATATTTGGTCCAGCAACTGCACCTGTAAAGTCAGCAACCGTTGTCGGATTTAATAAAGCAGTGACATCCAGAGAGGTCATAGTAATAAAATTCTTAACTCGCACTGGTACTAATATTTCTTGGCCACTATTCCCACAGCTCATTTCTTCCGGGTCTAAACTTACAGGTCCGCTAATTTGTGGTTTTACTGTAAAACAATAGCAATACGTATAACAGTTTCCAATGCGCATCTGCAAACAAATAATATAACTGCAATTTAAATCCGGCAATTTGCAAATAGGCACTCTTGAATTGGCATTTGTTCCGCCGGTAAAAGTGCAACCCGCTGGTAGCGTCCAATTGTAACTATCCATTGATGGGACGTTTTGAAAACTCAATTCACCGGATTGACTTACTGTATAGGTTATTGGTGGATGAGGTGTTGGCTTGTTTCCACAATTGCTGCTAGGTCTGCACACTTTTAAACACTTGGAAAGCATACCACAACCATTTCCAACTGTCAAACAAACTGTAATACATTCCTTCCCACTGGGAATTCCACAACGGAATGTGCTTCCTGTAGTCGAAACATTGCTTAAATAGGCTTGGGGATCATCGGTTCGCCAGGAAAACGTTTCCGCATCTGAACCTGTTGTGCTAAAATTAACTTCAGAATTAGCATTAGGATTGCTCGCGGTAATATATAAACTTGGTGGTTTGGTGCATGGGCCAGCCACTTTCACAACGTAACAACATTCATAAAATTTATAGCGGCCATTAGCATTGTATTTGTAAACTCTGAAACAAATTGTATAACTTCCCGGCGCAGGTAATTTACAAACAGGATTAACAGAATTGTATGAGGTTGCACCCAAAAATTCTGGTTGGATAATTGCATTTGAACTGTTTTTAAATTCCCATTCCAATTCATCTGCTAGATGACTATCGCCTGATTGAAATTGAGGAATAATCTCTCTGCAATAACTGCTCGTCAAATAAATTGTTCTTGGATCTCCACAATCAAACCTGTAAGTAAAGCATTCATCACAATCATCGCAAGGATCGTTGGCAATCGAACAAGCATGCAATTCACTATTTAAATAGCCTCTTTCTCCTGCATAACAAGAATTGTCTGCAGCAGTCTCATTGGTTCCATTCAAACAAACCGGTTCAATATTTTGCGTACAATTTACTAAAATTGAATTTCTTGTTACCAAACAGACTCCTCCGAGAAAAAAAGCTTCTCCTAATTTATGTGTAAAGAAGTTTGCTACAGATGGAAAACCAGCAGAAGAAGTTGCCACATTCTTGACTTCAAAAACTTTGTAATCATTGCGAAAGATTTCAACGCGACCATCGCCAGCGTGATAGAATAAATTTAATCTGAACCACTCTCCTTCCGGATAGCTGAAACTTCCCAAATACGTTTTACTTGCATTGTATATTGATACTGTTTTAGTGCCTGTAAAATAAAAATCTATTACACGCCCTAAACTTGAATTTAACAATGAAAAATAACCTGAATTGCCATTGGTTAAATATACCGAACAACTAAAGCGATAGTCCTTTGGTGGAATTCTAAAATAATACAAATTATCAACCGGCTTTGAACTACTTGCACACGTAAAATCAGCAAAGAAAGTCCAGCCTTGGCCTACATGTCCAAGTTGCACATTAGCTGGTATTGGATAATACGGTGGATTGGATCCGCTTGGAAAAACCTTCCAATCTGTTGTGAGAAGAGGATCTCCCGGATTAAAATTTTCATAATGTTCGCATTGCACAGCATCCCAATTTACAAAAGGAACTGGACAACTAGATTCACAATCAACTTGCGAAAAGAGTTTGGAATAAAAAAATCCAAACCAAATAATTACCGATAAAATTGTTTTCATTTTTTTAATGATTTAAAAATTAATAATAAAAAATAATGAAACAAAAGTATCGCATGCCAAAACCTAATAAAATATAACCTTTGTTATAGATATCAGAAAATAAAAAGATAGATTACAGAAATGATTATTTACCGAAACGGTATAAATTAATGGCTTCTGTCCGATTGGTAACCTGAAGCTTATCGTATATTTTATGAATGTGTTGTTTGACAGTTCCCGTAGTAATACCCAATTGATCAGCAATTTCTTTATAAAGGAGTCCTTTTGCAAGTAAATCTAGCAATTCCAATTCACGGGATGTAAGCGGTAATTTAGAAGGAGTAGGATTTAAATTCATTTTTTGAAAAACATCCAGAATTCGACGAGCAATACTAGGACTCATGGGTGATCCGCCTTCATGCAATTCGCGGACTGCTTCAATAATTTTTTTAGGTTCAGACCCTTTTAGTATGTATCCTTTAGCACCGGCTTGCAATGAATTAAATATTTTTTCATCATCTTCATATACCGTAAACATACAATACTGCATGGCCGGACAATATTTAATCAGATAATTAATAGCATCAATACCAGAAGCTCGGGGCAGTCCAATATCAACAATTAAAATATCTGCGGGATGATGTTTTAAAAACTGCATCGCGTCTTCCGCAGTATGATAAACTTGAGTACAACTCATATCGCCTTGATCCTTAAAGAGCTCCTGCAACATCAGGGCAACATCTTTCAAGTCTTCAAGAATAGCTATTTTCATAGAATTTTAAACAAGGATGATACATTCTCAACAAAAATAATCTAATTCATGTATTTATACAATAAATCTAACAGGAATAAAACCGCAATAAAAATACTCAATAAGATCAAACATCCATGTTTTGCAGATTCTATGATTGCTGAACCATCTTTGTAAAGATCCAACCACCAACCAAATGCACCAGCGGTCAATACAACTTTATAATCATGACCTTCATGATGAAAATGGTGAACACGCCCTAGAATAGAAAATTTTGAACTGACGAGTTTATTGTTAATACGTATACGCTCTACTAATAAAAGATACAACTCAATTTCGATAGTAGTATGCTCATCAAGATAAATTGTTATAAGTTTCATAAATTAATTTCTTACAAAGATCCTATAGATCCAAATGCAAGAAAATATAACTTTTGTTATAGCTAGTTTCTATTTAATCGGAAATTGAAGTACGATTTCAGTTCCAGGTTGCTTGTGGAATATTAATATACATCCGTGTATTGATTTCATCCTGTTTTCCATATTGAAAAGTCCATTTCCATCAGATGATATTAAATCCGGGATAAATCCCCTACCATTATCATAAATCTTTAATACAGCAGTATCTCCTTCGGTTGAATAATGTATCTCCACTGAATTTGCTCCAGAATGTTTTACAATATTATTTAGGGCTTCCTTTACTGTAAGGTGAATGTTCCTTCGAACTTCACCACTAAGTTGATAATTTTCTAACAAATCACTCTGATTCCAGGAAAGCACTATTTGATGTTCATCCAAAAATTCAGCTGCATACCGTCTTAAATAAGCCAATAAACTATCCAAGGTATCATAACGAACATTGAGTGCCCAAATAATTTCAGACATATTCCGGATCAATGCATTGCTTTGCGATGCAATCCGGCCAATTTGAGTTCGCTCTTCTTCAGAACCAGCTTTTTGTAAGGCGCGATCACTTAAATATCGTATCGTCGTCAATCCAGATCCCAAATCATCATGCATCTCCGCTGCAATTCGGTTGCGCTCATGCTGGATGGATTCTTGTTTTTCGATAATGAGTTGTTGTTCACGTAATAGACTATCCTTTTTTTCAAGTTGTTGAGCCAATTTCTTCTTCTGGTAAAAAACCAAAAACCAAATTAATAATCCCGACAACAATACGGGCATTAAAAATGCCGTCAGAATAATGAGTTTTATGACTTTGGGATCATCAAGGGACATAGCACTACCATTAGATAACTTAAACTAAGAAAAATATTCCCAATCCCAACCAAATCATACAATGGATCAGTTAATAATGAATTTGAATCAATAATTATATTTAAATAAGCCAAAATTGGAAAACTTGCAGTAAAAAATATTAAAATACCAATTGAAAGCCAAAATAATGGAAGTCCGAACAATGACTTTGAGGAATCATTTGCTAATAGATTATAATAATACTTAATTATCAACACCGTTAAAACAGACATACCTAATAAATAGCTAAAATTATTCACATGATTTGGGCCTTGAAAGAACATGAAATTGAATATTGATATCCATGTCACAATCCAAACTAATTTTTTCAATCGATCAGAGTATCCAATAGAAATTAAGTAATCTACAAACAACCAAATAAAATATGGAACTTGAATTAAAATAAGCAAATTATAAATCCATGTATTATAAAGTTGCAAATACGTTAAAATACTCCCACTAAATACATCCAACAAATTTGTTATACCTAGAAACATCAAAAAGTAAGGAATTTCAAAGCTTACTCTGTTTTTTAGTAACAATCCTGTTATAAATGTAATAAATAGAATTGTTTTATAGACTGCTAATATTAGCACAAAATATAATTAAAAATCATAATACAATGGATCTTTTCTATTTTCAGCTTCATTGCCATAGCTAGAAGGTATACATTTAGGCGGACATAACCCTCCCAGATTAATCAGCTTATTTGTATTTACATTTCCTTCCGAATCAGTAACTGCTAATATAGTAGTTACATTACTACTAGCCATTGACAATAAACGATCTGCCTCATTTGTATTATTATCAAATAATAGTTTACAGTAGTTATAAACTTCTCGATCATATGTTGCTTCTCCTTTATAATATCGACCTAAATATATTTTGACACCTTGAACTTTAGGATCTGCTAAAAACTCTTTAAATTCATTAAAATTATTTCCATAAAAGTAAACAGACCTTGGTAAGAATTCATCACCATTTATATATTTTTTCACCATCAATTTAGCTGTAGTTCCTGGTATTTTATAAATACCAGTTTTCCCATCAAAGCTTTTGTTAAAGTCAAAAGCTGCCTTTGTAGTTAACAATGCTTTGTTATCAATTGCTAATTTACCAAACTGTCGATGCAAATAAAAAATATAAAATATCAACAAACAAATAACAACCAATAATATTGCACTCAAATTTTTCATAAAACAAACAATTAGAATAAAATTATAAATAAAAAACCAATCATGTCACAGATTTATTTATGAACTAAGTCATCCATAGTAATGTCTGTAGTAGGCTTACACCTTGGAGGACATAAACCGCCTAAGTTTTTTAGAGTTGTTCGGTCAATAGTTCCATTTTCATCCTTAACTTGGGCAAAAATTGCTGTCGTGTTCATTGTATAATTGTCTAAAAAATCTTTCACCTTATCAGGATCATTATCAAATAAAACTTTGATATACTCCTTTAATTTATCATCATCATAATATCTTCCAAAATACACTTTAATACCATATTCCTTTGAATTATTTATTAGCTCTGCTATACCAGGTAAATCATCTTTTTTAAAATATACATACCAATTTGATTTTCCATTTGTACGTACATATTCTTTTACAAGCTTTTTAGCATTTTCATATGACACATCAGAAAAATTCTTATCCTGGCCAAATTCAAGCTTTTTGGGGCTGGCTAACATTTCGGCTTGCTCACTTGATTCATTTAATTTTACTATTTGATTTCTTTGCTTAATACAATAAAATAGAAGAATTAAAATAATTAGGATTAATAATGCAATAATTTTTTTCATTTTTTTTTTTTAAATAATTCAATCTAATATTAGTAAAATAAATAACACTATTATAACTTCCAATATATATTTCAAGACAACCTAAAAATATTTTTACATTACCTATACAATATACATAATATTGATTTCGTGCAAAAAATAAATTTCATTTATTTTGGTATATCACTTTATGGTACAATCAACTTCTTTCTAACATAACTTTTATTAAAAATTGAAATTACAGGGATATCCCAGTACACTCCCACCGAAAGTTGATTAGCCCTTGGATAAACTTCTTCAGTTAGTTTTCGAAGTTTAGGTGTATATCTATAGGCTAAGCCAACAGCAAATGGAACTTTACCTAAAGATTGATTAATTGCAAGTCCTGGAGAAAAGACACTTAAAAAACTAATATCCTCTTTTATCACTAAATTATCCCAAGGACTTTTTCCAAGTCCATAATTTAAAAAAGCACCAAGATCCAAAAAACTTAAACAAATACTAGTATAATAAGTACATGGCTTTCTAGCATTACTTTTAGCCCAAATATAATTTTTTGTAAAATTTTTGTCACTTAGTTTTTTTCCCATCCAATTAAAGTAAAATTCCAAACTAATAGGTAAAGTCAAACCATAATTACTATGAAGCTGCTTATTTGGTCCTTCAGAATAATTCTCTACACCGTATATTAATCCTGGGTTAAAATTCAAAGTCATTCCATAAGATGAGTTCCTCTTTAGTGTCCGATTTGCAGCAACTTTTACATGGTTTTTAATGACATCTTTAACTTCATCGCTACTCTTTGCATTTACCATTGCAACCGAGAAAGAAATATACTTACTCAATATACCCTGTAACCTTACCCAATTTTCATTTTTATATACTGTTGGGAAAATAATTTGAATTATGTCACACGCATTTGAAAATACCAAATCAAATTTACCTTCACCAATTGATGAATACAAACCACCAACATGTTGTAAAATGCTATCAAATTTTAAATCAATATTAGGATAAAATAATTCCGAATATCTAACTAATTTACATATTAGATTTATATATGCAATATAATTTTTTTGCTCTTGATTTGTTTGTCTTCCTAGCTCTTGCAAAGACTGACATATTTCTAAAATTGAAACACATTTAGTGAAAAAGGAATTAACAGAACTTTGATCATCCAAATTGACTAAATCCTTAAACAACTCCGAATCCAACTTACATAATAATTCAGCAAATTTAGTTCTTCCTTCTTTTGTATTAATTTTATTTAATTGTTCAAAATTTATCCAAACATTATCCAATTGTCCATTTACAATTTTTGAGCTGTCACGAAATGCACCTTGTACATAATTCAATACTTTTAATATTTTACCAGGTTTACCTAAACCTCCCTTTTTTAATGCCAAATATTCAATAATGTTTTGTGGATGATAATTATTTAGCAATTTATCAAATAAATCAAGGGAAATTTTAAATACTGATATTCATTTTTATTACTCGATTTAAAAGCGTCAATATTTGCTTTATTTAATATTAGATTTGTGCTATTCAAGTTACTTGGGTTATCTAAAATTTCGGAAATCTTAGATGGCAATAAATAAAGGTCTTTATAAAAAGCAGACCGTAGCTGATTGCCAAGATCTGATGTTTCAATTTGATTAAAGTTATCTAATACTGAAAAAGTCTCTTGAAAAATAATTTTTAGTTCTCCAATTTTATTTATTCGATTTTCAAAACGCTCTAAATATATATTTACTAAATCTGTTTTAAATTGTTCAATAACAAATTTAGTTATTCCTTCATAAATATTGCTTTGATTAATTGATTTAACCGTAGGCGAACTATAACTACTAATTTCGCTAATACATTCTTGTTTTTTTACTAAATCATTTTTATTATTTAAATAAAAAAGTGTCTCATAATAAATTGATTGTCCAAAAGAAGTTTGATACACTATCACTACTAAAAGAAGGAAAATCAATTTTTTCATAAATTAAATTATTTACAATTCACAAATTTACATTCACTATTAATTCCTAACATATAACTTTTGTTATATCCCTCGATAAATTGCATTCCCCAACCCATTCTAATATCTATTATCATTCTACGATTCCTTGCATATCATCCCTCCAAACTTAAACATATTTCCTCTTCCCTCCAATTCTTAATTCTTCCCGCGAGTACGCGGGATGTCCACTCCGTTCCCATAATTTTTAACTCTTAATTCTTCCATCCCCATTTTCCAACTCACAACTATCCGTAATTCGTAATCCGTAATTCGTAATTGATTCCTCCCAATTCTTAATTCTTAACTTTTAATTCTTAATTCCTACTCCCTCCTCCCCACATACTCCCACAACGTATCAACCGATTTTTTACTCAACAAAATTCCCAATGGCGTATCCGTCCATTGGCTTCCGATTTTTGGGTAAATTTTTTCTATCAGATCGGTATCGCGTTTAGATAAAATTAATTTTTGCTCCCAGTAATGGCTGTGTCCTGAAAAGGGAGAAGCTGCAGCTGAAGTTAAGGTATTCCACAATACCGAACTGTTGGATGCTGTTTTGTCATTATCGTTGTCACTGTTTTGAATCAATAACAGTTTATATTGAAGATTTGGAAAATTTTCAGTCAGGTATCTGTAAATTTCAAACAGCGTATTACAACCGGAATTTTCATACAAGCCTCCGTCAATCATGTTGCCCACTCCTTCTACATAATTGTAGGCACAGACAAATGGAAACGCCTGACTTAAATTAACTGCAGTTACCAACGGAAAATTATATAAAGTATCCGCTCCCGTTTTTTGATGTTTGACTTTATGGTATAAGTCTATGGCAGTACCAAATATTTTTTGTTCAATAATTACCGGCGCTGAAATCGCTCGCTTGCCGGCTTGGGTTGTTGCTGTATTCAAAAATAGTAATGGCAATCTTTTATGGGTTTTCAGGGTATCCCAATTCGTCATGAGATCCAACTGGAAAAAATTACTGGCTGTATCTTGTCGGTCCTTTGGATAACACAAACTAAATGCTCGACCTTCATCATATTGCCGATACAGATTGCGGTCACGGGCTGGCTTGTCTTTTGACGTTGTCAAATTTCGCAAGGCATCACTCCAAAGCATACCCCAGGTGGCAGCAGTTAAATAATTATAAGTATAAAGTCTTTCTGCCAATTCTAAATTACTATTGGTTTCAACTTGAATACCATCCTGTTCCAAACTCCATTTATTGAGCATCATATTGGCACCCGAACTGCTTCCCGAAACAGTGGATATGGCAAATACATTTCGAACAAACGATGAATCCTGCTTCTCAAGGGTATCTAAATTCATCACCATCCAGGCTCCGGCACGGGAACCACCTCCCTGACCTGCAATTAAAATGATGGGCTTGGTAGAATCAATTCCTTTTGCCCATCGCTTAAAATAGTTTTTTAAACTATCGCGTTGATACGAACTGTAATGCGATTGTTTATCTACTGACTCTACCCGCACCCGGTGCTTATTAAACGCATCAAAAAATATATAAAATGACATGCCAAAAATGGCTACAAATTTCGCAGCCTGGAAAAATTCATACGCTGAACTTAATTTAGAAACAAATTTTTGCTCATTATGTATTTTCGTTTCTACGATGACCTGATCACGCAATTCTTTATCTGTTTCAAGCATTTTAAATGCATCATTGGGTGTTTTTATCCACAAATCTATGGTTGCTATAAATACAGTAAACGAAACATTCATTACAATTACTGAAGAAAAATGATGCATGTGATCAGAAAAAGTTAACCAGGAAAAAAACAATAAAAATCCTAAAAGCAAACCGCTAAAAATCAAGTACTTTACTTTATTTGCATTATAGTTTGCTCTGATTACTTCTAAATCACTGTTACGTTCAATATAAGAATAGAATGCATTATTAATCAGATATAATAGTATAATTAAAATAAATGAACACCAGAATAAACCGATCAACCACGTTCCAGCAATGCATACTATAAATACGAAATGAAATAAATAACCCGCATGTTCTACCGGCCATTTTTTAATTTTGGATGTAATTAAGTTTTCAATTGGATCTTGGGTCCACTTTGATAAATACAATCCTAAAATTAGAAATCCAATTAAACCAATTACTCCTGTATTGGTATCTAAATAGGATTCCATCAGCATCAAGGTAAAAATCAATAGAGGCAAGCCGGCAAAATGCCGAACCGGAAATACAGCCTTCCCATCCATTGCTGTATTGTATGCTCTAGCCAGAGCAGAAAACAAAATATAGATTCCGTCTTTGGTAAAAAGATCGTCTGGACTCTTTCGGTTTGTTAGTCGTCTGGTTATTGAAAGCGAATAGGGTGGTATTACCCAAATTGCATAAAATAATAACTGAAAACTAATCAGTATTAAGAAGACATTCCAAAAATTACCCCCGTCAAATAAAATGGCAATGATCTCTGTCCCTTGAGATACATAGTATAACAACATTGGGGTAAGAAATGCCAATACAATGTAAAACCAGTTTTTGGTAAATGTATAATACAGCTTCCTGAAATAAGCCAATACAGTTCCATTTGCAGCCATTGCATTTAATTTTTAATTAAAATAGAATCGGTTTGTAGGTAAACTCTGTCTGAATAATCTCTGTTTTAATTTGTTTCCCAAACCTAGGGTTTAAACCCTAGGTTTGGGAAACAAATTAAAATTCATGCTCTATTTTCTAAGCTCCTTATTGCTTGTATGTAAATCAAATTCTACTTTTAGTGACCGGAATTTAAGATTGGTTATCAAATCTATAAAACTATTTCCACAACAACCCAATTTCCTAAAATAATTTACACAAACACACAAATTTCAATTTTCAAAAAAAACGCTCCATTCATCTAAAATGAGATCCAATAAACTATATCCTTCCCGCTATACTTCTTGTGCTAATATTCTGAATTTCATCATTGAAAACTCGCAATTGCTATCGTAATTCGTAATTGAACACTCGTAATTAACTTCAATCAACCATCTTCGAATAATAATTCCTGATATATTGATTTTCAGTAATTAATTTCGTAATTCGTAATTGAACATTCGTAATTGACTTCAATCAACCATCTTCGAATAATAATTCCTGATATTTGGAAAGAATGTAATCCAGTTCATTAACACACGTCCTAAATAATACGCAGTTGCTTGCTTCGTTTTAACAAACCATCGGGTATTTGGATCGTTGACAATTTCGTGACATCCACTGTCAATCAATTTTTGCAATCGTTGGGTAACTTCATGCACAAATGGCTTGGATAAAATATCAACATTCAATTCAATGCTTGCATAGGCACTCAAATGGTTTAAATTAAATGAACCAATCGTCATCCATTCACCATCAATTACGGCCAATTTGGCATGCAATACGGTGGGCGTCCATTCGTAAACTCTTATATTATTTTTTTGTAACCATTTGTATAAATACTTGCTCGCATGGTGAAAAAAAGGAATATCAGAGATCCCGGATAAAACAACTTTAATCTTCACGCCTCGCCTGGAGGCATTCTCTAAAGCTTTTCTTAACCTAAATCCCGGTAAAAAATAACTTGCAAATAAAATAATAGATTTCTCTGAATTCTGTACAGCCATTAAATAGGATCGCAAAATTTGACTTCGCTTACGTAACCAGTCATTTTGCCGGATATTGATATGAATTGCAGATAAATTTGTGGGGATTCCTGCCAATCGCTTAGGCATGCCAACAAATGCTTTCTCTTCAATTAGAAAACATATTTTTTCAAATTGCTTGCAGATACTTCCTTCGATCAATACACCAAAATCCAACCAGGGTTTATGAAATTCAGTTCCTTCATACTTGGTAGCCAGATTAATGCCTCCTACCAAGGCTGCTTGTTGATCAAATACTGCAATTTTATGGTGAAGCCTTCTACCAATCCTTAAATTTTTGAACAAGGAAATTTTTGAGAAAAAACGAAATTGAATTCCGTTTTCAATCAGATACTTTTCAAAATCACTGCTTAATTCAATTGACCCAAATCCATCAACTACCAAATCTACATCTACTCCGCGCTTTACGGCCCGAATTAATGCATCTGCAATTTTTTGCCCTGTAATCTCATCATCCAGTTTGTAGGTCTGAATCGATATGGTACTTTGTGCATGTTCAATTTGTTTAATAAACTCTTTAAAAAAAGTTTCGCCGCTTTGTAAAAATGTTAAACGATCTGCTTTTGCAAAACTTCGGAGATATTTTTGTGCGTTTCGTTTTTCAAATTTCATAAAATTACTAAGTAATGACTTTTTTTGGAAAGCGGTTTTTATAATTACTTACAATTTTTTTAACTAAAAAGTAAATTCCCACACTGCATGCTGTACTTAATAAGGTGGATCCAATCAATAAACTTAATCCTACTTGATCCAATTGTTTATACCAGGTTTTAAAATTAAATTCAAAACTGCTATTGATCAACAAGGCTCCGATTTTATAACTCAATGCCATAAAAAAGGGTCCGGTAAACACATTTGAAATCAAACTGCCACTGATGGCTGATACTAAATTGAAATTAAAAAACCGATATGCCAACAATACCAATAAGGTACCGGTACCAAACGTAGGGAAAATGCTTATAAACGCTCCAATGGCTGCGCCAAATGCGATCTCATGACTGGTACCATGAGAGCGCAACACTTTAATAAGTTCATATCGGATTCTTCGGAACATTTAATAGAAACGGTTTTTTTCAATAAAAGATCTCAAAGGGCCAAACATAGTATTTCTCTCCCTATTTTACCAGTAGCTTTACACGAAATATCTAAACTCATACAATTTCCCCTGCCATTCTGTCATTAATTCTTTGATGGTATGATTTGTGTTCCCGCATCACGGAATTCAGGCTGAGTTGGCACTGAAATATGTAATTTTGACCCTCATTTATGTTCGGAGTACTAAAAAGATTTTTGGCAGCAAACAGGATAAAGATGTTAGAGCCTATAGCCCTCGTATTGAGGAAATTAACCATTTTGCCACCGCTTACCAGCAACTCAGCAATGACGAGCTTAGGAATAAAACACTTGAATTTCGAGCCCGGATTGGAGACTATTTAAGTGCTATTGATCTGGAAATCAGTAATTTAAAAGAACAAGCCGAACAAGAACCGGATGTGTTTACCAAGGAGGATATTTATAATGAAATTGACAAAAAGCTGAAAGAACGAAACCAGCAGATAGAAGAAATTCTCAATAAGTTGCTTCCGGAAGCATTTGCCGTGGTCAAAGAAACTGCCCGCCGCTTCTTTTATAATGAAAGCTTAATCCTTAAAGCTACGGATCACGATCGCGATTTGTCCATCCATAAATCATACATTACCCTGAACGGCGATCAGGCGGTATATGCAAATAAATGGACCGCTGCGGGAGGGGATATTACCTGGAACATGATCCATTACGACGTTCAACTCATTGGTGGAATGGTCTTGCATGATGGTAAAATTGCAGAGATGGGTACAGGGGAAGGAAAAACCCTGGTGGCAACCCTGCCAGCCTACCTCAACGCCTTACCCGGTGAAGGGGTTCATATCGTTACCGTCAATGACTATTTGGCACGAAGGGACTCTGAATGGATAGCTCCGATTTTTGAATTTTTATTGCTTACGGTTGATTGTATTGATAAATACAAACCGCATTCTCCGCAGCGTATCAAAGCCTATAATTGCGATATCACCTACGGCACGAATAATGAATTTGGTTTTGACTACCTGCGTGATAATATGGTTCGATCTGTTGATGAAAAAGTACAGATCAAACATCATTATGCCATGGTGGATGAGGTAGACAGTGTGTTGATTGATGATGCACGAACTCCATTGATAATTTCTGGTCCCGTTGACGTTGATGAAGAAAGTGAAGAATACAATGTACTTAAACCAAAAGTCGAACGACTGATCAACGAACAAAAACGCTTAGCCAATCATTATCTAACTGAAGCCC
This sequence comes from Saprospiraceae bacterium, assembly GCA_016712145.1. NCBI lineage: Bacteria > Pseudomonadati > Bacteroidota > Saprospiria > Saprospirales > Saprospiraceae > Saprospiraceae bacterium. Next base: position 2,443,291 of record JADJRO010000001.1, read on the forward strand.
GCAAATTAATTTCTGAAGGAAAAACGGGCTATGCGGAAGGTGAAGGTGGGATGTCGCTGTTGCGATCTTATCGTGCACTTCCAAAATCAAGGCCCTTAATAAAATACCTGAGTGAAGACGGCATCCGAAACGTCCTTCAAAAATCAGAGAATTATTATATGCAGGAGCAATCTAAAAACATGCGGATTGCTGATGCTCCTTTGTTATTTACAATTGATGAAAAAAATCGTCAGGTAGAATTAACTTCTTTGGGCATTGATTTTCTTTCTAAAGGGGAGTCTGATCCAACTTTTTATATTATACCTGATCTCTCTTCGGTCATTCATGAAATAGAAACGAATCCTTCTTTAAATAAAGATGAAATCATTAGTCAAAAAGAAAAAGCACTAGAAGATTATTCTACAAAATCAAAACGATTGCATTGTGTAAGTCAACTTTTAAAAGCATATGCAATTTTTGAAATCGATGAGGATTACGTTGTAATTGATGGCCATGTAAAAATTGTAGATGAAGGGACAGGTCGTTTGTTGGAAGGCCGCCGGTATTCAGATGGATTGCATCAGGCTATCGAAGCAAAAGAACAGGTTAAAGTAGGTGAGTTAACACAAACCTATGCAACCATCACCCTGCAAAATTATTTTAGAATGTATCATAAGCTGGCTGGTATGACCGGTACAGCCGAAACAGAAGCGGGTGAATTCTGGCAAATTTATAAATTGGATGTGGTTGTTATTCCAACCAATAAAGTAATCATTCGTGATGATCGCGAAGATTTAGTTTATAAAACTGCCCGCGAAAAATACAATGCGGTTATTGATGAAATTGCGGTTTGCACCAATCAAGGAAGACCCGTTTTAGTAGGTACGACTTCTGTTGATATTTCAGAAAAACTAAGCCGTATGTTGCAATTGCGTGGCATTGCACACAATGTATTAAATGCAAAACAACATCAGCGTGAAGCCGAAATCATTGCCGAAGCAGGTAAACCAGGAAAAGTTACCATCGCAACCAATATGGCGGGTCGGGGAACGGATATTAAAATTACAGAGGAGGTTAAACAGGCTGGTGGACTTGCTATCATAGGTACTGAACGTCACGAATCCCGTCGGGTGGATCGCCAGCTGCGAGGTCGCGCCGGTCGTCAAGGGGACCCTGGCTCCAGTCAGTTTTTTGTTTCTTTTGAAGACAATCTGATGCGATTATTTAATTCCGATCGGATTACTGGCATCATGGATAAACTCGGCCATAAAGAAGGAGAGGTTATGCAACATTCCATGGTTACTAAATCTATCGAACGCGCACAGAAAAAAGTTGAGGAAAATAATTTTGGCATTCGTAAACGCTTATTAGAGTATGACGATGTAATGAATATTCAACGGGAGGCCATTTATAAAAAACGGGATCATGCATTGTATGGCGATCGTCTTTCGGTTGATTTAAGTTATATGTTTCATTCAACGATTGAAAATACAGTAAGTCGTTTTAAATCAACCGGAGATTACGAAGGTTTTGAATTTGAATGCATCAGTACGCTTGGAATCGAACCAGAAATGGGCCCTGCCTTCTTCCGTGAATCCAAAGATCAGGATGTTGTCAACGAACTTGCAAAACAGTTTTATAGTTTTTATAACCGAAAGGAAGAAGGCATTAAAGAAGTCCTGATGCCTTTTATAAAAAACATCCATCAAAACGAGGGTCAAAAATATCAACGGATTGCAATTCCATTTTCTGACGGTCACTCCGAACCGCTTCCAATCGCAGCTGATATTGAAACGGCTATTAAAACAAATGGTTCCAATATCATGCGGGATATCGAACGTTCCGTAGCCCTTGTGAGGCTCGATTACGAATGGAAAGAACACCTTCGAAATATGGATGAATTAAAAGAATCGGTTCAGGCTGCAAGCTTCGAACAAAAAGATCCTTTGGTCATTTATAAAATTGAAGCTTATAAATTATTTGAAACCCTGGTTTATAAAATGAATCAGGATATTACTTCCTATCTTTCAAAAGGAAAATTACAGATTAATGTAAACCAGGAAGTGCGGGAAGCTCGTTCGCAACGAACAGATTATAGTAAAACCAAAACAAACCGCTCTGAAGAAACCATGCGGAGGGCAGCAGAATCTGCAGGTCGTGCTGAACAACCAGCCATCCAACAGGTTCGGAATACCGGACCAAAAATTGGAAGAAACGATCCTTGTCCATGCGGTAGCGGTAAAAAATTTAAAAATTGTCACGGCGCTGAATGAAACATACAATGCTAATTGCTTGCTTTTTTTTATTGTTTAGCATTGCCTTGCATGCACAGGAAAGCATCACCATTCATGAAGATCCTAAGGTCAGTTTAATCATGGATCAATATATGAAAGCCAACCGTGCCATCACCCACATTACGGGTTGGAGAATAACGATTATTACAACAACCGACCGCCGGTTGATGGAAAATACTAAATCCAGTTTTCAACAACAATTTAGCTTGAAAAGTAAATGGGAATATAAAGAACCCTACTATTATTTAAAGGCAGGGGCCTTTCTATCCCGTGCTGAAGCTGCAGCAACACTTGAAGGAATAAAAAAGAAATTTCCCAGTGCTTTTTTATCAGTTGATAAAATTGCTTATGATGAATTCTAATACCCATGATTCGAAAACCACGGGCTGCAAATTATGATTGGATTACACTGGGAATTTATTTCAGCTTAATAATTATTGGTTGGCTTTCAATTTATTCCGTTACCTATTCTCAAAATATTAATCGGGATTTATTTGATTTGTCTGTGCCAATTACCAAACAATCATTATACATTGGCATCGCTTTAATACTTTTTTTTATAAGTCAATGGATTGATGAAAAATTTTGGCACACCTTTGCTTATATCATTTATGGATTTGGACTTTTTCTATTACTTATTGTACTAATATTTGGTGTAGAGGTTAAAGGCGCCAAAGCCTGGTTAAATGTAGCTGGACTTTCACTTCAACCTGCTGAAATTGCTAAATTTGGAACCGCACTGGCTTTAAGTTCGTATCTCAGTTATTTCAAAACAAATCTTAAACAAGTCAATTACCAATTAATTTCCTTTGGAATTATTTTCGCACCGGTATTTTTTATTCTACTCCAACCAGATGCCGGCTCTGCTTTGACATTTCTTTCATTTTTTGTCTTGCTTTTTATTGAAGGACTCAATGAATTTTATTATTTAATTATAGTATTGTTTTTTGCAGTATTTATTTTTTCCTTTTTATTTCCCATTCCGTTTATATTATTGGGCTTATTGCTTTTATCGCTTTTGTTATGTTGGTATTATTTTAAACCCTTTAAATTTCAGTGGATCGTATTTCTACTTTTTATTTCCGGTTTAATTGGACTTAACTTTATAATTCCACTTTATCAGGTTTTATTAATTGCCGGAGCCTTACTATTTGTTTCTCTAATTTACTTATGGAAATCAAAAGAAGAACGTCTGAGTTTGATCGTAGCATTTGGCTTTGGCATACTTGCCTTGTTTAGTTATACTTCTATAAATTTTTTCAATGGATTGGAACCACACCAACAAGAGCGGATCAAAGTTTGGCTGACCCCATCTCAATGTGACCCCAGAGGATCCCTTTACAACATCTTGCAATCCAAAGTAGCAATTGGTGCCGGTGGATTTTTTGGCAAAGGCTACTTAAATGGAAATATGACCAAACTAAAATTTGTTCCGGAACAATCTACAGACTTTATTTTTTCATCCATCGGAGAAGAACAAGGGTTTTTAGGTTCGTTAACGGTCATCATCCTTTTTTTTATTTTAATTTTTCGAATCATTCTGATGAGTCAGCGAAGCGAAAAAAAGTTTTTTTCAAATTATGCTTTGTGTGTAGCGGGTCTATTGTTTATTCACGTGCTCATTAATATAGGAATGACCATGGGTCTGGTGCCCATCATCGGGATTCCATTGCCTTTCATAAGTAAAGGAGGATCGGCCCTTATTGGGTTTTCGCTGATGATCGGTGTTTTATTAAAAATGCAAAGAAAAGCTTAAATGAAATCTCGCTTTGAGCTGATTGCTACAGATACAAATTGCCAGGCTCGCGCTGGAAGCTTCTATACAGATCATGGTATAATCGAAACACCAATCTTTATGCCGGTTGGAACATCGGCTACTGTAAAAGCGGTTCACCAAACTGAATTAAAGCATGCAGTAAAAGCACAAATTATACTTGGAAATACCTACCATCTTTATTTGCGTCCTGGAACTGAAATTATTGAAAAAGCAGGAGGTTTGCATGGATTTATGAATTGGGATAAACCCTTGCTTACAGACAGCGGAGGGTATCAGGTCTTTTCATTAAGCGCCAATCGAAAAATAAAAGAAGAAGGAGTGCTATTTTCTTCACACATCGATGGTTCCAAGCATTTATTTACACCTGCCAGTGTGGTTGATATCCAACGCAGTTTAGGTTCAGACATTATGATGGCATTAGATGAATGTCCTCCTTATCCCTCCGAACGGGATTATGCGCGACGTTCGATGAATATTACACATCGTTGGCTGGAAGCAGGCATTAATCATTTTGAAAAAACAAATTCTTTATACGGACACGATCAATGTTATGTACCCATATCACAAGGTTCCGTTTATGAAGACCTTCGCATTGAATCAATCCAGGCAATTAGGCAATACAACAATCCGATTTACGCAATTGGCGGATTGAGTGTTGGCGAACCAGAAGAAGAATTGAATCGACTGGTAGCGATTTGTTGTCAACACATGCCGGTGCAAAGTGCCCGCTATTTGATGGGAGTTGGAACGCCTCAAAATTTATTGAATTCTATCGAACGGGGTATCGACTTTTTTGATTGCGTTTTGCCTACACGCAACGCCCGTCATGGAATCATCTACACTAGTAATGGCATTATTCATATCCGAAATTTAAAATGGAAAGATGATTTCAGTCCTATTGATGCAAAGCTGGATCTTGAAACCAGCCAACAACACAGTAAATCGTATCTTAGACATTTAATTATGTCAAACGAAATATTGGGAGCTCAATTGGCAAGCTTGCAAAATTTGCGATTTTATTTGTGGTTGATGGAAGAATCCAGAAATCAAATTTTAAAAAATAATTTTAAACATTGGAAAGATCAAATTCTTCCTGTAATTAGTTCTAGATGCTGATGTGGGATTTGTTGCGACTTAAAATTGTAGACCGTTACATTATTGGAAAATATGTAAGGACTTTTTTATTTATCATGTTGATGTTTTCATTATTATCAGTTGTTTTTGATGTAAGTGAACGCATCGATAAATTTATTTCAAGAGGTTTAAGTTTTTGGGAAGTGAGTTCACAATATTATTTCAATTTCCTTCCCTGGATTAATTCACTTTTATTTCCTTTGTATGCACTAATTACAGTTATTTTTTTTACCTCAAGAATGGCCGGACAAACAGAAATTATTCCTTTGTTTAGTTCCGGAGTTTCTTTTAAGCGTTTGCTAAAACCATTTTTATTGGCCGGTGCAATTTTTACAACCATACATTTGATAGGAAATCATTATTACGTTCCAAAATCAAATAAAGTATTGCGTGATTTTGATAACAAGTACATACGACCTGGAAATATTAAATCCAGAGACCGAAACATTCATTTTTTTATTGGTCCACATGTAGGCGCTTATTTGCGATATTATCAAGGAGCTGATAGCAGTGGAATTGATTTTCAAATGGAGAAATTTGAAAAAGAAAAAATTATACAAACCCTTGAAGCAAAAACCATCAAGTGGAAAAGTGAACCCAATATTTGGACTTTAAAAGACATTACCATCCGGAATTTTGGGGATAGTACAGAAAATATTGAGGTAAAAACGGGCGTTTCTATAGATACCGCACTCAATTTACATCCGGAAGACTTTGTTTTTATATCCAATCAAAAAGACATGATGACAACTTCCGAATTGGGACGTTTTATTAAAAGAGAAAAGCTAAAAGGTTCCGGAATCAGCAAATTATACGAAGTGGAACGCCAACGCCGTACCGCTGATCCGATTACTACTCTGATTTTAACTTTTATTGGGGCATGTATTGCAACCCGGAAAGTTAGAGGCGGAATGGGATTACATCTGGCTGCAGGCATCATTCTAGGGGTCGTTTACATCTTTTTGTCGAAAATGTCCCTCACTTTTGCCAATAATGACCTGCTTCCTCCCATATTTGCAATCTGGTTACCCAATTTCGTATTTCTGGCGATTGCGGCTTATCTAATGGGAAAAGCCCAGCAATAAATCGCTTGTTTCATTTTTTATTGAACGGATGATAAAATGTAAGAATTTTTAAAATAATTGATTTTCAATTAATTATGCAATTTTTATACAATTTATCAAAATTTTAACAAGTTTTGTTTAAGTAAAATTTCATTTTTATTAAACAAAATAATAAATTTGTAGAGAAAATAGTAGATATGTCGACTGTAGAGTTTTATAATTTGTTGGATAAGCAGACCCAAACCCTTCAGAATTTTGCTTATAGTCTAACCAAAGATTCAGAAGATGCCAAAGATCTTTGTCAGGAAACCGCATTCCGGGCATTGTCAAATAAAGATAAATTTCAACCCGGTACCAATTTTAAAGCCTGGTTAATTACCATTATGAAGAATATCTTCATTAATAATTATCGCCGGAAAGTGAAAGGGGGTGTTATTAATGATCATAGCGATAATCAATACTATCTCAACTCAATCAATAACTCTGTTTTAAACAGAGCTGACTCTGATATTATGATGAAGGAGTTAAATGGTATGGTAGAAAGTCTGGACGATAGTTTGAAAATCCCATTCCTTCGCTATTATCACGGTTATAAATATCAGGAAATTGCTGATGAACTCAAATTACCGCTTGGTACCGTAAAAAGTCGTATTTTCTTTGCCCGTAAAGCCCTTAAAAATATGATCGCAGGTCATTATGCAATTTATGAGGACATTGCTGCTTTGGAAAATTAGAATCCTTATAGCTGATTTCTAAATAGTTCAAAAATTATTACCATGGTTGACTTGCAGCATTGCAAGATTGCAGCATTATAACTTTGCAAGATTGAAACATTGTAACATTGTAACATTGCAACATTGTAACATTGCAGCATTGCAACATTGAAAGATTGCAGCATTTCTCAATAGCCTTCCTTTCTATAGACTTTTTTTCTAATGACTTCTTCGCAATAAACTTCCCTCCTTTTGTCTGAATCAGGATTTACAGGATTTTTGGATTAAAGAGATTGAAACATCGCAAGATTGCAGCATTTCTCTATAGACTTCCTTTCTAAAGACTCCTTTCTATAACATTGGTATTTGTTTATAAAAAACAGTTACCGAAGGCGTCCCCGCCGAGGTTTGAATGCAGTTTAATTGAATATCAAATTTGGATTTGAAATTAATTATGTTCAATGAATCGAACACTTTTTATTTGGAGTGAACCACCGCAAATTTATATTTACCATTTAAATAATTTAATCTTTGCATTGCAACATTCTAGAATTGCAGTATTGCAACATTGTACCATTGCAACATTGCAGCATTGCAACATTGTACCATTGCAACATTGCAACATTGCAGCATTGCAAGATTTCCTACAATCTCCTCACCTCCTCCCAAACATCCTCAGCAATAGCATCAATCGATTGGGTACCATCCAAAATAACAAGATGCTCTTGTTCCTTTAAAAGTGTAATAACTTCAAAATACATATCCCGTACCCGCTTAAGGTTTTCCATCGTTTCATAACGTTCTAAGAAAGCTCTGGAATTTTGCAATCGTTCAAAACTTAATTCAACAGGAATATCAATATAGATATGTATGGTAGGTTTCGCTAATTCTACACAAAGCGCATTGGCATTCATTACCCAATCCAATGGAACCAAACTTCCTTGATAGGCATAGGATGATAAATAATACCGGTCGCAGATGACAGTAATTCCTTTTTCCAGATTAGCCAGTATTCCTTCCTCATGATTTATAACATGGTCCAAACGATCAGCTACAAATAATGCTGCAATCGTTCGATCGTCTGCATCAAGCTTGTGTGCAAAAATATCACGGATCATTTTTCCAATAGGGCGTGTACTTGGCTCAGCCGTTAAGTGTACTGTATCTCCCTGCTGAATCAATCGATCTGCCAATCGTTTCGCCTGGGTACTTTTGCCACAACCATCGATTCCTTCAAAAGCAATAAACTTTGGTTTTTTAATCATTTCAAGACAAAAATAAAATATTACGTCTGGTTTAAAGTGTTTTTCAATAATCAGCTAAAAAACAAAAGCCATCGGTTTGTTGCCGATGGCTTTTGGATAGTTATGTGTTTCTCTAAATATAATTATTCGATCACAACAATTTTTTGATTAGCCTCTTGGTTTTTACCAACAACTTTAATGTGATACATTCCGGGTTTCCATCCGGATGTATTAACAAATAAAGAACCCAAATCTGTCTTTTCAGCATAAACCAATTTTCCAGTTTCATCTGCAACCAATACGCGGAGCAATTCATCGCGATTGAAAGAACTCATATTGATAAAAAAGTAAGAACTCGCAGGATTTGGATTTACACTGATTTCTTTTTTCTCAACTTTTTGATTGGTACCAACCACAAACACAAGATCTGCTGAATTGGATTGTAAAACGCTCTTATCACTTTCCTGTAACCAGGCAATCACTTCCAAATTAGCAAAATCTTCAATGCTATGTTCTGTTGCTAAATTAATAATATTGGCTGTTTGCGCATCCAATGGCAATCGATACGCTCCTGGTACAGTCCAAGTTAAATTAATGGTTTTACTGGACTCTGCTGGCACTGCACCAACCAAAGAACCAGCAGAACTGGGTATTAATTTTTTCATTACATGGGGAAATTCAGTTTCTCCATTGGTTTTAACATTTTTTACCGTTTTCTTTTCTGCGATCGCAACATTCAAACGGGTCGTTGCAGTTATCGGTGCTATGGTTTGGATTTCGATGCTTACATCAATTTTTTGACCATTTACAGTACCACTTGGATTGATTTGATAAAAAGCAGGAATTTCCTGCAATTCAGCAAATTGAGGAACAGTATAACCATTCGGATTAATATTGGTTGTTCCATCTAAAAACAATGCAGGAATTGCATTTACGCCACCGTAATAATTTCCACGGTCACGTGCCTCTTGTGTGTAATAAGGATCTCCCGTTCCTGGAAAATAATAATGATAGTTTAACTCAGTATACAATTCCGGAAAATTACTCTGCACCGCATGCATGGTTTCATTGCCTGGCTTACAAGGTGGACAGGTTGAAGAAGAAAAATTCTCATGCATTAATTTACGAGTTATTGATGTGTCATTCACATTTACAATCGTACGGATGGTATCATCAGCAATGGTTCCTGTTGGATTATCATTTACCAAACTAATCCAGGATTTCACTGTATAGACTCCTTTTGTTGCGGAAGCCCAAACATCCGGATGGCTCACTTGAAAATCTGCTAAAGGAGCTGCATTCAATCCGGTAATTTCTTTTGAAACACTTGGACCATTGTCTACATTGTAGTTATATACTACTTTTGAAACAATCGTTGATCCTGTATTGCGGAATGTTCCGTTTACTGTCAATGGAAAATCTTTGGTCAGATAATATTTTTTAAAATCATGTTGTAACCCAAGGACATCTTCTTGCGATTGAGTACCCTGAATAAATTCAAAATAGGTATTATCATCAACTAAAAAGTTATTCAGATTATCACTTTTATAATCAGGAGATCCATCCACCATGACCGCGTAGTTTGCATCCACCTGAACGCCCAAAGTAATATTTGTTTTATCCTGACACACTGCACTGTTAAACACACATTGCGTCCTTTGATCTACTATATAAATTTTATTGGTGGTTTCTTCCAATACAACCGATGCATAAATCCATCCAGCTTTTAGATTGGGTTCACTATAAGAATTGTATTGAATCCAAAATTGACGATTCGGTTTTGTTCCAAAAGTTTTGGTAACAATGTAATCCCCGGTTGCACAACGCAATCCCCAAATGCATATAGAACTGTCAGGAATCAGTGCGCTTGGTAATGCAACATTATTAGAATCAACTTTTAAAGCTGTTTTAGTATTAAAAGTTACAACGCCACTGCTACTTGCTTTAAATTTAGTAACCAACGCTCCGTTAAAATAAAAGGTAATTGGCAAATTAATAACTGCAGTCCAGTTACCGGATGCCTGAGGACCCGTCATAATCGTAGTCCATCCCGTTGGCAATCCACCACCCGGAGGATACTCGTTGTCCTTGTTTAATTCACCTGGGTTTTTTCCAATTTTTGGATAAGGCAGGTAATAATATTGAGCTTCTACGATGCTCAAACAAAATAAAAATGTGAGAAAAAGGTAAAGTCGCTTCATTTGAATAAATTTTAGACAAACATAATAATTTTATAACTTAATTTATTCTCAATTTATTAACCGGATTGTTATTAACACATGTACATAAAATGTATTTATTATAAATTGATATTCAATACAATTTACATTAATGGAAACTATAAAACTACTTACTCTAGGTTTAAAAATTATTATATACTAAATTTAATAACTGTAACTGATTGTTTATAAAAATGCGAAATCAAGGTAAACGGAGGCCTAAGCTTGCCTATAATTTTACTATTTTTCTATTAACAGATCTCCCTTTATAATCTGAAACATGCATAAAGTAGAGAGCAGCTGGTAAATCTATTAAAGAAATAGACAGTTGGGATGTAGGCCTTTGCAAGGTTTGTGACTTCACTTTTTTTCCCAAGCCATCATAAATGTCAATAATTAAATCAGGAAAAAGAGTGGTATCAGCATTGCTAAAATAAATCTCATCCGTTGTTGGGTTTGGATATATTTTGAATGTATTTGTCCAGTCATGCTTAGCAAGATAACTTAAACTGTCGCAAACACTATTGCTCACCGGACCTAATTGATAATTTGGCATGATTGGAAGTCCACCGATCATCCATGATTCCAAAATCAAGTCCCGCAGTTTAAATCTTGAGGATAAGCCTTTTTCATTTGGATTATTAATTACATGCAAATAAATATTACTTGAATAACAGCTTAAATAAATTTTTCCATTATCTGCAAGAGCCATTTGATAAAATCCGGTAGTAAATACATCTTGGTAAAAGTAACCATCCCAAATACCTATCGTATCAATATAACCAGGCTTATTGATATGTTCTAAGTCATATTGCCAAATACGGGTATAATCATTCAGGTATAAAAATCTAGAATTTGGTGAAACAGCTATGCTGGCTAATTTAATCTCAGGATTTACAAACGTTTTCAGTTGCAATGTATTTGATAATTTGCCAGAACATCGATCGAAATCAAACAATTGGATACCATAGTCAAAGCAGTACTTTATAAATTTAGTTCCATCCGGACTGAAAATACTATTTCCGCTCCAGTCATATTTTCCGCCAACCTCACCATAATCCTGCGTAGCATGCAAATGCATCCCTGAAGGATCTAATAAATAAATATAATGTCTATTTGAATTATACTTTTCAAAAATAAGCCACCAATCCCGCCCATTGGCGTGCCTGCAATATGCTAAGTGAGCTTTATTGAAATTATCTTTCAATAGAAGCTTGTTCTTTTCTACTACCTTGAAATTATAATCCAAACTATCTTTTATAATTATAGATACTAATAGTTTGTCTGCTACTACAGATCTAATTTGGTCTCCCGGATCTCTATTATAGATTAATGATAAATGGACTAAAATATATTGATCGTCGTGTCCGGGTTTTGGCAACAAAATATGATTAAATGCAGCAGGATAATACTCAGGACTAAAATCATTTCTAACTTCTCCTGGATTCAATTCGTCACCATTTTCAATAACTGCAAGGTCGCTGCCATAAAGATTCAACCCCTCAGTAAATAATATTAACTGACCAAATTTATTACAAATTGATGTGTTAATAAGATCTGTTTTAGCATGAAATTCATTTCTTAAAAAAACTTGTTCTATTTGTTTCCCACTAAAATCCAAAGTAGTTATTCCAAATTTAGGATTCTTTCCCACATTATTATCATAACCAACAATCCATGTTTTACTCTGATATTGTTGAAAAGATTCAATTGGCAATAATAAAATGGGTAATATTAATATAAATTTAAACTTGCTATTAAAATAAAATATTTCCTTCATTTTTTTATAAGTATTCCAGAGAAAATAAATTATTCAAATTTAAGAGTTCATTTCCTAATTTTTAACAAATTTCCTAACAACGCTTCCATCTAAAAAATTTAGTTGCAAAAAATAAAGGCCCTTATTGAGTCGCTCTATATTCAAATCGAATTCTAATTGCCTATCCCAACTACTTTTTTGCAACAAATCACCAGTTTGATTATAAATAGTATAATTAATTGGCAGATTATCCTTTATAATCACAACACGCAATAGATCTTTTGCAGGATTTGGATAAACGTTAAAATAATGATTATAGAAAATATTATTATTAGACGTTAAACTATCACAAATACTACCTTCCTCTGGTCCAAGCAAGTAGTTTGGATAATTTCCCAAGCCGCACGCAATATAGCTAGGTAAAGTAACAGCTCGTAATTGAAAATCACACCTTTTACCTTTTAAATCTGGATCGTTAATTACATGCAAAAAAATATTTCCGCTTGCGCATGATATATAAATTTTTCCATCTGCAGCTAGTTGCATATCACAAAAACTTGTTGTAAAAAATCTATCATAGATAAATCCATCCCAATTGCCGACAATTTCCATACTTGCTTGAATATTTGAAGCTTCTAAATCATATTGAAATATTTTCGTGTTTGTTGATGCATATAAAAATCTATTATTGGCAGATAGTGCAACATTTACCCAAATTGAAGGTTTTATGGAATCATTCTCAATTTGAACAAAGTTTGACAAATTTCCATCGCATCTATCAAAATTAAAAATTTGGATACCATCTTGATTTGAAATCCTAACAAATTTTTTCCCATCCTGTGAGAAAACTGCATTACCAACCGACGAGTAATCAATAACTGAACTCCCTAATTCTTGAGAATCAATTTTATAAATTTGAGAATTTGAGTAAAGAAATTTATAGTATTTTGGACCTTGATTGTTTTTGAAGATTAACCACCAGTCTCTACCATTTGAATGCCGACATCCGCTAAAGACAATTGGTGAAATATTGCCCTTAAATATAGCTTTGTTCTTTGAAATAGCTTTACCTTTTCCACCATTTGAATTCATATTAATTCTTGTCTCATAAATACTTGGAGAATAAGGGTAAGGCTGACCATTGTAGAAATCAATCGGTAAATGAATCAACATTAATATACTATCAAATTTCAAAGGGGGTATAAAAACTGAAGCATCACTTATAGGGTAAAATCCCCCTTGATAAGCAAGCCAAATTTTCCCTGGATTTAAAGTATCCCCATTTTCAATGATATTGTAATCAATTGCATTTCCCAGTCTAAATCCATCATAAAAAAATCTTAATTTTCCAAGGTCATCCGAAAAAGAATTATTTTCAAATCCTAGTTCAAATTTAAATCCTCCAAAATTTCTAATTATTGCTAAAGTAGGATTAGAAAAGTTTAAAATTGTCCTACCATAAAAACTTGTATCGTTGTTGATACCATACCCTAATATCCAATTAATTGCATGTCCCTGCGATGCTATGCTTAAAATAAATGAAAAATTAAAAGCAATACAAAAAATGCAAACTAATTTATTGGTAACCATAATTTGGTAGTTTTTAATTCTCCATTTTTCAAATTATACCTTAGTATATACAGTCCAGGAATTAGTAATGCATTTGTTAACTCTTCATAGCTCTTGTATATATTCACTTTCCTGTACAATAAATCAAATATTTCAATTGACTTTAAACTTATATCACCATTTACTTTTTTAGGGTGAATGAGTTCATCTAACTTATTAAATATTTTATTAAAATCACTTTTATTATCAATTAACGATTCTTCAACGCATTCTAAACTTGGAAGTAGGTCAACATTAAAATAGCTTCTAAGAATAGATCTGGCAATAACATCATTATTTCCTTCATTTAATCCACAAATTACTGACACAGATCGAAGAAATGTACTATCATTGAAACTAAGTAACTCATTTTTTAACAATTTTATTTTGATATTATTCAAATTGATTTTCACTAATATTTATATTAAATAGATCTATATAATGCTCTGTTTTAGGTTACCAGCATTTATTTAAATGCCGGACGTATTGCTTCAATTGGTTCTTTATGGAAAATGGGTTCGTATAAAAAGGGAGCCTGATGACACTTACAGTTTTACTATTTTTCTAGTTACAGTTCTGCCCTTATAATCGGAAACATGTAGAAAATAAATTGCATCTGGCAAGTCAACCATAGAAACAGGGACTTGTGATATACTACTTCGCAATATTTGTGATTTCACTCTTTTTCCTAAGCCATCATAGATTTCAATGGACAAATCCGGGAAAAGTGTGGTATCCTTATTGTTAAAATAAATCTCATCTGATGTTGGGTTTGGATATACTTTAAAAGTGGTAGTCCAATCATGCACGGCCAGATAACTTATACTATCACAAGGGCTATTGCTTACAACCCCCAATTGATAATTTGGCATAATTGGAAGTCCACCAGCCATCCAACTTTCAAGTATAATATTTCGCAATTTAAAATTAGAGGCGAGTCCCTTCTCATTTGGCTTATCAATACAATGTAAATAAATGTTTCCTGAGTGACAACTTAAGTAGATTTTACCATCATCTGCGAGAGCCATTTGATAAAACCCAGTTGTCAAAACATCCTTAATAAAATATCCATCCCAAAAACCTATGGTATCAATAAAACCAGGAACATTAATTTGGTCCAAATCGTATTGCCATATTCGGGTATAATCATTAATGTATAAAAACCTTGAGTTAGATGAGACAGCAATGCTTGCCTCTTTAAGTTCAGGATTTACATAGGTTTTCAACTGAATGGAATTAGATAATGACCCCGAACATCTATCAAAATTAAATAACTGAATTCCGTAATCAAAACAATACTTTATATACATAGTTCCATCAGGGCTAAAAATACTATTTCCACTCCAATCATACTTTCCTCCGATTATACCAATTTCTTGTTCAGCATATAATTTTATACCTGAAGGATCCAATAAATAAATATAGTGTTTATTTGAATTATACTTTTCAAAAACAAGCCACCAATCCCTACCATTGGCATGTCTGCAATAAGCTAAATGCGAATTATTAAAATTTCCAGCCAATATTAGATTGTTTTTTTCTCCTACTTTAAAATCATCCAATAATTTGTCCTTATAAATTGAAGTTAATAAAAATTTATCGGCAACAACAGAACGAATCTGATCTCCTGGGTCTCTGTTATAACTAACAGAAAAATGAAATAAAACATATTGATCGTCATATCCCGGCCTGGGCAACAATATATGATTATATGCAACAGGGTAAAATGCTGAGCTAAAATCATTCCTTACTTCACCAGGATTCAATTCTTCCCCATTTTCAATAATATCAAGATTTCTTCCATAAATATTCAATCCATCTGTAAATAATAATATTTTTCCTTTAATTTCAGAAATGGATGTGTTGATAAAACCTGAACTCGCATGATATTCATTATGCATATAAGTTTGTTTTAGTGGTTGTTCACTAAAATCCAAAGTAGTCATTCCAAATTTTGGGTCTGAAATTTGATTGTTATCAAACCCAATAATCCATGTACTTCCCATATTTTGTTGATAAGACAACTGCGGAAAAAGTAAAATTTGTAAAAAAATTACAAATCCAAACTTTAGTATTAATCCATGATGAAATGGTACCATTCAATTATCTAACTTTTAATGAATGAGCCAGTAATAATCCCACTTTTACTAACGGTTCTAAACAACCAAAAACCTGGCTGCAGATGCTCTACATCAATAAAAGACTCAATATTAGAAAATTCCAATTTAAGACTCTGGCCCGCCAAATTATACTATATAACTTTCTTTCCAAGAAAATCAGTATTAGCTTCCTCAACTTTTATTTTTAAATCCTTCAGATTTTCAAATTACCTTTCATGAATTGATAAATATGTTCTGCACTTTTCTTCCAATCAAACAGATTTTTATGCACCCGTCCCTGGTCTATTCGCAGTGTGCGATTTGGATCATCTATTGATTCCGTCATACGCTGGGCAATTGATTCTTCATCCATTGGATTAAACAAATAAGCTCCCGGACCCGCAACTTCAGGGAGTGAAAACACATTGGATACCAATACCGGAACATCACAATTTAAGGCTTCTAAAACCGGAACGCCAAATCCTTCCAATAATGATGGATTGATTGCTACAAATGCAGATGCTGTCACCAAAGCCAATTGCTCAGTATCCATGTACGAATAAAATTGAATGCGACTTTTATTTGGACTGTTTTGCCAAACTGCTTCTGTTTCATCTGTCATCCAGGCCTTTCTTCCAACAATTAATAACTGAAAATCTGCATCCGTTTTTAAACAAAATAAATCAAATGCCTGGATGAGCTTTGCTACATTTTTTCTTGGATGAATCGCTCCAACAAATAAAAAATATTTTTTTGATTGACTGTAACGTGCACGAACCTCCTGCTGAATCTCTTCAGACATTGGCTTAAACAAAGACCGAACCCCATTGTAAGCAATGCTGATTTTGTTAGGAGCACATCCAAATTGTGTCAAAATGTCTTTTCGGGTTGCTTCAGAAACGGCAAAAATATGGTTCGCTTTTTCAATGTGTTTGGGAACAAAATATTGATAATACGTCCTCACAAGAAAAGGTACTTGTTTTGGGAAATGAATGTAAGCTAAATCGTGTACCACTAAATATTGTGGTATATCCACTGACAAGGACAAATAACCGTCAGGACTCAAAAAAACGTCTGCTTTGAATGCTTTTAATGCTCTTGGGATTGCCTTTTCAAACCTTTCCTTCAAGTTTTCCCTGAATTAAAAACCGTGCATTTACAGCAATTATCAACAGCCTCGCCTATTAAAAGCCCAAAGGTAAGCCAAAAGCATGCTGTCGAATCCAAATAGATCGGTACATTAAGGAACTCCTGGGAGTATCTTAGCGTTGTTAAATCAAAATACACAGATTATGGCTTTAATGTCGATTGGAATTATCTTGCTTTTTGTCAGTTTTTTTCTTCGCAATCCGGATAACACCATGAACCGGTTTAACCGAATCCTGCGCACCCTCGGTGCCGCTTTAATAATTTTTGGCTTCCTGTTTTCTGCCGTCGTTCAAATTGATGCTGGACGAATTGGAGTTAAGAAGTTATTTGGTAAAGTACAACCTGACATTTTGGAAAGTGGTCTACATGTTATCAACCCCTTGTTGGAAATTGTACGTCTCGATGTTAAAACCCAAAACTATACCATGAGCGGCGTGCATGATGAAGGTTTGAAGTCGGGAGATGATGCAATCCGCGTGCTTACCTCCGATGGTTTGGAGGTCGTTATTGATTTAACCGTTTTATTTCGCTTGAAAAAGAGCGAAGCCCCTAGAATCATCCAGGAAATCGGTGCGGATTACGTTGATAAAATTGTAAGACCCATCTCCAGGACTAAAATCAGAGACAATGCTGTTTACTATCAGGCTATTGAATTGTTTTCAATAAAACGGGATGAATTCCAACAACGCATTTATAAAAGCATTGAAGCTGATTTTTTAGCCAGAGGAATGGAACTCGAACAATTATTGGTAAGAAATATAACTTTACCTGAATCCGTTAGAAATTCTATTGAAGAAAAAATTAATGCCGAACAAGATGCACAAAAAATGACTTTCGTGCTGCAAAAAGAAAAACAAGAAGCTGAACGGAAACGCGTCGAAGCACAAGGGATCGCTGATTATCAAAAAATCATCAATGCAACCCTTACAGACAAACAATTGCAATACGAATGGATCAAAGCCTACCAGGGATTAGTCCATTCTACCAATGCAAAAGTGATCGTGATGGATAAACACGCACCGGTAATTCTCGATTCTAAATAGAGGGTTGGTGAGAAGCAGGCTGTTAGGCTATTAGACTGTTAGACTGTTAGACTGTTAGACTATTAGACTATTAGACTATTAGACTATTAGACTATTAGACTTTATTTCGGTTTGACTATTACTTTATTTTTGTTTTGTACGACGGTATCCGGTGGAGGCGTTTTACTATCCTTCTTTGTCGAATTAGCATTCGTATTCGGAATTGTTTTTTCTCCCGGTACAATAGGTGGTTCAATTTTATCCAACAATAATTTCATTTTTGCATAGGGTTTTTCATAAGCTTGATTTCCCTTACAACCCATTGCTTTTTGTTTTCCATCTATTGATTCAATCCGGTTGGACGGATTTGGATGCGTACTTAGCCAACTGGGAGTTGAACCCTGGCCTTTTATTTTCTTAAAAAAACCCGATGCTCCATTGGCATTGTAATCAGTTTGACACAAATAAATTACAGACATTGTGTCTGCCTGCGTTTCATGAGCACGGCTAAAACTTAAACCAATAATTGCTGTAGCCACTTGCTTGATCGTTTCTTTATTGCCCAAGGCAGCATCTGCAAGCACCTGCAAACCCACTATTTTAGTCAATTGTTTGGTACTATGTCGGTTGGCAGCATGTGCAATTTCATGACCAAGAACTCCCGCTAACTGATCTTCTGAATCTAAAAATTTTAAAAGGCCGGTATATATAAAAATATAACCACCCGGTGTTGCAAATGCATTTTGTGTTTTAGCATCATTGATAATGGTAATCTTCCAGGGAAAATCTTTGGCATAATCCACTTTACCGGTTAAAAGTATTTTGTGAACGATGGCATTGATGTATTTATACAATTCTTCATTTCCTGCTTCCGGTAATTTTGGAAAGTCTTTTTCATTTGCAATGATCTCTCCATACACCTGTTTTCCCAATTCTACATCCTGACTGACAGGAAATAAATTTAAATTATCCCAACCCTTTTTCAAAGATTTACATGCACTGAATTCCAAAAACAAAAACATAGTTAAAATCAGGTATTTCATATTTATTAGTTTCATTTATTTGTAAAACGATCCAATCGAAAGCCAGCCATTACGCCAATATATTCCGCAGTACCGAAATGCGTTTTCAAACTTATTCCTACATAGGGCTTGACTCGATTTAGAAACGCATGAGGCACAAGATAACAAAGATCCAGCTTAGTTACAACGGGATAATCGTCTAAACTGATATTTCTTAAAAATTGATATCCTGCTTTTAAACTTAAACTGATTCCGCCAAACAACCATTGATGACCTCCGTACACATTTAAACGCAAGCCATCTTTAGCTGCCTGTTTCTTATTCTTTCTTAATTCTGTATAATCACTAAAATAAGAAGCCAAATGATTGTTTTCAATATCAACTGCAAGCCTCCAGGATTTATAATTAGTATATTGGTATCCAATATCTGAAGTCCAGAAATTGATCAAATACTTCGGACCATTGGGTATGCGTGTTTCTTTCCAGGTGGCTCCCCATTCCAACTGAAATGAAAAATGATCCTTTCCCTTTTCAGATTCTGAAACCTGGATATTTTTAAGTCGTTCATACGTCTTTTGTTTTTGAGTTTCCAATCCAATCCCCAGGACACCTGATAAATAATTCAATCCTAAATTGGGTGATTTAAAAGCACCATTACTGGTATGACTTAAACTCATCCCAAAGAAAACAGCATGTTTTTTCATCAGGGTATGTTCAAATCGGATTTGAAAACTGGTATGATTATTCCAATGAGATCCTATCGCTGTCTGTAATGAATTTGTTTTGATGTCATAAGGTAAATTCAAATACGCCAATCCACATGCAATCATAAAATGAAAAGAATAGGATTGGTGTTGCAGAATTCCAAAATCCATGTATGGAGTAATTGAAAAACCATTTCCTAAAATTTCATGCGGTTTTCCAAGATCCAGATAACGCATCGAAACACCGTATCTGGGTAATTTATAATAGCGTTCCCATGCAAAGCTTCCCTGCGTTTGATACACGAAATCCAATTCTGCGAAATTTGCAATTCCTCTTGGATCATACAACATCTTTTCAGTGTGTTTCGATAATTTTCCAGGAAGGTATGATGCTTGAATGGTCCAATTTGAAACCTGCGCTATCAATTGACAACTAAAAATGCAATGAATAAACAGAATGCCGATTTTCAAATTAATGAGCTATGGTTTTTAGAAAATCAATGGACTTCTGATAATATAAGGAGGGAATATGATCTTCCGCTTGAAATGGGACGATCTCCTGAAATTTTGCTATAAGATTTTTTAATGCAGCACCCGTTTTGTAGTTCTGCCTGAAATGCATAGCGCGTGTTGCAGTAAGCCATTCCATTGCCAATACCATTTCGGTTTGTTGCGCAATTTTATTGCATCGAATGCCCGCATTTGCTGCCATGCTTACATGATCTTCCTGGCCCTTCGAACTGATAATTGAATCGATTGATGACGGACTGCAATACTGCTTATTTAAACTGACTGCGGCAGCGGCAGCATACTGAACGATCATATACCCAGAATTTAAGCCAGCTTCTGAAGTTAAAAAATCCGGCAGTCCGCGCAAACCACAAACCAATTGATACAATCTCCGTTCAGAAATATTTGCTAATTCCGCTACAGCCAAACATAAAAAATCTGATGCCAGTGCCAAAGGCTGCGCATGAAAATTTCCACCCGATACAATTTCAGTTTCAGAAAGCATGAGCGGATTGTCTGTAACGCTGTTGATTTCATTCTCTATGATGGATTTACAATAGCGTATGACATCATAACTTGCTCCGTGTACCTGTGGTGCACATCTAAAAGAATACGGATCTTGTACTGATTTTTGATCTCTTGTATTTAAATCACTTCCATCCAACCAAATTGAAATTTCATTGGCAGCATGAATTTGTCCGGCTTGTTTTCGTATCTCATGAATCTTCGGATGTAAAAATCCTAAATTGCAATTAAATGCTTCCATGGAAAGGGCTACATTTAAATTGCTGTTGTGATAAGACCGTTCAGCTGAATCCCATGCAGTAAATAATAAAGCCAGAGAATATTGTGTACCATTTAATAACGCCAGGCCTTCCTTTGCCCTTAGATAAGGGATTGGAATGTTAAGTTTCGACAACAAATCAAAGCTTGGATACTCTTTTGATTCGTAATTCAAAATTCCTTCCCCGATACAGGGCAATGAAAGATGTGCCAAAGGTGCTAAATCTCCGGAAGCTCCTAAAGATCCCATTTCTGGAATTTGTGGAGTAATCTTCTGATTGAATAACTGAATTAAAAATTCAATCAATTCCCATCGAACTGCAGAATATACTTTACAAAGGCAAATGATTTTTAATAATAATACCAATCGAACCGTTGGGATTGGAACCAATGCTCCAAAACCACAGGCATGGGATCTCACGAGATTCGATTGCAATTCATTAAGCTTGTCGTCTGCAATGATGGTATTGCAAAGTGCACCAAATCCTGTATTAATTCCATAAATTGCCTGGTCACTTTCATCTAGAATTGCTTCCAGTTTGGTTCGTTGTTGTTGCAACTTTAATTTTAAAGCTGGCTCAACTTCCAGTTTTAACTCCCCATGCAATATCTTTTTGATATCCTGGATGCTGCAATCACCGGTTCCCAATAAGTAAACAGAATTCATGGCCTAAAGATACTGTCAGCGTTTAAATTAGCTATTAATGTTCATTAAAATATTCCTTACGATCGAAACGCTCTGAAACTATCTAAAAGTATTCCTACGATTGCTTGAAGAATATCAATTTACTTTTGTATGATTAGTTTTCCAGTTGCTCGTTCCTGATGATTCTCCCTGATATGATAGAAATAAATTCCTGCCGGTATATTATGAATATCAAGAATGCTGTTGCTTTTTATTTCATCTGATTGAACCAACTGACCGTCTATGGAATAAACAGCAAATTGATAGGCATTCGATTCATTGCTAAAATTAAATTTTACTACATCATGAGCCGGATTTGGAGAAACTTGAAAATCCAACTGATCTGCATTCTGTGTCTTTACGACATCTATGGGTGAATAATAAAATAAATCATTTGCATCATTAACGAAGTTTCCCTGTGAATTATCAAAATAAGCTGTTTTTAACAACATGTGATTAAAATTATTTAAGTTGTAATCATCTGTATAAGGTAATACCAAATCATTCAACTTAAAACTGTTATTAAACATATTTTCCAGTTTAACTAAAACATTCCACTTCGAATTGCCTGAATCCCAGATTGCGTACAATTCTGAAATAACATTTCCATTTGCATCATAAATCAAATCGCCTTTTATATTATTCACCCAATTGTTTTGATTCGCATCAAAATTGTAGTCTAAATAATTGATTAATTGATTTGATCCATTATAAATATCCTCCGTCTTGCCTAGATACAACCAATCGCTGGCAGTATCATCCCAAATAGCTGAAATTATCTGATACGTTTTGCCAGTTGCATGATACGTCCATTCCGTACGAAACGAATTAATCCACAGTTTTGAGTTAGCATCCCATTGATAACCTGTTTCCATAATCAACTGACCTAAAGCATTGTAAACTTCGTCTGCTTTATTTTGTATTAACCATTTTTTAGTATTGTCATTCCATGAATAACTTTCAACAAGAGTGATTTGATTTTTTTGATTGTAGATCAGTGTATCTTTATACTCCGGAATCCATTGTGCTTTAATTTCATCCCAATTATAGGATACTACTTTCTGTATGCGGCTGTTTATATCATATTCATAGGTCGATTTAGCAAATTGATCCCATTGAAATTGATCTCCCTGATAAAATAAACTGCTTACTAAATTATTCTTTAAATCATAGATATTTTCATTCCTAAAAACATTTACCCAGGAATTCAAATTGGGATCCCATTCCAAATCTTCAACTTCAGTTAAATTGCCGTGATCATTATAAACATATCTTTTTTTTCCTAAAAAATCTCGAATTGAGACCCCAACATTCACAATGCTATCTAATTTTCTTTTAGGCACAGCTTGTGATTCCTTTTTATTTTCTAAATTATTAAAATCAGCATGAATGTAATAATTTGCAAAACTTGTAATCTTAGTTTTTGGTATTTTTAAATTGCTACTAAATTTGTTTGTGTGAATCGACCGAGGTGATTGTGCAATTAAAAAATCAAATTGTAAAATAATTGCAATAAATAGGAACAGGAGATTTTTATTCACAATATGGATTTTAGTTTATTATAAGAATATCAAATCAAAAATACAAATTGTATTGCAGAAATCAAAGGAAACCTCTCTGAATTCCAGAGGCAAAGAATTCCTTATACTGCCGTTAAGTTTAGGTTAAATACGCATTTGAAGAAACGAAAGGAATTAAATTAGAGTTTGATTATAAAACAAGGTCATGCCAAAGCAGCAAAAACCTTACTTTTACGCAATTTATTAAATACAAACACGTTAAACTAAGCATTAAAATGAAAAATATGATTTCCAGACTCTGCATTTTGTTATTTCTGGCCTTGGGCCTTCAAAGTACTGTTTCCAGCCAACGTTTTGCCCTTGTGGATGTCAATAAGGTATTGGATAATATGGATGACTACAAAAAAGCCCAGGATGAATTGGATCGGGTAGCAGCCGGATGGAAACAAGAGATTTCAATTGAATACGATAAAATTAAAGCCATGTATAACAAATACCAGGCTGAACAAGTCTTGTTGACCGAAGAACAACGCAAACAAAAAGAAGAGGAAATTACCAATAAAGAAAAGGAAGTCCGCAAGCTTCAAAAAGATCGCTTTGGTGAAGAAGGGGAACTCTTTAGAAGAAGACAAGACCTTGTGAGACCCATTCAGGATCGCGTATATGCAGCCATACAGGAGTTTGCCTCCGGTAGTGGTTTGGAAGCGATGTTTGATACCAGTGGCTCTGCCGGAATCATTTATTACAGTAAAGACCTGGATAAGACAGAGGCAATCATCAAAAAATTAAAATCGAAATAATAAGGATCCGCTCAGCTGTCCTATCTTTGCATTCCTAAATTTTTAAACGAATGAATATCAAGCTTTTATATTTATCAGTACTCAGTCTTTTGATCAGTTTTACCGGCCTTCAGGCTCAAAAATTTGGTTACTTGAATTCACAAGCACTGTTGGCCGAATTGCCGGAAGTCAAACAAGCCGATGCCAACTTACAAGCACTTCAAA
This sequence comes from Saprospiraceae bacterium, assembly GCA_016712145.1. Lineage (NCBI taxonomy): Bacteria > Pseudomonadati > Bacteroidota > Saprospiria > Saprospirales > Saprospiraceae > Saprospiraceae bacterium. The sequence goes on from JADJRO010000001.1 coordinate 2,467,580, forward strand.
CCCAATTGGAGAAAAAAGGCCAAATGATGGTACAGGAATTGGAAGGAAAATACAAGGACCTCCAACGCCGTGAACAATCCGGAGAAATTAGCCCAAAAGCATTGGATGAAGAAGCGAAAAAGTTAAAAGAACAAGAAGGCGAATTGTCCAAATACGAGCAAGAAGTTCAAAAACAATTGGCTACCAAAAGACAAGAATTGCTGCAGCCTTTAATTGACAAAGTAAATAATGCCATCAAACAAGTGGCAACAGAAGGTCAGTTTACCTACATCTTTGATTCCAGTACGGGAATTCTACTCTATGCAGCAGACTCAATGGATGTTACAGCCAGCGTTAAGTTAAAACTAGGAATCTGATTTGTGAATAGCAATGCCAGACGGCCTGTTGGAATATTCGATTCCGGAGTCGGCGGTCTTACGGTTGCTTCTGCTATTCATTACAATTTACCCAACGAACGTTTTATTTATTTTGGAGATACCGCCCATTTACCGTATGGTGAAAAATCTCACGATGCCATTCGCTATTATTCATTAAGAATCTGCCGTTTTCTTTTAGAAAATGATTGCAAAGCGATCGTAGTTGCTTGCAATTCTGCTTCCACCGCAGCCTACGAAGTTTTATTGGAATTTTTTAAAGACAAAGCAGTCTTTGTAAATGTAGTCGATCCCTTGGTTGACTATTGTTGCCAACACGATTACCATCGCGTCGGACTGATTGCGACGCATGCAACCGTTCAATCAGGTGTTTACGACAAACAATTTCATGTTCGAAAAAAATCTGTCGAATTGTATTCTTTAGCTACTCCTTTATTAGCTCCCATGATTGAAGAAGGCTTTGTAAACAATGCCATCAGCCATTCTGTCCTGGAAACGTATTTGAGTGATCCACATTTAAATAATATTGATGCCCTCTTGCTTGCTTGTACACACTATCCCCTAATTAAACAGGAAATAACAGATTTCTTTAAAAATAAAATGCCGGTACTCGATTCCACCGATGTCACTGCAGCCGCATTGAAAACGGCCCTGGCAGAACAAAACTTACTAAGTGATCAAAAATCGGGCAGCGATCAATTTTATGTATCCGATTTTTCTGAAAATTTTCTTCGAACAACTAAACTGTTCTATCCAGAAAAAGTAAATCTTGAACAAAAAAATATTTGGTGAGAAACTTCCCTTCCTCTTCCCAAACCCAGGGTTTAAACCCTGGGTTTGGGAAGAGGAAGGGAAAGGAGAACCTGGCTTGAGATTCTAAGTACCAAATCTGGGATGACTAACTTCATCAAAAATGATGTGCTCCTCTTCCCAATACCTGCTTAAGCTTTGTTGAATCCATGCATCTACTGCTTCTTTGATTCGCTCAGGAAATAACACATGAATATTAGGACCCGCATCAATTGTAAAGGTGATGGGTAATTTAGATTCTTGTTGAAATAATTTTAATTCATTTATTATATGAATGGATTCCGGTTCTAATAATATATAAGATGGATTTGAACTCATCATCAATCCATGTAAACTCAATGCTTCCGTTTCACAAATTTTTGCAAAAGCAATCCAGTCTCCTGCTTTTAATACCGATAATAACTTATTGAAATTTTCATGCGCTTGATGAATTCGTGCTTCCCGATAAGGATGTCTTTCCATCAATTGATGTCCGGCACTGGAAGAAACTTTTTTCTCAGCACGACTGACAATAAAAATATAATCCTGAATGCTTTTAAAATCTTCATGAATGGAATCTGCCATCGGAATTGCATATTCATCCGAACTACCTGGTAAGTTTAAGGATTCACCCCAGGCAGCTGCAATCGGATAAACAGATCGACAAGCAGAACCAGATCCCAATCGAGCCAAATAAGATGCCTTATTTAAAAATTCATCCTGCGGCATCACAAGGCCTTTGATTTTATTTTCAATGCTCATGATACCCAGTGCAAGAGCAGCCATAGCCGATGCAGAAGAAGCAATCCCTGCAGAATGTGGAAAACTGTTGATGGAATCAATGTTTAAATAAACAGACTTGAATTCTGGATAAAGTAGTTCAACTTGATTGAAAAATGTTTTGAGCTTATATTCAAAACGTGGTTTCTTTTGGCCATCATAAAAAAATTCAAAATCCAAATGATCTTGTCCATTGCGCTGTTCCCATTGGATGCTTGTTTTTGTTTTACAATAACTTAAAGTAAAACTTAACGAAGGATTAATCGGCAATTGTTGTTCTCGCTTACCCCAATATTTTACAATGGCAATATTGGAAGGCGCTTCCCAGCTTATGATTGTATTCATACTTATTTTAAATCTATAGTCATATCAAATTCTTCCAGGACCGCATCCATAATTTTGTCTTGTCCTTTTTCGTATTTATTTTTCAGTTTATATCCGTTCATCTTCCCCACTTCATTCCACATAAATGCAGAGAATCCTCCTTTCAATTCTTTTACAATTCCATAAAAGGGTTTATCCAATTGCCGCTCGATCATTTTTGTAAGAATGAGCCCCTGGGTTTTTGTCAGATTTTTTAAAGGAGATTCAAATTCTTCTTCCAGGGTATTGCTGATTTGTTTTACGATTTTTCTTCGCTCTTTATCTGATTGTCCTTCTGTAAGTATTTGCAATTGCATATATAAACGGACTGCATGGACAGCGTATGGATAAACCACCGCTGCATAGCGTCTATATTTATGATACAGGTTCTCTGATTTATAATCATCAAATACGATGACGGGTCGGACGACTGCTTTTTCTAATAAAATTTCAAATAGGGTATCGCCATTGTTTACAATTACTTTCACGGGTTGTCCATCAATTATTGTTTGAAATTCCTTGGGTGCTTCCTGAGCAATCAGAAAAACCGGAAAGAATACCAGAAAAAATAGATGGCGTAAATACATACCCATTAAACGTGAATGACTGCTTGCATCTTATTCCGGATGATACTTACTGTAAAATCTGCGGTACAATTCTTTTTGCTTATTATCTAAATCAATGGCTCTTCCTTGGATAAAGGCACGACTCACATGACTGGTTCGCATATCCAAAACATCCCCGTCACTGATTATAAAAGTTGCATCTTTTCCTACTTCCAAACTTCCTAACCGATGATCCAAGCCTAATATTTTGGCAGGATTCAGACTTAAACCTGCAATTGCTTGTTCATAATCCAATCCAAAACCCAGGGCATGACCTGCCTGAAAATGCAAGTTCCGTTGCTCCCAAAAACCTGTAATAGAAAAACAATATAAAATGCCAGCATCCTGTAAAATTTTTGGATTCTTGAAAGGTTGATCGTAATCATCGTCTTCGCGGGCCGGTAAACTATGCACTTGTCCTAAAATTAATGCAATCTGATGTTCTTTTAAAAAATCAACCACTCTCCAGGCTTCATTGGCGCCAACCAGAACCGGCTTCAAACCATACTTTTCTGCAAATTGAACGGAATGAATGATTGCCTTAGCTGCCTGAGTGCGGATGTATAGTTTTTTTGTTCCATTAAATAAATCCTTCATGGCTTCGTATGAAAGATTGATATTAGAAGTATGTGGAACTTTAGAATAGGCGAAGGCTTCATCAAAATACGCTTTCAACGCATTCATTTCTGTTTGATAGCGATCCGGATCTTGCTGATTTTTATCGGCATCCGGTCCGAAACGACGGGGCGGATTGGGTGAGGGCCAGTTTAAAAAAATGCCTTCGTCCGCTTTTACAACTGCATCTTCCCAATTCCAGGCATCGAGTTGCATTACCGATGATTGTCCTGAAATAATCCCGCCGTTGGGGATCACTTGTGCGAGCAACATGCCATTGCTGCGCACCGTTGGAATAATCTTGCTATCTGTATTGTAGGAGGTTAACGAACGTACGTTAGGGTTCATGGATCCAAATTCTTCGTAATCAATCGTAGCTTTTACTTGCTCGATTTCTGCCACGCCTCAATTGGTTGCCATACAGATAAAGCCGGGGTAAATATGCTTTCCGTTTGCATCGATGCGATTTTTAATGGTAGCGGCTTTGCTTAAATCGGTTCCAACATATTGCAAGATCCCTTTATCAAATACAAGTACTCCATTTGCAATGGATTGACCATTTCCAACATGAATCGTAGCGCCAACAATTGCAATAGCTTCTCGCTGTTTAGCAGCAGGTGCTGGTTGTGAATACGCACTTACTGAAATGCATACTATGAAACTTATAAAAATTAATTTACTCATGTACTGCTTTTAAAATTATTCACCAATAGAATCGCAATGGTATAATCGGCGTGGTCTCGAACTGAAATTCTCGGCTCCTTCACCAGCTGCTTTAGCTTTGATCATCTTTTGTACGATGCGATTTCGTTCCTTACTAATTTCATCGCGTAAAATTAAATCCTGCTCTTTGTCAAAAAATAAAATGCCATTTACAAATGTCTTTTCGACCGATGCTTTAATGGATAATGGATGATCATTCCACAATACCAAATCTGCATCTTTTCCTTTTTTAATACTTCCTACCCGGTCATCAATGTGCAAAAGTTTTGCAGGATTGAGTGTTACAAATTTTAAAGCTTCCTCTTCAGATACATTTCCATACATCACGGCTTTTGCAGCTTCCTGATTAAGTCTTCTCGCCATCTCGGCATCATCGGAATTAAAAGCTGTTACAACGCCCTGGTCATGCAACAAGGCTCCATTATAAGGTATGGCTTCATATACTTCGTATTTATAAGCCCACCAATCTGAAAATCCTGCAGCACCAGCTCCATGTTGTTTGAGTTTATCGGCCACTTTATAACCCTCCAGTATATGTGTAAACGTATTGACCTTAAAATTAAATCGTTCGGCAACTTTCATCAACATATTGATTTCAGATTGCACATACGAATGACAGGTAATAAATCGCTTTTTATTAATGATCTCCGCAATCGCATCCAGTTCTAGATTTTGCCGGGTATGTGTAGGATCTGCTTTGCGAAGTGCATCGTATTCTTTAGCCCGCGTAAATGCATCGAGGTAAACTTGTTCGACACCCATCCGCGAATCGGGATAACGGCCGCCTTGATTTCCACCACTTCGTTTGACATTTTCACCCAATGCAAATTTTATAAATCCATCTGCTTTTTCAAATTTCATTTCTTCAGGAAGATAGCCCCATCGCAATTTGATAAGCGCGGTTTGTCCACCAATCGGATTGCAGGAACCATGTAATATATGGGCGGTTGTAACGCCGCCGGATAGCTGCCTGTAAATGTTGATGTCATCGCTATTAATGACATCCCCAATTCGAACTTCTGATGTATTGGATTCCGAACATTCATTAACGCCGCCATTGACTGCAATGTGCGAATGTTCGTCAATAATTCCTGCCGTCAAATGTTTATGGGTGCCATCAATAACGATGGCTTGCGCAGATTGCAAATTTTTTGCAAAAGCAGTGATTTTACCATTTTGAATCAGGACGTCTGTATTTTTTAAGACGCCTTCTTTTTCATTGGTCCAAACAGTTGCATTTTTAATTAAATACGTTTTTGCAAGTGGTTTTGATTTCCATCCATAGGCACCTAAAGGATAAAACAGCGCTCCGATGCTGTCTGCTGTTTTAGCTGAAATGCTATCTTTTTTAATGCTTGAAGTGGACGGCTTCATTCTCAAAATACTCATGGATTGCCAGGATCCATTTTCTAATTGTGCATTTCCTTTCCATCCTGTTTCTGTTTTGTAACAAGAAAAAAGTACATCCCCACTTGGGTTGCCCCGATTTAGTTTACCAGTAATGTACCCTTCTTGAATTTTTGCATTCAGACTCAATTTCAATGAATCTTTAGATTTAAGTTTAAAATCCATTTTCTCTCCGTCTGTTTCTATAATAAGCGTAAACAAACTAGGCTCTAATTGAAGTTCATACGTTCCTGAAATACTGTCTATTTTTGTTTTTGAAAAATGGTAGCGCGAACCTTGGATCCAATTTTCTTTGATACTTGATTTTTCCTGAAAGATTGGAAGATCGCTAACAATAAAATTAGCCAATTTATTGCTAGCAAGACTTCCTGCTTTAGATTGTATGTTTAGATATTCGGCGGGCCCCTGGGTCAAAGCGTACAAAGCCTGCCCTTCAGATAAACCCCGTTGGATAGCCTTACGTACGTTAGTTAGTATGTCTTTGCGATCTTTTAAATCCTGTCCTGTAAAGACAAATGAGATGCCCGCTTTAGCCAATATGGCTGGATTAGAAGCTGCCAATTCCCAATGTTTGAGATCTGATAAATCAATGCGCAATAAATCGTAGGGATCATCGACATTATACACCGGAGGAAAATTGACAGGGACGATGATGCGAAAGGAATCCTTTTTTAGTGCTTCCAAAATTTGATATTCTTTGCCACTTCCAAGAATTTGATAGCTTTTATGAAATTCTTTTGCAATTTTTTGTGCTCGTAACATATCCAGTGGATTACTACAAATAAACAACTGGTTTAGTGGCTGTATTTGGTTCCAGGCTTCGATACTCAAATTCGTTTCTTTGGGCTTGATGGCAAGTTCATAATTTAATCCATCTAAATAGGCTTGACGCATTAAAGCGATCGAACCCATGAGTGAATTTGGATACTCTTGCGTCGAACTCCCTTTATTAAAACTCAAACAATGCGCTGATTCCGGGACTAGCATTACTTCGTGTTCGTTGGCTTGTTTTAAACTTACTATACAAGCGCTGCCTCTTGAAATACCATCTGGAATATGCGTTTGAACAATCCCATAGCCCGCTTCGCGTAATTTAACAGCCTGTTCGTCTTTATAAACAAAGAATTGCGCGGATTTGATTTCTGAACGCAAGGCTTCATTCCAGGAGAAAGCACCCTCCTTTGAACTCAGCATATTGTTTCTGGACGAACTGCGTTTGACTTCGGCCATACCATAATCGCTGATCGGATCGATAAAGGAAGGATAGACATGTTTGCCCTGAAAATCAAAGCGAACAGCATCTTCTGGATGGCTGACGGTAGCTCCAATTTCTAAGATCCATTCATTTTTAATCAGAATCTCACCCAAATAGGCCTTAGTTGAAGTGTCGGGATGCAACATTGCATTTTGAATTAATACAATTCGATTTTCCGGAAGTCTCACTCCATTAACCGGAAAACTAATTTGAGCCTGGATTTGAAAAACCAGCAGTCCAAACAGGACCATGCAACTTAATTTAAACATGCTTTGAATTAAAGAATGCAAAAGTCGTTAGAAAAAGGGGAATGGAGAAATAAATGATGAATTAGATATACCATGTAAATTTATACGTTAAATTATAAAAAGATGGATCGTAATTTAACATTAAGACTGGATGAAAAAGTCATTGAGAAAGCTAAATCCTATGCTAGAAAAAGAAATACCAGCCTTTCTAAATTAATTGAATCGTATTTGGAACACATTACAAATAATAATAGAACACAACAGGTGGAAATTGCTCCTAAAGTTAAAAGCCTTTCTGGAATACTAATAAAAAACAAATCCTCAGACTATAGGAACCGTTTGTATATATCTTTCCGATGGGCTATAATGATTAATCTTATTCAATCTTCTTTAATCATCTCAAATCCTAGTCTGTACTCATTAATTTTAATTCTGTAATATACTTTATATCCAGTTAGTTTTGTAATATTTTTTAATTGCCTCAGAGAATCAGTACTTTCAAGAGAAAGGATTATTCTCTCTACTTTTGAAAGCAAGGATAGGTCCTTTAGTTTTTCAAGTGATTTTTCAAATGATTTGTCGAATTCAACAATCATTTACTTTTTAATGTTTTAAAAATTACATTTCTATAAACGTTTTTACCAGTCTTGACGGAGTCCATTAAATTACCTAACATAAAATCTTCAAATTGCGCATCTTTAATATCAATCACATTTGCGCCAAGTTTCTTAGCAAGTTCAGAAAGAATTTTACTGCTTTGCTTGTCGGTTTTTATCATTATTGTACTCATGCTTTAAATTTAAACAAAGATACAAAAATTTGCAAATACTCAAATAATTAAAAATCTATAGTTGGTGGACTATTTGTTTATTTATTGAATTTCTCAAACCCCAACTACTTACCCAATTTTTCATAAATGTTATTGTAAAATTCTATATCGTATTTAAGTGGTAACAAGTTGTATTCAGCTCTCCATCTGTCAACATTAATAGGATCTTTTATCGGATACAAGCTCACTTTTCTAAGTTTCTCATCATAACGAAATTGGGTTCCAAACTCTTGCTTTTGTCCTTTACTCATTAAAATCCTGTCTACCAAATAAGGATAATTCTCTTTATCCAACTCTTTCAATTCAATAAACTTTTTTACAAAATCTAAATACTTTTCCTGAAATTCAATATTTCCATGCAAAATTATTGAAATCGCTACTTTACTTAGTTTGCTTCCTACTAAACTCTTGCCAGGAAATCCAAAATTACTTACAATACGATCCAGTTTCTTTTGATTCAAGGAATCCTTTTTCTCCTGTATATCCCATAAATTCATTGCAGAATGATTCGAACGATCAAATTGTCTGGAACCATACAATTCATCAAGCCGATCTCGTATTTTTTGATCATCATCTTCCATTGCAAGTAACAGTTCTTGAACTTCTCGATTATAACTTGAAAGTATGCTATCACAAAATAGCTTTACTTGTTTCCAATTTGAAGAACTACTTGTTGAATACGTTCTTTCAACTGATTTAACAAAAGAATTATGCTCAATACTATCAAACAAAGTCAAACATTCATCATGTGGGAAGTGTACCAATCCTAGATTTAAATATTTAAACACGGTATCACTGGGACTGCTTAACTTAGCATAACTAGCGGCAATATTATTTAAAGTATATCTTTTTTCATTGAGTTCAAGCTCATTAAGCCCTGCTTTAATTAAAATACAATGCATGTTGTACTCTTCTTCTGAGACATTTGGTGCCTTAGCTGGCAACCATATTGACTGAGAAACAATTTGTCCGAGAAAACAGCAAGAAACAAGCGCTATTCGAAGAATAAGTAAGAATACTATTTTCAATTTTAAAATACACATGTTCAAAATAAAATGTAAGCGGATAGTTTAAGTACATAATTTAGGCTTGCACATCTAACAAACCACTTATGACAAAAGTAAGTCTGTTTTCTCAAATTTTAGGCGAATTATCTAGATTTACTTTAGTTAATATTGGTTTGTTCTAATACATTTACTTCAACATACTCCCGCCGGTAAAATCTTGAAAATAATTTCACTCTGGGTCCCTATCTTGCAAATCAAATTTCCAACAATGAAATACCTGCTTTACTGCTTGTTTACTACCTGCTTTTTTACTAACCCACTGCTTGCCATTAACTACCATGTAAAACCCGATGGCAATGATGCCAATTCCGGTTTGAGCTTTGCGCAGGGTTTTAAAACCATCCAGACTGCTACTAATAAAGCAAAGGCTGGTGACAGTATTTTGGTTTACAATGGTTTTTATAAGGGCTTTGATCATTTTTATAAAGCCAGTGGCAGTCCCGGTAAAGAGATTGTCTATTTTGCTATGGGCAATGCCGTTGTGATTAATCAATCCTGCGGCCGGGGTTTTGATGGTTTGAATGTAGAAGGCAGCGATTACATCGAAGTAAATGGTTTTAAAGTAGCCGCGATTGCCGATGCCAATGGATCCGGGGAAGATGGCATTCGTGCGGTGCTTGCCAACCACATAACGGTTCGAAATTGTATAGTGGATAGCTGTTACCGTGGCATTTTTACCGGATACACCGATGATTTTCTTGCCGAAAACAATATTTGCAAACGCTCCTATGGCGAACATGGCATTTATGTGTCCAACAACAGCGACCGGGTGCTCATTCGATACAACCAATGTTTTAATAATAAAGCAGCCGGCATTCAACTCAATCCGGATCTCAGCAGCGGAGCTCCTGGGATTTCTGTAGACGTAAAAATTTATAACAATACCTGTTACAACAACCGCATCGGACTCAATTTGCAAGGGATTTATGACAGTGAGGTTTACAACAATCTGCTCTATAATAATGGATCCGGAAATGGGGGCAATGGCATCACTTTGTTTCATGGAGATGCTGCCACAGGTTGCAACAACGTAAAAGTATTTAACAATACGGTCCTGGTTCCTGCTGGTTCCCAGTGGGCCATTCTCGCCATTGAAAGTGACAGTTTGTTTGTTATGAATAATATTTTATTAAGCGCCTCTCCTAAAGGCAGCCTGGATATTGAAATTACTTGTACAAATTACTTTGGCGACTACAATTTGCTCAATGATAAAATGACCATCAATCAAGGAAGTTCTTACATAAATTTTGCAAGCTGGCAAGCTTTGGGCTACGATGCGCATTCCATTTTGATCAGTAATAACAACAGCGTATTTTTAAATGCTGCTGCCAATGACTTTCATTTGGCGAATAACAGTCCGGCATGGAATGCAGGCAGCAATCTTGTTGCCACACTCGTACAATTTGATCTCGATGGTCGCATGCGTCCGCAAGGGAGCGCATTTGATATCGGTTGCTACGAACAAGCGGAAGCAACTAAAACCAAGCAGTTTACGAATCAATTAGATTATATTTTTATCGAAACTGAAAATATTCTGCAAATTCAATCAGAAGATGCTGATTTAACAGCCGATTTGTTTACATTTACAGGCAGATATATTTCGAGTGGTACTGTATTTGAAAAAACGAATCTTCCCACGGGTATATATCTGTTGCGTTTTTACAATTCCAAAAGCAAAATCCCATTTGGATTTAAAAAGATTTTGATTAAATAAAAATATGATTAGTATTGATGACTTGCGTTCTATTTGTGGTAGTTTAGAAGATGTATCCGAACAAGCACATTTTGAAAAAACATCCTTCCGAACCAAGAAACGAATTTTTGCCACTTTTGATGCTAAAACCAATCTGGCCTGTGTTAAATTAGAAGAAGCAGATCAATACATTTACAATAAATTAAATCCGGATATCTACTGGCCCCTTTCTAACAAATGGGGAAGTCTCGGTTGGACCCAGGTAAAAATAGACGCCATAGAAAAAGATGCTTTTTTAGAGATTCTCATGAAAGCCTATTCTTTATCCAGTCCAAAAACCCATCCCCACGAAACTAATTAATTACGAATATTCAATTACGAATTACGAAATGAATTCGCAATTAACTCTTATTTTTGTTTATCAAAATCAATTTTGCGAGAGATAACTTCCGTAAAACATTGAATAAGCACAACCAACAACTATCAACCAACAACTATCATCTAACAACTATCATCTAACAACTATCAACCAACAACTATCATCTAACAACTATCAACCAACAACTATCATCTAACAACTATCATCTATCTCCATGAATCGCATCGTCCACTTCGAAATTCCTTGTGACAATCCTCAAAAACAGATGGATTTTTTTAAAGAAGCTTTTAATTGGAAATTTGAATCTTTTTTATCAGATGAATACTGGACTTGCAGCTCAGGTGATGCTACTACACCAGGAATTAATGGTGGTTTTATGAAGAGAAAACAACCGGGCCAACCCATCGTAAATTCAATTCAGGTTGAAAATTTAGAACAAAGCATTTCTAAAATTGAATCCCTCGGAGGAAAAATTGTTGTTCCAAAAATGCCCATTCCCACTGTCGGTTGGCTTGCCTATTTTACAGATCCTGAAGGAAATATTCATGGATTGTATCAGGAAGATGGAAACGCAAATTAATTACGAATTATTGAAGCGTAGCGTAAATCCCGCGTAATGGCGGGACGAATTTTCAATTACGAATTGAATGCGTAATTCGTAATTGAAAATCGTAATTGATTCCTAATGCTTGGTTTACCTGATTTTCCCTTAATTTTAAATGGCATTTGCTCAAATGCTTTTAAAAAATTACAGATTTTTCAATTTAAGGATGCTTGTAAGTTTGTAAGTTTATTACCATACCGGCGTAATGTAGATAAAACAGATCCGCTGGCTGTGCTTGTCGAAGCCCATGGAACTTGCAGTACCAAACATGCCCTGTTAAAACGACTTGCAGATGAACAGAATCAAACGAAAATTACGCTGCAACTCGGAATTTTTGAAATGAATGAAAACAATACACCCGTATTAAGCCCGCTACTCAAAGAAAAACAACTACAAGCAATTCCTGAAGCACATTGTTACTTAAAATATGATAAGCGTCGATTTGATTTTACAGGTAACGATAAAATAAAATTAGATATTGAAAAAGAAATTATTGCAGAATATGAAATTAATCCAAGTGATATTTTCACCCGCAAACAGGAAATACATAAAAATTTTCTTATTCAATGGCTTTTGGTAAATAAAATAAGTCATTTAAACCAGCAGCAAGTTTGGGAGCTTCGAGAAGCGTGTATCAATATAATATCAAACTAGCGTTCTTAAATATTTTATAGGTTTAGACTCAATTTCGGAAACAAAATTAAGGATGGAAAAATTTTAAAACTTCTTGTTGATCTCCTGCTTGTACAATAAGCCAATAAATTCCTTGCTTAGCTTGAAATGAAATATTTAGTTGTTGTCTGTTTTGAAAAGAATACTCCATTAATTTTAAACCTTCTATAGTGTATATACTCAGCTGACCCTTTTGAAATACATCTGTCAAATTTATCTGAATGGATTCATCTGCAACAGGATCCTGAAACTGTTGAATAAGCGATCCCTTAAAAAACTGCTTTGTTCTAGTTGTCTGACAATCCTTAACATCTACAATCCGGAATCCGGTATAATTTGAATAGGGTGGAAAAAAAGGAGACCAGATATAACTTGCATAGGCCTTTTGTTTATAAAAATCAATTCCCCAGCTTCCATAATCATCACTATCAGAACCAAACAGAGCACACGTCGTTGGATGCATTGGATCTGCAACATCAAGCACAACCAAATCTGTACGGCCACAAGCCATAATGATTTTGTGACAGCTGCTATCATAAATTAATTCATTGGCATGCCCTTTGGAATTAGCCCAGGTTTGAAAATTAGTACTGGTATCTGCCCAGGTCATAGGATGCCACCAACTGCCTTGCTTTAGATTTTTAGGATTCGAAATATCCAATACTTCCATTCCATAATAATCCAAGCTTACAAACGCATAGTGCTTATAAATGCATATTGCATTGTAGGCAGTAGCTTTATCAATTAGGGGTGCAAAGCAGTATTGTGCTATTTGTTGAATTTTCAATGGATTGGAAACATCTAACAATCGCAGTCCGCCACGATCATAACATATATAAGCAATGGAATCTTGTACCCAAATCCCCCTTGCATTATAAGCAGCCACATTAGAAGAATCTTTATGCGGAAAGGAATTGTTAAGCTTGGTTTGGCTCTTAAAAACAATTTTGTTTTTGTCTTGGATATCTAAAATGATCAACCCATTGCGCATAGCAGCTAAATACGCTAAACCGTTTTGTATAAAAACACTTCCAGCTCCGCCGATACTCCCCGGATGAACGTAATAATCCGTGACCTTTGCCTGCAATGGATTTTTCACATCAATGATTGCTAAACCTGCTTCCTGATTGGTGTTCCAAATATCTCCCAATGTCAAGTAAAGTAATTGACCTTCTTGTACGACTTGAATGGCATCCAAATTTCCAAAAAGAGTCGGTGAAATAGTTGCTACTAGTGTCGGATTATTAACCGATGAAATATCAAATATTTTAAGTCCTGCATTTTTACTGGTAATATAAACAAACGGACGATCCAATCGATCCTTTTTAATTGAAATATGAATACCAAATGCTGGATTTGAAAAAAATTCATCCCTTTGAACTAAGGATGTAGGTGGATTGCATTGTGCCTTTATGGAATGTTGAATGTAACAAACGCAAAATAATGTAAAAATGAATAATTGAATGTTTTTCATTACATCATTACTTTTTATCTCCCGAAATTGATGGTTCACAATATTTTTCAATCAAACCCAACATCTTTTCAGTATTTGCATTTTGTTTATCTGATAGTTCCTTCAATTGATCTAAACTTAGATTTTGGCCTTGCTGTGCCATAAATGTATTTAGATTCATTACATCTGAAAACCAATTGGTAAGTATGACCATCAATTGAGCCAAATTTGCCCGACTGCTTTGTAAATCAAGTGGAGGCTTATAGATAAAATGTGTGACTATATCAATCAAACCAATGGCACCAAAGGCCATAGAAAAGAAAACCTTGTCCTGGGCCGCAAAAATAATTGAAGTTACTATTAATGCAACTCCGAGATAAAATGCAAACAAATACATTAATAAGACATATTGATAAGCACTTTTGGCATCTTTAATAACGTCTTGTAAAGATTCTTTGAGGCTAATTATAGTATCGTAGGTATTTAAAACACTTCGATTCATAGCATCAAATTGTACTTTCATGTAATTTTCCTGCGGAGCCTGATTTTGCAAAGCTTGTGTACCCAGTCCTTTTATAGCATCCAAAATGTATTTCAACTCCTTTTTATCTTCGGGTTTCAACAAGGATTCCTGATCCAGTGTAGCTCCAATGTTCATGTTTTCAAACAAGGCTTTCTGCATATAGTCAAAAGCAAGGGATTTGTTTTCCATTTTATTTTTATTTGATATTTATAAAATAATATAGTAAAATAAAATTAATATAATTAGAATTTGTAAAATGTATATTTTCCTAGTTGTTTTCTTAGCCACGAATGCACGAATTAAATACGAATGAAGAAATACGATTCACAATCTATAATAGTAATTACATTCAAGCCATTAAATAGTTACTTTTAACAAGGCCTGATTCACCTATCCGATTAAATGAGCTTCCATGATCCGTACTTTTATAAATATACGACCATTTGGTACCTATCCAAATAGGTCCATCATCACCCCTCGCTGCACAAAATACACCTAAATTTCGCAAGAAGTCAACCACAACCGATTTCCATCCTTGACTCGCTTGATCAAATAAAAAAAGAAACGGATCCGCTGCATTGCTTCTGAAGATGCCGGCAATTAAATCGTTCTTTTGATTGCATATCTGCGTTTGAATATTATTTGTAATTCTTGCTGACACAGGAATTGTTGGGAGTTGCTTGAATATAACCATTGGATCTGTGGTGTTCCCTTTGAATACGATTCCCTTCGTTCCAGGTGTTCCAGTTAAACCATAAAAGATATCATGATTTGGTGCAATGGCCAATTTGGGAAAAATACCAGCCGGCAATCCACTTGTCCAGAGCCCCCAGCTGGCTTGTGCTGATGAATTTACAGTCAGAAAAAGATAGATAACAATGAAAATGAATTCTACTCCCTTCATTGGTTCGAATTAATTGAGCTTTATATAGCAAACTTAATAAATTTGCGTGAATATCTCAACAGATTAAAATCAACTCAATCAATCACTTACTATGGACTTAAAGCTAAAAATGAACTTAGGGAGATATGGTTTACTTTTTTCATATATAATCTTCTTTTGTGTTTTTAGTCTATTCATTCGCTTTTCATTCATCTTTCTTTCATTTGATAAGCTGGAACTTAGTTTTTTAAATTTTTTTAAAATATTTACCTATGGTTATGTATTTGATCTAGGTGCAGCAATCTTTATGAGCTTAGTTTACACGGTTTATCTATTGTTATTTCCAAAATTTTTAATTGGGACACTTCTAGATAAAATTATAAGCTATTTTCTACTTTTTATTTTGTTGTTTATTGTTGTATTTGGATTTCTGGCTGAATTTCCATTCTGGGCTGAATTTAATACACGATTCAATTTTATAGCAGTTGATTATTTGATTTACACCTTTGAAGTGGTAGAGAATATAAAACAATCTTATCCATTGCCTCTGATATTTGGTACCGTCTTTTCAATTATTTTCTCCTTTTTTTATATTGCTTATAAATTACGCTTATCTAGTGGTACATTTCAATCCAAAGTTAATTTTATAAATCGGCTAAAAGTTTTGGCTCCTGTATTGATAATAGCTAGTTTCTATATTTATTTTATAGAAAATAAACAAGCCGATTGGAGTCAAAATATATACAACAACGAACTATCAAAAAATGGAGTATATTCCTTTTTTGCAGCATTTAGATCCAATGAATTGGATTATGAAACATTTTACGATACGATCCAAGTTGAAAAGGCTTTTACAGAAATTAAACAAGAAATTAAACAAGAAAATCAAACATATATTGGGACGGAATTTTGGGATTTAAAACGGGATGTAAAACAAGATAGCGCGGAAACAAATCCGGATATTGTATTAATTTGCCTTGAAAGCTTTAGTGCGGACTTCATGGGCAGCTTTGGAAATTCTAAAAATATAACGCCCTACTTAGATAAATTGGTAAGTGAAAGTATTTTCTTTTCCAATTTGTATGCCACCGGAACTCGCACCGTACGTGGTATGGAGGCTTTGACTTTGTGTGTGCCACCAACCCCTGGAAACAGCATTGTTCGAAGACCAGACAATCAAAATCTTTTCTCCATTAACACGGTCTTACAAAAAAAGAATTATGAATCTTACTTTGTCTATGGAGGAGATGGCTATTTTGATAATATGAACAATTTTTTTGGTGGACAAGGATTCAACATCATTGACAGAAACCGCGGAAATCCATTGACAGATAAAATTAAAACAAGCCGGCAAAATATCCCTGATGAAGAAGTTCAATTTGAAAATGCCTGGGGTGTTTCTGATGAGGATATTTATAATCGCCTCCTCAAGGAACAAGATAAAAATTATAAAAAGCAACAGAAGGGATTCTATTTTGTAATGACTACTTCCAATCATAAACCCTATACTTTTCCAAAGGATAAAATTGATTTACCTCAAGGAAGCCGGGATGCGGCAGTAAAATATACAGATTATGCAATTGCAAAATATCTGGAAGAAGCAAAAACAAAAGCTTGGTTTAAAAATACCGTCTTTCTTATTGTTGCTGATCACTGTGCAAGCAGCGCTGGAAAGTGGGATATCAACATTTCAAAATATTTAATTCCTGCCTGGATTTATAATAGCGGTAAACAAGCCGAAAAAATCACGCGATTGGTTTCACAAATTGATTTAATTCCCACTTTGTTTGGAATTTTAAATTGGAATTATCAGTCTGAATTTTATGGAAAGGATATTTATAAAATGAAAGAAACTGAAAATCGGGCATTGCTTGGAAATTACAGAACGCTTGGATATTTAAGTCCATCAAATTTTTTAATTTTAAATGACCGAAAGAAAAGCTATGAATGGAATTATAAAGACAATCCGGAAAATTTAGAAGAAATAAGTCCGGTGAATTCACTTAACAGGCTTAAAATAATTTCCTATTATCAAACTGCCAGTTATCGATATAAATATGGAAAAATGAAACAATAACAGCAAATGGATACCGATATAAAACATAAAACCTTAATAGAATTACAAAAAATACCATCGATTGGCAAAGCCTGTGCATTGGACTTATGGAATATTGGCATACGGAAACAGTCGGACTTAAAAGATAAAAATCCCTTGGAATTATACCTTCGGCTCAATGAAATTACAGAACAAACACATGATATTTGTATGCTCTACACCTTTCGGTGCGCCGTTTACTTTGCTTCTGAAAAAACACACGAAGCCCAAAAATTAAACTGGTGGTACTGGAAGGACAAAAAATACAATGAATGAACCCAAAAGCAGCTGATCTAAGTATTCGTGAATTACAAACTGAGGACCTTGATCCGCTGATTGCATATTGGACTCAGGCAGATCCCGCTTTTTTAACAAATATGGGTGTTGATCTTACCAAAATGCCGAAGGAATCAGAATGGCGAGCATTTCTATCCAAACAACTTACCCAAACGTATTACGAAAAAGAATCCTATTGCTTAATTTGGTTATTAAATAATAAAGCAGTTGGACATTCCAATATCAGTAAAATAAGTTTTGGTGAGAATGCGTTTATGCATCTTCACTTATGGAAACCGGATCATCGAACAAAAGGACTTGGAATCCAATTTGTACAAAAATGCATTCCCGTCTTTTTTAAGAACATGGAATTGAAAGAATTGTATTGTGAACCGTATGCTTTAAATCCGGGACCCAACAAACTCTTGCAAAAAATTGGATTTAATTTTGTCCATCAATACATCGGAGTCCCTGGTTGGCTAAATTTCGAACAAGCGGTAAACCTTTGGCAATTGACTAAAGAAAATTATTTAAATTTGAAAAATAATTGGTAACCGGTTTAAAAATCATGCAAAAAATTTTACTTCTAATCTGCACCTGGATTCCCATTGGACTTTCAGCACAGCAGGATGATTCGTTGCGTTCTGATTCGATTCCGCCACTTAATTTAAAAATTTTGGAATTTGTTCAATCTAAAATCGGAAAAAAAGTAGACCGTGGTGAATGTTGGGACCTGGCTGCTCAAGCTTTAGACCTTGCTGGGGCCACGTGGAATCATCAATACAAATTTGGAAAACTACTTGAATTAGAAACAGATACCATCTATCCTGGAGATATCATTCAATTTGAACGCGTAAAACTCAAGTACGTCAAAAATGGCATCACCTTTCATGAAGAAATGAAACATCATACTGCCATAATTTATGAAGTACTATCAAATACCGCTTTTACATTGGCACACCAAAATACAGGATTCTCAGGAAAAAAAGTTGGCCTCAGCCCAATTGATCTGGAAACCCTTAAAAGAGGGCGAATTAAACTCTATAGACCCACACCTTGAATTTTGTAATATGGGAGTCTATTGAAAACTAATCTTTTATATATACTTACAGACATTCGTTTTTGGATTGTATTGTTCTTTGTGGTTCGTCTTCATGGAATTACAAGACCTCCTCTTGAGTTTGCTCATAATTGGAGACAAACCACCGTTTGCATGGTTTCTAGAAATTTCCTTGAAACCGATGCGAATCTTTTCTATCCAAGATTAGATATAGCAGGTGAAAAAACTGGAATTACAGGAATGGAGTTTCCAATATTTAATTATTTAATTTTTTTAGTATCTAAAATATTTGGTTACGAACATTGGTATGGCCGGCTTATAAACTTAATTATTTCGAGCATTGGAATGTGGTATTTTTACCTCCTCCTTAAAAAATATTTTACAATAGAAATTGCTAAAAATGCAACATTCATCTTAATTTTTTCTATTTGGTTTAGTTACTCCAGAAAACTTATGCCAGATACATTTTCAATGTCTTTTATATTGGCAGCATTATACTACGGTACAAATTATTTTGATAATCCTGCAAAAAAAATAAATCTACTACTTTATTTCCTATTAGCATGTATTGGGATTCTTAGTAAATTAACTTCTGGATATTTATTAGTACTTTTTCTGGTATTTATTTTCAAGGATAACCATTCGTTTTGGGTTAAACTTAATTTCATTCTTACCAGTTTGTTGGTGCTCGTTTTTCCTGCATTTTGGTATTTTTATTGGGTACCAAACTTAGTAAGTGAGTATGGTTTTTGGCATTTTTTTATGGGAAAACCCATTGTGGAGGGCTTTAGGGAATTGCTTATTGATTGGTCAGAATCTATAAAAAAGTTTTATTCCTCAGGAATTAAATACATTGCATTTGGATTTTTTACAATCGGTTTGATTAAATCTATTTTTGAAAAAAATCAATTACTTCTCTATGTGTTTTCAATTTGCTTAAGTGCATTTTTTATAGTCATGTGCAAATCCGGCTGGACTTTCGCACATCACGAATATTACATCATACCATTTGTACCTGTAATGTGTTTATTTGCTGCATCTGGATTGAGTTTGATAAAAAACAGTATTTTCAAATATTTAATTCTAATTGCCATTGGATTCGAAGGCTTTGTTAATCAAAAACACGATTTTAGAATCAAAGAACCATTTGGCAACTTGATATTTCTTGAGAAAGACTTGGATCAGTTTTCTATAAGGACAGATTTAATTATGATAAATAGCGGATTATTTCCAACGCCTATGTATTTTGCTCACCGAAAGGGTTGGGTTGAAAGCAATGACAAAATAATTAATAAAGACTATATGGATGCCGCTATAAATTTGGGTCTAAAATATGTGGTGATTCTTAAAAGAGCATTGGGCACAGAAATTAAATTAGATTATCCTTGCATATTTAATACGCAGGACTATGCGATTTATAAAGTGTCAGATCAAAATTCTCCTAACAGTAAATAATATGCAGTGGAATATTGGATTTGATGCTAAAAGATTGTTCAATAACTTTACCGGACTGGGAAATTACAGCAGGAATTTGTTGGATGGCCTGCCTGTACAGAATCCTGATTTTAACTTTCATTTATATACTCCTTTCATTAAACAAGAAGACCTATTAAATTCCTTTCATTCAAAATCATTTAATATACACCTCCCTTCCACTTCTTTAAAAGCGTTTTGGAGGTCTTTTGGCATCACCACAGATTTAATTAAGGATCAAATTCATTTATACCACGGTTTAAGCAATGAAATTCCATTTAACTTTCCTAAAAATAAAATAAAATCGGTTGTAACAATTCATGATTTAATTTTTAAAATATATCCTAACACCTACCCCTTAACGGACCGAATAATCTACAATCTAAAATGCAAATACGCTTGTAAGCATGTTGATTTAATTCTGGCTTGTTCAGAAAGTTCTAAAAACGATATT
The DNA here is from genome assembly GCA_016712145.1 of Saprospiraceae bacterium. Classification (NCBI taxonomy): domain Bacteria; kingdom Pseudomonadati; phylum Bacteroidota; class Saprospiria; order Saprospirales; family Saprospiraceae; species Saprospiraceae bacterium. The sequence goes on from JADJRO010000001.1 coordinate 2,488,200, forward strand.
TGCAACTTTTATTCAACAAATCCTGATAAAATTAAAGTGCTTTATCAAAGTTGCAACCCGGAATTTAAAATTCAAAAAAATTCCGCACATAAAAAAAATATACTAGATAAATACAAGCTACCGAATCAATTTTACCTATATGTGGGTATTATTGAGCCCCGAAAAAATATATTGCTTTTAATTGAGGCCTACGCTCAACTGCACAATGATCTGAAAATTCCTTTGGTGATTGTTGGAAAAAACGCTGCCTTCAAACATGAATTACTAAAGAAAGCCGAAAAACTTCAACTACTAAATCAAATTGTATTTGTACATGACTTAAAAAGTGTTCAAGACTTGAGTGCTGTATATCAATCTGCCGAAATATTTATTTATCCATCCCGATATGAAGGATTTGGCATTCCGATACTGGAAGCAGCATTTAGTAAAACATCAATTATTACGAGCAAAAGCTCCTCCTTACCTGAGGCAGGTGGACCTCATTGTAACTATTTTAATCCTGATAATTCGGAAGAGCTTTGTTTTCAAATTGAAAAAATACTTACTGATGAAGCATTCAAAAAATCATCCATTGAAAAAACCTACCAGCATGCTGAATTACATTTCAATAATGCTACAATTCAGAATCAATTGATCCAATATTATAAAAACTTATTAGAAATTTGATCCTTTGAAAAAATTTATTAAGCATCCTGGATTTATATTACCGCTTTTAGCAATCTTTTTCAGGTTTTGGAGTTTTTTCCCGCCGGTCATTGATCACGACGAATCTACCTATCTGATTATTGCCAGGGATCTTTCACAAGGATCCATTTATCTAAAAGATGTCATTGACACCAAACCCATCGGTATCTTCTGGATCTATCAGTTGTTAGAATTTTTAAGTTTTGGATCAATTGGTATGACGCGATTCGTTGCATCGGTTTGGATTGGAATCACTGCATTTTTTATATTTAAATTTATTATTAAAAGTACACAGAACGTTAATGCGTCATGGTTTGGAAGTATTTCCTACATTTTAATCGTTTCAATTTTCAAAAACTGGGGCGTAAGCCCAAATACAGAAATTTATTTCAATCTGTTTACGCTAGCTGCAATCTATTTGACTTTATTTAATAAAACCAAACACATAGAAATTATATCTGGTTTATTGTTGGGATTTGCTTTCATAACAAAATATGTAGCCTTATCAGAAGCTGGGGTTATTGGGTCGTTTTTAATCATTCAAGCAAGTCTTCAAAATAATTTGAATCGCCAACTCCTTTTCAAGCTTCTTAAATTACTAGTTGGTTTTATTGTACCGATATGTCTGATGTTGACTTACTTCTATAATTATAAACTATTGGATCAATTCTTTTATTTCAATTTTGATGTTTTGAGTCGATATCCTTCAGATATTACTATATCCAACAGCCTGATATTTATTGGAGATTTTTGTGGCCGTTATTTTATTTGGATCTTACTTGCAATTGCCGGCCTACTTCAACTAAAAAAACGTTCTGATTTATTATCTATTTTATTTTATATATGGATTTTGTATGATTTAATTATCATCGTTTTACCTGGAAAAGGATTCAGTCATTATTTTATTCAGTTGATGATTCCAATAAGTCTTTTAGCAGGTTTTGGTAGTCTTGAGCTTTTTAAAATGCAAGCATTAATTAAAAATAAAAGACGGATCGTATCTGTTTGTTTAATATTAATTCCACTGATATTCTATTTTCAAAAACAAAGTTATTATAATCGTAAAACAGATATTACCGAACTGTACACCTTCTTAAGTAAGGAACTAAAACCTGGAGAACGGATATACACTGGCAATTCTGCTCACATTCTCTATTATCTACTAAATTTAAAAAGTCCTAGTCCTTACATTCATGCTTCTTTGCTTTGGAATCCGGAACATTTGGAAGCACTTCAACTTAATTTAAATGACGAAGCAGATCGAATTTTAGAATCTAAACCACGATATATATTAATAAAAGAACCGATTACAGATTCAACGATGCTTAAAAAAATTTTTATAAGTTATTCAGAAATAAAATTAATCGGAAATAAAACACATGTTTTAAGCATTCAATAAGGCTATCAAATTGATACTTTTTGTCCATCCAAATAGAAGTATTTTAGGTTTCAGATAGAATTTATTATTTTTAATCGAAAATTCAAACAAATGAAAAAAATAGCCCTTGGTGGCTTAGTAGCTGGCTTTATCTATTTTGCCTTTCAATCCATCATGTGGATGGGTGGTTTTCACAATGACTTCAGTCAATACACCTCCAACAGCAAGGCCATATTGGATGTATTAAATCAAAATTTAACCGGAGACGGACTCTATATGATCCCAAGTGCCGACCCAAATAGTCCAACTAAAGAAAAAGAAGAAGAAGAACTCATGACAAATAATTTGGGTAAACCCTGGGCCATGATCTTTTATCATCAACAAATGGACGGTATGTCTGCGTCTTATTTACTCCTCGGTGTCCTGTATGCAATGCTTTCGGGATTTTTGGTTGCTTTTGTTTTATATTATGGTGCATTTGAGCATTATTCTATACGATTTGCTGTTTCCATCTGCTTTGCTTTGTTTGCACTATTTCAAGGCATACTGGATGATATGAATTGGTTTTCTTTTCCATGGCATTATATTAAAGCTGAAATGATTGACCTACTTTTAGGTTGGACATTAAGTTCCCTTTGGTTAGCCTGGTATTTTAATAAATCTAATAAATTAATTTTATATAATTTCAACAAATGAAATATTATTTAACGCTGGCATTATTTTGTTTTTATAATTTAATAGCCAATAGTCAGGAATTGATTATTACACCAACGGCTCCATCTGCACCATCAGGGCAAAGGAATTCAAGTAAAAAAGAACTTGTTGCATACGATGCAAACAATAAACCGGAAGGCGATTGGAGGTTTAAAATTAATACACGTTTTAATGTAACCGAACACGAGAGTCCGGATGTTAAAGCCATTAAAGAACTATGGAATCAAACTAAAAAACAAACGTATAAAGGCCCAGCGGAGGAGCCGACATTATTAACTCCTGATCCTGTAATTTCAAGAAAATTTGAAGGTCCCTGGATGCTTAACGGAACACCTCCGGATAATTCATTGGCTATCTCTACCGGTGGAAATATTGTTGCCGTTAATAATGATGGAATTGAATATTACAGCTCAACGGGTACCTACTTCTCCGGAAAATATTGGTCTGATTTTTTTACAGGAAATGATATAACAAGTAAACTGTATGATCCTAAAGTAATCTTCGATTCAGATAAAAATCGTTTCATCCTGGTTGTACTTCATGGTAGTAAAGCCGATGTTTCAAAAGTATTATTGGCAATTTCTTATTCTGATAATCCAAGAATCGATGGTTGGTATTATTATACGCTTGATGGGGATCCAACCAATAGCAATTCCTGGTTTGATTATCCGGGTTTGGGTCAATCAACCGGCGATATTGTTCTTACTGGAAATCTGTTTAGCGACGATGGCGTTTCAAATGAAAGCATCATTTATCAAATTGATAAAACATCAGTGTATAACAGGGGTACTATGAAATATTACTATTATTCCGGATTAAGCAATACCCCTATCAATGCGTTTTCACTTTATCCAGTTTCCTATGGATTAAAAGGTAATTATGGTCCGGGAATTTATCTTGTAAATGCAAAATCTGGAGGATCTGATAAATTACGACTCTGGTATATTGATGATGCGACTACCGGTAATCCAAATCTATCCAGTTATACGATCACAGTACCCGCTTATGCCCCTGCAGGCAATGCCGGACAACTTGGAACCAATGATGTATTGGATTCTGGAGACAGCAGGATATTAGGTGCTTTTTATTTAAATGGAATTGTACACGTCGCTCACAATACCAGTGAAGGAAATGGATGGGGATATATTAATTATCATAGAATTACAGTGCAAACTTTAAAAGCACAATCAAGCACCTTTGGTTTACAAGGAAGTTATGACTATGCGTATCCTTGCCTTACCTGTTATGCTAACAATAAAAATGACTTATCTGTTATGATTGGATTTTTACGTAGTGGAGATGATATTTATCCACAATTTCGGGTTGTCTTTTGTGATCAGAATATGGATTGGTCTGCTTCCGTATTAGTCAATTCTGGTGAATCTTATGTTGATCTATTAAATGGAACCACCGAGCGATGGGGAGATTATATCGGTTCTTGCAGGCAATATAGTAATTCTACCTACCCAAGAATTTGGATCAATGGATCCTATGGAAGCGATGTACCTAGTGAAAGTCGTTACGACACCTACCGAAGTGCTATAGCTGAAATTTATACCATTGTTAGTGCAACCGAAAATGAAACACGCAAAGAATTAAATTCAACTGTGTTTCCAAACCCAGTTAACAATAGTTTTAATTACAGTTTCAATTTAAATGTTGCGCAACAAATATCAATAAGACTTTTAGACAATCAAGGAAAAACCGTAAAAGTATTTTACAATGATTTTTTAGTTTCAGGAATTCACAATTTAAGTTTTAATAAGACCAATCTGATCGCTGGAAATTATTTATTGGAAGTTGTAGGCAACAAAAAATTCAAAGATGAAAAGAAGATTATTATATTTTAGTATTTTATTGGTTGGCATGTTGCAGCATTCATGCCAATGTACCAAAAATAAGACTGTAGGCGGTGTTTCAAATAAAAAAGTAGAAGAAGCACCAAAACATAATTCACCGGATCAACATGAAGTTGATAGTATCAAAAACAGTTATAATAAACATCCGAAGTAGTTTATACTTTTTCCCTTAGATATTAATTTAGATTTACAATATGAAAAGAATTGCATTCTATTTATTACTATTTAGTTTCCATTTAATGTTTGCTCAAAGTAAACATGCCATTACACATGAAGACATGTGGCTGTTAAAACGAGTCGGTACGCCTGCCATAAGTCCGGATGGAAAATGGGTTGTGTTTAGTGTATTGGAACCATCTTATGATTCCAAAGAACAAATAAATGATTTATGGATCGTTCCATCTGATGCATCCGCACCGCCTCGTAAAATTACTGCTGGAAAAGCCGCAGAAAGTTCGTATTCCTGGAGCCCTGACAGTCGATTTATCGCCTTTGTAGCCAAGCGAGATGGAGAAGAGGAGTCTCAGGTCTATACACTTAATTTAGCTCAAGGCGGTGAAGCACAAAAACTAACAAAATTATCAGGCGGTGCATCCGGTCCGAAGTGGAGTCCCGATGGTTCAAAAATATTATTTACCAGTGAGGTCTATCCTTTATGTTATGCAGATTCTACAAATAAGAAAATGATTGAAGAGAAGAAAAAAATAAAATATAAAGCACGGGTATATACAAACTTTCCAATTCGAAATTGGGACCACTGGCTGGATGAAAAACAAACTCATGTGTTTGTTCAGGCTGTACATCCAGACAGCATGGCGCTAAATCTTTTTTCAAATGTAGCTATAAGTAAAGAAGCCGGATTTTCTTTCTTCAGTGCATCCTGGACTCCAGATAGCAAACACATTGTATTCGCAGCATCAACAAACAACAACACCGCAGCTTATCAAGAACCTACTTCTCAGTTATTTAGCATTTCAATATCAGGAGGTGATGCAAACCAAATTACTTCGAGTCAGGAAAATTATGAAAATCCTGATTTCAGTTTAGATGGTAATTATTTAATTTGTATTTACAGTCAGAATAATAATAATAAAGTATATAATCAAAATCGAATTGTCCGATTTGATTGGCCTTCAATGAAAAATAAAATAATTTTGAATTCAAAATTGGACAGACCCATTCAAAGTTATAGTGTTGCACCGAATAAATTATATTTAGCAGTAGAAGACCGCGGACATAATGTAATTTATACTATAAACATTTCAAATTCAGGGCTCACGAAACAGAGTAAAGAATCGATTGGCTCGTATTCAAATTTGTCTTGCTCTAAAACCACACCTGAAATTGTTGTTGGAAATTATGAATCGGCTACCATGCCTCCCGAAGTAGTTCGCATTACTGAAGAAAAATCTCATTACAGTCTAAGTTATTTTAATAAAGTAAAACTCTCCGAACTGGAATTAAATCCAATTGAAGAAATTTGGTTTAAATCAAGTCGTGGTAAACAAATTCGAAGTGTCCTCGTTAAGCCAGCAGGTTTTGATGCTTCAAAAAAATATCCTTTGCTGGTATTAATTCACGGGGGGCCAGCTGGCGCTTGGCTGGATAATTGGTCGTATCGCTGGAACTATCAGCTTTTAGCAAAACCAGGATATATTTTATTGGCAACAGATTTTACAGGTTCAACCGGTTATGGAGAAAAATTTTCTCAAGACATTGCATTGGATCCTTTTAAAGGTCCTGGTGATGAAATCAATGAAGCAGCTGCAGATGCCATAAACCGATTTGCATTTATCGATGGTACAAAACAAGCTGCTGGAGGTGCCAGCTACGGCGGACATTTAGCCAATTGGTTACAAGCTACTACATCCCATTACAAATGTTTGATCAGTCATGCCGGATTGGTAAACAGTATTTCACAATGGGGAACCAGTGATGCAATATTCAACCGTGAAACCATGAATGGTGGAACACCTTGGAGTGCTTCAAAAACATGGAAAGAACAAAACCCATTTATGTATGCAGACCAATTTAAAACACCCATGTTGGTAACAGTAGGTGAAATGGATTATCGGGTGCCTGTTAATAATTCAATCGAAAACTGGCATATTTTACAACGCCAAAAAGTTCCCAGTAAATTAATTGTATTCCCAGAAGAAAATCATTGGATATTAAAAGCAGAAAACAGCAGATTCTTTTATCAGGAAGTTCAAGCCTGGCTTGAAAAATATTTGAAATGAGCACCAAAAATTACTATTAACCTTTTAATTATTAATTCTTAATATAATGAAACACCTCGCTATCTTAGGCTTGGGAGGCGTTGGAGGCTACCTGGGTGGTATGCTTGCCCGTAACTTTGCTAATGATGCAAGTATTTCAATAAGTTTTATCTGTCGTGGTGAGCATTTAAAAAAAATACAAGACGTTGGTTTGCATGTAAAAACACCCAGCCTTGATTTTACAGTTACACCCGATCAGGCAACGGATCAAGTTGCATCATTGAAGGCAATTGATTTTCTCTTTTGTTGTACCAAAAGTTATGATTTAAAAAATGCGTTGCTTTCGCTTAAATCTTGCATGCATCCAGATAGCATTATTATCCCTCTTTTAAATGGTGTGGACAGCTATGATGAAATTAAAAAAATCTATCCCGACAATCCTGTTTGGAATGCGTGTATTTATATTGTTTCAAGGCTGATTGCCCCTGGTCAAATTTTAGTTTCTGGAATTGAACCAAAATTATATTTTGGCTCTGAAAAAACAAATGATGACACGGTGGAATTCTTTAAACAATGGATGCATGATGCTTCCATTCCCGCAATTTATACAAGAGAAATTCTTCAGGCAATGTGGGAAAAATATTTTTTCATTTCTCCAGTTGCCAGTTTAACCAGTTGGCTCAATCTTACAATAGGTGAATTCAGAATAATACCCAAACATATGGCAACGCTCTTACAATTAATTTCAGAACTTAATTCCGTAGCAGAGAAATTAGAAATTCCTGTTGATTCTCATATTGAAAAAATTGTATTAGATCGTGTAAGCTTTTTACCACATGAAACAACTTCATCAATGCATTCAGATTTTATAAAAAAATCGAAAACAGAATTGGAATCTCTTACTGGATATATAGTCCGACTGGCCAAATCACATCATATACCAGTTCCTACCTATGAAATAATTTACAAGGAATTAAGCTTAAAAAATAATTCTTAGATTTAAGTAATACGCTTTTGAATTTCAATTTTTCAGTTTATTAGTAACTCCTCAATTGTTCCGGCTACTTCCATTGCTGCGTGATACCCTATATCATTAAATACAATTCTTTTTTCTTTTTTTGAATACAATTGCACGTTGATTTTGGAACTCATACTTTCTTCAATTCTTCCATCCATTATACCTTGAATTGGTGATGCAAGTTTGGTTGCTTGACTTCTGTACGCAACTAACTCCAACAGGAACGTTTTATTTTCTAATATTATTTCAACATGATCCAATGTGATGTTGCATTTTCGAAGCCTTGTATTATTATACGTAGTAAATCGAATAAGCTGATTTTCATACCACAATCCGGCAATAAACCCAACAAAAGAATTTCGTACCCAAGGTATGTTTGCTACAGATGCCTTAAATGAAATTCCCGGTTTACTAAAATGGTTGGATTGCATCCAAACATAAGACGAAGGAAACGAATGTCCCCAGTCCTTTTCAATATACCCCCTTCCATGTTGAAAATCGAGTGCTTTTGAATGGTAAATTAGTTGTCCACAAACTGTATGATCCATACTAACAATCCCATGATAACATTCCATAAAGGGTACAAATGCATAAGGTCCCATAATTCCTGGAGAATACCAGGGTTTTGGCCAGCCAACCAAATTTTCAAACTGGAGCCTCCCTTTAATTTCGGGCAAATTCAGGATAATTTCGGTTTCTGAAAAGCGATTTTCTTCAATTTGTATATCAAATATTCCAGGTTTTGCCTTAAAAGCCGCTCCATTAAATCGATAAAATTCCGAGCGATGCAATTTTCCATTTAAAACTTGAATAAAAGCTTCTTGCTTTCCTTCCGGATCCATAGATATACCCGGTATAATAGCCAAAGCCTGATCGCAAGCTGCGTTTAGCATTTTAAAATACCACCCTTCAAAATAATTTTTGGATTTGCTCCAGCCCTGATAGTGTTCCGGATTAAAAAAGGCTTTCCATTTTGCAATTTGCTTATTCATTTTAATTAAGAATTAATAGAAGGTTATAAAGCATATATCTCTAGGTAATATATAAATTCTATTACATTTAATTTAATATGTTTAGTTATAAAAAATGTTAAAAACCAATCCAGTATTTAATAAAATAAACAATTTGAGGGACCTAAGTAAAATGTTAAATCAATTCAATTTTAGAATTACTAAACACAGTTAAATATACTGATTTTATTTAATTTGAATGGTATTAAACAGATTCTAATTTAATTTATTTACATTCTAACAGATCTTAAATTTGAATTTTATATTATTAAATACCTTTAGACTTTCTTTGGTATGTTTTCGGGTTTAGGTAGTAATGTTGTTTATATTTAATTAAATCAAATATGATTAAGTCAATTCAATTTAAAATTGGACTTTCTTTTTTTCTTTTTCTCTCAGTAATGGCTTGCAAACCGACTGTGGATCCCACCACGAACATGGTCGGGCTTTTGGAAAAAACATTCAAAAAGAATTCAGTCAAAGAAAATTTTTACTTTCCAAATTCTGCTTTGGTATACTATGATTCATTATTAAATATTAATTTAAGTTTTGAAGAGAAAATGGAATGCCTCTACGGGAAAGGAATCACCCTATTGGCTTTGGGCAGAGAACGGGAGGCAATTCAGGCGTTTGAATTGGTCGCAAGTAAATTGAAAGATCCTTATGGCAGTGGAACGGCTACCTTAATGAGTAAATTGGCTTTGGCGTATTTAAGAATGGGAGAGCGTCAAAATTGTATCAACAATCATACCGCTGAATCTTGTTTGTTACCAATCCGAGGCACCGGGATCCATAAAGATCAATCGGGTTCTCAAACGGCCATTAAATTATTTACAAAAATTTTAGATCGTACCCCGGATGATTTATCCGCTCGTTGGTTATTGAATATTGCCTACATGACTGTTGGGGAATATCCGGCTTCGGTACCTAAAAAATATTTAATCGCAAACCTTGATAAAGATCCAGTCACGGTTTCTTTTAAACCCTTTGTTGACATTGCTCCTTTTCTTGGTTTGAATACAAAAAACATGGCAGGCGGTTTAATCGTCGATGATTTTAATAATGATAATTTATTAGATGCTGTAACTTCTAACTGGAGTTTAACTGAACCCATGCATTTTTTTACCAATGATGGTAAAGGTGGTTTTAATAATCTGTCTAACAGTTCCAATTTAGGCAAGTTAAATGGTGGACTAAACATTATGCAAGTTGATTATAATAATGATGGCAATTTGGATGTTTTTGTTTTAAGAGGTGCCTGGATGGAGCAGTTTGGCGAACAACCAAATTCATTAATAAGAAATAATGGGGATGGCACGTTTACAGACGTTACCGTTCAAGCAGGTTTGTTGTGTTATTTTCCAACACAGGCAGCTGTCTGGAGAGATTTCAACAAAGATGGTTGGTTGGATTTATTTATTGGTAATGAAACATCCAATCAACGGGCTACGTATCCAAGTCAATTTTTTATTAATAATACGGATGGTACGTTTACTGAATCCGCTGCCAAAGCAGGTTGCCGTATTATAGATTATACAAAAGGAGTTAGTGCTGGTGATTATGACAATGATGGTTTAGAAGATATCTATATATCCAGCGCCGCCGGAAATCAAAGATTATTTAGAAATACCGGAATCAAAAATGGAATTCCACAATTTAAAGATGTAACACAACAGGCAGGTTTAGATGATATTAAAATCAAAACGTTCCCTACCTGGTTTTGGGACTATAATAATGATGGTTGGCTGGATATTTTTGTTAGTGGATATGCCTTTGGCGAATCTATTGCACATACAATGTGTTCTGATGCATTAGGAATTCCACACACAGGGAGCAAATTGTATTTGTACCAAAATAATAAAAACGGAACCTTCACCAATGTTTCAAAAGCGGCTGGACTTGATTTTCCCGTTTTTACTATGGGTTCCAATTTTGGTGATATTGACAATGATGGTTTTCTGGATATGTATTTAGCTACAGGTAATCCCGAATTTGAAGGAATTGTTCCTAATAAATTATTCAGAAATACTGGTAATGGCAGTTTTATGGATATTTCTGTGGTTGCCCGCGTAGCGAATCTACAAAAAGGACATGCCGTAGCAATTACTGATATAGACAATGATGGTGATCAGGATATTTATGTGATCATTGGGGGTGCTTATCCCGGTGATTATTTTCATAATTCACTCTATTTAAATCCTGGTCAGAATACCAACCGTTGGTTTCACTTGCTTCTAGAAGGTAAAGAATCGAATCGCTCTGCAATTGGGGCCAGAATTAAAGTAGTAATAACTGAAAATGGAGTTAAACGTTCCATTTATCGGGATGTAAATTCAGGAGGTAGCTTTGGAAGTACATCCCTTCGTAAAGATATCGGTCTGGGTCAGGCTGATATTATTGACGAATTAAGCATTACCTGGCCAAGAACTCAAAAAACCCAATCCTTCTATAATGTCCCGGTCAATCAAAGCCTTAAATTAATAGAAGGTCAAGGCACTTTAATGAAATTAGAATTACCAATCCTTAAATTTATTGGGGATAGTTCTAAAATTCCAATGTGCAATCCATTGTAATAAAATAAGAAAGCTAATTTTTAATCAACCTTTTATTGACTTATTAATTTTTATCCTTTTATTAGACCTATTCATCCTGTCTATTTCATAATACACAAATTTTAAGAAGTCTTAGTGCTTTTCCTATCTAATCTTGACCCAGGAATTAAAGAACTGGAATTACCATTTATGTGTAGAACACATTAAGAATTTTCTAAGAAACACATGATTTTACCAATTGGGGGCAAATGTTAAATCATTTGCAGGGCTGTCCTATTTCTTTAATCTAACGAATAGATCAATCAGATTTGAATCGGTTGAATTGAATGAACCTGAAATTTTTTAAATAAAAATTGAAAATTTTAAAACGATTTTATCAATGAAAACAATCGTGTATTTAGTTGTTGCACTCCTTGGAATCGCTTTTGCTTTCTTTAAGTGCTCAACGTCCCAGGATTCAACTCAAAAGATGAGTCAAATGCTTCAGTCCATTTATCAGAAAAATTTAGCACCTGATAATCCATTTGCACCCATTGCTGCATTAAAATTATATGATTCCATTTTAAAACAGAATTTAAGTGAAATGGATCGGATGGAGCTCCTGTTTAGAAGAGGTTTTGCTTTGCTTGCAATGGGCAGAGAAGCTGAATCTGTACAACAATTAGAATTTTTATCTCAAAGATTGACCGATCCATATGATCCCAGTACCATTATTTTAATGAAAAAACTGTCAATATCTTATTTGCGTTTGGGTGAAAAACAAAACTGTGTAACAAATCATACAGTAGAATCTTGTTTGTTGCCAATTCGTGGTACTGGCATTCATAAAGATCAATCCAATTCAAGAAATGCCATCACGATTTTAAATAAAATACTTGAAAAAGAACCCATGGATTTTGAAAGTCGTTGGATACTCAATATTGCTTATATGACGGTTGGAGAATATCCGACCCAGGTTCCTACTAAATTCCTGATACCCAATTTAGACAAAGATCCTACCGAAGAAAATTTTAAACCATTTGTGGATATCGCTCCAATGCTTGGGATTATTTCCAGTAATCTCGCAGGTGGTGCAATAACGGATGATTTTAATGGAGATGGTTTTTTAGATATCATTACTTCTGACTGGTCATTAAAAGGAACTATGCATTGTTATATCAATGATGGCAAAGGCAGCTTTTCAGATGTAAGCCAATCTTCTAATTTATCTCAATTAACCGGTGGATTAAATATTATGCAAACAGATTATGATAATGATGGTGATCTTGATATTTTCGTTGCAAGGGGTGCGTGGATGAATAAGTATGGAGAACAACCCAAATCCTTGTTACGAAATAACGGGGATGTTACATTTACTGATGTTACCGAAGAAAGTGGATTGATCTCCATGCGTCCAACGCAGGCCGCGGTGTGGCGAGATTTTAATAAAGATGGCTGGCTTGATTTATTTATTGGCAATGAAGCCACTCCAAATACGACCGACTATCCCAGCCAATTATTTATCAATGATAAAAAGGGTCACTTTACAGAGGTTGCAGAACAAGCCGGTTGTCAGCTAATTGATTTTATCAAAGGTGTAACTGCAGGTGATTATAACAATGATGGGTTTGAAGATATTTACATTTCAAGTTTAACAGGTCAACAGGTATTACTAAAAAATATGGGTGTAAAAAATAACATTCCAATTTTCCAAAATGTAACTCATGAAGCTGGTTTAGATGATATTAAAGCAAAAACTTTTCCTACTTGGTTTTGGGATTATAACAACGATGGATGGTTAGATATTTTTGTGAGTGGTTATGATTTTGGAAAATCCATTGCGACAACCACTTGTATGGAAGAACTTGGTATAGAACAAACGATTTGTCAAATGCATTTATATCGAAACAATAAAAACGGTAGTTTTACAAATGTTTCGAATGAAGCCGGTCTGAAACATGCAGTGTATGCAATGGGTGCAAATTTTGGCGATGTAGACAATGATGGATATTTAGATTTGTATTTAGCAACAGGAAATCCGGAATTTGAATCCTTAGTACCAAATCGTTTGTTTAAAAATTCTGCGGATGGAAAATTTACCGATGTAACGGTAGCTGCCCGTGTTGGAAACTTACAAAAAGGCCATGGCGTTGCAATATCAGATATGGATAATGATGGAGATCAGGATATTTTTGTTGAAATCGGCGGTGCATTTCCGGGTGATTTTTTTCACAATTCCTTTTATCTTAATCCGGGGCAAAATAATAACAACTGGATTCAAGTCCTTTTGGAAGGGAGTGATTCCAATAAAGCTGCTATTGGATCCCGCATTAAAATCAGCATCACTGAAAATGGAACGAAACGGGATATATACAGAGATGTAAATTCCGGTGGAAGCTTTGGTTCGTCTTCTTTAAGAAAAGATATTGGTTTGGGCAGTGCTGCAATTATTGATGAACTTACAATAACCTGGCAGAAATCTCAGAAACAAGAAGTCTTTCATAATATACCTGTTAATCAACGATTGAAAATTAAAGAAGGCGAAAATAAGATTACAAAAATAGAATTAGCGCCACTTCGCTTTCTTGGTGATAGTACAAAAATACCTATGTGCAAACCAGCTATTATTTAAGGGTGTTCTGAATCTATTTTTATTAATTATTTCAATTAGATTCATTTTATTTACCATTCCATTCAGTTTATATTTGCAATTTTCTTAGACTTTTAAGATTTGCAAATAGACTTTTGTTATATTGAATCCCCACTTGGAAAATTAATAGCTGGTGCTGATCATTCCGGAATTTGTTTTTTAGAATTTACCGATGGCACCGAGCTATCAATGAATGAATTAAGCTTTCGGCTAAAGAAAGATCCGCATGATATTCATTTTAATATTTCTGATTTGTTGAATCAACTCATTCTTGAATTGAATGAATATTTTGCCGGACTAAGAAAATCATTTACGGTTCCCTTGTCTTTTTATGGTACTGATTTTCAAAAAAGGTTTGGAATGAATTGTTAAAAATTCCATTTGGAACAACCAGCAGTTATCAACAACAAGCGATTCGTTTGGGGAATCTTGCAGCCATTCGTGCCGTCGCTCATGCCAATGGCACCAATAAACTTGCTATACTGGTTCCATGCCACCGGGTCATCGGTTCAGATGGAAATCTTACCGGGTATGCAGGCGGACTGTGGCGAAAGAAATTTTTATTAGAACTCGAGCAATCGAATTCAAAACAATTGGCCCTTTTTTCTTCGTGATTCGTTTGGAGAGACTGTAGAGAGGAAGTCTGTAGTCTATAGAGAAGAAGTCTAAAAGAAAATTAATTTGGCTTTCCATCCCGGCTTAGGTGTTAGGTGATAATTGTAAGTTGTTACTGGTTAATTATAAATGGTTAATGAACATTTCTTTTTTCTCTTCGAAGTCCAAAATACAATTTTCAATTTTTATTTCAAAATTGCAGCATTACAAGATTGTAGAATTCTTAAAACCTCCAGACTTCCTCTCTATATCAGGAGTCAACAGTCAGAAGTTAACAGTCAATTAAATTCATAACCACAGACTTCCTCTCTACAGACTACAGACTCTCTCCTACATTATAACATGGTAGCTTTGCAGGATTGTACCATTGTAGCATTGTTCCCTCACAGCACTGCAGCACGCATTACCGATCCGGATCCCCAACGTTTGCGAATGTGGTCGAGTTGTTGCAACAAGGCTATTTGTTCTTCTGTATCTTCAAATAAACTGATTTGATAATGACCGTGTACCAACCCGCTAAATTTTAATCCAACCAATCGAATCAGTTGTCTTTTTTCATAAAGGCTGTCAAACAATTCATAACACACACGTCGCAGGGTATTATCCTGTGAAGTATATGCAATGCGCCGTTGTTTGGAATAGGTATTAAAATCTGCATAACGTATTTTAACTGTTACACAGGAACACACCCGATTGCTTTGTCGCATTTCGAATGCCAGTTTTTCACACATATCCAGTAATAAAATTTTAATCCGTTTAATATCGAGTGTATCCTGTTCAAAGGTGCGCTCTTTTGAAATGGATTTTTGTTCGTGATAAGGTAAAACCGGTCGTTCGTCAATTGCATTGGCATGTTCCCATAAATGACGGCCACTGTCATTGCCAAATTCCCGTTGAAGCAAGGGTACCGGTATCTGACTTAAAATATGAATTGTCCGCACACCCATAAAACTTAAACGTTTATAGGTTTCTTTTCCAATTCCCGGAATTTTTGCAGTACTGAGGGGTGAAAGAAACGAACGTTCCGTTCCTTTCTCAATTTGAATGGCCCCATTGGGTTTCGCTTCATTGGTCCCCACTTTAGAAACCAATTTATTAACGGATAGTCCAAATGAAATCGGAAGTCCTGTTTCCCGGGTTAACTTTTGCCTTAATTCTCCCGACCATTTCATACAGCCAAAATAGCGATCCATGCCGGTGAGATCCAGGTAAAATTCGTCAATGGAGGCTTTTTCAAATATCGGCGCTTCCTCCGATATAATTTCGGTTACCATCCCCGAATATTTGGAATAGGAATCCATATCTCCCCGGATAACCTGGGCTTGCGGACAAAGTCGCAAGGCCATTTTCATAGGCATGGCCGAATGCACCCCAAAAGCACGGGCTTCATAACTGCAGGCCGCTACTACACCCCGATTGCTATAGCCTCCCACTATAATTGGTTTACCCAGCAAACTGCTGTTTTTGATGCATTCCACTGAGACAAAAAAAGCATCCAAATCCATGTGCAAGATCGCACGGTCGTACATAGCTAATAATTAAATTAATCAGACGATTATATCGGCAAATATAGTCGATATTTTATTAAAAAGTTTTTTGTTTGTCAAATTTGCCTTAACTTGAGCCGTACTAAAGTTTAACTACATGTTTCTGGTACAAAATCTTCGCTTCCTTCGTCAAAAAATGGACTATTCGCAAGCACAGGCAGCCGATAAAATCGGCATTCCGCGGACAACCCTCGGAGATTATGAACGAGGACATACTGAACCCGATATGGCCCTGTTGATTAAAATTGCAAAAGCCTATGAGGTCCAAATTGAAGCCCTGCTCACCCGGCAAATGGAAAAACTAAGCTGGGATGAAGTGAGTACTAAAAATGTCAAAATCCTGGCAATGACCATTGACCAAAAGAAAAAGGAAATATTGAACTGGTCCGTACCAAAGCCGCCGCAGGATATTTAGAAAATTTTCAAGATCCAGAATTCGTCAGTGAATTGCCACGTTTGCATTTCCCGGCATTAAAAGGCTTTTACAGGGCTTTTGAAATTGAAGGGGATTCCATGCTGCCAATGGAATCAGGATCAATCGTGATCTGTAAATACGTCGAGCGATTGAATGAAATTAAAAACGACGAACCCTACATCGTAGTTTCACAAAGAGACGGTGTCGTCTATAAGCGACTGCAATTAAATCAAGAACATCAGGCCATCAACTGCATTTCAGATAATATTCAATACCCGGTTTTTCAATTGGGCTACGAAGATGTTAGAGAAATCTGGGAATACCACGCCCATCTGGCATTCACTGAACCCAAAACCAGTTTTGAAAATTGGAACGAAGATCGAATGGGCGATATTCAGAAAAAAGTCACTGAATTACATAAACACTATATCGGAAAATCTGAAGGAAATTAAAATTCGCTTTCAATGTTACACAAGCTAATAGCTAGCTAGCTACAGAATAGAAATTAAAATATTTTTGCTGGCTATAAATAAACGATTCGCTTATTTTAAAATAAACAATTTATAAATCGCTACACACAGAATTGCAAAACTTATCGAAGCCAAGACAATTGCTACGATTCGCATTCTCCTCCTAAGTTCTATTCGCATCGTTTTTAATTATTAGTTCAACAGAATTAATCTACAATACAAAAATACGCTGGAACAGAATCCGTGAAGCTAAGGAGTAAGCAGTTATTAAACAATTTAATTCCAATCCTACAGGTCCAATACCAATTGTAATTACCATCATTTTGAATTGAACACTTCAAACCAATTTGCTCCGCTTGTATTAAAAAAAAAATCCGGAAGTTCCCTCCCGGATTTCGTTTAATTTTATTAAACTATGCTACTGAAACAAAGATAGAAGAAAGCCAAATTTTATTCTACAATAATTTTTTGAGTTAAAACTTTATCCCCTTGTTTTATTTTTAGAATTAAAGTTCCTTTCGCTTCGTTTTTTATGTCTATTTCCTTATTATAAGTTCCGTCAAATACATCCAGTTTTTCATTATAGACTTCTTTTCCATTTAAATCAAGAACCTGTATCGTTGTTGGAACTTTCAATCCGGAAAAGTTAATTTTCATTTGTCCATTGCTAGGATTTGGACTACTGGTTAAATATTCAACATTTAAAGACTGTTGATTTTCTTTACGGACTATAACATCTTTTGATTCACCACCCTCGCTTTTAATAATCTCGATTTGCTGGTTGGCGCCTTCACCATTAATTATTTTAACATCTTTATCATCTCCATTAATAATGATCATTTTTTTCATATTACTACCTGATCCAGGCAAGCCTCTAATTTCTTCAATCACTTCTTTTCCATCTTTATCTTTCTTAATGATGATGCATTTCCGCTCACCAGAACCAGCTTCTCCCGGTTTGCAACATTTCATTTTAGCCATCCCTGGACTGCAGCTTTTCATACTGATAGCTTCTTCCTTGCGCTCTTGCAACTTGGCATTTAAGTTTTTAACTTTCGTTCCTCTCAAGATATTGACTTTTACTTTATCGCCAGGCTTGTTATCTGAAAGTTGTTCTATCACGGCATCTACATTTTTCGTTTCCTTGCCCTTAATTGCTAAAATTATATCTCCTTCTAGAATTCCTGCTTTCTCTGCAGCAGATCCTTCGAATACTTCAATTACCTGGGCTCCGTTTTCTCCATTTACATTTTCTAGTTGAACCCCTAATACGGCTTTGTTTGGTGGTGTTACATTTTTTTCCATTTCAAGTTCATGCCACGCCATTTGATTACCCATTTCCGGCGCTCCATGAAACATCATTTCATGAGCTTCCCCGTCAGATAATGTATTTCCTTTTCCATCTTTAATTATTACCTGAATGTCTTTATCCATTGAAGGATCCATTGAAGGATCCATTGACATAAAATCAACCGTATCAATTTCTTCTTTCTGCGTTTCCTTTCCGTCAATATTCTCAACGGTTACCTTTTTAATAATATACTTTGTTTTCGATTTACCTTGCTCCCCCTGTGCTATTAATGCCGTTAATGGAAGCAACATGATTAGGTAAAATAATTTTAACTGTTTCATATGCAATTATTTTATTAATGAAAAAAATTAGTTTATTTGATTGTTATCGTGCTGAATCGTTCCAGGATCCATCATTTCGTGCTCAGGCTCAACGAGACTTTCTGAATTCTTATTCATGCGTATAATGATAATGGTACGATCATCTTCAGGTGCATAACAGCGAATTTGCTTTGTGACTATCCAGGATCCTCCATCTGTTATATGATTTGGTTCAGAACCAATTTGTTTTATTTTAAGTAGCGTTTTTGTTTTTTGATTCAATTCATTCCGAATCGCTTTCTCTAGTTCAACATTAAAGCCATGATTTGATGGATCCTCAAAAACCAAGTCCTGATTTGTATTTAATGGCTCGTATTTATAAATGCGTTTATTAATCACCCTTTTTTTAATATTTGCATTCTGAGGTTTAGTAGTTTTATCTGCTTGCTTATTGCATAATATTTTGTTGTCAAGACAGACCATATTTTGCATAGGTGCTTCTCTATTAACGACCTCATTACAAACTAAATCTTGTGTTAATGGATTCATTTTTATAAAAGCCATTCCCGTCATAAGCAACATAATTGCAAATCCGGAATACATCTCGTTTTGGGTACCTGAAATATTTAATACGGTTTCAATTCGTTTACGCAATTGTTTTTTCTGTCTAAAAAATGGAAGTGAAAATGCTGGGATTAAACCAGAACTCTCTTCAATTCTTATAATTAATTTAGCATACTCCAATTTGGAATTAATATAATTGGAAGCTGATGCATCTGCCAATAATTCGCGTTCCAGTTTTAAGTGACTGAGCAAAATATGAACTGCCGGATTATAAAAATAAACGATTTCAATTAAATTCATCATTAAATTGACCCAATGATCCTTATTCAATGCATGGGAAACTTCATGAGCTAAAATACATTCAGCTTCCTTTGCTGATAACTGATTAATCCAGGCGGTTGGTATTAAAATTACTGGTTTAATGACCCCTGTTAAAAAAGCACTTCCGATTTTCTCACTTTGTAGGAGTACAATATTTTTTTGTATTTTATAGTGCTTGCATACTTTTTGGAAAGCATGGGACCATAAATCGCTTGCTAAGTGATCCGATACATGAATCAATCGCTTAATGTAAATATGACTCCAAACAAAACGTATGCAAAAAACAATGCAACCAATTAACCATATTTGATTTATATATTGGAGTACAAGGTTCTGGTCTAAATTTGGAATAAAAGCAGTAATTGATATTAATTGCAAGGAGGGTTTGTAAACCAAACTTACAAAAGTTAAAACACTTGTAATAACAATTAAAATCAATGCTGAAAGGGACAACGTATATAAAACCTTTGGATTCTTTCGATAAAATATACGCAATAACCACATCAATAATACGATCAATGCACCTTGCCATAATGAATGCATTAAGGTTGAGGCAAAAAGTTCATGCCATGGAGTCGCTTCAATGTGGGCGCTTGTTTTCATTATTTAGATTCCAGGTCTTTTAATAATTTTTTAAGATCATTGATTTCATCAGGAGAAGCTTTATAGTTTCCTAATGTCTGCATAACCATTTCCATCGGTGAACCATCAAAAACATGATCTATCATATCTTTTAAATAATTCTTTTTTACTTGTTGCTCCTTAATGGCTGGTTTATAAATATGCAATTTTCCTTCTGCTTCCCGAACACAAAGTCCTTTTTCAAACATTATTTGAAGCATCTTTAAAGTTGTAGTGTAACCAACATCCTTGTGCTCATTTAAAAGCTCATTCACCGCTTTAACGGTAGAAGGTCCTAATTTCCATAGAATCTGCAGGATCTCTAATTCGCCGTCAGTGGGTTTATGAATTAATTTATTCATGGGTCATTTATACAATTGGTGATACAAATATTAAAACACTATACAAATCTACGAAATATTTCGTACTATTTAATATTTTTTTAACGTACCCCAATTTAAACAAGGACCTGTTGAGATTTTCTAAGGCGAATGAATTTCTTCTTTCAGGCTAATTATTTTAACCTAAACATCTATTTTTGCCAAATAAAAATTTGATATTTTAGATAAATTTATGGATTATCAAAATAATATTTTGAAATTTACTGTAGGTGCGTTAAAGGGATCCCTTACATCTTTTCAAAACGTACATCCTCTGTTCCTTTAGCGGTAATGCATTGAATGACATACCAACCCGGACTTAGTTTGCCAATATAGATTCTGCTTTCCGATGTCGAAACATCTCGTAATGGGATTCCCTGAATGTTTAATAAGCGCATCTTGTGTATAGCAGATTGGTTTTTATACTTAATATAAAGATACTCTTTGGCTATAGTAGGATATATCTCAAAGGATGCATCTGGATTAATTGTTGCCGTCCGCACCGGAATCGTAATTTTAATGGTTGTTGTACAATTATTTGCGTCTGTAATGATTAAATTATAATCACCAGCCTTCAGAGAATCCGGGTTTTCATTTAGAATTTTAAAAGTATAGGGTGCAACACCTCCTGTGATGATAAGATTACTAATTCCACCATCATTTTTACCGGGTGTAGCAGATCGAATACTATAATTTGCATTCAACGCTGCAGGTTCAACTATATTAAAGCTATACACTTTATTGGTATTCTTGGCTGAGGTGATCGTCACATCATAATTGCCTGCTACCAGATTTGCAATTTTATTACTGGTTTCACCTGTACTCCATTTAAAACTAAACGGATCCGCACCTATTAAGTCTTCTATTTCAATTGCAGCTTTATCACCAATACACAATATGCTATCAATTTTAATTTTTGAAATTTTAGGTATGCTGCATTCAAAACTTATTGATTTGCAGGTAAAATCTTCATCACAATCACCAATTGCAATCAAACAAATACTTTGCGGGGATTTATCACAATCCAAAACGGCATCTACTTCGGATGCTGCTAAAGTATCTTTTCCGATAATCCATTTGACACTGCGTGAATTTTTAGATTCTGATTTTAGATGTACAAATTCATAATCTTTAGTAAAAGTAAAATCTGCTTTTGGAGTCACACTTAAAACTTTTGTAAGCGTATCCCTCACCCCTGAAGATAAATTATAAAAACTACCGCTTGCAGTTGTTTCAAGTTTAACGGCCCTTACAAGATATTCATATTTAAATCCATTAAAAGGGCACAGATCTCTATAAAAAGTATCCATTACATTTCTTGCAGAAACTTCATAGATCGAATTTCCAGTTATTCTGCGATATACATTATATCCATGTGTTGCCTCAATTGATTTTCTCCATTTTAAATCGATGTGCGGACCCGTTTCAACTGCTTCTCATGTTTCGGGCGCTGCAATAGGATACATAATTAAACTTGGGTCACCCATTAAAGCAACATGAGTGGACCGTGCACCAAATCCTGCCTGATACAGACTGGAATTATTAATACTTAATTTGCCACACAGTCCGATGGGATCACCCATCGCCATGTAGTGCATAGACCACAAAGGCCTGCCTGACCATGCATTGCTAAGGATGGTTCCACTGGCCAGTGCTGCACGTAAAAAATTATTTGGACTATCCCAATCACCAAAATAACTGCCAAATAAAAATGTAAATACGGATTGTAAACTATCAACGGCCATGTTTTGTGTGGTACTTATCCCTCCTGCGCCTTCATACCAACCTCCACCTGCTCCAAAAGACCACAAATACGATTTTTTTAATAAACTATCTCTATAATTACCGTATTCAACATTTGACGGTCCGAAAAATGCGGAAAAATTTTTCATGCCACTTTGTCCAAATGCTTCCCCGGCAAAATTAAAATTGTCTAAAACGATGCCTCTTCTGACTGCGTTTATTTGTCCGGTACGCCATCTGTGATTTTTATTTAAATAACTTCTCAACAATTCTATTTCCGATTTTGAAAATGCAGGCATATTAAAAAAATCTACACGACCTACTTCTAGATCAACATCACTTGGCAAGCTGCTTTGATCAAACTTTCCATCACCTGGTATGTTTTTATTTGCTGCTCTTCCTGCACTCACATCATCAACAATTACATCGGTCCAGGTACCATCCAATTCACCATAGTAAGAATCACAAGGCCAGGCTCCTACATGGTCTGTATGTCCATCTGGTGCTATGTCTCCGGAATAAGGTACTTTAACATGCCCCAAAATGAATACAGACTTTAAATCCGGATTGGATCGTTTCAAATCTGCAATTTTTGTTCGAATTTCTACTACGGTATTTTTAGAAGCAGGCACATAAGTCAATACATTCCAAGATTCATTGGAAACGTCTGCCTTCCAAATATCAATTTCTGTTTTCAACCTGACATTGACTAAACTGTCAACCAACAATAAGATGCTTCCACGACTATCTGTTTCAGGAAGTTTGATCCCGGCATACACGTATCCGAATCCATTTGAAACGGAACTTACCTTAGATACCCGATATTCATAGCCTTTGCCCACTTCAACGTTTTTATCTACATATCTGGTAGAATCTTTCGATACATTGGCAATAAAACTACCCCAGCTTGTTGCTGATTTTGTCTTTCTGAAAACATAATAATTTGTAGCATCGGGATCTGCAATCCAATTAAGTGTAATGCTTGCAGGACTTTCCTGAGTCTCTACCCAGATAAGTACAGAGGCTTTTATACTGTAATTTTGAGCCTTTAAAAATGCGGTACAAAGAACAAAAAATAAAAGGATTGAAAAACGCATGGTTGAAATTTTACTCTAAATTATAAACTTATTATGGATTAATCAAAGTTGATTTCTTGCAAGACTTATAAAATCTTACCAATTCGCATGGAGAATTTTTAATTATCTTATTGCCGGTTAATTATCAATATATTAAATATATTATTAAATATCATACGCTGCATCCAAATTCAGGTAAAATGAATTTTTTTAAAAAGTCTTTAGCACAGTTAAATTGCAGGATCCATTTTTTAATTCCGGTTTAAACTACATATGAAGTGATTAAAGAATTGTATACTCCTGCAAGTGACTTTTTTAGAGCTTCCATTGGCTAAATTCATCCTATTTCTTCAACATCTGAATCATTTGCAGTTTTGCTTTCCGAAAATACATCAATTGCAATCCGATGAATGAAATAATTCCTCCTGCAAACGCAAGATTTCTAAAAGAATTCATAGTTTCTTTGAACTGTGGATAAAATGGGTTAATTATAAAGATACTTATTCCAGTTATTACCAGTGAGCTAAGTAAAAAGGCGACTACAAATGCAATTTTATCTTGTTGATTTATCTGGGCGGTCTGAAATAAATTTGAAAATAATTTTCTGCTGTACTCTTTATTTTCTGATTTCCACTTTACTAATTCTGCATAAATTTTACAAGCTTCTTCGATTTTGTTTTCATTTTTATATGCCTCAGCTTTATAGTATAATATTTTTTCAAAAATTGCTTGTTGCCTTTCATTAAATAGCTGGTGGTTGATGAGTTCTGATATAAATGAATCAGCCTGCGTATAAAATAAGCTGTATTTATCTAGTTTATATAAGGCTTCAATGTAATTGAATTTTATTTCGATATACTCATCGTATTCCAGTTTTACAATTTGATCAAAATAATGCTGGTAAAAATAATAAAAATCGTAAAATGCTCTTTCCGGAATGTTTTTAAATCTGGAAAAAACCTTGCTGCCGATTTGTTTATAATTCGTGATCATACGAGTTCTTCCAATCGAAACAATAATGGCCTTGAAGGCACTGCGTCTTGTTCCATTGAAGCAAGCTGCAAATTAATTAAATAATAGTTATCCTCCAGGTGATCCGGTATATAAATCAATTCTGTGATACTGCAATCCAGGGCTCGATTCCCTTCCCAAAAGCAATGATGGGCCGCCAATTTTCCACCATCTTGTTCCCGGTCTACAGAGGGAAGATCAATCAATAAATGTTTAACTTTTTTTGATACGATAAAATCCATGGCTTCTTTGGATAAATAGGGTGGATTGGTTCCAGAATAATGCTGCTTCGTTTTTGAAATATCATTAGGAAGCGTTCGGATAATTAAAAATTCCGGGATGTCAATATCCTCTAAGAATCGTTCAAGACTTTCTGCTTGGATGATTCGATCTCCGTTCTCCATTTTAGTTGGATAAATGGAAACTAAATAGGCTATTCCAAAAAACTGTTTCACGATTTGATTAACAGAATGTCGTTCCTTTGAAATATGACCGACCCCTTCTGTGTGAGTCCCTCCACCGTGTATATTTATAAACGTGTTATAAAAGTTTACCGGACCTCCTTCTTTTACAGAACCTATAAAATCGCCTTGTTTCACCGCTTGGCTACTAAATAAATTGGCATAAAAGCAATTCACTTGTTGGTTTCCTTCTTTATAAGATATAGACAAATCAATGCCTTGGTTTAAATCACACGTATAGACTTTGTGTTCCCGGCTAAATTGAATTTTCATCTTAATTGCGTTGATCTAAACCCCAGTTTAATTTATCGTGCATTGTTTTCAAAAAACTTGATGGTTGCAATTGGATTAAACGAATGGAAAAGTCACATTTTCTAATTCCTAATTGATAATCCGCCGTTATAACTTCATATCTTGAGTCTAGCGTACACAGAAAATTATCCGTTCGCCCTTCCACTTCAAAACTAAGAATTGCATCATCCGGCAACACCACAGGCCGTACATTCAAATTATGGGGTGCAACTGGCGTTATTATAAGATTTTGGGCTTGTGGAAACAAAATTGGACCTCCACAGGATAAAGAATACCCGGTAGATCCTGTTGGCGTCGCTATGATTAATCCATCCGCCCAGTAAGAATTTAAAAAATCGCCATTGACATAGGTGTGAATCGTAATCATGGAGGAGTTATCTCTCTTTAAAATTGAAAAATCATTAAGTGCAAAAGGGGTTTCTCCGAAAAGTGGCACATTGCATTCCAATTGAATCAGGGTTCTTTCATCCAATTCATACATTCCGTTCATCAAATTATGTACGGCATCTGCGATCAATCGTTTTTCAATACTGGCCAAAAAGCCCAATCTCCCCAAATTTATTCCTAAAATGGGTACTCGGCTTTCTCTAATAAATGTCAAGGCATTCAAGATGGTACCATCTCCCCCCAAAGTAATCATGCAATCAGGCTTCAACCGCAGCACATCCTGGTAATCATTCCAAGTAGGAAGATTAGACGGTTTTATCCCCATTTCTTCGCATAGCTCAAGAAAACTATCCTTTATATAAACTTCTGCTCTGGCTCCCGCCAAATGGTGAAGTAAAGACTGGATATTTGATATATCGTCTGCTTTGATTTTCTGACCAAACAATAAAACTTTCATCAAAATGCCTTTCTTGTATGAAAATAGATTCCGTCTTCCTTCAAATGGTTCACACTGTAATTAAGATTAAACTGAAAAACTTCATTGATTGTAAAGTTAAGTCCTGGACCCAGACTAAACAAAATTTTATTGGTTAAATCATTGGATTGAAAATAAAATGGATCATTTACATAGGCTGTATTGAGTTGTAAACTAAGATCCAAATCGGTCTTTATTAAAAAACTATTAATTCGCAAGATTCTTTTAAAAAAATCCGTTGTATACGAACCAATAAAATATCTGAACTCGTTGTGATTGTAAATAAAATCCAATCCATCAATACTATAGAATTCATACCCCGATATCCCGGTATCATTGTAATCATATCCTTTATAGATATTTAACGGTTTTTTCTTTCGGATTAATGCAAGTTCTCCTGTAATATTTGTCTGTATATAACAATGATTAAATAATTTTTTACAGGCTTTAATTGATTGAATAAAATTTAAATAGTTTAAATCATCGTGCATAAATAATCCGGCTTTCTTAATCGCCCAGTTTAATTGCAAGCCTCTTGTTGGTCTTAAAATATGATCCATATCAAAATAACTTGCCGTTGCAATTCCAAGACCAAAATTTTGTAAATAATCTCCTGTCAATAAATAGTCTGGATATTCCACTGCAAGCTGTTTGTTAAGCTTGTTACTAAAAAAATGAATCTCAAATGTATAATTCCAAAACTTATTTTGCTTATAATTTAAACCAACCACCACTTCTTTATTAAAATAAATTTTAGTATCACCTACTTTCTTGTAAACTGATTTGTTGTTCTTGACTTGGATTGGTATTTCTTTGTGTTCAATATAATTTAATGCAGAATACAATCCAAATTTCGAATTGGAAAATAGCGCCGGGCGATTGTATAAGAATTGTAACTTTCGCACATAACCACCTTGCAATTTGAATTTAAATTGGTCTCTAACACCTGTAAAGTTTACATGATTTAAACCAAGACCATAATTTACCCGTTTCAATGACCGATTGTGTTCATTCCACCAAACATTAAAATCAGGGTCAGAAATTTCAAATATAACCGAAGGATAAATATACCAGTTTTCCTGCAGGATAACTTTAAACCGGACCCCACCGGTTTCTTCAAATAAATAAATTGGAAAAACTTCAATTTTTAAAAATAAATTTGTCTTTCTTAAATCTGATGTAATTAACTCCATGGTTTGAATTACTTCGTCTTGAAGAATTTTATCTCCTTCAGTAAATCGGAGCTCCCTTCTTACATACCATTCCTTGGTTTTTTTCAATCCATTAAATTCAAATCCATGGATAACCAGTGTATCAAAATTTTGGGAAATTCCTTTTAGATTAAGGAATATAAAAAGTAGGATAATGGGTAGCCTGAAAATAATTACAGATTTAAATAACTCATCAACATATTAAATCGATCCTGCAAAGGATCATTAAATCGCTCTTCCGAAAATAGTTCAACTACTTCAATCCCATAACGCTGAAGCGAATTAACAATGCCTTGAGCATCCTGACAATTTAATTTTAGCGTTATAAATAAACTACCAGCATCAGATGCATCACTTACAAACGTTCCTAATACATTACAATCTTGTTCTTCTATAATTCGCGCAATTTTACTTAAGGAATAATCCATTCTCCGTTGACTTAACACGATTATGCAGCCTGGTTCAGACATTGCAAAACACTGGCCATAAAATTGAATGAGACTTTGCTTGGAAATGATACCAATAAATTCATCGTGATCATTAACAACTGCAATACAACTGAGGTGGTTTTCAACGATCCGGGTCCAAATCTCAAAAAAATGACTCTGGGGTCCGACCGAATCGTGAATTTGGCATGGGATTTCATTTAAACGTGTTGATTCATCGCATTCAAATAAATCATCTTTCGAAATCATTCCTTCAAAATGTTGCTTATCCAAAACAATTGCTTCAGTCAAACCCGCCTGTTGGAGATAATTTCTTGCAGTTCCAGCCGAATCTTTAACCGAAAACGCAGTTAAATTCTTGTCTATAAAATTGAGTGCTATCATTTATCTTTTATTAGTTCGATGGGTACTTTATTTACTAAAACAAGTTGCTCTTCTTGCTTTTCATGCTTTTCTTGCATTCTATTTTGAAGTTGCATTTTCAATTGCTCATTCAAACGGAATTGATTCTTTTTAAAATCTTCAAATACTGGCAAAACACGAATATACGCCAGGGCTTCGTGGTTTAATATTTTTCATATTCCTTAAAACCATTTGCAACTGCCAAATCCAGATGTGTAAAAGCCTCCTTTGCTTGTTCTTCTAATGAATATGCACATGCAATATTAAAGTGAATGGCAAAATCTTCGGGGCTAGTTTCCAATGCCAATTTAAAATCTGCAATGGCCCCTTTCGTGTCAAAATCTTTGAATTTTTTTATTCCGGATTGCTTGAGGTTTTCAGCTTCTTTGCGTTTTTTAAAATTCACAACAGTTGGATAATTCCGGCTGCTTTTAGGTGAATCATCATCTATCATGATGTAGCGTCCTCCACGATTAATCGTTCGTTCTTTTGATTTTTCAAGTCTTCTTCCAAATCGGTCTCTGAAAAAATAACTGTTGTACCGTCTATCAAATTCAGCATTGTCCATGGTTAAAAGTTTGTATGCATCGTACCATCCTAAAAATGCAGTCAATGGAATTCCTGCAATACGACCCAACCATATAAAAAGTGCTATATAGGATATACCCAATTCTGGTTGCCGAAGATAAAATTTATGAGCTCCAAATCCGCCTGCAATGACTGCCAAAAGTATGGCTACAAATTTTTTCTTCATGTTTCTGAAAATTTAAACGTAACCAGTGCAATATCATCAGGAATTTCCTCTTTTCCTTTAAAATCTGTTATATAGTCCATAATGGAATTACACATTTCCTTGGCGGGTGCATTTCGATGTTCTAAGATATAACTGCGCAGCATGTCTTCAGTAAAATTTATCCCTAAGCTGTTTTTTAAATCGATTAATCCATCGGTAAATGCGACCAATATCGTATTTTCTTTTAAATCTATAATTCCTTCATGAATTTCAGGTAATTGATCAAAATGACCGATAATCGTTGTCGTTGCCTTGAGGTCAATAAACTTTTCATCTTGAAATAAAACGGGTGGTATGTGGCCGGCATTTACATAATACAATTTCTTGTTTTTTAAATCTGCCACCGCAATAAAAAAAGTTAGATATTTCTCTCCTTTTGTAATTCTCATAACCGCTTGGTTTAAAACCATAACCAGGGTTTCAAGATCTTTGTATTGTTGACCAAGATTTTGCAACAAGGCTTGAAAATTTGCCATAATCATTGCCGCTGCAATTCCTTTTCCAGATACATCTGCAATGCAAAAACATATTTTATGTTCGGAAAACCATAAGTAATCAATATAGTCACCTCCTACTTTGTAATGGGGCCTGTAGACATTGGCCAAAGAAAAGTTTGCTCCACATGGCATTTCTTCTGGAATCAACATTTGGGTTACCTCTTTTGCCAGCTCCCATTCTTTTTCTTGTACGATCTGCTTTCTAACCAAGCGCTTGTTCTCAATAGCTACTGCAACAATATTTGTAATGGATGTAATAAATTGAATATTATTAAAAATCTGATCACCTCTTTTTACACCACTAATTAACGAATATGCAATGGGTTCCGTTTTATGATAGACTGGAATAATAAATTCAAAACCTTGTAGTTTGGCATTATCCGCTTTTTTAATCGTGTGCAATCGATTGTATTTAATAAACAATTGGGGTAAACTGGCTAAGTCTAATTCAGGATCTAAATCGTGTGTAACTACGAGTTGCCAGTTATCGTCTTCTCTGATAAAAAGTGCTAAACGCTCAATGCTGAGTTCCCAGGTCAAAAAACTTTTATACATATTGAAAAGTTCCTCCTGGGGTAGATTTTCGTTAATTGCCTGGGTAATATTTAATAATGAGGTAATCTGAAGTTGTTTTAAACTCAGCTCATTTTCCATTTTCGTTAAAATTGCTTCTTCCCGGCTCATCTGATTTCTTGCATTCTGACATCGGTTAAATCCCGCAGATGAGCGGTTATCACCTGAAAAGACAGAATCAGCAAAACTACAACAATCGAAGGAATCAATGCCAATAAGGGTTTTCCTGATATTGCATACGAATATTGTTCCTGAAGTATATTTCCAAGGCTGGGAATCGGAGGTTGAAGCCCAAAACCTAAAAAGGAAAGACCCGATTCCAGTAAAACTGCTAAAGCAAAGTTTCCAGCAGCACTGACCCATACCGGTCCCATTAAATTGGGTATAATGTGCTTAAATAAGATCCGAAATTCAGAAAATCCCATCGCTTTAGAAGCTTGAACAAATAACATCTCCTTATAATACAGCACCTGGGCCCGAACCAATCGGGCTACATCTCCCCACATGGTAAGTGCTATAGCTATAAAAATTGAACTAAAGGATCTTCCAAAGCTTAAAATGATAGCAAATGCCAATAAAATAGTGGGTAATGACCAAAAGACATTTATTAGAATTGAAATAAATGCATCCGTCCTTCCACCAAAAAATCCTGCCAATCCACCCAATACCAATCCAATGATTAAGGACAAAACCACAGAAGCAAACCCTATAATCAGTGTATACCGCAGACCAACAACAATTCGGCTTAGGACATCTCTGCCAAACTTGTCGGTACCAAACCAAAAGCAGGAGCAGATCGTTTGCTTGTTTTGCTTGAATGCAACGACCTGGTTTTTATAAACAGACCTGTTTCCGCTTAAAAATCTATCAACGAAACCTTGGTCGGATTGGGTAATCAATTGCTTATTCAAACAATATGTTTGGCCTGGATTCATCAAAGCAAATTCTGGAATTTGATTATTGGCAAACCTGCTTTGGTCTGGAATTATCAGGTAAGCTAAAAACGCGAATACACAACATCCAGACAAGAATACAATTGCACAATAAAAACTTACTTTTTCAATTTTTTAAGTTTTGGATTTTCAGTATGCCGCTTGTTATCTCGTGTTGTTTTTTTAAGCATGTTATTTTAAATGCTTGATCCAAGTCAATATTCAATTGATTTGCAAGACAGATCACCACAAATAAGATGTCGGAAAGTTCATCTTCTAATTGTGCTTTTAAATCGATCTCTGATTCTGCTTTTTTAAAGGATTGTTCTCCATATTTTCTGGCAATAAGTCTGGTGAATTCCCCAACTTCTTCCATTAATAGCAGCGTGTTTGTCGTTTCATTAAAATAACGTACACCCAATTTTTGAATCCACGTATCTACGAGTTCTTGTTCTGATTTCATTTATTCCCGTTGTTTAGAATCTATAAAAATAGTTACTGGACCATCATTGATCAATTCAATTTTCATATCAGCACCAAATACCCCTGTTTTAATTTCTTTATGGCTTGCTTGTTCGAGTGCTTTTATAAAAGCTAAATACCATTTATTTGCTTCTGATGGGAGTGCTGCCGCAGTAAATCCGGGTCTGTTCCCTTTTTTAGTACTCGCAAATAACGTAAATTGACTTACTAACAAAATAGCTCCATTAATATCATGTACTGACAAATTCATCTGATCTTTTTCGTCTGAAAAAATTCGCAACTGGCAAATTTTATTAACCAGCCAATCCACATCTATTTGTTGTTCATTTTGTCCGATCCCTAAAAAAACCAGAAGTCCTTTTTGAATCTCTGAATATTTAGTGCCTTCTATCCATAAAGAAGCCGAAAGAACCCGTTGAATTAAAACTCTCATAATTTTTTTATAAACATATATTTTAATTGTAAAGCTTAATCCACTGTTTATCAATATTTAAAAATCTATTTTTTCGCAGGTATTGAATTGGCTTTTAAACATTTGGACTCCATTTTTTAATAAGCTCCTCTTTTTTGCCTCAATTATATCTAATTTTTAATTCAATTGTGAATAAATACTGGTTGTATCGCTTGTTTTAAACATTTTTTTACAAACCTGTTTTAAACAATTGTATTTTAAACATGTGTAATAAAACTTCTTTAATCCTTCTAAATCATTTATTTAGTATTCTAAAATATTTGTTTAAAAGATGTTTAAAACTAGAAAATATGGACCATTTAACATATTAACAGAGCCTTATTCATATTCATCCTATTGTTTATATTTAAATAAAGATATATAAGAAGTGGAAAATTTAATTGAAGAAAAACCGCTTGGAAATACTCAATTTTGTGCGGTGGAAGTGCCTAAAAACAATAAATTTATTTTACAATGGCTTTGGGCTGGCCTAGTGCTTGTGTTAATCCAAATTATTTTAGGCGGTATTACCAGGCTGACAGGTAGCGGCTTAAGTATCACCCGTTGGGATATCATAACCGGAATTTGGTATCCACTGAACGAAGAACAATGGACTCACTATTTCGATTTATATAAGCAAACGCCTCAATATACCAAGGTAAATGCCTGGATGGATCTGGAGCGTTTTAAATTTATTTTTTTTTGGGAGTATTTCCACAGGCTTTGGGCGCGTTTAATGGGACTCGTTTTTATTGTACCCCTTAGTTACTTTTTATTTAAGAGATTACTTAGCAAACAACTAAAAGTTAAAGTGCTTGTAATTTTTATACTAGCTATTGTAGTTGCTTCTTTAGGATGGATTATGGTTGCAAGCGGATTGGTGAATTATCCATGGGTAAATGCTTATAAATTGTCATTTCACCTGAGTGTTGCTGTGTTGTTACTGGTGTATATTTATACTTCAATTCTGTTTGCAGAAGGAAATCAAATTAAATGGAATGAATTTAAAACGGTTATTAATTTGCCTGTTATTTTTTCACTCTTGATTTTTTTGCAAATTTATTTGGGTGGAGTTATGGCAGGAATGAAAGCCGCATTGGTTTCTCCTGAATGGCCTTTGTTATTAGGACAATGGCTTCCAAAAGAAATTTTTCAGTTTTCTAATTATTCAAATTTTTTATTTTCTGAGTATGAAATTTCACATACCGCACCTGTTATTATTCAATTTTTTCATAGAGTGATTGCTTATTTAATTTTTATTTTATTTCTGTTAATTATTTATAAGTATCATTCCAAATTTAGAAGTACGTTATACCTCATTTTGTTTTTAGTTGTAGCACAAATTTTATTGGGGATATTTACTTTGATAAACAGTCATGGATCTGTTCCACTTTGGCTGGGTTCATTGCATCAATTAACCGGAATTGTATTATTATTGGCCAGTATTAATTTTTTAAGTATAGTTTCAAACGCTACCAGCTCAGCGAAATAGATAAATTGCATTTCATTATTATTGGAATTAGATTATTTTTGTCGGAACCTTAAGCATTATATGGAATTTAAATTAATAGAAGAGGATAAATTTAAATATATAGAGACAAACACATCAGGGCCTAATCTGATGCTTTTGCATGGTCTTTTTGGTGCTTTAAGTAATTTTGAAGGGATTCTTAATCATTTTAAAGACAGGTATAATGTGATCATACCCATTTTACCGATTTACGAACTTCCTATTTTTAAAGCGTCCTTAAATGGTTTGGTAGAGCATGTTTTGGATTTTGTCAAGTTTAAGCAGTTTGTAAAGCTCAACTTAGTTGGAAATAGTTTAGGAGGTCATATTGCCTTATTATATGCCCTTGCAGATGCCGAAAAGATCAATTCAATTACTTTAACAGGCAGTTCCGGTCTGTTTGAAAGTGGAATGGGAAGCAGTTTCCCTAAACGGGGAGATTACGAGTACATTAAGAATAAGACGGAAGAGACGTTTTTTGATCCAAGTGTAGCAACTAAAGAATTGGTTGATGAAGTATATGATATTGTAAATGATCGCGGAAAAGCAATTCGGGTAATAGCCACTGCAAAATCAGCGATTCGACACAATTTAGGGGATAAACTCCAAAATATTCATGCACCTACTTTATTGATTTGGGGTAAAAACGATGGAGTTACGCCGCCATTTGTAGCCGAAAAGTTTAAAGAGTTGATTCCAAATGCCAGTTTATTTTTTCTTGATTCGTGTGGACATGCTCCAATGATGGAAAAACCGGTTGAATTTAACCGTATTTTAGATGAATTTCTTACCAAAGAAAGTGCTAACTAATTGATTATTAGGTTTAAATACTTTGAAAGCAGCGTTTTGAAAAGAAAGAGCGTCTTAACATAAAGCTAGTGGTCTCGTGGAAATAGAACAGATCATACAAGGTTGCCTAAAGGGAGATCGC